>CAXRBI010000087.1:0-83729 GCA_964229075.1 Alteromonadaceae bacterium | reverse complement strand
AATGTGTTTGTCTAACACCGCGACGATGCCATTGACGTCAAATTTACCTTTGGTTAATTGTTTAACTTGTGGTTTGGATTTTGTGGTAACGGCTACGCGGAACAGCTGAACTGTGCCGTCGATTGGCGCGATGAAATATATGAACTTACCGCTTTGGCTCCACTTAAAGCTGTTTACGGTACCGTCCCAGTGGCCGGTCAAGTTCACATCTTTGCCTTTCATTTTGACGATAATGTCGTTTTTGTCCGCTTCATAACCAGGTGTTTTCATTTGTAACCAAGCGAGCTTACCGTCTTTCGAAAATGCCGGATATTTGTCATACCCTTTATTGCTTTCGGTCACATTGGTCGTTTTACCGCTTTTTAAGTTGTAACGGTAGATATCGGTATTGGTGCTGGTGACGTATTCGACGCCAGTCAGCTTTTTACTTACGTAATAAATGTTCTCGCCTTTTGGACCCCAAATGTAGTCTGCTGAACCACCGAACGGTGAAGTTGGTGTGTCAAACGGAGTGCCAGAGAGAATGTCGACTTTTTCTTCGGTTTCTAGATCCTGATAAAACACGTGATTTGCCGTACCGTCTTGCCATGTATCCCAATGACGGTAATCTAAATCGTCAAATACATAAGCGTCAGCCTGAGCCATGTCAGTGTGTTTGTTTTTGGCTAAGATGGTGTCCACTTGGACTGATTCATGGAATAACTTTTTACTGCCATCCGGTGAAATTTTGGAGTTGGCCAGTACACCTTGATAGTCTTGCAAAAGCTTCGGTGTACCGCCTTTGACAGGCACCTGATAGACCTTGCTACTGAAGTCATTGGTTTCCGTGTTTGGCGTGGTGACTTTATAAATAACGTGCGTTTTTGCTTGATTTAAACCCATCGGGCTAACGCGTTTAACTTGCCATAGTTTTTCAGGTGTCATTACGTCCGCCGCCGCTGCAGCCGTGCTCAGCGTAAGACCTATTGCAACCCAAGATAGAATTCGTTTCATTCCGAATAAACCTCCTAAAATAAGACCGCAGATAGCCTACCGCACGGGTAAAAAACTTGATAGGTATCAGGGCGATAAATTGGCTAGGAGGTGGAAACTGGAGGCTACAGATGGTTGATTGGTCTGGATGGCATCTGTTTATTATGGGCAAAGGGTAAATATCAAAACCGTCTCAGAGCCTGCGCTCATGACCATGCTTAATACCAGATCTCTTATTCCTAACTCAAACCCCATCATAGCCAACGTAATCACTATCATGGCAAACGTAATCACTATCACGGCCAACGTATGCACATAACCCCTACACCCCGCGTCATTCCCAACTTGATTGGGAATCCATTCCAGCTTGATCTGATTTTTCTATTACCTTGAACAGCGCAGATGTCCGGCATTTCGCATCTTGTGAGCCGCGGATCAAAGACACAATTTTTTACTAATTTCCGCTTGGTGTTCAGGCTATTTCTGGCGTAAAAATCAAGGTAATAGAACAGAGCGGAGTTGTTTAAAATGTTGGAAGGAACTTTAACCACTGCAGTTTTATCTTTAACTATGGTGTTTTCTTCAGTGTTGCTTGCGGATTACAAAAAGACGGAAGATTACGCGGTTGTTGCGGAGATAATGGAGATCATGAAGGCCAATGTCCTCACTAAATCGAGCGTCGACTGGCAACTTTTGCAAACCGAGGTTGACGAACTGTTTCGCACTGAACAGAGTGATGTGTTAAAAAAATCAATCTACCGAATCTTGGAAGTCACCAACACGGGACATTCATTCTATAGTTCGTCGAGCCATCCTCGATTTGTTATGCACTACACCAGAGAGTGTCATCCGCCTCAATTTGAAAAAACGTCCGTTCCCAATGATATAGGCTACATCGAAGTCAGTCGTTATGTCAGTGCCGCTGACGATGATGATGCGGATTTTGTTAGGTACATTCGCCATCAAATCAATACGCAAAGTAAACGGGATATTAAAGGTTGGATTGTCGACTTGTCAGACAATACCGGTGGTAACATGTGGCCGATGTTGTCAGGCGTTGCACCACTGTTGGGTGACGGTGTTCATGGCTATTTTGGTCACTCCGATGGCAGCAAAAGCAGTTGGTCAACAAAAAATGGCAGCGGATTTATCAACGACCAGTTAATGATTGAATTTTCAGACGACACCGCCATTAACACCCAACTGCCAATTGCGGTGATTTCAAGTCAAATAACCTCGAGTTCCGGTGAAGCGATCTTGCTGTCGTTTAAGGGCAAGAAAAACGTTAAGACATTTGGCAATGACTCTTGTGGAATGTCCACCGCAAACAAGCCATTTGCGTTGTCCAATGGCGGAACTTTGATTGTTACAACGAGCACAATGATGGACTCGTTTGCAAACCCATACGGTGAGGCTATAGAGGTTGACATCGAAACCGAGACGCCATTCAAAGCTGCTACCGAATGGATTCGCGCCTTTTAAACAGGGCTAGCGCGTTGTCGTTTGCTGTTGTAAAAGCGTCAAAGAGATAGCTGTTATTCGGCTAGTGTATGCACAAGCGAAAAACTTGGCTATCTCCCGGTGTGCTCGATATATGCCATTGAAGCGATTACGTGTCCTCGTGTTATCGCTCAACTAGCACACCTTCGGTTTATTTTATAATGGTCGTATTCAAGGCGACATAAATGTCCCTTCACGGCTGAGCAGCAGGCTGTTGTTTTGGTCTTTTGCGGTCAGTTCAAACTGGACAAATCTCTGTTTTAGCTCCTCTGCGCTGGTTAGACGCAGCGAATAAGTCCTTGTTTCTAGAGGTTTTAGCTGTATGTGAGGATCCGACGATATGTGCAATTGCGGATGCTGCAGATGCAGGTCGACTTGTTTGACTTGTTGAGTTTTGTTAATGACTTCCAGAACATAAATGTTCTCGATTTCGCCACTGTCCAGCTGGCGGTACATGAGATTACGGTCTTTGATCAAGGTCATTTCCAGCTCGGTTCGACTGTCAGTCCAGATAAATGCGAATAACACAATGCTCGTCATCACAGCTAAATAGCCGAGCGAGCGGAACTTACTGTCGTTTTTACTTTGGCTGGCAAAAGCGATCAGTCGCTTCTTATAACCAAATTTCGCCATGGTCTGATCGCACGCGTCGATGCATAAGCCGCAGTTAATGCAGTCGGCCTGAAAACCATTACGGATATCGATTCCGACCGGGCACACCTGCACACACAGATCACAATTTACGCAATCGCCGAGAGGCTCAGGTTTGGCTTGTTTCATTTTACGCGGTCCACGGTTTTCGCCTCGCGCAGCATCGTAGGTGACAACCTTAGTAGTTGGGCCGACCATGACTGATTGGAATCGAGCGTATGGACACATGTGCTGGCACATTTTCTCGCGGATAAGACCTGCGTTGAAATAGGTGCATAGAGTGAAAAAAAGTACCCATCCCAACACTAAAGAGGATGCATGACCAGAAATTAGGGATGGGTACAGTTCCAATGCTGGAACAAAGTAGGACATGAAAACCGTGGCGGTGAGACAAGCAATTAGCAACCAACTGAGGTGCTTGGCCAATTTTCGTGTGATGTTTTGCAAACTCCAAGGTTGTTTGTCGAGTTTGATCCGCTGCTGTCGGTTGCCTTCAATTTTGTTTTCGACCCACATGAAGATGGCGGTCCAAATCGTTTGTGGGCAAGTGAACCCGCACCAAACTCGGCCAAAGCGCGCGGATATATAGAAGAGTAAAAACGCCGCGACCATAAACACAAACACCAGTGCCATAAAATCTTGTGGAAATAAGGTGATGGCAAACAAATGAAATTGCTGCGCAGCGACGTCAAGCAAAATGGCTTGTTTTCCTTGGTATTGCAAAAAGGGCAGGCCAATGAACAAAGCCATCAAGACCAAGTTTAGGTTGCGTCTAAGACTATGAAAAAAGCCCGTCTGAGGTTTTACGTAAATCTTTCCGTCGATGTCAGCGGTTTTGAAAATTAGCTGTGAGTCGTGGTGCTGCATGGTCATTTACCGAATTGCTGAAAATGCCCGAATTTTAAGTTGCAATTCTTTTGGGTACAGATACAGTTTGCCCATAAATTTATGGGTACAGAGGTGTTGGTGGCCAAATTCATTTCGTTAGCAGAGCGCTTGATTGAGATGATTCAATCTGGGCAGTTTGTGTTTGGTGAACGGATTGCCTCTATTCGACAATTGGCGCAATCCCATCAAGTCTCGAAAAACACCGTTATCAAAGCCTTGGTCGAACTTGAGCGACTAGGGTATGTAGAAGCCAGAAGTCGGCAGGGCTTTTTTGTATGTTGGCGCTACGAAGGCCAAACCGAAGCGCAGCCCGCAACCATTGTCAGCGCTATGCCAAAAGCGGTGAATTTGTCGACTGTATTTCATACTTTGATGGAACGAGGAGCGGCATTTGATTGTTATCCCAGCGCCAAAGAAAAATACGTTTCGCCGTATTTGCCGTCGTTGTTGCAGTGTATTAATCGCAATCACAAATCCGCATTAGCCGAACTTTCAGGTTATTACGATGAGCCGCAAGGTAATTTGGCGCTGAGAGTTCAAATTGCCCATCGATATCGACAAAGAGGTACTCTGGTGGATGCCAGCGATGTGGTCGTAACATCGGGTTGTCAAAACGCTTTGTTTTTGGCGCTCAATACGGTGACATCACCGGGAGATACCGTGGCGGTGGAAAGCCCTGCGTTTTATGGGGTGCTGCAATTGTTGGAGCAATTGGGCTTGAAGGTCATCGAGATCCCAATGTTGCCACAAGGGGGGATGGACATCGAGCGGCTTGAATCCATCAGTCGCAACCACCGCATCGCTGCCGCCGTTGTGACGCCGACGTACGCAACTCCGACGGGCCGTTCGATGCCGGAACAAAATAAACAGGCGTTGTTGGAACTGGCGGAGTTGCGCGACTTTTTTGTTGTTGAAGATGACATTTACGGTGAAATGGGTTTGCTGCAACAAACCTCGCCCTTGTTCCAACTCGACATCTATAACCGCGTGATACTTTGCGGCTCGATGTCAAAGTGTTTGTCCCGTGATTTGCGCGTAGGTTGGTTGATCAGCCCGAGGTTTCAACATCAAATTTTGCGGCAAAAACTGGGTTCACAGCTGGCGAGCGCGCAAAGTGTGCAGTTGGGGTTAGCTGAATTTATGGCCAAAGGCGATTTTCGTCGCCATTTAAACCATTTTCGAAAATACTTACTGTTACAACGTAATTTATTGTTGTCTGAGCTCAAGAGTTACTGGCCGAGTTCGGTCAGCTATGTCATGCCAGAGGGAGGGTTAACTTTGTGGCTGAGAATGCCGGAGCATATCGACAGCCAAGCCTTGTATCAACAAATGTTGCAAAACCAGGTGGTGCTCACACCTGGGTTACTGTTTGCCTCAGATCACCGCTTTAATAATTATATCAGGCTGAGCTATCACCAGCCCTTGCAGGGTGAGCGGTTGCAGGCTCTTCGCCGGGCTGCGAGTTTTGTAAAACAACTGCTGGCGGCGAAAGATGCCAGCAGTTAGGAGCAAACTAAAGTCACGTCAGCGACTGAGTGATTGGCGAGTACGCCCCTAAGCCACAACAGAACTTCGTTGTGGTTTTAACGCAACCATAAGCAACGCAGTGATCATCGCAGAGAGTGCTAGAACATGCCACCATGCCAGGTTTAAATCTAAGGTGTAACGCAATAGTGCCAGCCAGCCAAAATAGGAAATCACCGAGTACTGCAACCATTGTGCAATTAGCGGAGGTGATTGCTGTAGACGAGCATTGTTTTGTTGTAACCACTTGCCGCAAAGCCAACTGACAATGGCCGCCACACTGACCATTACGCCAACAATAATGAATGAGCCCCAAACCATAAGTTCAGGCCAGCCAACCACTTGGGCGGATTTTGCTGGCCCAGACCACAATGCATCCCAACTGACCGCTAAAATCAGGCCAAGACTGATCAGCAGTTGGCGGTCGTCGAGTGTTGAGTCTGAGCCGACATTTTGACGACTGTAATCCAACAGCTCCTGCCAAATAAAGTGGGCGATGCAGGCGAATGCAATGATGCCAACAAGCGGGGTAATCACGGGCACAGTTTGAATACTAAAATACGTAAACACATAACCAATCATCGGGAATAGGGTGTGAGTTAACGAAACGCCAATCACCCAGAGCAGAGCGACGCGAAACGAACTCAATTGCTTGGCTCGCAAGATAGTTGCAATGGCGACATCGGTGCCAATGCCTAGCCCCATGACAAGGCAGGCCATAATGAAGTCGGTAAGTGGCGCGCTCATGGCAGCGCCCTCGTCAACATTGGACCTCCATGTTGCCAGTTGAGGCGGATGTCCCATTTAAATCGGTGTTGCTCTAACAAAGGCGGTTGTTCGCTGTCGATGTGTTGCAAAACGTTGGTGGCACTCGACAAATTGGCGTCGCGGCCAAAGATATAGCTTTGCTCTTTAACGATCGACAGGTAGGCCTTGTTTAAGTCCAACGCTCGGGCTTTAGACGGCATAATGAGGTCGTACACAGAGTCGGCTGACTGCACTTTTTCTCGGTTAACACTGCCGTCGTCATTAAACCATTTTGCGATCATTTCTTTGTTTTGACGAAATTCATCGCCACCGCCAACACGCTCGAAGTATGTTAAGAATTCGCCTTGGTTACTGCCCTTGGTCGGCGCGTCCACCATTTTGGTCAAATCGATATAGCCCCATCCTTCGGCGCCGTCGACCTTGCGCGGGAAGGAAAAGGTTTGATCTAAGGTGGAACCAACGGTTTTGTGGCAGCCGTTACAGAAGGTCAGTTCTTGTTTGTGTTGTGCTCTTAAGTCACCAAATTCATCTTCGATGTAGCCATTGATGGTCCAGCCAAAACCGTTATCGATGCCTCGGTCCCCGAGATAAATGGTCTTTGGTAATGACTCCGCCATTTTCTCTTTGGTTTCTAACATGTACGCGCCTTTGAGTCGGTTTCTGGACATGAAATTGTGCTTTTTCATATAGCGAACTTCTTTCATCCGCTTGGCGTTGTAGATACTGCCGTCGTCATTGATGCCAAGGTAGCGCACAGTGTGCAAAAACTCAGTGTCTTCTGGGTACAACATCGAGACTAATGGAATGGTTTTCGCGTCGCCAACATAGTGGCTGCGGGTGACTACGGAACGAATTTCAGGCTCCAAGTGGCCGTTGCCGTTGAGGTCGAGGTTAAGGGCCAACTCGGAAATCGCAGGAACAGAGATTTCAGCGAGGTCTTTGAGGTTCAGCTCGACCAGCGCAAGATTGGCAAAATAGGCATCAAAGGAGTACTCCCCGCCGATTTCTCGAAACGCTTTTGGCAAACGGATCATCGCGTCACCAGTAGAGCCGTTGGTTGGCCAAAATGTGCTCGGGAAAGGCTTGTAATTAAATGCCACCCAATGACTGCCGTCTTTCGCCAGTCCATTGGTTTCAAACGCGTCGGCGGCATTCGCGAGGTTATCAACGGGAGTCACTTCTCCGCGCCATTGCTTGTCGTTTTGCTGTTGGTCGATAAAAGGTTGGTAATTGTCTTGGTTTATCCACGCCATAATCAAGTCATCACTCATGTCTTTTATGATGTCTCGACGGTCAATAAAAAGGTTTTTCCAACTGTTGGTTAATCCCACGTCTGAAAACTCGTAATCGCCTTGTAGGTCGGCGTCCGACATCATGTTTGAACGGTTTTCACTTTTCGGATAACTTTGGTGACAGGCATAACACGGATTGTGTTTACCTTCGGTTTTGGTGTAACACTGCGGCGGAATAACAGCCTCTGGGTTGTACACTTCGTCGTTTTCAAGATAGGCGGTGGCGGCCACTGGATGCATCTGCACACTGTCTTGCACTTCAGATTGGAAAGGACTGCAGCCTGTAATAAGGCCTGTAACAAAAATAAAAATATAACGCTTCATAACAATTACCTAAAAAAACAAACATGGGAGAGGCAAGTGCCTCTCCCGGATTGGTCTGACGATTACTTTTCAGTAGGCTCGTACAACCAAAGTGTGTTGTTTTCTTGGAAGCCGTCTTCACCGATAATGATGCGGCCGTCGTCCATTACAATGACGTTGTCAGGTTGTGATAATTGGTTCACATCACAACGTGCTGCGCCGTCTAAAGAGCTGCGGTATGAGCTGCCCATAACGACAGGCTCGATGCGGCTGATGTTGTAACCTTCGCCAAGTGCTGCGCGATAAACACCGCCACAGTCTTTAACGCGGTCAGACAATGCAATGTCGCCTTCGCCGTCGATCATAGTGCTGTCGATGTCTGCGATGCCAATGTAAAGATAAGCTTGTTTCACCTCTTCACCGTCAATTGTGTCAACGCCCTCAACCGCTTCTTGCGCACGTTTCGTGTTGATTGATATGCCTTCAAGCTTGCGCCATTCTGCAGTTGCACCTTTGGCTTTTGCCGCCGCACGAGACTCTAAGAACACAACACGGTCGTCCATAACGTCACCTGCAGTGACTTTACCGCCGCCGTTTTCAACGCTCGGGTAGTTGGCATCGCCAGCCGCCCAGGCAGCGACGTCTTCAACTGTCATGTAATTGGTTTCACCAGAGACGAAGTCCGCCGTCGTGATGCCATCGAACTCATCAATCCAACCTTCGATTGTGGCATTGTTGCCATGACCTAGTTCAATCCACTCAACGTCAAAGCCAGTAACGGCTGGGTCAGTAAGGCCTGTGTCTTGAGTTAATTTAGCGCCGTACAAAGTACCTGAGCTTAAGTCATTGGCTGTGTCTGCGATGAACTTAAACAATACGCCGCCGGTGTCGTCTTGTGACAAGTAAACCGTTTTTCCGTCAGGCATAACAGTTGCGTTTTCGTGCTCGTAGCGACCCAGTGCAAAATGTTTTACAGGTACTGGAGCGTCTGACGTTGGGTTAGTGATTTCAATGATGTAGCCGTAGTCGTATGGGTTTGGCGCGTCTGGTGCCATAAGATCCCACATATTGCCGATGATTTGTGATGAATCTTCTACTTTGGCTGGGTCGTTCCAATCTGCATCAGTGGTCGAATCAACAGTTGAATCAACAATCCACTCTTCTGAAGATAATGGCGTGCCCCAAGGCGTTACAGAACCAAAGCAGTTTGCTGCAGTACCGTTTACCGCTGAGAAATCGACCATCATAGCGTCAGTTACTGTCCACATGCCATCGTCACCTTTTTCGATCGCCATTCGGCTGATGCCGCCTGGGTACATTTCCCAGTTGCTGAAGAGGTAACCTTTGCCTTCGCCATTGGCGATGTAGCCGTTAAAGTCTGGCATGTCGTTTTCTAAGATCAGTTCGCTACCGTCGTTTGAATAGATGTGGCCTAAACCTTTCTCAAGTTTGCCTTCGTAAGTGTCGCCGGTCTGACCTAAGATTTGGTATTTACCAATCGCAGTCATTACTGTTTGGCGCTCGTAGTCGCTGACAGGGACAACAGAATCGATGATTTGTTCAGGCAAGTCGTTGAAATTCACACCGGTAATTACGCCTACAGTACCTGTGTTGAATGCACGATTATTTACGGAATCGGTTTCTGTGTTCGATGAACTAGGGTGTTGAACATTGAAGAATAAATCGCCTTCTTCAGATAAAAACGCACCTGTTACTTCAGCACCAGTTGGGACAGTTGCTAGACGAACTAGGCGGCCTGCATTTTTGCCATCAGCGCCGTCTTGACCGTCTACGCCATTTGTACCATCAGTTCCATTTGTACCGTTTGTGCCATTTGTGCCGTCAGTACCATTGGCACCGTCTTTGCCGTCGTCGCCAGAGCAACCGGTTAGAGCTAACAAAACAGCCAGTGCAACTGCACTTGCTTTAACGTTTCCGAGAGCGAATTTCATTGTTTTTCCTTTTTAATTGTCATGTTGGATTTGTAATTTACGACTGGAAGTAAATTGGCGAAAAAGTGTAAGTACAGTCCATGGCGGAAACGTGACAAAAACGTAAACGGGACGTTAACGTGTGTTTTCCTATTATCGAAAAACTTCATATAGTGAAACTTACTGTCATTAAATTGTAAGTTTGGTAGGGGGTAAATCACGGCCTTGATTGCTTGTTACAGTTTTTTTCTTGTCTTTAAATCAAGCTGTTATAGGTTTTGTTGAACGTTTGTTCAATAAAATTTGAGTGAGATGACAAACGTGTTTAAACGATATGTTGAATGCCCGGTGAAGGTTTGAAGACTTTAGGTCTTACAATTCAAGGTGGCAAAATATCGTGTTTGTGTATCCGCTTCCTACCAAAAGTGACCTTAGTTTCACGGCTCAGTCACACATTTTATGGATTTTTGATCTGCAACTGATTGGAATTTGCGCACTTGGTTGGGCTTTGTTGTGAATCTCGCCTTGTGACAGGGATTTGTCATAGCCAAGTATTTTTGCCCATGCTAAACTCTTCGAACTTCATGCAGAATTAATCCCTGCGCATCAGAGCTTTGGCTTGCGTAGCGAAGAACAGTTTATTGGGGCTGATTCAGGATTCGACAGGATTGATGATGCCGGAGGAGCACGTCGAGGGGCGGTTGGCCTCGTAAAAAGCCGCAAAAAAATAGTCGCAAACGACGAAAACTACGCACTAGCAGCTTAATAACCTGCTGAGAGCTCTTCTGCCCTAGCTTCCGCCTGTAAGACGGGGAATTCCAGAAGATCAAAAACCAAACAGGATAGTGGCGCGACTCCCGCCTGAGAGGCAACCCACGAAATTTAATTCAGGATAGTCGAAAAGTGGCGTGTCATTCCGCAGCTTCTCGGTGAATTTAAAGACTGACTAAGCGTGTAGGGCCAAAGGCTAAGCTTTTCTGGACGGGGGTTCAAATCCCCCCAGCTCCACCAATAACAAACCCCGCCTCTTTGAGGTGGGTTTTTTTATTGGCTGAAGAATGCTTGGTGTGTGAAGCGCACATTGATATGAACGCTTTTCATGTAGTGTTTAGCGCCAACTGAAACAAACAGATGTGCAACTGGTAACTACGCCATTTACACCTGTACATACCTTTATTTCTCGCTGACATACGGGGATCTGTGCAGAATGGAGTGAGCCGCCTAACCCTATTAAAGTGTCAATCATACTTTCAGTGCTACCTGCAGTTGCCATAATGTACTCACTTTCTACTTTGTCCGCATCCGTTGGGATATCGTAACAGTTGCCGTCTGTCGCTACTGCAATGTCGAATGATTGAGTATTAAAGTTCAACGAACCAGTAATAAATCCTCCATCTGGCATGTTCAATTTGTGCGATCTAAGGTCTAACACGCCGAGAACGGCAGAGGTCATATTGACGGCAGTGCTTCCAGTATTTTCTAACTTGACCATAAATCCTTCAAACATACTTACGGCCTCAGAAACCTCTCCATTGCCCTGTGCGTCGAGAATCAACTTCACGGTATGAAATAATAATCTTCGATTTCGGGAACTGCTAACATAATCATGAGCGGTTAAATCGCCACTATTAACTTCCTTGGCTTCGCATTGCCCATCGCCCATACTTTTTGCGCTTGAGCTAATTGTGCTTTTCATTGACAGGCTTTGAATTTGAATGCTGTCTGATACTTCAAGGGATGTAATGTTTGAGACGACATCATCCGCTTTTCTCATCGCATCTACATATTGAGAGAAAGACTGTTCAATATCTGCGTTATTAGCAATCTCTATTGCAATAGTAACTGGTATAAAGTCCTCTATATTAGTAGTAGACAGACGATACCTACGATACTCCTTGTCCGATTCGTCAAATACGCTGACGTATGACGGCCCATAAGGGGGTATCACAATGGCCTCTGCCGTTTGTTTCATTTGGTATGATGAGCAGTTATTGCAGGTTGTGTAAAACTCTTTCGCAAATAAATGGCTGCTCGCAGTCAGTAAGATAAATAAAAAGATGTGTTTCATTTGTTCGTCCCAGAAATTATTATAATTGTCCTAATAAATTTGCAACGAGAGATTATTAAGTATTTGATCCTATTGCGATGAATTGCAAAAGGTTTTCAGAAAAACTGTACATTACTATTGATTAACTCAATGATGGAGATAATCGCCGCTGGCAAAAAGTCACGCTTCTTCTAATTACGTTTATTGATTAACCCTAAACCCCGGTTTATTCAAATTAATGCAATAGTCACCACCCAGGACCGGACTATTACGGTAATATTCAATCAAACTGCACACTTAACTAAATGTTATGTCTAAATTAACACTGCTATACACAGTCGTCGCGATGATCGCCTTTGCCGGAAACTCGGTACTTTGCCGGCTAGCGTTATCAGATAACGAAAACGATCCGATAGCGTTTACCCTGTTGCGGTTGATATCTGGCGCGATCGTATTGATGTTGTGGGTTGTTGCAGTTGATAGAAGTAAGGCCAATGTCTTTAATTCTGGGAGTTGGCAGGGGGGCGTTGCATTGTTTGGTTATGCAATCACTTTTTCGCTCGCCTACTTGTATCTAGATACGGCAACGGGCGCATTAGTGCTGTTTGCGACCGTCCAATTATCCATCCTTTTGATCAGTCTATTTAAGGGCGAACGGACGACCAAAGTCGCAGCCATTGGGCTTGTGTTCGCGTTTTCTGGCTTTTTGTGGTTGATATTGCCTGGCGCCAATCAACCAAATGTAGAAGGGTTGGCGCTGATGTTGTTGTCTGGATTGTCATGGGCGGGGTACACAATTATCGGCAAATACGTGAAATCTCCGTTGGTTGCTACACAAGGTAATTTTCTAAAAGCGTCATTGTTGGCGTTTGTGACCTTGATCTGGTTCATCGAATTAGATGGTTTGACGACTGAGGGGGTGATTCTTGCGATTGCGTCTGGAGCGTTAGCTTCAGGCGCTGGTTATGCAATATGGTACTCTGCAGTCAAAGGACTCTCACACCTATCGTCAGGGATTGTGCAATTGTATGTGCCTGTCATTGCCGCCATTGGCGGAGTTTTGTTTGTTGGCGAAGCGATACCTTTGGAGTTACTCATCGTTAGCGGCATTATACTGGGCGGTATTGCATTGGTGGTGCATCAGTCCGCGCCCGGCAAATAACGCGCATTAACATCACACTTATACAGCCAGGCAAGGAAATGGTTAACGCCTGGTGAGCCCTCTTTAGGCGCCCATCTTGCGAATTCAGTCGGCGAGGTGGGAATGAATGGGCCGCGCTTTACTTCAATGATTATTGCATTGTTGGAGACTGGGTAGAGTGTGTGCCAAGTGCCAGGCGCATATTCACCGAAGGCGCTCAGCTCACCTGCTGACTTAACCTGTTTATCAAGCACCATACCTTGTTCGTTAAATAGCACTACACAAACTTCGCCCTGAAGAACGAATAATATCTCTTCTTTTTGACTCTCTGAATGGTTATGTGGCACAACATAGGTTCCCCTTTGCAATGCAATAACAACCCTGTGCAATAAACAGTCTTGATTGTCATGCAGCAGTAAATGACTGCGTTTGCGGTCACTGTCTTTGGCTTGTTCAAGTAACTGTTCTATTTGTTCGGGTTCTAACATTATATGTGTCGAGTAATTAGAGGAGTGGATGGGCCAATAAAATACTGTGTTTTTGACACTTTGTGTAGTGCTGAAAAAAGGAGCATAGGTCTTATGTGCCAAGCGTTTATTTTTGATAGAGTTTTGTCCATTTGTTTTACAAAGTCCATCACTGGTGTTAGTGTTTTATCGTTAAGGATATGAAATAAAACATTATTTTAATTGGAGCGTTCGTTGCTCGATTTGAATAATCGCAAGCAAACGGAAACGTATAAAAAGGAACTTTAATTATGACCGCAGTCAAATCGTTACTGGCGAAAGCCATCATCACCTCTGCGCTATTTAGCGTAACCAATGTCCAGGCTGGCTTAATCGAAGAAACTTGGGAGCTTGAAGTCACTTCGACGACGGGCGATTACCTCGCTCATGCAATCAATGACACCTTTGAAATTTCATTTATTTATGACGACGAGTCCACCAAGATGACGTTTAATCAAGCCGGGAGCGAATTAGTTTATTGCTCGGACGATTCAGTAGGGGACCCTGACTGTCATTACAATTACCCAAATTTCACTATGTTTTCTGATGTTTTGATTAACGAAGTAAACGATTTGTTTGCTAACTTTTTTGCATTTGATGACCTTTCGGCGAATGGCGGAAGTTATGCCATGCACAACCCAGACAGCTCCTTTGCTACTTGGCGTATTAGAGAAGGAGGTATTGTTGCGGATCATGTTCAGGGGGTTCTCTATGATCCGGTTGAAGGGCGTCAATCTGAATTTATCGCATCTGGATTTCCTGACGGTCAAGGCGGAGTGTTTGGAGTGGGCAACGCCAGATTGTTTTATAAAGATTCAAGTGACCAACTATTGGTCAATGAAATGACTTTTGACGTTCTTAGTGTTAACGCTGTCTCTTTGCAAGCGGTCAGTGAGCCACGGACTTTGACTATTTTGAGTCTATGTATATTGGGGTTAGTGGCTCGCAAAAGAGCCAAGGCAAATAACTGACATAGCGGCCTCAGGGGCATCGAAAATATCGTTTGAGCGGATTTAGGATTAGGCATAAAAAAAACCAGCATATGCTGGTTTTTTAGTAACGAAATATGTCTATTTCTTTGGTAATTCGATTTTCTGTTTTTCAGACGGTTTGTAAATAACCAAAGTTTTACCAATCAACTGAACTTTTTCGGCTTTGCTTTCTCGAACAATAGCGTCGACGTATAAGCCAAGCTCTTCACGGTCTTCAGCCGGAATTTTGATTTTGATCAGTTCGTGGACTTCCAATGCGTGTTCGATTTCTGCTAACACGCCTTCGGTAAATCCATTGGCGCCGAGCTGAACGATTGGTTTGAGAGAGTGTGCTTCACCCTTTAAAAATTGAATTTGCTTTTTCGATAGACTCATCAGATTCTAATTTAACTTTTGTGATAACTTGAATTATGGATATTCTACCCCACCTTTAGGTTATTACCAATTTATAAACCGGATTATGGCGAAAGATAAACGATCTGCGAGCAGTAAACGTTGGTTAGACGAGCACGTTAACGACCCTTACGTAAAAGAGGCGAATAAACGAGGCCTTCGCTCGCGCGCGTACTTCAAGATTGAAGAACTGCAAAAGAAAGACAAATTAATGAAAACCGGCGACACGGTTGTCGACTTGGGCGCTGCCCCTGGTGGTTGGTCACAATATGCGGTGTCGCAAATTGGCGATAAGGGCACCGTCGTTGCCTGCGATATCTTGACTATGGACCCAATTGTCGGGGTTGATTTTTTACGTGGCGACTTCCGTGAAGAAGACGTGTTAAATGCTTTGCTTGATCGAATTGACGGCAAAAACGTAGATCTAGTTATGTCGGATATGGCGCCAAACTTGTCGGGTAACGATGCAATAGACCAAGCTGGCAGCATGTACTTGGTAGAATTGGCGTTAGATATGTGCCACCAAGTTTTGAAAAAAGAAGGAAAGTTTGTGGTTAAGGTGTTCCAAGGAGAAGGCTTTGACCAGTTTGTAAAAGATGTACGCGCTGCATTTAAAGTTGTGAAAGTTCGTAAACCAGACTCATCCAGAGCACGTTCCAGAGAAGTGTATTTGGTAGCGACTGGGTACAAATTATAGTAATCTTCATTTTAACGTTTATACATAGAGGTTAGTCCGTTGAGCGATATGGCTAAAAATCTGATCATTTGGTTATTAGTAGCAGTAGCTTTGATGACTGTATTTAATGGGATCACGCCGAATGAGTCAGCTGGCAGCAATGCCAACTACACGCAATTCATTCAGGACGTGCGCTTAGGCCAAGTGCGTGAAGTTAAAATCAGTGATCGTCAAATCACTGGTATCAAGCGCAGTGGCGAAAAATTTGAAACCTTCATTCCAACTGCGTACGACAAAGATTTGTTAAACGATCTTATCGAAAATAATGTACGCATCATTGGCGTTCCACCAGAAGAACCTTCAATTTTGGCATCTATCTTAATTTCTTGGTTCCCAATGTTGTTATTGATTGGTGTCTGGATTTTCTTCATGCGTCAAATGCAAGGTGGCGGCGGTAAAGGCGCCATGTCATTTGGTAAATCTAAAGCCCGCTTGATGGGTGAAGACCAAATTAAGACGACCTTTAAGGACGTAGCCGGTTGTGACGAGGCCAAAGAAGAAGTTCAAGAGCTAGTTGACTACTTGAAGGACCCTTCAAAATTCCAAAAGCTTGGCGGTAAGATTCCTAAAGGCGTGTTAATGGTTGGCCAACCGGGTACCGGTAAAACCTTGCTTGCGAAAGCGGTTGCAGGTGAGGCAAAAGTACCTTTCTTTGCAATTTCTGGTTCTGACTTCGTTGAAATGTTTGTCGGTGTTGGTGCCTCTCGTGTACGTGATATGTTCGACCAGGCGAAGAAGTCTGCACCTTGTATTATCTTCATCGATGAAATCGACGCCGTTGGCCGTCAGCGTGGTGCTGGACTCGGTGGTGGTCACGATGAACGTGAACAAACCTTGAACCAAATGCTGGTTGAAATGGACGGTTTTGAGGGCAACGAAGGTATCATCGTAATCGCAGCGACGAACCGCCCAGACGTACTTGACCCTGCGTTATTACGTCCTGGCCGATTTGACCGTCAAGTGGTGGTTGGATTGCCTGATGTTCGTGGTCGTGAACAAATCGTTAAAGTGCATATGCGTAAAGTGCCGGTGGCGGATGACGTTGAACCAGCATTGATTGCCCGTGGTACCCCTGGTTTCTCAGGTGCGGATTTGGCCAACTTAGTTAACGAAGCGGCACTGTTTGCTGCTCGTGGTAACAAGCGTCTAGTTGACATGCAAGACTTTGAAAAAGCAAAAGACAAGATCATGATGGGTGCAGAACGCAAGACCATGGTTATGGATGATGCTGAGAAAGAAATGACGGCATACCACGAAGCGGGTCACGCGATCGTAGGACGTTTGGTCCCAGAACATGACCCTGTGTACAAAGTGAGTATCATTCCACGTGGCCGCGCTTTGGGTGTAACCATGTACTTGCCTGAAAAAGATCGTTTCAGTCATTCTAAGCAACACCTTGAGAGCAACATTTCGAGTTTGTACGGCGGTCGAATTGCGGAACAAATTATCTATGGTGACGAGAAGGTTTCTACTGGTGCGTCGAATGACATTGAGCGTGCAACTGACTTAGCCCGTAAGATGGTAACGCAATGGGGTTTATCGGAAAAACTGGGTCCGTTATTGTACGCTGAAGAAGAAGGTGAAGTGTTCTTAGGACGCTCAGTTTCACAGCACAAAAATGTATCAGATGAAACGGCTCGTTTGATTGATAAAGAAGTGCGCAGCGTCATTGACAGGAACTATGACCGTGCCCAGAAAATTCTTGAAGACAACATGGACATCTTACACTCGATGAAAGATGCGTTGATGAAGTACGAAACGATCGACGCTAAGCAAATCGATGATTTGATGGAAAGAGTACCAGTGCGTGAACCAGCAGGCTGGTCAGACACTAACTCTTCAAATAAAGGTAATGGTGATGATTCATCAAGTTCAGCTGAAGCTGAGCCAGATGCGCCAAACCCAGCAAGTTAATTAAACAAGGCTCCATTCGGAGCCTTATTATTTTGATATGTCTAAATTTATACTTTCAGAAATTTCTCGCCCTATGATCATGGGCATTTTAAATGTGACGCCGGATTCATTTTCTGACGGTGGTAGGTTCACTGCGATAGACGCCGCATTGAGACAAACAGAGGCCATGCTAAAAGCAGGGGCTCAAGTCATCGACATAGGTGGAGAATCAACAAGGCCAGGTGCGGCAGCGGTCTCTGAGACTGACGAGCTTTCACGGGTCATTCCAGTTATCGATAAGATTAAAGATGAGTTTGATTGTTGGGTGTCGCTGGATACGAGCAAAGCAATGGTGATGCAAGCGGGCATCGATGCAGGCGTCGATATGATCAATGACGTTTGCGCTTTGTCGTTGGAAAATACCCTGGATGTAGTTGCAAGCAGCGATGTTCCAGTGTGTTTAATGCATATGCAAGGCACCCCGAGAACGATGCAGGCCAACCCAGTTTATGATGAATTGATTCCTGACATTTGTAACTTTTTCGCAAATAAGATCGCCGAGTGTGAAGCCGCAGGTATCGGTCGCGACCGAATTTGTTTAGATCCCGGTTTTGGTTTTGGAAAAACACTCGCGCACAATTATCAGTTGTTGAATGAGTTGGAAACATTTAATAAATTTGACGTTCCGGTCTTGGCTGGGCTGTCCAGAAAGTCTATGATCGGAAACCTATTAGATTTACCATCGCAGGAACGTGTCCTGGGCAGTGTGGTTGCCGCAACAATTGCCATGCAGCATGGCGCAAAAATAATTAGAGTGCATGATGTCGCCGAGACGAAACAAGCGGTCGATATTTTTAATGCCACCAAATATGGAGTTTAAATGTCTAGAAAATATTTTGGAACGGATGGCATTCGTGGCCTAGTTGGTCAGTCACCGATTACCCCTGAGTTCGCTCTTAAACTTGGGTGGGCTGCAGGTAAAGTATTTGCTGAAAATGGCAACCGAAAAGTACTCATAGGTAAAGACACTCGTATTTCAGGCTACATGCTTGAAACCGCACTGGAGTCTGGCCTGATCGCCGCTGGTGTTGATGTTGGCCTATTAGGCCCGATGCCAACCCCTGCGATTTCCTACTTAACTCGAACGTTTCGCGCCGATGCAGGCATCGTGATCAGCGCCTCTCATAACCCTTACTATGACAACGGCATAAAGTTTTTCTCCGCAGAGGGTACAAAGTTACCAGATGAAATGGAGCTTGAGATTGAACGCATGTTGGATCAAGAAATCTCCTGTGTCGAATCAGAGAAATTGGGTAAGGCATTCAGAATAGGTGATGCAGCTGGTCGTTATATCGAATTCTGTAAAGGTCAGTTTTTAAGTGATTCTTTACGCGGTATGAAAATTGTCGTTGATACCGCCAACGGAGCTACCTACCATATTGCGCCTAATGTTTTACAAGAGTTGGGGGCAGACGTTATTTCTATTTTTGCTGAACCCAACGGTATCAATATCAATGAAAAATGCGGCGCAACCCATACCGAAGCACTGAGAAAGGCTGTTTTAGAGCACGAAGCGCACATTGGTCTAGCATTAGACGGTGACGGCGACCGTATCATCATGGTTGATGAAAAAGGTGCTGAGGTTGATGGTGATGAGCTAGTCTTTATCGTTGCTCGACACGCATTGAAGCAAGGCAAATTGAAAGGTGGTGTTGTTGGCACTCTGATGTCTAACCTTGGCCTTGAAGTGGCACTTCGCAATTTGAGTATTCCATTTAAGCGCGCCAAAGTGGGCGATCGTTATGTAATGGAGTTGCTTAAAGAAAACGGTTGGACGATTGGCGGAGAAAGTTCTGGCCATGTGATTAATTTAGAGCACATGCCTACAGGAGACGGTATTGTATCGGCTATGCAGGTACTATCAGCGATGGTAGAGACCGGCATGACACTGTCTGAACTTAAATCCGGTATGGAAAAATACCCACAGAAGTTGATAAATGTCCGTACTAGCCCCACTAAATACCCATTGGAAGTCGACGAAGTCAAAGTCGCGATTGCCGATGCTGAAGCTGAATTGGGCGACGAAGGTCGAATTCTTATCCGTAAATCTGGTACTGAACCGTTGATACGCGTTATGACAGAAGGAAAGGATGCAAAGCTAATTGAAGGTGTTGCGCAGAAGGTTGCTGAAAAAGTAGCCGCTTTCGCGGAATAATAAAAGCTTTGCTTGTATCTTGGGGCGAGGTTAGATAATATCTCGCCCGCTAAAAATTAGGAGAGTTGCAATGGCGCATCGTTTACCGCTTGTGGTAGCTAATTGGAAGTTGAATGGCGACCGAGAACTGTTAGAAAACATGACTTCGGAGCTAGCAACGCTTGATAAAACACAAGTAGAAACCGTGGTATGTCCTCCATTTGTTTACCTAGCTGAAGACACTCAAGGTGTTAAAAAAGGTGCACAAGATGTAGCTTCCCAAGAATCAGGCGCATTTACCGGCGAAGTTGCTGGAAAAATGCTTAGAGACGTGGGCTGTCAATATGTTATTGTTGGTCACTCAGAACGTCGTGCTTTGTTCGGTGAAACCGATGAAGTCGTCGCTAATAAGGTGTTAGCAACCTTAAACGCAGGTTTAGTTCCGATTATCTGCGTTGGCGAAACTGACGAAGAACGTGAAGCCGGCGCTACCATCGAGGTAATCACTCGACAGGTTAAAGCGGTATTGGACGTGTTACCATCTTATGCAGACAGTTTGGTATTGGCCTATGAACCTGTTTGGGCAATAGGCACCGGTAAAACGGCAAGCTGTGAGCAAGCTGAAGAAGTTCACGCCAAAATTAGACAGATTTTACTTGGTTACAACCAAGAAATGGCTGAGACAACGCGCATTTTATATGGCGGCAGTGTTAAGCCAGAGAACAGTGAAGAATTATTTGCCAGTGAAAACATTGACGGCGGCCTGATTGGTGGCGCTAGTTTAGTGGTTGATTCATTTATGGCGATTTGCGAAAACGCAAAAGCTTAGGAAAGAAGCATGTTATACGAAGTATTAATTGTAGTTTATTTATTAGTCGCAATGGCGCTTGTTGGTTTAATTTTGATCCAACAAGGCAAAGGCTCAGACATGGGCGCATCGTTTGGTGCTGGCGCATCGGCGACGCTATTTGGTTCAAGCGGTGCAGGAAACTTCCTAACTCGCACTACAACAGTTCTTGCGACTCTGTTCTTCGTGATCAGTATCTTTCTTGGTAGCATGACCGCAAATTCTGTTAAGCAAGAAGGTGAGTGGAGCGATTTGGCGGAAGACGCACCTGTTGCAGAGCAAGTATTGCCAGTTGACGGTGATGTTCCTGCCGCACATGACTCAGACGTTCCTGCGTCTGACAAAAAAGACGGTGACGTACCTGTTAACTAATTAATTCGCGGATGTGCTGGAATTGGTAGACAGGCAGCGTTGAGGTCGCTGTGTGCGAAAGCACGTGAGGGTTCAAGTCCCTCCATCCGCACCATTATTCAGAGAAAGCTAGGCTTATGAGTCTGGCTTTTTTGTTGTTAAATATTAAATTTAAAATTCAACCACCAAGTACGGCCTTCAATCACCGGAGTGCCTGTGGCTTGCGCTGTAATGCCAGTACCATTTATTGGATACAACTCGTTGGTGTCAGTTACATTTTTAATAATCAATTCTGCTGTAAGGTTTTGGAAGGTTGCAGGAGTCCACGATAGCCCCAGATTAACGATGTGAGTGCCGTCGACTTCTTCACCATTTGGGGCAATGTATTTCCAGAAGATGAGCTCGTTGATATGGGCGTTGACCTCACCTGACGAGAATTGTGCTTTGTAGTTTATTTGGGCTCTAGAAATGTTTTCTGGGTAGGCTGCGGTTTTTTCGCCTTCTAGTACATATACGCCAAGGGCGTCTTCATCAGCACTAACGACTTGAACATGAGAGTGACTTGCCTTAAATAGCCAATTGTCAAAGCGATAACTTACATCTAACTCAAAGCCAATTTGATTTAGTTCACCGCTCTGATTTTGGTAATACCAGTTACCGTTCCATGTGCCAATTTCATCACTGCCAACGCGGTCCCCAAAACCTAACCCAACGTAGCCATGTGCCTGAGCCGCTAATATGTCATGAGTGTGATTGTAAAACAGGGCGGCATCAACATTGAGATTCTTAGCGCTGTAATCATAAGCCAGCTCAAACGAGGTGATGGTTTCAGGTTCGACTCTAGAAAGGTTGATTTCATCGTCTTCGGGGTTGCCGTTGAAGTTTACGTCCACATTCGTATTAGAGATGCTATTGGCATGTTCGAAATTTTCTTGCGCCAATAAACCATCTTGTACAAACCCACCGGCGAATTGGACGCCAACCGCGCCTCGAAAGCCGCTCTGTAGGGTGACTCTGAAGGAATGTGATTCGTCGTAAGTGAGCACAGCGCCGAGTCGAGGGCTGACTTGCGAGCCCCAGTTCGGGTGATCGTCCCACCTGAGAGCGGCGAATATGTCTATGGAGTCATTTATGTCCCAAAGCTCTTCCAAAAACAGGCTCGTCATTGTAAAGCTATATGGTTTTACCCAAAGGTTATTGTCATTGACGGTGCCAGACAACCCGTTGTTGCCAGAGACGACAGAGCCCAATCCCAGCCGCTGTATTTCTTCATTAATAATGAAATTATTGCCTTGATAGTTTTTTTGACCCATATCGAAGTGACTAACTTCAGCGCCAAATGCGAGCTTATGCTCGGTATTCCAGTCATAATTAATGATGAGTTTGAGGCCCTTTCTTGTTTCTCTTGTGCCCCCCATGGTCAACCCGGCTTCGACCCGTTCATCCGCATAGCCATTGATTGCGTTAAAAAATTCGGAAAATACACTCTGTTCGGTTTCGAAATTCAGGCGGGTACTCGCTGGGTAGTTGTCACCGTGGGAATATAAGGCGTAATCATCTTGGGCATAGCGAGAAGAGAACGTAAATCGTAATCCACTGTCTAGCTCGTGCTGGTATTTTAAGGTAACCCCTCGCAACCTTTGCTCTACTACTTCTCTATCGCGGAAGAAATTGTATAAGTCCCTTCGTTGCTTAAACTGAAATGCGCTGAATTGGACGTCTTTGAATTTAATGTTTGATATAAAATTGGCAAATTCACTTCGATGCAGGTGATGGTTGCGTTGGTATACCGTTAAACCTTGGTCTGTACGGTCTTTGGCCCAGCCTAAGTTTGGCATTGGGGCACCAGAGTACGAGCCATAAGACGTATAGAGCCAAGTTGAAGTATCCTCTTTGATGTATTGCGCTGTAATCGACGCTTTTCTTAATTGCTCGGCGCCAGCGGACATTGAAACGCGCCATTCATTGCTCTCTGCATGTTGGGTGATGATATTGATAACCCCTAACAGCGCTCCTTGACCCAAAGTGACAGAGCCCGGACCTCGAATGACTTCTATGCGCTCGATAAAATCTAGGTCGATTCCGTTGAGCAATGCGTCTGGAGCGCCCCAAAACCATTCTGCATTTAAGTTTTCGCCATTAAGTAGAACCATAACCTTCGAATTGTTATCCGGGGCTAAGCCTCGGAATCCAGCTATCGTATCGTCTTGATCTTCGACCATAAAGTAGCCAGGTACATAGATTGAGAGTAATTCGTTGAGCGTTCTGGCGCCCGATAGTGCGATGGTATCTTTGCCCAATTGTGAAATTGAAACAGGCTGCTTTCTGGCATCGGTGACTATGTTGGAAGCGATGAATACTTCTGTGTTGAGAAGCTCCTCAAGCGAAAGGCTGAACAAGTCTTCCTCGTCAGCAGTCGCTGCCAAAGCATTTTGCGTTATAAAAATCGCCAGAATCGTGGCGAAACTTCGATTAACGTTTCGAACGTGCCTCATCTGCAGAGTTTCAAATCCGGTTTGAGTGATTTTATATTTATAGTCAAGCAATTACGCGATGTCCACTTCAGCGCAACTCAGGCATTGGCGCAAAACCGCTGATTGTTTAATGCAATCGAATGCAATAGAAGTGGGTGAGTCATCTGCGTTACATTGGTCGAATAGTAAACACGTGAGTTTTACTCAACCGTTTAGACGTGAATGTTGCCTTGACAGGTACATTGAGGTTTTGGTTGCCACTTAAGTCGCTTTTTTAGCTTTGGGATAGTCCGCATTAACGTGCATATGAACCTTCTCAGCGCTATCTGGTTTGCTATCAATACAAAGTATTACAACATTGAAGTCGCTTTCAATCTTGCTTGCTGTGTCACCAGAAAATGTTGGCGCATGAGCAGGGGCATTAAAAAAGAAAACAAAGAAAGCGTTAACAACAGGGGAGCAGCTATGCGCAAGTTAAGCTGGCTAGTGATCATTTGTTCATTGTTTTTTGCATGCCGTGCATCGAGCAAGGAGTTGGTGATCATGGGCAATGAGGGAGACAGCGATCTTCCGATAAAAGTATTACGTTTGGCGTTAGACCGAGCCGATATCGGCTATCGCTATTACGGTCAAAATGTCACCGTCAGTAAATTGATGGCTGATATCAACAGTGGCGATCTAGACATCATCTGGCAGATGACCTCCGCTCAGGCTGAGCAAGATTTTGCCCCTATCTATTTTCCAGTATATCGCGGAACATTAGGCATGCGTTTAGCAATTACCAAACGCTCAAAAGCTCAGTTGTTTGACGGTGTGCGCAATCTTGCGGACTTAAAGCGATTCAAAGCCGGACAAGGCAAAGGTTGGGCCGATACTCTGATTCTCGAAGGCAATGGCTTAGATGTGGTGCAATCCCACAAGTACGAAAATTTGTTCCATATGCTAGAAGGAGAGCGGTTTGACTATTTTCCCAGAGGCTTGTTTGAGCCATGGGGCGAGGTTGAACGGTTCGCTGATTTAGACCTAGTGGTAGAGCCAAACATTATGATCCACTATGTCGCACCGCTGTACTTTTTCGTTCGTAAGGGCGAAGAACGGCTTGCACAAACAATCTACCAACAACTTGAAAAAATGACGCAAAGTGGTGAGTACGAGCGACTATTTTTCGCCGATGAAAACGTCAAAAACTCTCTCAATCTGAGCAACCTTTCTAAGCGCACAGTAATTAAGTTGGACAACCCATCTTTATCGCAAAATACACCGTTAGAAAAAGCCGACTTTTGGTTTAACCCCAGGGAGCAGAAGTAATGCAGTCCATCTCTAAGAAAGTTACATATTCAATTGTAGGCGCAAGTTTTGCGGTCTTGTTTGTTATTGCGGTGATCAGCTATTTCACCCAACTATCGAGAGAAAATGACAATTGGGAGGTCGAACAAAAAGCACTGAACAATCAACTTTCCGTCATTTTAAAAGAGCCCATTTTTACTTATGACCGACCATTAATTGAAAACATCATCAAAGCCTTTGTCGCTGGCGCTGATATCGCTTACGTTAAAGTTGTTGATCATCGCAATAAATTACTGGCGGAGGCAGGGGCGCAAAGTGGTCAATCGTTAACGACGCTGGCGGTTCAATGGCAAGATGATCAGAAGATCGGTTCGATAATGGTGGCCTATAGCTCGGAATTGAAAGATAAACGATTGGCGGCGTCAAACACGACCACAATCATCAGTGCCATCATTTCACTGTTGCTTATTGGCGGTGTCGCAACGTTTATCATTGCCAAATACGTGGTGAATCCGCTAAATCAAGTTAATCGTTTGATGTCTGAGGCAGCGAGTGGAGAAGGCGACCTGACCAAGCGAATTGAATACGCTTCAAATGACGAACTTGGGCAGCTCGCTGACAACTTCAATTCGTTTGTTAAGTCGATGCAGCGCATCATTGTCGACGTATCAGCGGCATCAAATCGACTAAAAGATGTGTCGAACCAAGTGGATTCAGTGAGTCAAGAGTTCAAGCAAGAAGCAGAGATGCAACAACACAACATGGTTAACACCACCACTATGATTGGTGAACTCAGCGCAGCCACCCACGATATTGCCCGAAATGCAGCGCAAACTGCGGGCAGTACCAAAGAAGTCAGTGAGCTGTCGACGACGGGCCGTCAGAAAATGAAAGAAAACGTTAATCAAGTCAGTAAATTGGTGGACGAGCTAGAGCAGACCACAGATATAATTCACGCGTTGCAAAAATCTTCTGAAAACATCGGCAGTGTGCTCGATGTCATTAAATCGATTGCTGAACAAACGAACTTATTGGCATTAAACGCGGCGATTGAAGCGGCTAGGGCCGGTGAATCTGGTCGTGGCTTTGCTGTAGTTGCGGACGAGGTGAGGACGCTCGCGGCTCGTACCCAGCAATCGACAACTGAAATTGAAGAGATCATCGATACTTTGCAACTGCAATCGACGCAGTCGTGTGAGGCAATGGATCGAAGCAAAGTGCAATTACAAGAAACTCATACCGCAACCCAAGTGGCGCAGTCGTCTTTGAATGAAATAGTGCAGCGCATCAATGAAATTAATGACCTCAACAATATCATTGCAACGGCGACGGAAGAGCAGTCGGTGGTTAATCAAAGCGTCTCTGACAAGATGTCGGCGATTAGCCAATCAACTGAGAAAATCAGCGAAGAATCAAAGTCTTTGAGCGAAGCGGTGACAGAGCTTGCAAGCGTAGAAGATGTGCTGATTGATAAAATTAATCAATTTACGGTGTAACGGATATAAAACGCCACCAAATCTTGGTGGCGTTTTATTGTTTTCCTTTCATAAAGACATGTTGATAATATTCTTTAAAACCCTGTTGATTCAAATCTCCCCGCTCCCAAGTCGCCATCGCATCTAAGTAATCATATCCTTGCACTAACTCAGTTAATGCGCGATCGATATCTTTGATAATTTGGCGGCCTTGATTGGAATCGTGGCAACCGATGTAGCTGTGGGTTAACTTTGGGACTTCATCTATGGCCAGTAATTCATATTCGAACTTAAATCCAGAGACTTCCATCGCGTAATTTACGGACTCCGGAAACACCAAAATAAAGTCGGTGCGATCCCGTTGTAACATGCGGTAGACGTCCCTAGTGGATTTTGTTGCTCGGGTAGACACTCGCCGTTTGTGTTCTTTCAATATGCCATCAATCGTGTTGCCGTATGAGCGACCATCTATGGTATAGACGTTCAACTGCAAGTCGCCAAGCAGGTAATGAAGACTGACGGTTTGAGCTAATTGATGTTTACTGGCGGTGGACTTTTTCATCATCACCACCAAGTTTCTGTGAATTAATGCGGGTTGAGAAAACGCGACATATTGCTGTCGTTCTGGGGTTTTAAACAACCCAAATACGCAAATGTCTTTGCTGCGGAGATCTCGCATAATGCGACCAACGGAGGCTAACACTTCGACATGGCGGTAAGTTGGCATTCGTTCAGTTACAAGTTGCTGCGCTTTATTGATGTAACCTTGTTGTTTGTATTTGCCCTCAAAAATATGCGCGGGGGGCTGGTCGTACGCATACCAAGTCACTTTGTTGGCCCAGGCAAAAACCGGCATCCCAATAAGCATGAACAAATATGCCAATCTTAACATCAGAGATCTCTAATTTAGTGGGCTATAAATTAATAGTAGGACAGCTTAAAGGTGGCTTCAAATTCGTCTAAACAAATAACAACGATTTTGTACTAACAGTTCATGTAGGTATTAAGCCGATTAGTAGTACGCTCGCTGTGGCTTTTTAAGGTACACTGATGGTTTTCGCCCAGTTAAGGAGAGAGATGAAGCTCAGTCATATTAGCGCTGGTTTAACGGCCATCATAGTGGGTTACAGTAGTTCTGTGGTGTTAGTTATCCAAGCGGCTCAGGCATCGGGAGCATCAGCAGCGCAAATAACCAGTTGGTTGTTGGTATTGGGTGTCACAATGGGGGCAACCAGTATTGCCCTGTCGATGGCTTACAAAATGCCAATCCTTACCGCCTGGTCGACGCCAGGTGCGAGTTTCTTAATTGCCTCCGCCAGTGGACTCAGTATTGAACAGAGTACCGGAGCGTTTATCGTGGCCGGAAGTTTGATAATGCTCTCGGGTTTCTTTAAACCCTTGGCGATTGCGATAGAAAAGATACCCCCTGCACTGGGAGCGGCGATGTTAGCCGGGATCTTGTTAAAACTGGGCTTGGGGGCATTCACCCCACTTACCGATTATCCACTCTTGTGTTTGGTATTTTACGCGGTCTATTTGCTGGGACGCCTTTATTTTTCGACTTACTTAATGTTGGTGCTATTGGTCGTCGGTGGCATTGCCGCGGCGTTAATGGTGGATTTGGGGCCAAGCTTGACGTTAACAATGGCGTCGGTTGAGTTTGTCAGGCCGGTGTTTGAGGTTTCAGCGATTACCACAGTAGCTATTCCACTGTTTCTTATTTCCATGTTGTCGCAAAACTTGCCGGGTTTGGCCATTTTGCAAGGACATGGTTATAAACCTCCAACCCAAAATGTACTTCGCAGTACCGGGCTTATTAATGCGCTGTCGGCACCTTTTGGCGGCTTCACTTGCAACTTAGCGGCGATCACTGCGGCAATTTGCATGAGTGAAGAGGTGGATAAAGACAAGCAGCAGAGATACAAAGCGGCAGTCGCCGGTGGTGGGTTTTACATCTTAGCGGGTATTTTTGCGTCGACGGTTGTTGCTGTGTTCACCGCCATGCCAATAGTGATCACTCAATTACTTGCCGGCTTGGCCTTGTTAGCGACAATTCAGGTCAGTTTGGAAAAGTCATTCGCGGTGGATTCGCACAAAGAGGCTGCTTTACTGACCTTACTAGTGACGGCTTCTGGTGTGTCAATCGTTGGTTTGAGCGCGCCCATTTTAGGGCTCATTGCCGGTTTACTGTTTTTAGCCGCGAAGAAGTTGCAACAATGACAAAAAGGGGGCAATTGCCCCCCTTTGAACCTCTTGATTTGGTTTGCTACTGCATTGGTTTAGAAGTAGTACTTGGCACCAACCATTAGCACAATTGGGTCGACATCAATATTAACACTTTGAAGTTCTGTGCCGTTCAATTCAACCGCACCTTCCGCTGCAATGTCGGCCCACATTGCCATTGCATGAATACCCCACTTATCGTTAAACTTATAGTTAAAACCAGCTTGCACGGCGAGACCGATGGAAGGGTCTAAATCCAGTGTTAACTTGTCATCCGTGCCAATTAAGGCAAGAGATGTGAACGCCGAGTCTAGGTTATTCACTTCTTCATCAAAAAAGACGGTGTAGTTGATACCCGCGCCGACAAACGGTCTAAAGGCGGCCTCTGCTTCGCCGAAGTGGTATTGGGCTAATACTGTCGGCGGCAAATGTTTAGTGTTACCTGCTTTTAACCCGTCAACCACACTGGCTTCACTTTTTACACTGATCTCATGTGAAAACGGGGTCGCAGCAACGAGTTCAAAAATGACGTTGCCAGAATAGTGATAGTCAATTGTGAGACCAAGTTGAGTATTTGAATTTAACCCAAGCTCAGTAGAGTTGGTCGGTAAACCCGCGACCGTTTCTACTGTATTCAAGTATGCGCTGCTTTCGTTTGGTGCGACATTGATTGCGCCAACATTGAGAGATATTTTCGCTTGCGCTGTACCGCACACCGCGAGTAGGGCAGTGGCGAGAACTGATAATTTTAGCGTATTCATAATTTTTCCTTTGTTCAAAACTGGCGCCAGTTTGCAACAAAGAAAGACAAAAAAAGCTGTTCTAGATCAACTCTCTAATTCGATGTAAAAGGTTGGAATGGAAGGTATTGATCCAGTTCAAACTCTCTATTTAAACGAATCAATTAACTGCAAATTTTAACTGATGTGCATCAACAAAAGTGCAACAAAAGTGCAAGAAAAAGGGTGAACTGGCCACCCTTTTTTTAAAGTCTTATTGTACAGACACGTTTATTGCCATACCACTGTGCGCGCCAACCACACTGAAGTAGTGATAGCCGGCACTCGGTGCGTTAACGATGATAGTTTCAGTATTGCCGTTTTGTTCCGATGCTTGGTCAAAATTGGTTTCATTTGCCCAATTCGACGCCTGATAGTAAAGGTGGCCGTCGCCTGTGCCATGATCGGTTGATATGACAAGTCTGGTGCTACCTTCAGGTATCTGTATACCGTAATAGGCGATGGCGTTACTCCAACTGCCTGTCGGGACACACATGTCTTGATTGATATCGACCCAGCCAGAGGTTGGGGATTGTGTTGGGCACACATCGGCAACATCGCTGTTTTGCTGACTCGTGATAGTTGCAGTTGATGACGTCGAGTGACTCAAGCCTTCCGCATCTGTCACCGTGAGAGATACGGTATAGCTGCCTGCGGCAGAATAGGTGTGACTTGGATTGGTCAACTGACTCGTTGCACCGTCGCCAAATTGCCACAAATAACTGGCGATAGGACCTTCCGCGTCGCTGGAGCCGTCGCTACTGAATGTCAGCACAGAGTTGACACTACCGTTGTAAGGACCATTAATTTGCGCCGTTGGCGCGGTATTTTGTTGACCGCCAGTGTCGTCGCAGGAAGCGGTATCAAATTCGGCAATGATGGAAGCAGAGCCGTTCGAGTTTTCTACTTTTAAGTAGCCCCAGTAGTTGGCTCCGCCTGTTACGTGAATACATTCGCTGTTACCGGCGTTGCTCGACATACCTTCACTGTATGAGCCGTTTGGCCAACCAGCATTGCTGTAATCGATGGCTAAGTCTCCTGAGCCATGAGCCGTTCTTATGGTAATGCTGTTGTAATTGTTGACGCCTTCAATGCTCAACCAAATTGCGCTGCTATTTCCCAGACACGCTGCTTCACCTGCGGTGAGACGACCGCCAGTGATGGGGCTTTGCGAGGCGCAGACGTTAGGCACATCTGTGCCGTTGCCAGCGGAGTTGTCCTGGTTGATGGTCACGGTTGACGAGACTGTATCTGCAGCGTTTTCGTCGTCAGTCACGGTTAAGCTGATGTTATACGTGCCGACGGTAATGTAACTGTGGGTAGGATTAGCTAAGGTGCTTGTGTTGCCGTCGCCAAAATCCCAAAGGTATTCAGTGATAGTGCCGTCGCTGTCTGTAGAGCCGGCACTGCTGAAGTTTATACTTGAGTTTTCCAGCGCATTGTATGGACCATTGATAACAGCCGTTGGCGATAGATTGCCAGAGGTTTGCTCTGTCACTGAGAAGGTGTTTGTACCGGGTGCAAACACAGCAACGCCCTTACACTGATTGTTGGTGTCGACGAATACCATGCGGTCGCCCGCTTTCCAGTTGTTGGCATTGTAGCTATCGCCTGGATTTAACGTAGGGTAGAGCGTGCTCGAGCGAACGCCCGTGACATAATTGACCCAACGCACTTCAAGCGTTTCGTTTGAGTTCTTGGTGACCGTGGCGTTTGCGGTTTCATCGGTTTTAAAGTAAGGGCGTTCCAAGCTACAAGAACCAACTTCATTTGGCAGTGGCAATTTATCTGCAACAACATTGGCAACTAGGGCTTGGTCGATTTCGAACGTGGATGTTTGACCAATGACGCCAATGCCAACACATTCTCTGTTTTCGCTCATCATGATAAAACGATCGTTCAGTCGCCAGTAATCGTTGTGGTAGGCTTGACCCTGGTTCAGCAATGCGATTTCGTCGGCGCCTGCATCACCGCTGACGTTATTAATCCACATTAGTCGCATAGGTACATCTGAGTAGTTAGTTACGGAAATCTTCCGTGTCGATGGATCATCTACATAACGGACGTATTTGTGTTCTAAGTTACATTCGCCAAAGTTGTTGTCAGCCGGCAATGTACCTTGGTTGATAGCAACGGCGTTCGACAGCCCCATTACATAAGCGTCAAACCCGCTACCAATACGGTCTGCCACGTCACGTATAGTACTTCTGTAGGTGGCCGTGTTGCCGGTGCGTAAAGCGTCAATGATAAGGTCGTAGTCGTTGCGATGGCGGTTGCTCATATAGTGCATCGCCATGTAACCCCACTTGTAGAGATCTGGATGGTAGTAATCGGCGCTCAGAATGTTGTAAAGCGGTGGAATATCCAAGCTATCAACGCCGTTTATCGTGCGCGCGTATGATTGGCCATGGGCTAAATAGTCCGCCAGTCCTTCAGTTAACCCTGCGTTATAATTGAAGGTGCCAAACGGCCCGCTGACATTGTAACGACCATCTAAGTAATGAACGTATTCGTGTTGAAGATTGTAAACTTGACCTTGATATGCACAAGAAAAAGGTACCCAACTGCCTTCACAAATGTGGGCAATAAACTTGGCTTGGTTGCCTGGATTTGATGGATTACCCTCTAGGTACATGCCACCATTATCCGTTGAGATGCCGAAGTGATTGCCGGCGTTGGCTTTATACTCAGCACTTGATAAATAGATGTAGACATCAAGCGTATCGTTGTTGTCGTTTGGTAATGGATTGTTTGGGTCGGTGTTAAAGAAGTCGTGAAACGCTTGGTCAGTTTCTGCAATTTCATTACAACTTGTGATCAACTGCTGTTGACTGACGCTAGTCTGCGCTTTCAAATTCACCGTCGAGTTACACTGGTAGCTCTCAGTGAACGTTTGGTTGATGTTAGCTGCATTAGCACAGTCCGGATTAAACAAGACAAAAAACGCAATAGTGCTTGATGCCCGTGCGATAAATCGGTTCATAAAGGATCCTCTATATTCATATTCGTTTGCGGCATGAAATCATCGGGCTCCGTTGTTGAGTTAATCTTTATGAGTTTCTTGTAATCAAACTAACTTTATCTTCCTTGAATGTGCCTCACGCCTTTATTTTTAATGCCTCGCGGCGATTAAGTAAGCTAGAACCAGAGTTTGGTAAACAGGTGTCCAAACGTGTATATAGTAAAATAGTATATTGTATACAGTGTATTATTTAATCTAACAACTGAACCTACAGGACGGTTGGAGGGAGTGGAATATGGTTGACGTTGTGATTGAACTGGCTTTGTTTTGTCGCCGTTTTTAATCGACGTTATAGCTCGTGGTGTGACTTTAACCTTATGTTTTGTAAAATTATTTTTGTGATTCTCTTGGGTGGTTGGAGTGCTTTGGGAAACGATGGGCTGAACCTTTTTAACCACGTAATGTATACCCAAATTTGACGTTCAAAATTTATTCATCAAATATTTTCATGCGAAGCGATTTTGCGTTTTCAACACCTTTTCGCGTATAGCTGCAAGACGGTTACTCGCATATTAGCGTCCTTGGCAAATAATAAATTAGAGGTTCGGAGAACCTTGCAGTGAGTATGTCTCCAACTTGAGCAAAAAGGTTTAAATTGGGTTGAAATAAGTGGGTTTATGAATCAAAAAAGCCAGCGATGTGCTGGCTTTTTTCTCGATTAAAATGACAAGTTGTCGAGCAAGTCGTCGTCGACGTTGTTTGATAACGTCACTTTTAACTTTGGCGTACGTTGCATTTCTCGTTTGATAGCGAAGTTGGCTTCTTCGTTTCTCGCCCAGCTGCGGCGGGCAATACCATTGTTAACATCAAACATTAACATGGACTTGAGGCGTCGTTCAGCGTCTTCGCTGCCGTCGAGTAACATACCAAAGCCACCGTTGGTGACCTCGCCCCAGCCGACGCCACCACCGTTGTGAATAGACACCCAAGTAGCGCCACGGAAACTGTCACCAATCACGTTGTGGATCGCCATGTCTGCGGTAAAGCGGCTGCCATCGTAGATGTTTGAGGTTTCACGGAATGGCGAATCTGTGCCAGAAACGTCGTGGTGATCACGACCGAGTACCACAGGACCAATTTCACCGCGCTCAATCGCATCGTTAAACGCTTTTGCAATTTTAATACGGCCTTCTGCATCTGCGTATAGGATGCGCGCTTGTGAACCAACAACGAGTTTATTCTGCTTAGCGTCTTTGATCCAAGTGATGTTGTCCTGCATCTGCTGTTGAATTTCTTCAGGAGACTCGGCCATGATCTGCTCCAACACTTCAGCTGCAATCGCGTCGGTTCTGTCGAGATCGTCAGTATTACCAGAAGTGCAAACCCAACGGAAAGGACCAAAACCGTAGTCAAAACACATTGGCCCTAAAATATCTTGAACATACGACGGGTATTTAAAATCTATGCCGTTTTCTGCCATAACATCGCCGCCCGCGCGTGAAGCCTCAAGTAAAAACGCGTTGCCATAGTCAAAGAAGTAGGTGCCTTTGGTCGTGTGTTTGTTTACCGCATCGGCATGGCGCTTCAAAGTGTCTTGTACTTTTTGCTTAAACACTTCTGGCTCTTCTCGAATCAAGCGATTGGATTCTTCATAACTGATGCCAACCGGGTAGTAACCGCCAGACCAAGGGTTATGTAAAGATGTTTGGTCAGAGCCCAAGTGAACGAAGATATCTTCTGCCAAAAATGCTTCCCATACGTCGACAACGTTGCCAATAAATGCAATGGAAACCACTTCGTTGTTTTGTTGAGCGCTACGAACTCGCGTCACTAGCTCAGGCATGTTGTCAACCAACTCGTCGACCCAGCCTTGTTCATGTCGTTTGACTGCCGCTTTTGGATTCACTTCCGCACAAACTGTAATGCAATTCGCAATGTTTCCGGCTTTTGGCTGAGCGCCGCTCATACCGCCAAGTCCGGCGGTTAAGAAGATTTTACCTTTTGGGCTGTCGCCTTTGTCTAGTACTTTGCGGAACGCGTTCATAACGGTAATCGTGGTACCGTGAACAATGCCTTGTGGGCCAATGTACATAAAAGAACCGGCAGTCATTTGACCGTATTGCGTCACACCGAGTGCGTTAAAGCGCTCCCAGTCGTCAGGCTTTGAATAATTTGGGATCATCATGCCGTTGGTGACAACCACTCGCGGAGCATCTTTGGATGAAGGGAATAAGCCCATCGGGTGACCCGAGTATAAGTGCAAGGTCTGGTCTTCTTCCATTTCGCTCAGGTATTTCATGGTCAGCAGATATTGCGCCCAGTTTTGGAAGACTGCGCCGTTACCACCATAAGTGATGAGTTCTTCTGGGTGTTGAGCAACTGCAGGGTCTAGGTTGTTATCAACCATCAACATTATTGCGGCTGCTTGCTGGCATTTGGCCGGATAGTCACTGACCGCACGTGCTTTTAACGCGTAACTCGGTTTGAATCGGTACATGTAAATTCGGCCAAAGTCCTTAAGCTCTTGTGCGAATTCAGCAGCCAGTTCTTGGTGCCATTCTTTTGGGAAGTACCGCAACGCATTTCGAACCGCCAGTTGTTTTTCTTGCGGAGTGAGAATGTCTTTGCGTTTTGGCGCGCGATTGGAATTAACCGGGTAAGGTTTTGGTGCAGGCAGTTCACTTGGAATACCTTGTTGTATTTGTTCTGCAAAAGTCATTTTAGGCACTCCTTAATTTACTTTAAACGATTGAGATTTAACTAACTCGACCATGGCATCGATGTCCGGCTTGAGTAAGCGATCCTCTTCCAGTTTTGCCACTTTACTACGAATCAGAGCGAAGTTATGTTCAACCAATTCGCCACATTTATTCGGGCGTCTAAATTCCATCGCTTGTGCGGCGTACATAAGCTCAATCGCAAAAATCTTGTCTAGATTGCCCAAGATTTGATTCAGTTTGCGGCTCGAGATACTGCCCATAGACACGTGATCTTCTTGGCCCATCGACGTTGGAACACTGTCCGCAGATGGCGGAAAACACAGCGACTTGTTTTCTGTTACTAACGCCGCAGTCGCATATTGCGGGATCATCATGCCTGAGTTTAGTCCGCCAGAGGTGGTTAATAATCGTGGAAGACCATGTAATCCCTCTAACATCAGATAACAACGACGGTCGGAAATGTTTCCTAACTCAGCGGCGGCAATGGATGCGTAATCTAACACCATAGCCAGCGGTTGGCCGTGGAAGCCACCGCCCGAAATCGCTTCTTCGCTGCTGATCACAATCGGGTTGTCGGTGACGGAGTTCATTTCAATTTCCGCCATTTCTAACAAGTGATTGAAGGCGTTACGTGACGCGCCATGTACTTGTGGAATGCAGCGTAGAGAGTAAGGATCTTGAACGCGGTCGCAATCGGTGTGAGAGGCCATGTTTTCTGAGTCGGAGAAAAACATGCGCATACGTTCAGCCACTTTGATGTTTCCTTCAAATGCTCTCACCGCGTGCAGTTCTTCTCTAAACGGTGACGAACTGCCTTGCATGCCTTCTATGCTCATTGCCCCAGCAAGGTCGGCTAAGTCTAATAGGTAACGCATTTTAGTAAGTGCGGTAATCGCATGCGCCAAGATGAATTGGGTACCATTGATGAGTGCGAGGCCTTCTTTGGCATGCAGTTCCAGTGCGGTAAGGCCATGTTTTTCCAAGGCTTCTTTGGCCGCCACTTGTACATCACCTTGCCAGAATTCACCTTCGCCAATGAGTGGTAAAAACAGGTGTGACAGAGGCGCTAGGTCGCCTGAAGCACCCACAGAACCTTGTTCCGGCACCACAGGAATCAAATCAAGTTCAAGGAAGGTCAGCATGCGCTCAACAACTTCTAGACGGATACCTGAAAAGCCTTGGCTCAACGCGTGTACTTTTGTGATCAGCATGAGTTTTGAAATCGATTTTTCGATAGCATCGCCGACGCCGACTGCGTGGGTGATAAGCAAATTCTTCTGCAGTAAATGGGTTTCTTGCGGCGAGATCTGAGTGTCACACAGTGGGCCAAAGCCGGTATTTATGCCGTATACGGCCTTGTCAGAGTTGGCCATGACGTCAACGTTGTGACGGCTAGCGTTAATTTTACTGATGGCTTCTTCGCAAAGTTCGGCGTTGACCGAACCATTCGCGATACCGTTAACAATATCTAGAGTCAGATGGTCGATACCATATCTAAAGCTCATTCGATGCTCCTAACTTACAATTACACAGACCCAATGGGCATTACTTGGCAGCGATGTTAGCTTGCTGATAATGTTTTATAAATGCATAATAATCGACGCTTATTCCGATTTTATCGAACTAAATTTTGTTGTCGGAAAAACCAACTAAAAAGGGTTAAATAACGTGCTAGTTCAAGATGTTGATTTACGTTTGTTACGAATTTTTGTCGCGATTGTGGAGTGTGGCGGATTGTCCGCGGCAGAGTCCAGATTGAACATTGGTCGTTCGACCATTAGCTCGCATTTATCGGACTTGGAAGTGCGACTGGGGATCAAATTGTGTAAGCGTGGTCGCAGCGGTTTTGAGCTCACAGAACCAGGTCGAGTAACGTATCAAGCATCGTTGGAGCTTCTGCAGCAGTGCGAAGCCTTCACCACCACGATTGCTAACTCTAAAGATCACTTATCTGGCCGAGCCAGCATTGCGGCTATTGATACTATGGTCAGTGATCCACGTTGTCAGTTAGCATCAGTCGTCGCTGAATTAAAAGATCAAAGCGATAACATCCAATTCGAAATTAACGTTTGTGAAGCCAGAGAAGTCGAGATGTCGGTCGCCAATGGGCGTTCGCTGGTGGGTTTTGGGGTAAGCCGGCATCAATTGCGCGGGCTTGACTACCATCCTCTCTACAATGAGATTAACTATCTGTATTGTGGCAATGGGCACCCTTTGTTTGATTGCCCAGCGAGTAAATTGAATAAGTTGCTGCAGCAAGCCGAGGTGGTAGCAAGTAATTATCTCAGAGACAAAGAGTCGCGCAATGATGGTCTAAACTACCAAAACACAGGCTCAGCCTACCAAGACGAAGGGATTGCTCACTTAATCCTCTCTGGTAAGTTCATCGGTTATTTGCCTGAGCATTACGCCAGTTATTGGGTCGACAAAGGTTTGTTCAAAGCGATTAAACCTGAAAAGTACCACTATCAAATCCCAGTGATGCTGATCACATCAAAAACTCATGCACCATCTCCTTTGGCATCAGCACTGATTAAAGCGATAAAACGCCGTCACACCTCTTGACTCTTTAGTTTTACTCATCTCTTTTTTGTGGGTTATTCCACTATTTTTGAGCGCTAAACCACTTTCTTAATCGTCAAGTTATGTTCCTGTTATAAGTACAGTTTTACCGAAAATCGGAAAACTGTACTTGGGAGATCGACGGTCACAATCTATTTTGAACTCGGGAATAAGAAAAGCGCCAAAGGCTGGCCGGGTGGTTTGGGTTAGTTCGGCGTTTGCTGCGTGTTGAGCAGTTCCGCAGCGGAAAAAACCAGGGACGAGAATAACTAATCTGAAAGTATGAGTAACATAAAATGAAAAATAGATTCATAACGAAAGGCATCGCAGTCGCAACTCTGATGGCTATGGGGTCAACAGCGGTATACGCGGAAGAACAACGTTATATTATAAAATACAAAGATGGCTTTGGCGCTAGCGTTAAATCAAACGTGCTTGCCAATGGTGGCAAAAATCAAACATCGCTTGATCGCAGAAACATGGTTGCGGCGAAGTTGTCGCAAAAAGCGCTTGAACAGATGCAAAACAACCCGAACGTGGAATACGTTGAAGTGGATCCAATTCGCCGACTAATGGCTGAATCGACACCGTATGGCATAACTATGGTACAAGCGAATCAAGTGTCGGATGATATGGTCAGCAACCGAAAAGTCTGTATCGTCGACACCGGTTACGACCTTGGGCATGAAGATTTGATTAGTTCAGGTGTGACAGGCGATGACGGCTATGGCAGCAATAATACCGGAAACTGGTACAACGATGGACACGGTCACGGTACTCATGTTGCGGGCACAATCTCTGCGCTTGGCGGCAACAACAAAGGCGTGGTTGGTGTGAGCGACAACGGCCAGTTGCAACTTCACATTGTCAAAGTATTTAATGACAGCGGTTCATGGGCATACGGCTCAGATCTTATTGCCGCGGTCGATCAGTGTGTTGCCGCGGGTTCAAATATTATCAGCATGAGTTTAGGTGGCAGTGGCTCGAGTAACGCAGAGAAAAATGCGTTCGATCAAGCGCTTGCCAATGGCGTTTTATCAATTGCGGCGGCGGGTAATGACGGCAACAGTTCCAAGTCTTATCCGGCCTCTTACGATAGTGTTGTTTCTGTTGGAGCAGTAGACTCGAATAAGAACATTGCGTCGTTCTCACAATACAACGACCAAGTGGAAATTTCTGCACCAGGCGTTGCGGTTAATTCAACATTACCGAATAACAGCTATGATGCCTGGTCGGGCACTTCAATGGCCACCCCTCACGTTTCAGGCGTTGCTGCCGTGGTTTGGAGTCACCACACGCAATGTACTGCAGCACAAATCAGAAATGCTTTAAACGTTACCTCAGAAGACCGCGGTAGCCCCGGTCGAGATAACTATTACGGTTACGGCATAGTGAAATCAAAAGCGGCACTTGATGCACTTGATGCGCAAGGCTGTGATGTTACCGGCGGCGACAATCCTCCACCTCCTGGTGGTAATGAATTGGTCAACGGTGAGACGGTTGCAAACCTCTCTGGTGGTGCGGCCGAGGAGCTAAACTACACATTTGCTGTGCCAGCCGATGCAACTAACATCAGCTTCGAAATGAGCGGCGGTTCGGGCGATGCCGATCTGTACGTCAAATTTGGCAGCGCGCCAACGACCAGCAGCTATGATTGTCGCCCTTATGCTTGGGGCAATAATGAGACTTGTTCTGGTACTTCGACTAACGGCACCTATTACGTGATGATTCGCGGCTATTCGAGTTTCTCTGGCGTTTCTATTAAAGCAAGTTACCAACAAGGTGGTGGCTCAACGCCAGATAACGAACTGCAAAACGGCGTGCCGGTCAGTAATTTGTCTGGCTCTAGAAATGAAGAGTTAAGTTTCACAATGCCAGTTCCGGCGGGCGCTTCGAACATTCAGTTCCAGATCAATGGTGGCTCTGGTGATGCGGACCTTTATGTCAAATACGGCAGCGCACCAACAACATCGGATTACGACTGTCGCCCTTACGCCAGTGGCAATAACGAGAGTTGTGCCGGCAGCAGCAGCGGTGGTACTTACTATGTGATGTTACGCGGCTACCGTGCATTTAGCGGTGTGACGTTAACTGGAAGTTACACGGGCACTAGCAGTGTTGACGCGCCGTCAAATGGATTGATGGTTGCAAAATCACACTTAGCAAGTGTTGGTTTTTCTGAGCTAACTTGGTCGGGTATCAACGGCAATGCTGTCGATATTTACCGTAACGGCATGTTACGTGAAACCACTGATAATTCTGGTCAATGGCGAGATCGCGTAGGTGGCAACCCAAGCGGCCACTTCTCCTACAAGGTGTGTGAACAAGGCACCGACAATTGTACTGAAATCAAACGCGTACTGTTCTAAGCCTGAAACCGACCGGGGTGCTCGTTCACCCTGGTTGGTTTTTTCTATCTCCCATTCAAATCGCAAATCCAGCATATTGGTGACATGGTGCAGTTTTGAACTGAATCGAACCGAACAGAACAGAACCGATAAATCGCTTTCTCCCTGTTCATCCTGACGATACCAAGATGAACTCAGTAAAGTGACAGCCGAGCTTAGTTGTTCTTAGATAGCATGAATCAAGAGTTTGAACGCAACATGTTGCCTTGATTGAGGATTCTATTAACTTCTCCTGCCACTTACCGCAAGAATGCTTTAGACTCTATATTGATTATCTCAGGGAGTTAAGGATCGCATGATGAAACGTATTGGCTTGTTATTGGTTTTGGTTGGATTGGCCGGTTGCACCGAGAATGCTGGCAAGGTCAGTTTGGGATTGTTTACGACGAAGGATGTCGTGATTAAGTCGGAGCAAGATCCGAAAATCCCGGGCGTGACATGTCACATCAGTCATGTCGAAGCGGATTTGGATTTCTCTGATCCGTCAGATATGTCTATTGCTTGTCGACAAACGGGCCCAATTCTTAGTGAACACCTAGAGCAAATCGATCTCTCGAAAAATGGCGAGATAATCTTCCGCGAATCAATGAGTATTTTGTTTAAGAGCCTAAAAGTTCGCCGCATTTACGATAAAAAAACAAAAACTCTAATGTACCTATCCTATTCAACAAAAGAGACCAGCGGCAGTCATCATCACGCTCTGTCTACCGTCCCGTTGTATAATACTCAAGCATGGGATTGGGCATCTTCAGTTGCCACAGATTAGAACATACTGACAGCTGGTTGAAAGAGTCACTATTAACAGAGAGCTCATCAACAAACTGCTCATAGAGGGGTGTATTGGGGCCAATTCTGTTTGGCCATTAGTTTGCCTAGTGAACAGAACAATTGCTGTGGGTATTTGAGCTACCTTGGCACAGAAAAAGCCTGTCACTGCGGTTAGACGTTCTTAAGCCAGTGAGAGTAAAATGGCTAAATGCGGTTCAGGCATCCGCTGGTTTAATGTCTTTCTTCAATGACAATATCATTAGGAATAGCAACCCAAGCGGCGGTATAAAAGCCGACATTGAGGCCAATATTGCGACGATGACAGGGGAGTTGGTTTTTCGCTTGCCCAAGAAGTAGCCGATGACGCCAAAAATAATTATCAGTGCAGAAACAAGTTGTCCCAAAGCTGTCGCACTTACGTTCATATTTATCTTTCCCAAATGTTTTTTGTTTAATTCTGAAGCGCTAATCTGGCCTCGAGAATACAAGTTATTGCTAACATTTGACCACAGTTTGCATTTCTTTAGTAGCGCAAGTCAGGGAGCAATGAAACCGAATTCATTCGCAAGTGTAAACTTTGCTTGAACTCAGTGGGGAAACTCCGGAAGGAGGCTACTAAACAGAAATAACAGATGTCACTTGCCTAAAGTGCTCGCCTGATGGCGCAAATCATTATTGGCAGGTCTTGTTTATGCGGTAACGAATTTCATCAATGATGCCGTACTCTTTGAACTGCTCAATCGCTTGATTGAGCTCAACCAGCAGCTCGTCGCTTTTGGCGGCACGCTTGGAAATGGCAAAGAAAAGGGCGTTCATTTGTATGATCGGATCAACCACCTTTATGTTGGCGAGCAAACGTTTTATCTCCGCTTCGTCTCGGCCCGATTGTTTAATTTCTGAGACAATGACCTCAGGATCGCCAATGATCATGTTGACTCGATTGTTCTTTAACAAATCGACATTGTGCAAATCGCTCTTGGCGGTGACGATGGAGAACTCGCCTTTGTCCATGAGACGATCGAACTCTGGTGTGTTTTGATAGCCGCGAACAACGCCTATATGTTCATTGACCAGATTCTTAAAATCACCTTTGTATACTTGTGCGCTAAAATCCGCTCTGCTCATGAAGGCAATTGGTCCCCATCCAAAGGATTTAGACAAATACAAATGATCCAACCGCCTTGTGCCGGTAAAGATGTCTGATGGTGCTTCGGGTTCAATGAAGTATTCTGGGAATAAAATATCGGCTTTGCCAGACTCTACTTGAGACACAGAACGCACCCATGGATAAAACCGAATTGACGCGCCATAACCAATGGAATGCAGCAGTGCCACTGCGGACTGAAACACCCAGCCGTGCTCGCAGGCTTGGGATGAAATGTAAGGCGACCAATCCAGTGTCGCCAACTCTAGATGTTTCTCGCCGACCTTAAATTCGTAATAAAAGTCGTTCTTGCGCTCTACTTTAACGTCATGAGCGCCTCTATGGTCGCGATAACTTACAACAAAGCTTTCTTTGGCAGCCACATCATTGAAGTTAGTAAGCAACAGCGCGAGTGTCAGGGCGACCCATGTCTTCATATTTAAACCCGTGATAAAAATCCGTCTTAAAAGTATAGTCTCTGTTTCATTTGCAACAGCAGAAACCCGCATTCGACTGCAACAAACAAGATGACTCCGTCAAATACTGTGTTTTCCTTCGGCAACAAAAAAAGCGGGCCAAAGCCCGCTTGAATTTATTGCATTAACCACATTCTAGAGCCCCGAGCAGGCAGATAGAACTTATGCCATTGTGAGCTGATGTATTGATTATCGCCTGTGAGTGTGTCGACATAATTCCGGTACCACCATAAGTTGTGTGTGCCGGTATCGACCCAAATGTCTTTGCCTTCACCACATTTGTTTATCCCAACGACCCCTTGATGATCGCGTTTGAACAAGATATGGCAGTCGTCATGAGAAATGATTTGCATACCACTGCCTTGCACCGCGTTGTGGAACTTAATCTGATTCACTACGTCGTCGCGTTGGTACATGTTCTGCCAGCGGTTGTCGCCACTTTCATTATTGTCTGAATAGATCATAGGTACGCCGCCATCTCGACCAAAGATATATGTGTTGGCCAAATGTTCATCGGTCGGATCCATGATTTGATAGCGGAACCCGTCGTTCAGTGGTATGTCATGGGTGACACTAAAAGTAATGGCTTTACCGCCTTCCAACGCTTGACCGTATGCACCTGGGTCAACCAATTGGTTCATCGAACCGCCGAAACCGAAGGCGCTGCGAATGGAAGCAAACAAAGGGAAGTCGTAGGCTGAGTTGCCGGTTTCATTCATAAATGGAATTAAGAAGTTGTCAGTCTCACTGTTGCCCACACCACCAGAGGTAATAATTTCACCGAAGACGTGAACGCCATTTTTTACGTCGTTGTTAAACACCGCATTGATATGATAATTGGACATGTGTTTGGCCGCGTCGATGCGAAAACCGGTCACACCAAACTCTTTAAGTTTGTTTAAGTACTTGATTTGTTGCTCGACAACCCAGTTATTGGGATCAAGATCTGGCAATCCAGCGTCGCCACTGCCTCCACAAAGACGCCAATATTGGACGTGACCCGGGTCATTCCAATTGGTGATACACCCGGCCGGATGGAAATCACCTGCGCCGACTAGGTTATAGCTGATATCGCCAAACAACGTTAAGTTATCGTATGTCGAGCGATCGTTGGCATATTCGGTTAACACCTCTTCGCCAGGGTAATTCAGATCCGAACGTTTCCAAGCCTCGTTGGCAAAATGATTAAAAACGATGTCGGCATAAACTTCGACGCCTTTGGACTTTAGGGCGTTTACCATGTCGACAAAGTCTTGGGTATTGCCAAGTGGGTTGTCAATGACCCGGTAGTCCTGAGGTTGATATCTAGCCCACCATTCGTTCCCTGAAGATTTATAGGCCGGAGAAACCAATACTTTTTTGTACCCCAAGTCGGCGATTTGTTGTGCTTTGTTTGCAACGTCATCATAACTCCAGTTGAAGGCGTGCAGGATAACATCTGCTTTGGCTTGGGTATTGAATAGAAGGGCACCGAGGGCAACCCCTGCGGCGAGTAGTTTATTATTTTTCATGTATGACCCTGTTGTGTTATTAAAATTTTTGGTCCCGAAAATAGTAGCATTGGTCACTTAGTACCCACTATGAATACGTATGCGTTAGGTTTTTTAACTCATGGCGCTCAGGTGCTTTTGAAAAACTTCGATGATTTAAGTTTGTTGGAGCTACAAAATCGCGGGACAATTAACCTCACACTTGCTAAGGCAATGCGATAACATTGATGGCGTCAAAAGTCTGGTTGGAAAAAGATGATTTACATAATTAATGGATTTGAGTTTAACAGTGACAGTTTGGTATTGACCCAAGCGGGAGAAAACGTCGAAATTCGCCATAATGAAGCGAAGCTGTTGGCGTTTTTGTTGAGCAATGCTCAGCAAGTGGTCAGCAAAGAACAAATTCTGTCGCAGGTATGGCGTGACAAAGTAGTGTCAGAACAAGCCATTTTTCAGAACATCAGCCACTTACGAGCGATATTTGGCAATGCGGCAATAAAAACGTTTCCCAAACGGGGATATCAATGGACTTTACCGATGGAAATGGCTTCAGCAACGACTCCCGATGATATCAAGATAGGCATTAAGGAGGGGCAAATGGCGACGTTGGTGACTCGCAGAAACGGCTTGACGCTTGCCGGTATTGCCTGCTTGCTTTTAGTTGCAATTGTCTGGGGCATAATACCTGGGCCAAAGGCGCCAACAGATTTTGCTGTCGCAACATTACCTATTACCGGTGCAGACCTCACCTTAGACGATGGTGATACCTATTCGGTAGATGACGTATCTGAGCACACCTCAAGTGCATTCTTGCAATCGCCGGAGTGGGAATACGCGAAAATGAGCGACCAACACCAAGTTGTGTTAGCGGCCGACGTGCGCCAAAAGAATGCTATCTATTATCTAGATTTTCTGTTGAAAGGGCCGGCGGGAGAGTGGTCTGGGGTGATTTCGGCGGCTTCGGAAGCAGAAGTTGCACAGCGACTTCAACGCCACTTAGAGCAAACCGCGGTGCAAGAAAGTGTGGCACTGGCAATGCTGCCAGAAGTGCAAATGGCGAGACTGACGATTGCTCATCAAGAAAACCCCAACGACCTCATTATCCTCAGTTACCTCATTGAAGCCTATTTATCGATGAATCAGCTCGACAATGCACTGGTAATGGCTGAAAAACTCGAAACCACGGCATTGGCTGGAGCTAGTGAGCCTTTCTATCAAGCGTTTTCTCTGTTAAAACAAAGCGCCATCCTCACCCGCAAAAAGCTGTTTGAACAGAGTGCGATTAAGTTGGAAGAGGCTATAAAAGGATTTGAACAAGTCGGCGATAACCGAAGGTTGTCCGACGCTTGGTACGCGAATTCGTGGCTTAGGCATATAGCAAGTGACTACGCTGGAGTTAAGCGCAGCTTATTGAAAGCGTCAGAGTTGGCCGCAACCGTTCCAGACAGGCAAAGAGAAATAGAAGGTTTGACGTATTTGTCTGTCATGGCTCACAAAAACGGCCATAGTGAAGACAAATATCATTACCTGCTGATGGCAGAAGATAGAATGAAAGCTTATCAATTGCCGCAATACCACTTCGCTAAGATCCCGTTTCACTACTCTATTTTTGCCGATAAAGAGGCTGATAAAGTGCCCCATTGGAAACAAGTGCTGGAGTTTACTCGGTTAAATCCAGACTACTGGGTAGCGCAGAGCTGCAGACAAAGGTTGTTACAATATTATCTTAGATCTGAACGAATCGACGACGCAAAGGCTCTACTTGTGGGCTTAACCTCAGACAACGCTCAAAATGATTATCTGAGAACCTTAATCTCTTTGGCCGAAGGCAATGAAGCTCGTTTTGTGCAACTGGCTCAACAAACCTTTGAAAAGGCCCAGTTAGCCGGGCTTAACACGCTTAGTTTAGATGTGGCTTTGCTGTTGTTGAAACAAGCTAATGACAAGGTGAATAGCGACTTCTACGTCCAGTTTATTGAGCAGAACGCATCTCAGCAGTGGCGACGCCAAAATGAAAAGGAATGGATGGCTTGGTCAAACTAGTGACCAAACCTCCACTTTATGAATTAAATACGATTTAGTTCAAACCAATTGAGTTTCCAGTTGTTGTCCAACGAAACTAGCGTCAAGGTGTGCTGTCCTTTGGGCAACTGAACTTTGATGTCCCCTTGGGTTTGCCACTCGTGATAACCGCCGGTTTCCAAGACATCTGAAGTAGCTATCTGTTGACCGTTAAGAAGCACTCGAAAACCTTTAGTGTTGCGAGGAGTGGCGACACGATAATTTAGTAGGTATTGACCTGATTCTTCAACATCGATTTGATATTCCACTTTGGCATCTTTGGCTATGCCTTCTCGGCCAGAAAGGTTAAATCCAAGTCGTGCACCCGTTGTTTCATCCGATGTATAAGAGATAGCAGCACCGTCAATTTGTTTAAGCCACTCAGCTTCGATAACACCTGGTACGGTATTGTGATTACCCGACTTTTTCACCGGCGTTGCGTAAGCACTTTGCTGGTGATGACGAACCGCGACCACCGTGTATTCGTATTCATGATTCTGCGGGTTAGCGTCGACAAACTCGGTGTCGTACAGATTGGTCGCATACAATCTAAACATTTTTCCAGGTAAGTCATTTTTGTAGACGCGATAGCTTTCGCGTCCTTCGGCACTGGAGCCTTTCCAGCTCAGTTTTATCGTGCCATTGCGCTCTACAATCGCCAGGTCAGTTACCGTATTAGGAATAGGGCGGCTGTGGTCGCGCATCTTTTGCTCTTTAGTTTGCGCAAACTTCAGCTTTTTCAAAAAGCGCTTGGAATTCTTCGACAACTTGGGTTTGGCACCATCGAGGGCTAGGCGGAAGCCATCCACGCCACCGGCAAAGTCGGTGGATTGGCTACCTCGATTGGTCAGCGGCCAGTGGCTCCAGTGCCAACTCGCTCCGCGTCGTGCTCTTCGTTCGCAATCTTCTGACACTAGGGCGCTGCCATCTTTTGGCAACTGTGTGATGTCTGAGGTGTGGCAGTCTGCAAGGAACTCCAAAACGTTACTGACCATATCGTGGAGGCCAAATGGATTCGGTTTATACATACCGACGATGGATGCGTAGCCAGAGTAGTCATTACATTGGGCTATGTCTCCTGTCCAGTTCTGATAGCTGGTGTTGTGGCGCATTTGTAATAGATTTTCACCGAACAAGTCGCCGGTATTCTCGTATTCACAAACTTTGGTATTGTCCTCATCATTACCAAAATAATAGTCGGTAGTTGTGCCGGCTCGGGCAGCGTACTCCCACTCCGCTTCTGACGGCAGACGGTAAGGCTTGCCAGTCTCCTTTGCTAACCAGTCTGCATAGTCACTGGCCGCCTGCCAATTGATGCAAACCACAGGTTGGTACTCGCTTGTGTTTAAAGCGTTGGTTTCCCAGTTGCCAGGGCTAAACATCAAAAACCAAGTGTCCATTTCGTGACGGCACTCGGTCGGAGCTTGGTAATTGGTCGCTTCAATAAATTGTCTAAACTCAGCCACGGTTACTTCATATTTACCCATGCTGAATTGCGGCATCTCTATTTTATGTTGAACCCCATCACGGCTTTCCATCAGCAGTTGACCCGATGGAATGGTCTCCATAATTGGTTCGATAGCTCGAGTCGTTTTACCTGCGTACGCACTTTGAGAGAGTGAGGCCAGTGCCAAGCACATTAGTGTTTTTTTCATTTCTGTTTTCCTTTCTAAAAAAGTAATTACAGGATGGTGAGTAAGTGCGCGAGGATCTTAAGAAAAACCTAAAATTTGCTGAAAATAGAAAAATTCTAGATACGAGGTTTGTGGTGACTGTTAGTCAGACTTAGTAAAAGGGGCGTTTATATTCGAATTCAGAGGGAAGAGTGGTCGGCGCTTTAAATCAATTGCGCTGATGAGTTGAAAGGAAATAAGGGCCGGTAAATCCGGCCCCATTAGACGTGTTTAGCCATCGATGCCTTGGCTTGCCAAGTACTCATTGTAGCTGCCTTTGAAATCGATGATTTTGCCGTCTTTGATTTCAAGGATGCGATTGGCCAATGAAGATACGAACTCTCGGTCATGGGAAATGAACATTAAAGTACCTTCGTACTGTTCCAGCGCCATGTTCAGCGATTCGATGGATTCCATATCCATGTGGTTGGTCGGTTCATCCATTAAAATGATGTTTGGGGTCGCCATCATGATTTTGCCAAACAACATGCGACCCTGTTCACCCCCAGATAAAACCCCGACGTTCTTTTTGATATCGTCCGAAGAGAACAACATACGACCTAAAAAGCTACGGATGGTTTGTTCGTCGTCGCCTTCACGTCGCCACTGGCTCATCCAGTCAAAAAGGTTCATTTCCTGTTCAAAATCCACGGCGTGGTCTTGCGCGTAATAGCCAATTTTGTGGTTCTCTGACCATTTTACTTCGCCGTTGTCCGGAGTCAGGTCGCCTTGCAAACAGCGCATTAGGGTTGTTTTACCGGCGCCATTTTCACCGATGATAGCTATGCGTTCGCCTACTTCAACCATTAAATCAAAGTCTTGGAATAATGGGCCGTCCTCAAAACCTTTGCTTAACCCGGTGACTTCTAGGGCGTTACGGAACAGTTTTTTCTCTTGTTCAAAACGAATGAACGGGTTAACACGACTCGATACTTTGACTTCTTCTAGCTGGATTTTGTCTATCTGCTTTTGACGCGAAGTGGCTTGGCGAGCTTTTGAGGCATTAGCAGAGAATCGCGCAACGAATTGTTTCAGCTCGTCGATTTGAGCCTTTTTCTTAGCGTTATCGGCTAACATACGAGCTCGAGCTTGGGTTGCGGCCAACATGTATTCGTCGTAGTTGCCTGGGTAAACTCGTAACTCTCCGTAGTCTAAATCCGCCATATGGGTACAGACTGAGTTCAAAAAGTGACGGTCGTGCGATATGATGATCATGGTTGAGTCGCGCTCATTGAGCGTCTGCTCTAGCCAGCGGATGGTATCAATGTCCAAGTTGTTGGTCGGTTCGTCTAGTAGCAGAATATCTGGATTTGAAAACAGCGCTTGGGCTAGCAGCACTCGAAGTTTCCAGCCTGGTGCGACTTCGCTCATCAATCCATAGTGTTGCTCGGTAGGGATGCCAACGCCCAATAAAAGTTCACCGGCAGAAGAGTCCGCTTCATAACCGCCCATTTCAGCAAATTGGGTTTCCAAGTCAGCCACTTTCATGCCGTCTTCTTCAGACATTTCGGCCTGAGCGTAAATGCGATCGCGCTCTTTTTTAACTTCCCAAAGTTCGGTGTGGCCCATGATCACAGTATCGATAACCGAATACTCTTCGAAAGCAAACTGATCCTGACGGAGCTTACCGAGGCGTTCGTTCGGATCTAAGCTTACGTTGCCAGAGCTAGGTACTAAATCACCACCTAAAATCTTCATAAACGTCGATTTACCGCAACCGTTGGCACCAATAAGGCCATAACGATTGCCGTTACCAAACTTGACAGAAATGTCTTCAAATAAAGGTTTTGCACCAAACTGCATGGTGATGTTTGCGGTTGTGATCACAGTGAGTGTTCCAAATTAAATGTAATGAAAAAGGGGCACGGTTGTGCCCCAAAATTTGTTCGATATTTTAGCCTAAATCCCCTTGCTAACCAAAAGGAATCGATCTTTTTTGTCCAATCAAGTTAGCTTGATGCTTATTGCCAGTACCAAAAGCCACTGTTGATAAGATCGGCCAATAGCTGGCTGTCTTCTTCGTTAACTAATCCGCTGGCCTGAGTTAAAGCGGTAAACAAGGTATGATTGCTCACCGATTGCTGATCGCAAAGCAGCCTTAACCAATTGGCTTGAGCAGGGGTGATAGGACAAATATTGCCACCACAAGACAAATACAACTGCTCGAACTCACCGGATAACGTTGCTCGTAATCCAAGCGTCTTACAAAGCTCGCCTGTCTCATCAGTGCGCAATTGGGCGATAATTTCTTGTTCACTATACGCTGGTTCAGGTTGAGAGATGTCTAAAGGATGAGTCGCGCGGGTAAAAAAGCCCAAGCAGAACTTTTCAAACTCTCGTTCATCACTGACCAATGCTTTTAGGTTTTGTTGCAGTGCGGTGAGGTCGGTACTCGGTAAGAACCCAGGCTTGGGCGCCTGAGTATCAGTTACGCTGTTTTCAAAACGAACTTGGCCCAATTCGTTATCAATTACATGATCGGCAAAGTTAGATAACAACTCCTGCTGTGAAGGCGCTCTGAAACCGATGGAGTAATTGATCGCGTCTTCTATGGTCTCTCCGCAGTGCGCGCTGAAAGGCGGAATATACAAAATGTCTCCAGGCTCGAGGATTTCATCAATAACCGGGACAAATTCGTTTTTGTCCAACTGCAATAAATCTTTATCCACTTCTTTTTGACGCTGCAACTTGTCGACTGCGCCGGCTTGCCAGCGACGTTTGCCTTCGCCTTGGACTATGAATACATCGTATTGATCGAGGTGCAGACCTACGCCGCCTCCTGTCGTTGAAAATGACACCATGACATCGTCAATACGCCAAGCTGGAATGAAGTTCACGATTTGCAGCAAGTCTGCAACTTCTGGCAGGTAGCGATCAACGCCTTGAACAAGCAAACTCCAACGTCTATCCATCCAAGGCGAAAAATCGGCAAACGGACCGTGAGTGAGTTTCCATTGATCGTCATCGGTTCGTTCAACGATTCTTGCGTCAATAAACTCTTCCATCGCCAATCCCGCTAACTCATTGGCATCGGTTAAAGCGGACAAATCGGGTAACGCATTTTTCAAAACAACCGGCTTTTTCTGCCAATATTCATTGAGGAAAGTATCTTGCGTGATGTTTTGCCATTGGATGGAAAGTGGCTTGCCATGGGATTGAGATGACATAAGAAAGTAACCAGGATAGAAGTTGCAATCCGCATATGATAACAGTTCATCTATTTAGACTAAACTGCAGTGTGTGGTTTGATTAACGATAATAAGAAATGACAGATGTCGCTAGAGCGCGTGTTCGCAATGAAGTTCAGCAAGGTTTATCCAATGTACGTGCAAAAAGCAGAGAAAAAAGGCCGAAGCAAAGAAGAAGTCGACCAAGTGATTTGCTGGTTAACCGGCTACTCGGAATCTGAGCTGCGTGAGCAAATTGAGCTGCAACACGACATCAAAACCTTTTTTATCGGCGCTGATAAATTTAATCCTAATGCCGAATTGATAAAAGGCGTGGTCTGCGGCGTGCGAGTAGAGGATGTTGAAGATCCTTTGATGAGGAAGATTCGTTATTTGGATAAGCTGGTGGATGAATTGGCGAAAGGCAAAAAGATGGAAAAGATCTTGCGAAGCGAGGTTTAATCTCCGAGGTAAATTGCCAATTTTTAGATTCATGAGTACAGTTAAATAACGCGGTGCGCTATGGATGGGGTCTCTTTCCCTCAGTTAGCGGAGATAGCCTGTTGAAACCTAAACCATTTGTAACTGTATGTTGGCTAGCAGTGGCGTTTGTTTTTCTATTTGCCTCATTGCCGGCATCGGCCAAAAATACGCCATGGTTGGCGGTAACCGAACACTTTCCTCCTTACAATTTCGAAAATGGCAATCGCATCACTGGATTTTCCACCGACTTGGTATTTTTGCTCGCAAAACAAGCAGACATTGAAGTGGATGTGCAAATCATGCCTTGGTCTAGAGCCATGTTAATCGCCAACAACAACCCCAACGTGTTGATTTTTTCGATGTTACGAACGCCTTTACGAGAAGCAAACTATCACTGGATTGGCGAAGTAGACAACGTCTCAATCTATATCTGGAAACGCAAGGGCAGTTATGCGTTAAAAGGAGAAGCGCTGGTCTATGGCACCGCCCGTTCGCTCGATGCATCGAATACAGACATCTTGGCATCTGAACTGTCGGTAAGCCGCGACAAAGTTATTGAGGTTGAAACCGGCGAACAGTTGGTCGGACTGTTGATCAAAGAACGGGTCGATAGAATATTGATGGCCGAAAACGTTTGGAACAAGGTCAAACAGACGATACCTGTGGAATCTCTTCGTAAATTGAAACGAGTACAGTTGTTAACCCGCAAAAGCCTATTCATTGCAGCGAGCATCGAGTCTGACCAATCCCAAGTAGCGAAGTGGCAACGCCCTTTTGAAGGTGTCAAAGCGAACCGCAGCTACGAAGCTCTGCGCAAGCAATATCGACTCGACTGAGCGCCGCTAAAGCCCCTAACGTTTAACACATATAGCGCGATAAGTTGCGGTTGTCTCGTTTCCACATTTTTTCCCCATTTGTGCGATATAGATAGTGCTAATCTCATCGTTTTGGTTGGTATTTAGAAGAAAATGGGCAGTGTATTTAAATGGTTATTCAGTATTTCGCTGTTGTTAAATAGCGTATATGCGAATGCGTTATTGTTTACTAAAACGCCGCCGCCGAGTTTAGACTCTGTAAAAGAGCAGTTGGCGTCATTTCCACAGGATGACATTCAAAGATTGCCATTATTAGCCGAGTTGGTTAAACAGACTTGGCGGACCGCACCAAATGAGGCTGAGCGTTACGGTGAACAGGCGTTGGCGCTGCACGAAATGCATGACGAACCGAACGAAAAAGCGTCGACGATTGCTTACTTGACCCGAGTGTATTTAGACCGACGAGACTCGGCAACGGCGCAGGCGTTAATTGATCAGGGCATAGCGGCAGCGAAACGCAGCGATGATTCAAAACTTTTGCCCTTGAATCTTTTTAATCAGGCCATGTTACATACTTTCAACAACAAGATGATTCTGTCGCTCAACAGCTATCGAGAATTGGAAGCGCATTATCGAGAAGTGGGTAATCTTGGCAACGTCGGCAATATTTTAAATAACATTGCTAATATTCAACGCAACTTGGGCGACCTTGACGGAGCTTTCGCAACTTACACCGAGGCCCTGTCTTTGATAAAAGAGCACAGCCAACAAATCTATTATGCCAATACTTTGATGAACCTAGGGGAAGTGTTTTACCACCTAGAAGAGTACCAACAAGCCGAATCTAATTATCTTAAAGGGCAGGCACTCTTGAGTGAAGACAAAGCGCCATTGCCTTATTTCGAATCGCTATTGCGTCTTGGAACTTTGGCTAGAAAAACCAAACGTTTCGACGAAGCGGTTGAGTACTATCATCGGGCGGAGAAAATTGGTGTTAAATACCAGTTTAACGGTCCGCTCGTTGCCGCCTATTACGGCATGATCCGCCTAGCGGCTCGATTAGGCGATTTAGAACTCATGGAGGACTCACTGAACAAAGCCGAGCGAATCGTCGATGCCAATTTAGGCAAAAGTCTTGGTAGCTATATTTTTTATTTCCGTGGCTTGGTGGCGTCGAAATTTGGCGACTGGGCAGAGGCTGAAAAGAATATTGACAAGCTGTTTGAAAACCAGGTTTTCGACTCTCGTCACTATGCCATGCAAGACGCTCTGACTTTGGCGCTTAAAGTAAAAAAGCAACTGGGTAAAACCGACGAGGCAATGGACATTGTTATGGCTTCGGTTGAACGCTACCAGGGTTTTCAAGAAAAAAATCGGCAAAATATGTTGGCGCAATACAGCGAGCTGTACAAAACCTCGGAAAAAGAAGTCGAAATTTCCGCGTTGAAGAGCCAACAAATTGCGCAGCAGAATCAACTGTTGCTCGAACAGCAGCGCAATCGCACAATGATATTTATCTTTGTGATCTTAACTTTGTGTCTGTTAACACTTGCCTCATTGGCGCTACAACGAAGTCGTCTAGCAAAAAGAGAACATGCGATGTCGATGGCTTTGATGCAGGAAAAGAAAGATTTTTTCGCCAACGTATCTCACGAACTTAGAACACCTCTGACAGTTTTCAAACTCAAAATGCAGGAGTTGCAATACAATATTGCGGAAGACCCACAGGCGGTGTATTCCATGCTTCACGATAGAATCGAGAGTTTTAATCACCTTATAAACGACATCTCCTTGCTAGCGACCAACGATAAAGGGGAACTCGAAGTAAAGTTTGAACCCGTGCCAGCGCGAGGATTTTTCCACCGCTGTGCCGATGAGCTCGAAATTATGGCCAAAAGTCACGAGCTCGAGGTTGTCGTTGATATCCAGGTGCCACGCGAGCAAATCGCTGCTTTTGATCCAGCCCGACTCAGACAAATCCTGACCAACTTGTTTAGTAACGCTTGCCGTTACACCGACAGCCCTGGATTGATTCGTTTCCACGTCAAGACCCAGAAAAAACACTTGGTGATCGAAATTGAAGACACAGCTCCAACCTTGTCCCGTGATCAGCTCGCTCGAGTTTTCGAGCGTTTGTATCGAGCGGATAAGTCTCGAAGCCGTCGATTGGGCGGAAGCGGTTTGGGGTTGTCTATCTGCAAAGATTTAGTTGAAGCCCACGGTGGTAATATTGACGCCAGAGCAAGCAAGCTGGGCGGAGTAAAAATTGAAGTCGAAATCCCATTGAATGAAGGCAAACTCGATGAGTAAACATATCTTAGTTGTTGAAGACGAATTGGACGTAGCAAAAAGCATTAGTAACTTTTTGCAGAAGGCAGGGTTTGGCGTTTCCCACTTAGAGCGCGGCGACGAAGTTGAAGCGTTTTGTTCAAAAAATAATGTCGACTTAGTATTGCTCGATATCATGTTGCCAGGACTTGATGGCATGGCAGTTTGCAGTCGATTACGCACTAAATCAGATGTACCTATTTTTATGTTAACCGCCTGTATCGAGGAATCCCAGCGTCTGCAAGGATTGGAATTAGGGGCTGATGACTATATTTGCAAACCGTTTAGTGCGCCTGAATTGGTCGTTCGGATCCAAAACTTCTTTCGCCGTTTCGCCAGAGTAGAACCGTGTAGAGGGTTAGTTCTGGATAAAAACGAAAACATTGCTCGTTACGACAACAACGAGATCAGGTTGACTAAGTCGGAGATTGAATTAATTTCTGTGTTGCAACGCCACCCGAACCAAGCGTTTACCAGAAACCAGATCCTCGACAACATCTACCGCGATTTTAGAATCGTAAGCGACAGAACGGTGGATACTCACATAAAGAATGTACGAAAAAAGTTAAAGGATATCTCTCCGGAACACGATTTTATTCAGGCGGTATACGGAATTGGCTATCGGTACGTGGTTCAATCGACCTGAAATTCAAAGAAATGAATCAGAAAAAAAGGCGCATGAAGCGCCTTTTTTAATAAAGTGGCAAGTTACTCCATGTAACCTTGCCGGCGGGGTATCCCGCGAGGAAACGTCATTAATCAATACGCAGTAATTGCTTGTTTGGTTTGTTTTAAAGCATAAAAATTACGCTTTTCTTTCGACTAAAAATTGGGCGGCTTTGGCAATTAGAAAACGGCGGTGAGCGTCCAGCAAAATGTCGGTCTCGGAGACATTGAACCGGCGTGCACGTTTAAAAAAGGCATATCTCCCCAGATACCCTCAGTGACTTGCTCACCGCCAAATAACTAGGATCGAAATGCAGAGACAGTAAGTTGCATTCCAACCTACCGAGAATGTTAATTGATAATTGTGAAGTTAATATGGAGTTTGCAGCTTAAAACCGTCCTTATTGTCCCTTTTACTACAGGTCATAACGTCGATTTTGAGACGACCGAGGGGCTAGTGTTGACTCTGGCTCGGACCAAACAACCTGTTTTTTTCTTCGAGCAACAGCGCTTCTATCGTGCCGTCTCGTGTCATTTGTTGCAATAAGCTCTTTAAGTAGTTAAGCAGCGCCTCATCGCTGTTTTTATTGGCTGCTATGTATAAGTCTAAGCTTTGATTAAGGGTGTAGATTGGCACGAGAGATGGAGTGACTTCATTTAGGTATTCAGTTATGCCACTTATCGTCATTTGGTTGGAGTAAATAGCGTCTACTCTTCCGAGCATGACCATTTTGAAAGCGCTTGGGTAGCTGTCTGCAAGAAAGAGGTTTTTATCTACGATAAAGCCAAATTGTTTCAATAAATCATACTCGATGCTTTTTCTGACAACAACAACGTTGAGATTGCGAACATCTTCGGCCGCCAAATTGACGTAATCAGACTTGTTAGGCTTTCCATAGAAGTAATAACGGACGTGACTTATTTTACCGATCCAAGCGAAGGCGCTTTCTCGTTGTGGGCTGCGGGCAATGGAGTAAAGCAAGGTATTCGGTTCATTGAGAGTTTTTTTGTAGGCTCTCGCCCAAGGCAATGGGATCACCTTTGCCTGATACTCAGAGCGCTCTAACAACTCCTCCACTACGACATGAGCCAAACCGCCAGTCATCGTTTGGTTACGGTCAACAATTTGAAACGGTGGAATGTGTTCCGTATACAACTTTATCTCATCCGTCACAAGCGACGACGCCTGCGACCAAAACGAAGATATCAAAATCAGCAAGGTGAGTAGAGTTTTCATTTCGATGCCTCTAAATCCAGCTTAATCTAAGTTTAGTTGAAGCTAATATAATTGCCTGTAATTTGACGGTGAACGTTTCTCGCCAACAACATTTGATAGAAAGCTGCATTTATTATACGAGATGGTAAACGAGAGTAGGTTTTTCTGCACTCCAGTCGGCAACGATAAAGACAATGGACTATGTTTATATTCGATGAGGGATTAACAAGTCGTTTGCGATTACGCAGACGGTGTCGCTAGATGTCGGGTTTAAAAATTATATGCAATTAGTTCGATTGATATACGTCAGCAAGGTAACACAGGACTTTTCTCCATTGCAGATCGCAGAGATATTATCGTCTGCGAAAAAGCATAATGAAGTCAACGGGATCACAGGTTTACTTTGTTTTAATAGTCAGCGTTTTCTGCAGTGTTTAGAGGGCGCAAGGGATCAAATCAATGCCACCTATCAGCGCATTTCGAACGATGCGCGCCACCATAAAATTACCTTGTTAGAATACTAAGAGATCCATGTCCGCGAGTTTGATAGCTGGAATATGGGGTTTGTTCCAGAGGCCAATATCGCTGGGCAATTAATTTTGCGTTACAGCGGCCATACCGCCTTCGAACCATATAAAATGTCAGGCACAAGCGCTCATCAACTGCTATTGGCGCTCAGAGACACAATGCAACTGCAATGACGTTTGTTACTGAGCTTTTAGTTCGGTTTCAAGCAAAACAACTTCGGTTGAGCCAATATTCACCACGTTGTGTCGCATACTCGGTAAAAACAGGGTTTGTCCGGTTTCAGCGGTCAAAATTTTTGGAGCTTGAGTGGCGTCGGCGGGCACAAGTTTTAATTTACCACCTTTGATGAAATACACGACGCGATTCGGATGGTGGTGAGTGTGCATGCCGGATTCTGCGCCTGGTGGATAGGTAAGGCGAACAACTTCTACATGTTGGTTATCGAGCACCACTTCGCGTTTGCCCTTTGCAGCTTCCGCGGGATGAGTTAAAAGTGCCAGTAGAGTCGCAGCTAAGAGAGCTTTATGCATTGTTTTCTATCCATTGTTATTTGTTGGTTAAACCCAAAGGCTGATTAGGGAGTTGAACCGCTGGCATCAAAATAAAGTTCCACACGTTCCGATTTGCCTTTGAGATTAACCTCTCCAGCCTTCTCTAAGTCACTTAGATTGGATTCATTCGCTGCGTCTTTGGAAACCAGTAATGTTTTACCTAACTCTTTAGTCATACTCTCTATCCGAGCGGCAACATTGACCGTATCCCCAATAACGGTGTAATCCATGCGGCTGACACTGCCGACATTGCCGGCAATAGCGTCACCGCAATGAACGCCGATACCAATTTCGATTTCTGGCAAACCCTCGGCTTTGAGCTCGGCATTCAGGCTTGGCAGCCGTTGTAACATTTTCCGACCCGCCTCAATGCCGTTGGCGGCATTGTTATTTTCTGCTTGCGGGGTACCAAAAACCGCCATAATGGCGTCGCCAATGAATTTGTCGATCATACCGTCGTGTTTGAAAATAACGTCACTCATTTCGGCAAAGTAACGATTCAGCAGACGGGTAATGACTTCCGGTTCATGTTGTTCACACATCGTGGTGAAATTACGTATATCGGCCATTAAAATCGTCACATTTCGGCGCTCACCGCCCGGCTCAATATCAACGTGGCCGCGTTCAACCGCTTCAACTAACTCCGTCGGTAAATAACGCAGTAATCGTTCACGATGACGAAGTCTTGTGTAAGTGCCGGTAATATAATTTGATATTGACCAGGCCAATAAACCAGAAAATAAAACAATGATCTGCTCGTGAAACTCGATGGCGCGATCGGTATGGCTGTGCTCTAAAATGACGGTTGCGGTAATCAAACAGCACAAAGTGGAGTAGTAGATGATGAGCTTACCCTGCCTAAATGCACTCATGACGTTAAACAACATCATTGCGCTGATGATCATCAGCTCAAACTCGGTCTGGTGTAGTTGTTTTAAAAAGTGGCCAACTTCGGCGAGGTATTCCATCTCGAGGGTCAACATTAAGATGATCAAATAATCGAACAAAATGGAGACGTATTTGAGCCACGGCTTATACGTTTGCGAGGTTGCCCATTTCATCACCAAGTAACACCAAGCCGCAGTAATTGCCATCGAGCCAAGGTCAATGGCAATTAAGTGACTGTCTAAGCCACGGCTCAATACACCAACAAATAATTCCAACAGGAACAGGGCCATCAGTCCAAAAAAACGGATTTTGTTGATGTGCTTTTCCATCTCCATTTCACGCTGTTGGTAACAGTCTGTTAACAAGGCGTCGAAGCTGTTGTCTATGTCTTTAATCCACTTCATTTTTTACTCGGCTGTGGCAAATATTGTTTTCTCAAACAAGCAGTTGTTGGCTCTATTAACTATAAGAAGCCAACAACTTACAAGTACTAATTTATGCAAGCAATGTAAGACGGTAATGTGGTAGAAATGTGGAGAGTGTAAAAATCGAATGTTTTCAAGTGGTTGGCGTCTGGGGCTGAAGGTGCTAGATTAAATTTAAACAGAAAATTAGGGGCGCTAATTGGTCAAGAGTTTGTTGGACGACGTGTTAACAAAAACACGCGCAGAGTTAGTAGACACCTTGCTGGCAGTTGTTGCGACATTTGCCTTTATGCAGATGATGGTGGTTATTGTGCGTTTGCAGCACTTTGTCGACCCCAGCGCTTATTTGCGCATTGGCATTTTGCTGATCTTGCTTTTAACGTTTGCATTTAAACGCAAACTTTCGATGCAAACCAAGGCTTGGATCTTTATTGTCTCTGGCTTTATCGCTTCGTTTACATCATTGGATGTGTTTGGTTTTGCCGCTGGCGGCTTGTTGATCATGTTGGCAACCATAGTAGCCGCAGCATTGCTTCTGGGGTTTCGAGCTGGCATCAGTATGTTGTTTTTGGCCACTTTGGTGATTTCATACTATTGGTACCTCGCTTGGCAAGGCCAACTGCAGTTTGACATTTCTCTCGACGAATATAACCGTAACCACATTGGCTGGATGTCACAAATCCTCGTGTTTGTTTTTATTGCTTGTATTGTTTTGTTCGCGTTTCGTAAGTTCTTCGCCTTAATGGTAGATGCCAACCGCAAGTTTGAGCAGATATCGGTGACCAAAGCGTTGGAGGCCAAACAAGCTGATACCTTGCTTAAATCTGCAATCGATGCGGTACCTTATCGGATCTTTTGGAAAGATTTGGATCTAAAATTTATGGGGGCCAATCGGGTTTTTGCGGAGGATGCAGGTTTGCACGCGGCACAAGATTTAATTGGTAAATCGGACTTTGACATGGTCTGGAAGGCTGAGGCTCAGTCGTTTCGTGCCGACGACACCCAAGTGATAAACACCCGAAAGCCAAAGCTTAACATCGAAGAAGTTCAAACCACCCCTGACGGTGAGCGACGTTATTTATTGACAAATAAGGTGCCTTTGCTGTCTTCCGAAGGCGAAGTTATCGGCATTTTAGGGGCTTATGATGACATCACCGATCGCAAATTGATGGAGTTGGATTTAGAACAGGCTAAGGTCGATGCCGATGCGGCAAGTCGAGCAAAGTCAGAATTTCTGGCTAACATGTCACATGAGATCCGAACGCCGTTGAATGGAATTAACGGTCTAATCAACCTTTGTATGGATACAAAGCTCAATAGTGAGCAAGTTGACTATTTAACTAAGGCTAAGTCTTCGGTTGTCAGCTTACAAACCATCATTAACGACATACTCGATATTTCAAAAATTGAAGCCAATAAATTATTGCTTGAGTCCATTCCTTATTCACCGACAAAGGTGATCGACAGCGTTATGACGTTCATAGAGCCCGCGTTAACAGACAAAGATGTTAGCTTTGAGGTGGATAATCGGATGCCGGAAAACCTCACTCTGTTGGGGGATCCAACAAGGGTACTGCAGGTGCTAGTTAATCTTTGTTCTAACGCCGTTAAGTTTACAGCTAAAGGACAAGTCACGTTGACGTTGGAGTGGCGAGGAACTGACAAAGCGTTGCATTTTAAAGTGAAGGATACTGGAATTGGCATATCTGAGAGTCAGCAACAAAAGCTGTTTCAGAGTTTTACTCAGGCCGACACCTCAATAACTCGGAATTTTGGCGGCACCGGATTGGGCTTATCTATCGTCAAAAGTCTGTTGGATTTGATGGATGGCCAAGTCAATGTTGTCAGTGAACCAAATAAAGGCAGCGAGTTTTTCGGATTTTGGCGCGCAGAGCCCGTCACTGAAGAAGTTAAAGAACGAGATGCAACAGCAGCCGACATTTCTATCGCAGGCTTGAAGGTATTGTTGGTAGAAGACAATGCGGTCAATCGAATGATTGCCGAAAAAACATTGAATTCTGAAGGTGCGAGTGTGGAGACCGCCCTAGATGGCGTCGAAGCACTCGATAAACTTGCGAATGAGAGATTTGACTTGGTGTTGATGGACATTCAAATGCCAAACATGGACGGCACGGAGGCAATAAAACACATTCGCGCGAATCAGCAGTGGCAATCGCTTCCGGTGATTGCACTTACCGCTAACGTGCTAACACATGAAATAGAGCAGTACGATCAAATGGGATTTTCCGCCCACATTGGTAAGCCATTCGAAAAAGATACATTGAAAACTGTAATTGCCACAGCATTGCAACGGTCATAAAAAAAGGCTCTTAAATTAAGAGCCTTAAAACCGTAACGATAAAGAGCGGGAAGTGTCTAGTGTTACGAAACGGGTAATTTATAAACCATATTTAACGATTAATTGTAAGTAGTTTGAATCCGCATCAGCTTCCGCCATTTCGAAGTTTCCGAATTCAAAACCGTAAGTGAGTTTCTTATCAACTTGTCTGAATAAGTTCACACCCCAATGGGTACGATCTCGGTCTGTTTCATCCGTTGTGGTATTACCGTAAAACACGTTACTGCGGTAGGTGTCATTCCAGTGGTGACGGAATGAAACCAACACATTCGTTGCAGACTCAACTTCCTCGCCGACTAAATCCGTGGATGCCGCTGCACCTACATATCGACCTGTATTACCGCCGTGCACTTGGAATCTAACATCATTTTTCGCACCAACTTTTACGCGGCCAGCTACGCCGTATCCTAGGCCTGTTTCAGATGAGCCACCGGCAGTATTGAGTTGTTTAGCAACGGCGGCAACAGAAACGTTACCCCAGTCGCCCTTAAAGGTGTACTTACCAACAAAATCAGGCACAGAATCTTGGGTATTGTCACCGCCATAAGACTCTGGGTTTTCTACCGCAAACTGAAAATTACCATTGGTGTAACGGATCTGAGTTTGACGAACGAACGCAGTCGCAACGAGTGGGCCGCCAAAGTCCACCGCCTCAGCAATGGCGCTAGTGTTTACAAATGTTGACCAAGTTTGACCTACGGTCCAATTTCCGTGTTTGATAAAGGCATGTCTTAGTCTTGGCCCTCTAGAGTTTGTAAGGACTTCGTTACCTTCGCCGGTGTAAAAGTCGAACTCCACAAATGCCATGGAGTCGCCAAACTGATATTTGGTGTTTAGGCGGCTCGAGCTGATCGAGAACTTAGTTAATGAAGTGTCTTCTTGCACCGCAGCGGCACCAATCCAGAAGTCGTTGAGGTAAGGCGCAAGATCACCGGATATGTGTTTAACATCTGCGGCGATAAAACCGCCGAAAGTTAACGAGGCATCATCAGATGTTTTGATTGTATAGCCTGCGTTTGCAGCTGAACTAAGCAGTAGGGTACCGATGGCGACACTGATGCCTTGGGTTTTATTTAATTTCATGTTCTCTCCCAGTGACCTGAGTTGATACCGCGAACCCTTAGGTCAAATTGATTGCAATTATCATTGTTTTTGTTTGAACAAAAGATAAGCGCTGGTGGCGGATTTCGAAATTAGACCTAAGTCTAATTAAGTGGCTGAGAGGCTTAGACTTTGGTCTAGTGTTGAGGGCAGCGAGTGGGTTCTAAGTACAGGGTAGTAGCCCCAAAGTAGCATATACGTACCATTGACAGAGACCTATCTTGAACCCTGTTCAAATAACGAACAAAACAGGGTAAACACATATGAATAACAAAAATATATTAGCTCGCCTCGCTTTTCTTGGCGCGGCAGTTTCCTCATTTCCGACCTTCGCTGGAAGTTGGCAGCAAGATGTAAAAATTGGTGGTTTTAATGATGTTCACATTTACACACCCGACAGTGTTTCAAGTGTGGGAGAGGGCAAGGCGTTACTGATCGTTCTACATGGATGTGTTCAACCAATTGATAATTATCTAACCGCAAACTTGGAATTAGCGGCCGAAAATCACGGTATGGTCATAGCTGTGCCGGATGCGATGAATAAAGCGGGCTACAACTGCTGGTCGTATTGGCAAGGCGCTATATCTCGCAGTTCTGGCGATTATAAAAACCTAATCGATTTAGCCAATACGCTAAAAAATGATGCAACTAGAAACATCGATCCGAATCAAGTTTATCTCGCGGGGTTGTCTTCCGGTGGAGCGTTTACGCAACAAGCCGGTTGCGTCGCCCCGGATGTCTTTGCCGGGGTTGCGCCAAGTGCAGGGCCGTCCTTGGGCACGAGTTCAAATGGCGCTTTAAATAACTGTGAAATTGTCACCCCAACGACGTACAAGAATCGATGCGAAAGTTATGCGGGTAGTTACGCAAGTGATTTGGACAGTCAAATTGCCGTGGTGGGGCATGGTACTGCTGACGCCACAGTTGATACCTGCTACAACCAACAAAATGCCAACGGTTATGCCAACATCTATGGCGTATCACAACTCTCAGGTACCACAACCATTAACGATGACATCAGCAGGAGTGCGCAACAAACGTTGTGGCAGGAGGGGCGAGTCGCAATGTTATGGTTCGATGGGCTAGACCACTCTTGGTCAGGTGGGCAGGGCGCCAGTGGTGACTATATTGCCGGCAACAGCATCAACTTTGCCGATTATTTAGGAGCACATTTTGCCCAATATAACCGCCGTGTTGATCGCAATCAAAAGCCGCAAGTGGACAGCTTGTCCGCAGTTGAAAACTCTGGCGTAATATCCGTATCTGGTGTTGCGTCTGACACAGACGGCAGCGTGAGTTCGGTGAGTTTAACGATTCAACAGGTGGATGTCTCCCCAAGCCAGCAAGTGGACAGTGACGCGGTGTCTGTTTCGGCGCAAACCGGTGAATTTAGCGACCAGTCTATTGCATTAACCGATGGCCTGTACCAGGTATCGGCTGTGGTGGTGGATAATCAGGGGGCGTTATCGTCAGCTGTAAGTTCGGTTGTGCGAGTCGGGCCGGAGCCCGCGGCAACCGCGCCAAGCCTGTCACAAGTGACTGCAACTGTTGCTGGCCAATGCGCAACGGTGAGTGGCAGTGTCGTTGACATCAATCAAGATCTGATGGAGGTCAAAGTCGCATTTGCTACCACTACTCAAACGGCACAAATTAGCGGTACCCAGTTCTCCGCTGAGGCTTGCGATTTGCCAGGGGGCAACAACAGTGCAGTGGTTACTGCGACCGATGCTGCTCAATTGCAGTCGCAAGAAACCGTCAATTTCACCATCGATGCAGGCCAAACAGGGGATTACAACTTTCATATTAATGAGGGGCATATTTCTTGGGGCGAGGGTTACTCTAGCTGTTATTTGGCATTCGGAACCAGCACCAGCACCTTCACCATGCGTGAGTATCCAGCAGGCACCAATCAATGCAACTGGGTTGCAGATGGCGAGCCGAGCTGTAAGGGGCCTACTCAAGCCTGCTCTCAGACAGGACAAACGCCCGATGCTGACAATGACGGCGTCAGTGATGCTTTGGATAATTGCCCATTAGATGCCAATAGTGATCAAGCGGATAATGACGGCGATGGTCTTGGCAATGTGTGTGATTCGACACCAGATGGTGAACCAACAGCGGACAGCGATTCAGACGGTTACACGGACGATGTTGATAATTGTCCAAATGTCGCCAACCCAGAACAGCTGGATAACGACAACGACGGAATTGGCAACGTTTGCGATGCGACACCAGATGGTGATGCTCAGTGCAGTGAAGTGACCGCAAGCAATTACGCTCATGTGTCAGCGGGTCGGGCAACATATCAACTGGGCTATGCAATTGCAGTAGGCTCTGGCGACAACTTAGGTTTATACAACGTGTTTGTCACCACCACCGTGGCTGAGACGAGTGCAGGTTACTTTGAACTAGGAAGCTGTCCTGTGCAGTAGGAGAAAGCGAAGCTGGGCCAAGTGCTCAGCTTCTTACGTTAATCCACCGCTGACATCGATAAAACTGCCGGTGGTAAAACTGGCGTCGTTTGAGGCCAGAAAATAGATACTTTTTGCTACCTCCTCTGGGTAGCCTCCGCGTTTAAGCGGTATGTTTTGACGCAGTCGTTCGACGCGCCCAGGCTCTCCGCCATCGGCGTGCATGTCGGTGTAAATCAAACCCGGTCTAACGCCATTCACGCGAATGCCCATCTCCGCCACTTCTTTTGTAAGACCTTTGGTGAAAGAGTCAATCGCCCCTTTGCTTGCAGCGTAGTCTAGGTACTCGTTAGGTGAGCCAGTTAACGCCGCGCCTGAGGAGACATTAACAATTGAACCCCCATCGCCACCGGACTGCTTTGACATACGTTGAACAGCGTGTTTTGCACACAAAAATTGGCTAATTACGTTTGACCGAAAGACTTTTTCGATTCGCTCGGCATTCAGCCCCAGCAGATTGGTTTGTTGATACAAAATACCCACGTTGTTGACTAGGACATCAAGTCGACCAAATTCATTGTCAATGGCCGCAAACAGCTTTTCACAATCGACTTCATCGCTGACATCTGCCTTGAACAATAAATGCGATTCTGGGTTTTCCAATGTCGATAGTAACTGCTCGGCGGCTCTATCATTAGCCAAGTAATTAACCGCCACTCTATAACCTTTCTTTGCAAACAAAACAGCGCATGCGGCGCCAATGCCTCGACTTGCGCCAGTTATTAATACAGTGGGTTGGGTCATGTTGAGTCCTTGCGATTAACTATTTTAAGTACGGGAACAATTGTTGAACCTCAGCATCCGACAGAGATTCGACTTTGGCGATATTAACCTCAGGAATAGCCTCTGGCTCGGGATATTTTTGCAGTACCTTGGCCATTGAGTCTTCACGAATGATGTGAATGATTGGATAAGGGCTGCGGTTGGTTAGGTTTTCGCGGTCATCGATTTCGGCGCCTTCGAAGCAGTAGTTTGGATGGAAACTTGCCAGCTGGAATTTGCCTTCAAATCCCAGAAGCTCCAGTTGCTCCTGTGCGCTTTCTAAGAAGCCTAGGTAATCGTAAAAGTCGTAGAGGTGGTGGCTCATTGCAAATATTGTTGTGTCCGTCTCGGCTGGTGAGGTCACCGCCAGCGAATTGAGTTCGTCGATAAACTCTTTCAGCAGTGCTTTGTTTTTGCGCTGTTCACTTACCACTACTTTAATTTGTTGGTTGCTGCGCGGCTTTTTTGCAAATGGGCAAAGGTTTAGGCCAATAACGACCTCGTCTAGCCATTGCCAGATCTCTGCCTTTGGATCTTGGCTCATCATTTAGTTCTCTAGTTGAAACTGTTGGTTTAACAATCGTTTCGTAAAGCTTGTTCGAATATAAAAACCTTTCGGTGGCGCCAGCACAGGTTTGCCTTCTCGGTCTATACCAGAGGTACGAACGGAGCTGTCCGCCGCTTTCGGTCTTAGCTGCAGGTGTTCACCATGTTTCGCGGTAATTTCATCATGTTTGCCATACACAATTAAGTCTGTCAGCTCATTCCAGTCCGATTCGAATACCGATTCATCTTGGTCTTCAACTCGCCACAAAAAAGGGCTGGCAATTTGTCGGTGTGGGATGGGAATGTGTTTATCGGAGACGATTGGCACCCAAAGCACGTGTTGCAGCTTCTTGAATACGGTCGAGGTTTTCCATGTTTCGCCGAGTACCGGGGAAAGTGGCGCCACACATACAAAGGTGGTTTCAAGTGGTTTACCTTCCGAGCTGATGGGTATCGTTTTTAGTTCAACGCCGATTTCTTGGAAATCAGGCTCAGGTAAGTTCCCTGCAGTTGCACCTAAATAGGCTTCAATAAGTTGGCCACCCCAGCCTTTGTCTACCAATAAGTTTTCCGGCACTTCCACCTCGAGTTCGTCGGCGATTTCTCCCAGTGATAGCCCAGCGATGAGATCCATTCTGTGTTTGAGTTCTTCAATGCTTTTCGGTGGGGAGGTGAATTTCATCTGTCTTGTCATTAACTGTTAACGTCTCATTGATATTATCCATTTTGCTCGGCCGACAATCTAGCAATAATTTAGGTTTGCGATGCAGACGGTTCTGTGGAAGAATCAGGTTCATATATAAGAAGTAAAAGCAGGTGAAACTGTGATTGATGCCGAAGGGTTTCGTCCCAATGTTGGCATCGTGATTTGCAACCACAAGGGGCAAGTTTTCTGGGCACGTCGTTTTGGCCAACACTCGTGGCAATTCCCTCAAGGGGGAGTGGACGATGGTGAAACGCCTGAGCAAACCATGTACCGTGAACTTGAAGAAGAAGTGGGGTTAAAGCCAGACGACGTTGAAATTCTGGCGGTTAGTAAAAACTGGTTACGTTACCGATTACCTAAACGACTGATCCGCAAGGACAGTATGCCGGTATGTATCGGTCAAAAACAAAAGTGGTTTTTGTTAAGACTTCGTTGCAAAGAATCCGATGTAAATTTATTAAAGACCTCTCATCCTGAGTTTGATGATTGGCGTTGGGTCAGTTATTGGTACCCAATTCGAAACGTTGTTTCGTTTAAACGCGACGTTTACCGTCGGGTTATGAAGGAATTCGTGTCTATTGTTATGCCTGGCAACAAACCCTATGCGAGCAAAGGGGATTTTGGTGCAAACCGGCCAACAAACCACAGACACAAGCGGCGCAGCAATAAAGCGCGCCACAGGAATAAACAGCAAAAACAACGCTGAATATAGGACGTTATGCTTGGCGATTTAAGACGCATTACTCATTCATTTGTACAAGAGCCATCCTTAGATATGGCTCTTGCTGCTTTAGTGAGTGATATTAAATCTTGTTTGAGTACGGAATGTTGCTCAATTTATCTTGCCGAAGCCGAGCAAACGCTGCTTAGACTAAAAGCAACCGATGGCCTGAACCAAAGCGCCGTTGGTAATACTGTGATGAGTTTTGATGAGGGTTTGACCGGCTGGGTTGCTCAGCGTGAAGAACCGATCAAAGTGCACAACGCGCAGCGCCACCCTAGGTTTAAAAACTTTCCTGATGTTCAAGAAGAAACTTTTTCAGCATTTTTAGGTGTGCCAATTATTCACCGACGTCAAGTCCTCGGTGTTATTACTATTCAGCAATCTAAAGCTCGGTTTTTTGATCAAGACGAAGAAGCCTTTCTAGTAACTCTTAGTGCTCAATTAGCCTCGTCCATAGCCAATGTGAGCGCTCGCTTACAGTCGGAACAGATTGCTCACGAAACGGATACTTCGGGGCTTGTTCTAAACGGCGTGTCCGGTTCAACTGGGGTTGGCTTAGGCCACTCTTATTTGGTGCAAACTAAAATCGAGCTCTCGGACGTATCACTGAAAAAGTCGGCAGACTACGAAGGTGAGAAGTCCCGTTATTTTGAAGCCGTAGATGCCACCCGTGCCGACATAATCTCGATGCAGGAGCGGATGCAAGGACATTTACCAGGCGACGCGTTAGCAATTTTCGACATGTATTTACAGATGTTGGAAGCCGCCAGTCTTGGTAATGAAGTGCTGGCCAAGCTCAAAGAAGGTTGGTGTGCAATCTCCGCACTAAAAATTGTGGTTGAGGGCTTTGTCTCAGAGTTTGAGAAAATGGAAGACCCCTACATCCGCGAGAGAGCCGTCGATGTTAAAGATTTGGGTCGCCGTTTGCTGGATTATTTAACTGCGCAATCCAACAACAATTTAACCGTGCCCGAGTCTGCCATTGTGATCGCTGAGGAAGTGACCGCGTCGATGTTAGCAGAGATACCGCGGCAGCAGATCAAAGGCATCGTATCAATCAAAGGTGCGCAAAACTCCCATGCCGCCATCATGGCCAGAGCCCTTGGAATTCCAGCGGTTATGGGCCTGAGAGATGTACCGTTATTGCAGTTGGACGGCGTCGATATCATCGTAGATGGTTACAATGGCCAAGTATTTGTCTCGCCTAATGAGTCAATTGTTGAAGAGTACCGCAACCTAGAGTCGGAAGACCGCGAATTTACTAAGTTGTTGAGTCAAGAAGCGGATGAGGTCGCGCAGACCGCAGACGGTAAACGAATTTCTTTGCTGATTAACTCAGGTATGGGCTTTGACAGCGAATTCGCCGACCAAGAGCATATTGAAGGCATCGGCCTGTACCGCACAGAATACCCGTTTATGATGCGTCAGCGCTTTCCTTCAGAGCAAGAACAGCAACTTTTATATCAGCACGTTTTAGGTGATTTTGCTGGCAAGCCAGTTACTATGCGGACATTGGATGTCGGTGGCGACAAACAACTGCCGTACTTTCCCATCGTTGAAGACAACCCGTTTCTTGGTTGGCGCGGCATTCGCCTAACGCTCGACCACCCGGAGATTTTCTTGGTTCAGATCCGAGCCATGATCAAGGCGAATGTGTTTACCAGTAACCTGCACATTATGCTGCCGATGATTTCCGATCTGGGCGAAGTGGAAGAAGCGACGCGTCTGATTAATCAAGCGTACTTGGAAGTCCAAGACGAATTGATTGAAGCGGATCCGAACGCTATTGTGCCAAAGCCAAAGATTGGTGTGATGATCGAAGTCCCATCGATGTTGTTTCAGCTGCATCAGCTGAAAGGGAAAATTGATTTTTGCTCCATTGGAACCAACGATTTAACTCAATACCTGCTGGCGGTTGATAGGAATAACGATAAGGTCGCGGATCTTTACGACGCTTATCATCCGACGGTATTAAATGCGATAAAATCGATCGCAGATATCTTACAGGTGTGCGATATCCCTTGCTCCGTTTGCGGCGAACTGGCAGGTGATCCGGGTGGCGCGATGATTCTTGCAGGTATGGGCTTTACTCAATTGAGCATGAATACCCAAAATTTACTTCGAGTAAAGTGGGTTCTTAAAAAATCTAACACAGATGAACTTAAAAATTTGGTGGAAGATGTGTTAAATTGCACCCGCCCAGATCAAGTCAAATTTCGGGTGAATCGATACATTTTAAATATTGGCGCCGCCGGAATCTTGCGGGCTGGTAAGTAGTAGGTCTTCTTTTGTCAGATATTCTCATTTATATGCCTGTTTTGGGCATACTCGCTGGCTTTTTGTCTGGGTTATTAGGCATTGGCGGCGGCATCGTATTGGTGCCTGCACTAATATTTTTATTACCCAAAATTGAAGGCGTTGACCCGACAAACGTTACAATTCTAGCTATAGCAACCAGTTTATTTACCATCATAGTGACCGCGTTTTCGTCTGCGCGTAGCCATTTTGCTCAAGGTAATGTGGATTGGAAGATGACGGTGCCGGTGGCAATCACCGTGGCATTGACGTCTGTGATGGCTTCTCATATCGCCGCATCTATGTCGTCTCAAGCGTTAACGCTTTGTTTCGCCATCTTGTTATTTGTCCTTGCAGTCCAGATATACCGAGGGGGAGGCAAAGCGCAACAAGGTGAAGTCGAACTTTCCAATACCAAGCTTGCGATTGGAGGTGGTTTAACAGGGTTTTTGGCATCCCTGGCAGGATTAGGTGGTGGTGCTATTCTGGTACCGTATTTGACTTATATGGGCGCTAACATCCGTAAGTCGATTGGTACTGCAGCGGCCTGTGGCATGGTGGTGGCTTTATTTGGCAGCGCCGGTTATCTCGTTGCAGGTTGGGGTTGGACTCAATCAAAAGAGTTTGTTGGTTTTGTCCACTGGCCAAGCGCCTTGAGCATTATGGCGTTTTCTTATTTATCGGCGCCGTGGGGCGTAAAAGTTGGACAAAAGCTCAATCAAATGCAACTTAAAAAGGTCTTTGCGGTCTTTATCATGTTAGTGTCCGTGAAGCTAATTTTTGAACAAGTTTTGGCCGCAAGCCATTAAATTTATCGAAGGAATCTATCTTGTCAGATCCAATTGTTTTTCCTCAAATTGATCCCGTGATTTTTGAACTCGGGCCACTTGCAGTGCGCTGGTATGGCTTGATGTATTTAATCGGTTTAGGTTTCGCTTATTTCTTAGCGATGCGTGAAATCAAGCGAGGTCGCTCGCCATTTAACGAACAGCAGGTGGGTGACTTGCTGTTTTATGGCTTTATGGGCGCTGTGTTAGGTGGCCGAATCGGTTACGTATTCTTCTACCAATTTGAACGATTCTTAAATGATCCACTGTATCTGTTTATGATCACCGAAGGCGGCATGTCCTTCCACGGCGGACTGCTCGGGGTTATTGCCGTACTCGTATTGTTTGCTCGTAAAACAAAGACGACCCTGTTCCAAATAGGCGATTTTGTTGCTCCGCTTGCGCCACTGGGATTAGCAGCAGGTCGTTTTGGCAACTTCTTAAATGGCGAATTGTGGGGACGTACTACCGACGTACCTTGGGGCATAGTATTTCCTGGTGCGGGAACTGACCCTCGCCATCCATCGCAGTTATACCAATTTTTCATGGAAGGCTTGTTACTTTTCATTATCGTTTATTGGTACAGCCGTAAGCCGCGAGCGGTTGGCTCTGTCGGCGGTTTGTTCTTACTTGGCTATGGTGTTTTCCGATTTATTGCCGAGTATTTCCGCCAACCAGACGACCATTTGGGTCTTTTGACCCTAGGCATGTCGATGGGACAATGGCTGTCCCTACCAATGGTTGCTGCCGGCGCTATTGTTATGACTATCTCCTTTAAACAGCACAACAATCAACAACAAGTTTCAGAGCAAAAAGGTTAAGCAGATGAGTGATTATTTAAAATTATGTCAGCGGATTGTCGATGAAGGTGTTTGGGTAGAAAACGAACGCACTGGCAAACGCTGTTTAACGGTGATCAACGCAGAACTGCAATACGATGTGGCGGCGAATCAATTTCCGCTAGATACCACGAGAAAAAGTTATTGGAAGGCAGCCATCGCCGAGCTTCTCGGTTATTTACGCGGTTACGACAATGCAGCTGACTTCCGCGCGATTGGCTGTAACACGTGGAACGCAAACGCCAATGAAAACGAGGCATGGTTGAATAATCCGCATCGGAAAGGCGAAGACGATATGGGCCGCGTGTATGGCGTTCAGGGTCGCTCCTGGGCGAAGCCGGACGGTGGTGCAATTGATCAGCTTAAGAAGATTGTTGATGACTTGTCAAAAGGCATAGATGACCGCGGTGAGATATTGTCGTTTTATAACCCAGGTGAGTTTCATATGGGGTGTTTGCGTCCTTGCATGCACACGCATAACTTTTCGCTCCTCGGAGACTCCTTGTACTTGACCAGTTATCAGCGTTCTTGTGACGTGCCTTTGGGGCTAAACTTTAATCAGATTCAAGTGTATGTGTTGTTGGCGCTTGTCGCTCAGATCACGGGTCACAAGGCCGGTCAGGCGTACCACAAAATTGTAAATGCGCACATTTATGAAGATCAGCTAGAGTTGATGCGTGACGTGCAATTAAAACGCGAGCCTTTTCCTGCGCCGACATTCACCATTAATCCTGATATTAAGTCGCTGGAAGACATCGAGACATGGGTGACGTTAGATGACTTCAAAGTGGAAGGGTATCAGTGCCACGACCCGATAGCCTATCCGTTTTCGGTTTAACAATAAAAAAGCCAGCATTTGCTGGCTTTTTTGTTCATTAAAAACATTCACTGGAATGCCTTGGGTTAGTCCATTTTATAGCTGTCGTGACAGTCGCCACAGGTCTTGCCCATTTTACCCATAGCCTTCATAACTTCACTTTCAGGTGCGGTTAAAGCAATTTCTTTAACCTTTTGTGAGGCGTCAATTAAGGCTTGAACTTTCTTCGCATAGTCGGCTTTATCTTTCCAGATCTTGTCTAGAGCTTCTGTTTCTACTTTGAACTTAGACGTGTCAACTCTTGACGTATCGGCAATCATGTTGGCTAAGTAGTTGATCATTGTTGCTTTTTCAGCAACGGTTTGGGCATCAAACTTTGCTCGGCCTTTTAACATGCCACCGATAGGGCTCATGTTGTGACCTAATAAAGTAAAGTTGGCTTTGCGAACTTTGGTTGCCCAATTGGCGTGTTTTTCGTTTGCTGCCGGTTGTGCCATCGCCGAAGCAGAGGCGAGCAATCCGGCGATAACCGCTGACATTGCAAGAATTTTCATGTGTGATCCTTCGTTTTTTTAATAGTAATAATAATCTTCGAACACTGGCGCATTTACGATCACCAGCCAATAAATAAATGCCGCTGCACAGATCGCCACAATTATAGCAATCTTTATTTTTGAACTTGCGATGGCGTCCTTCTCATTGACTTCCATCGAGGATTTTTTTCCGGTCAACATCGGCAGAACCAGGTTGATTCCTTTGCCTGCTTTGTAAAACGCCATCGCGGCTAAGTGTAATCCAACACAAATCTGCAATAGAGTGAAACATACATCGTGTAAGCGGTTGAAGATCTTTTCTAAATCGTCGCCGACCGAGCCATAATAAGGGCCAGAAGAGAATACATCATCGCTAATGAACAGTCCGCTAATGGCTTGTAATGTTAATAAAAGTAACATTAAAAACACCATACAGGCACCTAGCGGGTTGTGACCTGCCGGTTTGGATGAGGGCTTTGATAAATATGATCTAATCCGAGATGGGGTAGGGAAGAAGCTCGAAAACCTTGCGTGCCGTGGACCAATGAAGCCCCATATCAAGCGGAAACACATCAAGAACAGCATAAAATAACCGCAATACATATGATATTGCATATACTCACTGCCAAGTTCCGCTGTGACCCACAAGGCGACGAAAGTTATCACTAACGACCAATGAAACAGGCGCAGTGGTAAATCCCAGATTAAGTAGTTCACTTTTGAATTCAAGTGCTTGATACCTTTTTACGTTCTAACGATGGCAAAAGTACCACTATAATCAAACATGCAAAAACTTAAATAGATAAATCTTGGGTATTGCGCGTTATTCTCAATACTCAAAACTTTAAGTAAAACATCATTTATGTTCAGTGACTGCTGGCCTTGGCGGGCAGTATCGGTTTTTCTTTCAGCGCTTCTAGCAATTGTGCGTAGTTTTGCTCCATTGGGTAATCACCTTTGGTCCATCCCAAACGCACCAGCACGGTACTCTGTGAAGGGATCATCATTACCGATTGATGTCGATTACCCATCATTGCATAGGCATCTTCGGGTAAGGCAGGCCACCTTAAGTTATCGTCACCTTGATTTAACCAGAATTGATAGCCGTAGGCTTTTTCATTATCGCTTGAATTGGCGGATGTGGCTCGTTTTATCCAGTCAGCGGCCAATATGTGCTCGTTGTTAATTTTACCGCCATTAACCATGATGAGCCCCAGCCTCGCCCAATCGCGCCCTGTTGCATACAAATATGAACTTCCTACCAACACGCCGCTTGCATCAGGTTCGAAGACAGCGCTGTGAATACCAGCGGGTATAAACAACTCCTGCTGCAAAAATGACACCGTTTGATTGACGTTTTCACCAAGTACCTGATGCAGATATCGAGACAGCAAGTTAGTGGTACCTGACGAGTAGGAAAATTGGCTGTCAGGAGCATGTGCTAATGCACTGTTGATTGCGACGTCTGATGCGCTCGAAGCGGTAAACAACATGTGGGTTGCGTCGCTGCCCGGGGCATAAGTTTCATCAAATTGTAACCCAGAACTCATTTGCAGCAGCTGTTTTAACGTCAGTTTTTGTCGTTCGTCTTGCCACTGCGAGAACAATTGTTTGTCTGCATCGCTCACTTTCCCCAAAGCTTCTAAGCGACCGAGCATCATTGCAGTCACACTTTTAGCCATAGACCAACCCAAAAGTGGGGTCTTGTTGCTGATGCCGTCAGCATAACCTTCTGCAACAATTTCACCGTCTTTAACAACAACGATTGCTCGCGTATTCAAACCCGCTTGGTCGTCGCTTCGAAGGATATTGTTGACCGCAGCTTGGACCTCCAGATCTACGTATTTTACTTGCTCTCCCTCCGGCCAAGGGGCTGAGGAGGGCGCTGGTAGAGGCGAAACGTTTGTGTCGTTAAGCGTTTCGATGCCATCGTACGTCAACGCGCAACCAATACCTGGACGGTACTGCGCAGTTACTTGGGCCATACCAAATAAGCTAGCCTTAACCGCGGTAGGCGCATTGATGTATTCGAGTTTGACTAAGTTGGCTACCGGTGAGTATGACATTAAGTCGCTGACTATTTGCTCGTCGTCGAGTCCAGTTAAGTATTTGGCTGAACACGCGAGTTTTGCACTTAAGCTGGTTGAGACTTGCACTGCATGACCCAGATGAAAGATCGAAAACCCAAGAAATTTGGGCGGCAAGACAAGCAACGCGGCGCCAACTAAGGCTGCACCTATTAAACGTTTTTTCATAATAGTTATTGTTATGTTTGACGAATTTCCTGACAACTGCTGCAAAGCTTAAGGTCTTCTTATTGGAAAGACTAGTATCAAATTTTTCAACCGACTCTAAATTGACATTTTTGTTAATGAGTTTTTAGTACTTACACTTTAATTACTTAGAGTAAAAAAGTCTTAATATTAAAGCGCAATGGACAACAATTCTTCCTGTGATAGTCTGGTCACTTACTGGCCGGATGAGTTGACAAGAACACAGATAAGTACCGAAAACAGCCGTTCAGCGCCAGCACAATAATAATAAGTAGTCGCAGGAACAATCATGAACAACATCTCCTCGTCTCGATTCAGAGTGTCGAAATTAGCGATGGCGGTTGGTTCTCCGATAGCAACGCCGGGACTGCCTAGAACCTGGGGTATAGAGTTTGGAATGAACTTCTAACGCAATTAATTCGAACAGTTTAAGGCCCCTTCACAGGGGCTTTTTTAGAGGAATGATGTATGTATTTGGCATCCTTGGGCGAGGCGATTTTGGTTTTATCGCTTTGGCTATTTATTTACAGATTGATCAAAAACAGTCAACACGGCTCCACCTATGGATCACTGCTGTTAGTGTCGCTGCTATTTGTCTCAATCACCGCCAGTATTGGCGGTTTTCGTTTCGCCGGCGTTGATTCAGTTGTAGCAATTCACGACTTGATGTCGCTTCTATCTAAACAATTCGCCATGGTCATTTATGCGTTCTGTGTGTTGCTGCTCGTGGTAAGTGAAGGAAAAGCTAGAAATTTAGCGCTGAGATTGTTTTTGCTTATCTTTTCCGTCAATGTGCTGGTCTATATCGGTGGCGTTAGTCTGCCGGCCTTGGTAACTGACGCGTTCATATTTACCGCGTTTGTCCTGTTGGCGCTCTCAACCAAGCAATATGTGCAGGTGAGTCTGGCGACAGGAATGCTGCTGCTCGTTCCTGCAACGGCGCTCATCACTTATTCCACTGATCTCAGAATGGCGGTGTTTCATCTGTTTCTTGCTGTCCATTTTTACTTGGTTGGCCGTATAGTGGAACAAATACAACAAAAAGAAGAGCGAACGGCATGAACATATTCAACAGAGTGAACCTGTTGGTGTTAGGGGCATTGACCTTGTCCAATCCATTGATGGCGAACAACAAAGACGGGGTGACGTATCAGCACAACGAAAAACTTAACACCATTGTAGGGCAAGTTTCTGCGCAAAGAATTGAGCAAAACATCAAAACATTGGTGGGGTTTGGAACTCGACATACGTTATCTGATACGAAGTCAGACACTCGAGGCATCGGCGCCGCTCGGCGTTGGATTTTCGCTGAGTTTGAACGCATATCCGATGCTTGTGGTGGTTGTTTAGAAGTGTATTACCAATCGGCCGTGATCTCAGGAGAAAAACGTATTCCTGATGCGACGGAAGTGGTCAGTGTGATTGCAGTGCAAAAAGGTCAAACTGATCCTGGACGTTATGTGATCATGTCTGGTGATATTGACTCTCGAATTTCTGATGTGATGAATTTCACAGATGACTCCCCTGGGGCTAATGACAATGCTTCAGGGTTAGCAGGTACGATAGAAGCGGCTCGAGTATTGTCAAAATACAAGTTCAACGGCTCAATCGTATACGCAGCGCTTGCAGGCGAAGAGCAAGGCTTGTTTGGTGGCAAAATTATGGCGGAGCAAGCGCAAAAAGATAATTGGCGAATTAAGGCCGTATTAAATAACGATATGATTGGCAATATTGAGGGTATCAATGGCGTTATCAATAACACGACCGCACGGATATTCGCTGAAGGCACTCGCCAAGACGAAACTCAACGTGACGCTACGATGAGAAGATTTACCGGCGGCGAAGTGGATTCTCCGAGTCGAAATCTTGCTCGTTATATCGACTGGATGGCGGACCGCTATATTCCAAATTTAGACACTATGGTGATATACCGATTGGACAGATTCCGTCGTGGTGGTCATCATCGCCCATTTAATGATCTCGGTTATCCAGGCGTTCGCATCATGGAAACCAACGAACATTACGACCGACAGCATCAAGACCTTCGAGTTGAAAATGGCGTTCGCTACGGCGATACCATCGATGGCGTAAACTTTGATTATGCGGCGAAACTGACGGCTCTAAATGCCGTATCCCTTGCCTCTATGGCCTGGGCTCCAACTCCGCCGGCAAAGGTTGCGATTAAGGGCGCGGTGCAACCAGACACCCATTTGAGTTGGGAAATGGCTGACTCGAAACAAAATCCACAGCTCGCAGGCTATAAAGTCTATTGGCGTTACACCGATGCTCCGCAGTGGCAGTTCAGCCGATTTGTCGGCAAAGTCAATGAATTTACGTTGAAAAACGTGGTCATTGACAATTACTTCTTTGGTGTTGCAAGTGTGGCGCAAGACGGCAGTGAAAGTCCGGTGGTTTTCCCGGGGGCAGCAGGTGCCTTTGGTGAATAGGCTCAGCTAGTTAATATGTTTTGGCTCAAACAAAACGGCGCGGTTTTTACCCGCCGTTTTTGCTTGGTACATAGCGTGATCCGCTTGCTTTACTAGCAGGTTCATATCGTAAGGTGTTTCTTCGTTCACTAAAACGACCCCAAAACTGGCGCCGACATTGACCGTGATACCTTCGTATGTAATGTCCCGATTTACCTTTTGAATGAGTTTTTCCGCCATGTTGACGGCGGTACTCGCATCTTCAATGTTGTCCAAAATTAAGGTGAATTCGTCACCTGCAAGACGAGAAACCGTATCACTTTCACGAATGGAGTCAGAAAGTCTCTGGGCGGTACGAATAAGAACCTGATCGCCCATGTCGTGCCCATGGGTATCATTGATGGCCTTAAACCCGTCTAAGTCTAAAAAACACAGGGCAAAACTGTTTGGTTTGCGTTTGAGATCATTGAGCTTCATCTTGAGTCGGTCATGGAACAAGCTGCGATTGGGCAAGTTGGTTAGACCGTCAAAATAGGCTTTTTGGCGCATAACTTCCTCAAGCTTGCGCTTTTCTGTGATGTCGTTGATTATCGCCAGATAGCGCACTACTTTACCGTCTTCGTCGACAACTTCGGTAATGTATTGGTCGGTCAAAAATGGCTCGCCGTTGGCTTTTAGTTGCCACCATTCTCCATGCCATTCGCCCTGCCAGTTCTGTAGTTGCCAATAGGGGTGCTCTACAGTTGGATTGATTTCGCTGGACTGAAGTAAGTCATGAGGAAATGTGCCAAGCGCGTCTTCCGCTTGGTAACCGGTTAATCGGGTGAATGCGGCGTTTATCCGCTGGATGTGCCCCTCAGAGTCGGTGACTAAGATTCCGTCTTGAGCATTGGCAAAAACAGACTCAGACATTGAAAGTTGCTCATTTACTTGCCGAGCCAAGGTCACATCTCTGACTGTGCCCAAGATCGAAATAACGTCACCGTTTTCATCGGTATAGGCTTTACCAACTTCTTCGATATATCGAACTTCATGATTAATCACTAATCGATAACTTATGTTGAAATCTGATTTTAGGACAACAGTGTTTTGAATGGCATCGACGACGTGATCTTTGTCTTCTGGATGGACAAAATTAACAATGTTGTTAAATGAATTACCGAGCTGGAATTTACTTAGACCATAGATGCTTTCCACGGCTTCAGACCAATCTATCCTGTTCTGATTGAGATCCCAATGCCAACTGCCGAACTTGGCGATAGACTGGGATTGAGCAAGCACTTTTTGATTCTCAAGCAGCTCTTGGTTGAGCTTTTGTTGGTCACTAACCGCTCTTAGTACGATGACACTTATGGTTTTTTTACCACTGAGCACGGTGGCAAATGAAACATCGACTAATTGCTCTTCGCCATCTTGTGTGTGCATTGACACACCGTATCGTTGAGTATTCGATAGGTCAATGGTTTCGCAGGCTTGAGCCAATTGCTCAATACTCTCGCTGTCCAATAGTATGTCAATGTGCTGACCGAGTAACTGTTCCGAATTAAACTTGGTTAAACACTCAACCGTTTGATTGACATCAATTATGTTTCTGGATTCATCGATGACTAAAACAGCGGCTTGAGTATTGTTGATGACGAGTTCCAAATATGAATTGGATTGTTGCAGCAAATAGCGAATGTCAGCGGACTTTTTACTGCTGGCGAAAAACAAAACGGTATATACAAAGACGGCCGCGGCCAAAATGAACCCATAACGCACCGAACGAGTAATGTCATCTAACAGGATACGACTTTGACCAAATAAATCAGCCTCTTGCTGAATTAAATTTCTTTGCAGTAAAAACAAGTCGTTTCGAGCCGAGTTTGCTAATTGGATACTGGCTCGTTTTTCGAATTTGGGATTCTGCAATTGAAGGGTCAGTTGACTCAATAAGAAATCGATCTGAAATATAAGATCGTTTTGACTCGCGGGATAAAATAGGTTTCGATAGGACTGCAGACCTGTACTCAGTCGATCGTTAAGGTGTTCAATCAGTTCGTTGTCTACCTTTGAATTGAGTAAGGAGACTTGCAACAAACTGAGATGATTGAGCAGTTCCGAAACGTTTGTTTGTTGACCGGAAACAGAATGGAATTGGGGAGATTGGCTCTTATATTGCTCAGCAACTTTGAAGATATGAAAAGAAAATACAGAAGTGACGATGACAATCGCTAGGCTGATCGCAACAACTAAAATCATTAAATAGGAATTTGGTGACTTTGGAACTTTGCGCTGCATTGTCTTCCTTTTGACGGGCGATTACCGATTCCTCCCGTGAGCACGTACTTAAAGATTAGATTTAAAAAGGAAAAGCGCCAACGTCAGCGGCATGATTTTGTGAAAGTTTTCGTGAAACATAAGTTCGCTATCCAGTGGCTAATGGGTATATAGTAGACAAGTTACTGCACAATCTGCGGTAGCAAGCGCCATTTTTGATGGCCAGATATTAGGATTAGATGAGTTAAAGTAGTGTCGCATTCAATCAGTTTCTCGATTAAAAACAATAAATTATTTGCTGAGATCACACTTGTCGGCGGAGAGGCTAAAGTATCGCCGCCGGACTTGAATAAGGCGCTTAGGCAAAGCGATTTTGCAGCCCTCGACTTAGATGACGAATTAGTCGAGAACCTAGTCACCAGCTGCGAAATGGAACTTGCGATGTTAGAAGAGGGCGACCAAAGTTTGCCGCTGCCTTTTTCCGTCGGCAATACGGCGGACGCCACTGTTAAAGTTACTATTCCAAAAGACCAAATGACCGCCGATGTGGAAATAATTAAAGAAATCGGCGGTAAACCAACCAACTTTGAGAAGATCAAACAAGCTTGCCTAGACGCTGGCGTTCGATTTGGTCTTAAAAATTCGTTAATGGAGTCGCTATTATCGGCCTATGCTAAAGCCGGCATGGGCGAGGAAATCATTGGCACGGTTGCAAAAGGCACCGCCGCTGAAGATGGCCAAAATACGTATTTCAAACCGCTGGTCAACTTGTTCGCGGAAAAGGTCAGAAAGCCCAGAGAGAATGATGATGGCAGTGTTGATTTACGTGACTTGGGCCAGATTGAAACCGTTGAGCAAGGTACTCCGATCCTAGAGAAAATACCGTTTACACTGGGCAAGAATGGCCGCAATGTGCTTGGCGATAAGCTACCAGCCATGCCGGGCAAGGACAACGATATTGTGGTTTCGCCAACTACGGAACTCGATCAAGAAAACCCGAATATCTTATTGGCCAAACAAACCGGCATGGTACGTTTTAATGGCCAGGTAATGGAAGTAGATGATGTTGTCGTCTATAAGGAGCTTACCCCACGGGAAGGGCACATTAAATTCAAAGGTTCCGTCATTATCAAGGGCGATGTCTCACCGGACATGAAGATATTTGCTACAGGCGATATTGTTGTGGGCGGTTTTGTCGAGAGCGCATCAATCAAGTGTGGTGGAGAACTCAATCTAATGTCTGGTGCGTCAGGCAGGCTGCTAGACGAGAAAGAGCAAAACGAACTCGGGTTTAAATACAATTGCCAGTTGGTGGCCGGCGGTAGCATCAATATGGCCTTCGCTAATCAGTGTGAGGTGACCGCGAAAAACAACGTCAATGTGAAAAAGCAGATCTCTCATTGTAATGTTGAGGCGGATGCGATGACGGTTGGGGTTGGTGACAAACCTCGCGGCCAAATAACCGGTGGACGTTATTATCTGTGTAAGATGTTAAAAGCGGGAATTATTGGCACTGAGTCCAACGTGCATTGCGATGTCAGTATGAATCGCACTTACGATATCTTCATGGTGAAAGAAGCAGAGTTGGTAACTTGGATTGATACTCTTCAAGAAAGGTACGACAAGGAAGAAGCTGAATTTAACCGGGTGATGGATCCCGAGATTAAGCGTCAAGCAGAACAGAAAATGAATCTGATAGGCGCTAAGATAGCCAAGTACAATGGTCACAAAAGCGCACTTATGGCCAAACGCAGAGAATACATGGAAAGGGTGAATGTTGAGCTTCATCAACGTTTACACCCCAAAGTCACTTTCTATGTTGCCGATAGGGTAGTTTTGATTGACGAAACCAAAGGCCCCTCAAGAGCCCACATAGTGGATTATGAGTTGATCATTGAGCCTTTGATATAAAGATAACGTCGGTGGCAATAAACTCTACGGTTAGCCACAATTCGGACGCGATATACTCGAAAGTTTTTCTGCTGAAGAAGCTAATGTGAGTAGGGTCATTTTTATAGTGCCAAGTTGCAAAGCGCTGTTGGTCAATAACCAATTTCGTCATCAGCGCCAAAGTGCCGCCAGGCTTCAAACATTCCAGCATTTGCTCAATCTGCAGCATCGGATGGGCTAAATGTTCAACAACCTCGGTGCAGGTAACAAAGTCGTATTGTTTCTCAAGTACGCGCTCGTCGGGGAAGTAATACAAGTCGTATTTTGCTGTGGGGTAACCCAATTGCAACAATTTGTGTGCGAGTGCAGGGCCTGGACCACAACCAAAATCTAAACCTTCGCTATTCGGTGCCAGTCTGTTGATCAGTGGGAGATAAAGCCTCGATAGAAAACGCAAATAGCCTTTGTCCTCGAGCTCGTTCTGATGTTTATCGTATTCCGCTTTTTCCGCTTGTTGGGTCAAATGATAACGGCTAGGTACAAACACCAACGCGCAACGATGGCACTGATGATATGGACGTTTCTTATCCTGAAAATAAATAGCCGACGTATTAACGTCGGCGTGGCATAAAGGGCAGGGCGTGTTTTGCATTAACTCTTGCTTGGTTCAAAATCCAACTTTGCCATGTATTTTGCCATATCTTCCGCAGAAGTTTTAGGACGGACATTTTTGTCGATCATGACAATCTTACCGGTTTTGTCGATGTAGAACGTGTGACGTTTCGCATAACCCATGAAACTCACGTCGTAGGCGTCAGCGACAGTACCTTCAGGATCACTCAGAAGAGGAAAGTCTGCGTTGTATTTTTCTGCGAAGGCTTTGTTATCTTTGAGTTCATCGGTGCTGGCCATAAAGTACTGAACATTAAACTGCTTAAGCAGGTGACCGTTCTCAGCAAGCGATTTACATTCGATAGTACAGCCAGAAGTAAAGGCTTTTGGGAACCAAGCGACTACCACATTTTGTTTGCCTTTAAAGTCGGCCAAGGTGTATGTGTTGCCATCACTGCCTTGTAATGTGAAGTTTGGCGCCATATCACCGACTTTGATATCGGCTTTTGCCACAAAAGAAACGATTGATAGCAGTAGAACCGCAGCGTAGTTGATTTTTGTCAGTGAGATTTCCTTGTAATTTTGTAGCCCATTACTCTGATGTCATAGGTTTAGATCATGACTTTATCTGATATTCGGTCAAATTAAAGCTGAAGGTTAGGTTTAGCGGCAGACTGGCGAGTAGCTTCGCTTTTTTGTCTTGGGTAATCTTCCAACCAAACGGTGTCATCAACAGCAAATTGTTGAGATCTTCGGCATCATCGACACTGACCTTGTGTTCATTTACTGTCATCGACGTTTGCTCAAACCCGTCTGGAACCGCCGCTTGTTGATGTTTCTCTGGGGCATCATAAATGAACTGTTTTAACTCAAACAAGTGATTTTCCCCTGGGGTTACAGTGACCAGCTTACCCCTCGTTTTTAGGATTCGTGCACATTCACTCGCGGAAATCGGTGCAAAGATATTGACGATAAGTTCTGTCGAGTCGTCCGCAAAAGGCAACAGGGCATTAGTGGCTACACTGTAATGGACGGCTTTGTTGCGTTTAGACGCATACTTCACTGCGGCTTTTGAAATATCAACGCCATAAACCGCAGCATTCGGATTAATGCGTTGCAACTCATTGGTGTAATAACCTTCACCACAACCTAAATCGACCACTTGTTGCTCTGCGAGCTCTCCAAGTGACTCGAGCAGATGCGCTCTTAGGTGCTGGTAGAAACCTTTTTCAAGGAAAGCCCGGCGCGCCATAACCATATTTTTGTCATCGCCCGGCATTAAGGACTTCTTATTTTGCACCGGCAACAGATGCACGTACCCTTCTTTTGCGTAGTCAAAACAGTGGTTGTTTTCGCATCGAAAGGTTTTATCCGTCAGTAACAAGCTTGATTGGCAAATGGGGCAAATATAATTAGGGGCAGTCATTGTTTACAGAGCAAGTGGAATAATCGCTAAATTATAACGAAAACTTTAGCGCTGATCAGATCTAAATTATTATAGGGAAGTGAACGTCTCATTTGACTAATAAAACAGCATTTGAAAAGAAATTAGGGCAAATATTCAAAAAGACACTTTACCTCTTTGTATTGCTAAGTATAATTGGCGCCACTTCGATGCAGGGGCGTAGTTCCAATTGGTAGAACAGCGGTCTCCAAAACCGATGGTTGCGGGTTCGAGTCCTGCCGCCCCTGCCAATTCATACAGCTAGTCTAAACCTAAAATAATGTGGCCGTTCAATGAACCTCTCGCTTATTTGTAGATTTGGATTAATGGATTTACCCTGCCACATG
>CAXRBI010000086.1:0-7360 GCA_964229075.1 Alteromonadaceae bacterium | reverse complement strand
ATGGGTCAATTTCTTCGTTCATTGCACGCAAGGTAGCTCGCAAGGTTCGTAATTCTTCATACGCATAACCAGCATTTATATTAAAGAAATACCCGCGAATAGACTGCTTTGGTGACTTGAACTTACGTACTTCATAGGTTTCACCTTCAGGTCTGCCTTTAGGAACGATGCCGCACCCTTTTCGAAAGCACCATTGGCCGAACAGATTGTTGGCTTCTAAGGCAAATCTAGAGGTGCCCCAGGCACTTTCATTTGCGGCTTGCATAAGTACGAGTTCGACAGGGATGATATCTAAACGTTTTAACAGTTCTTGTTTTAGCGGCCCGATATTGTCGACAGTGATAGACTGAGACGCTTCTACTTTGTACGCTTTTAACAACCGCTGAAATTCTTCGCGATTTTCTTGGCTTGAGGTTTGTAGATCAAGGTTTTTGACCAATAAGCGTTGTGCTTCAATTTCAGTATTTATTTGTTCAACAAACGGACGAAGAAAAGCAAAAAATGCACGTTTCTTTTCCTTAACGTCTCTGTATTTAGAAAAGTCAGGCAAGTCTACATTTACAATAACCGGCTTTTCAGCCTGTTTGGGCTTTTTAACCTCTAATTTTTTTGCTTCCACGACCGGAGTGCTGTCCATTAACTCAAGTGGAGCAGGAGGATTGAGAACTGGGTAAATTGCGGCATAAATGACTGCAACTGAAAAACCAGCTTTAACTAAATTAGATAACATAATTGTCCCAAATGTTAAAAATCGGGACGGATTCTAGCACAAAATTACGTCGTTTTCTGAACTTTATCCCAGTAGAAATGCTTACCGGATAGTTTGGCAATCTTCTTATTCAACGTTGTAAAACGGGATAATTCATCGTTAAACCCGGTTAGACAATAATTTACAAAGCGATGACAGTTGTTCTCTATCACGTCGTATTCTCTGTACGAGTAGACGTTTTCCAAAGCGCGTTTTTGAGCTCCAGGAATAACTATGGGTTGATGATTGTTATCGCAGGCGACAAAAATATTTTGACCAGAGCGCTCTTGCAAAAATCGATCGGCTGATACGGACTTAATCAATCCGCTATTACTTAACTCGATGATGGTGAACTCATCAATCCAAATGCCCGTGTGGTCTAAAAAGTTATACACTTCACAACAAACAATGCTGCCGGCAAGTGGCTTAACCGAAAATCCACGGTTGTAACTGTCAGAGGGAGATTTAACCAAGTCTGGTTTGTAATCTTGTTCGCCATCTCGATTGTTTCTATCTATTTCTAAATTTTTATAATGCTTTTTGTTAGATTCGTGCAATATAGCTGCACCTAACGCAAGTCCTGCTGCTATTAATGGTAATGCCATAGTTCTTTCTTTTTTACACAATAATGTAATTATTATTTGACACTATTGAAAGAAAGACTGTAAAAAGTTGAAACAAGATGTAAATGGAAAAGTTAACCAAATGAATTCTATAAAAAAGTCGACGAAACTCGATCAGGTGTGTTACGAAATACGTGGACCTGTATTGGATGAAGCTCACCGGTTAGAAAATGCCGGTCACAAGATCCTTAAGCTAAACGTCGGCAACCCCGCCCCATTTGGTTTCAATGCACCTGACGACATCATTAAGGACGTTATTCGCCGCCTACCGGAAGCCCAAGGTTATACCGATTCCAAGGGCCTTTATTCAGCGCGTGTCGCCGTCATGCAATACTATCAGCAGAAAGGCATCAAAGATGTGTCAGTCGACGACATATACATCGGCAACGGTGTCAGTGAGCTCATTACTATGTCAATGCAGGGCTTACTTAACAATGGGGATGAAGTTCTTGTTCCAGCACCTGACTATCCATTGTGGACTGCTTCGGTGTTTCTGAGTGGCGGTAAACCGGTGCATTACGTTAGTGATGAACAGCAGGACTGGGCGCCAGACTTGGATGATATAAAAAGCAAAATCACCAAGAAAACGCGAGCGATTGTTCTAATTAATCCAAATAACCCAACTGGTGCTGTCTACAGTAAAGAGGTCTTGCTAGAAATTGCAAAAATTGCTGAAGAAAACAATTTGATCATTTTCAGCGATGAAATCTACGACAAAGTATTGTTTGACAGTGCCCAACACTATTCAATTGCGGCTATGCGACAAGACTTAATGATAGTCACGTTTAGCGGACTTTCTAAAAATTATCGTGCGGCTGGTTTCAGAACGGGTTGGATGATAATTACGGGACCTAAAGGTCATGCAAAGGACTATATCCAAGGACTGAATATACTTGCGTCAATGCGATTATGTGCAAATGTTCCATGCCAAAATGCCATCCAACAAGCGCTTGGTGGATATCAGAGTATAAATGACTTAGTTGCTACCGATGGCCGTTTATACAAACAAATGGATTTTGCCCACAAAGCACTGAACGATATTCCTGGTATCACATGTACTAGACCACAAGGTGCGATGTATTTATTCCCGAAAATTGATGTTAAAAAATTCAACATAAAAAGTGATGAGCAACTTGTTTTCGACTTGCTGCGAGAGAAGCATATTTTACTCGTTCACGGTCGTGGTTTTAACTGGGCAGAACCAGACCACTTTCGCCTCGTGTTTTTACCTCATATGGATGAACTTCGCCCAGCAATGCAAGGGATAGCTGAATTTTTCGATGGATACTCACAGTAATGGAAACAAGCCACTTTTTTGCTAACCTCGCGAGGTTAAAACTTATCTATCGTTGGCCGTTTATGCGGTCGGTGAACAAAGAAAATGTGCAAGAGCATAGCCATCAAGTTGCCACTGTTGCACATATGTTGGCTCTTATTAAAAACAAAAAGTTTGGCGGCGACGTTAATATTGAAAGTGTCGTATTAGTTGCTTTATACCATGATTCGTCAGAAGTACTTACCGGTGACTTGCCTAGCCCAATAAAATATCACAATGAAGAGATAGCGAAGGCATATAAGAAGATCGAAAACATTGCAGAGCATGCATTGTTAGACATGTTACCAGAGGAGTTTCAAGAGGACTTCAGGCCATTATTGCTACACAACGAGATCCCTAAAGACGTTGCGCTTGTTGTCAAATCAGCGGATGTGATTTGCGGTTATTTGAAAACCATTGAAGAGATCCACGCGGGCAACCACGAGTTCGAAAAAGCTCGAAAAAATATCTCAAAAACGCTAGAGCAATACAGCACGCCGGAAGTATGCTACTTTTTAGATGTTTTCTTGCCCAGTTTTACGTTAAGTTTAGATGAAATTTCTGCCCCACTAGAATGAGTAAAAATTCCGTAAACTCTTGGATTGAGAGGTTGTCTGGTGACATCGCCATTCGACCAAATGACCACAGAGATCCCTATCAAAGAGATAAGGCTCGTATTCTGCATTCGGCCGCGTTCAGACGTTTACAATCAAAAACTCAAATACTCGGTGTTGGCACGGATGACTTTTACCGAACTCGCCTTACACACTCTTTAGAAGTTGCTCAAATTGGCTCCGGGATTATGGCGCAGTTAAGGCAACTGCCAGAGGTGGAAAAAAGTAAAACATTGCAAACGCTAATAAACTCTGATGCGCTTATAGAAGCTTTGTGTTTAGCTCACGACATCGGCCACCCACCTTTTGGCCACGGTGGCGAGGTAGCATTGAACTACAAGATGAAAAACCACGGAGGCTTCGAAGCCAATGGTCAGACATTTCGTATCGTTACCCGTCTTGAACCTTACACGAAGGACAATGGGATGGATCTTACCCGGAGGACCATCCTAGGGCTCATAAAATATCCTCAAGTTATCAAGGAAAACCCTGACTACCAGCAGAGCGAAACTAATCCAAGATACATTGAAGCCGAAAAATACAAACCGGTTAAAGGCTTATTTGAAGACGACCTGCCCCGATTTGAATGGGTATTAAGGCCAATGGATAAAGATGATCGGTCATTGTTTACCGAAACGATTGCCTTACCGACTTCAACTCAGCATGAGCTTCTAAAGACAAAAACTCCGTTTAAATCCTTCGACGCATCAATCATGGAATTGGCAGACGATATTGCCTACGGCGTACACGATCTAGAAGATGCTATCGTCCTCGGAAAAGTAAGCAAAACTAAATGGTTTGAGCTGGTTCTGCCGCGATTACTTGAAATCGAAAACCCTTGGGCAAACAAACACAGTACAAATTTATCAACGATGCTGTTCAGCAACGAGCATCACGAACGAAAAAACGCTATTGGAGCTCTGGTAAATCACCTAATTACCAACGTACGTTTGGTACAAAATGAAAACTTTAAAAGCCCATTGCTGGCATTTAATGCGCAATTGAGCCATGAAGCCTCGCCCATTTTGATAGCTTTAAAACAATTTGTGTTTAACTTTGTGATCAAAGACACACAACTACAACGTTTAGAATTTAAAGGACAAAACATGTTAAACGAAATGTTTGATGCGTTTTGTTGCGATCCAAAGCGCCTATTACCCGCAGATATCTACGCCAGATTTGAAGAGACAGGCGCTCATAGGACTATATGCGATTACATAGCGAATATGTCTGACAGCCAAGCCAAAAGAACCCACCTACAACTTTTTAGTTAAAGTTTACAAGTAGACTTTCAAACAACGCATTACAAAAATCAGTAAAAAAGCTAAATACCGCCATCAACCTTGCTTTTTGTAAATTTATCAAGACGAATTCGCGCCATAAAGTGTAATCAAAAATGTAATATTACAAAAAGACTTTCAGTTATGGTGAAACGGAGTTATGATTAACACATAGAAAACGTGGAGGCGCACACACATGAACGACGAATACAACAACGAACCAGATTGGTTACCGTATTACTTACTAAATAAAACTAAGTAATAAACAGAAAAGGTCATCAACAAGATGGCTTTTTTTTTCGTTTAAATTTATAGTTATCCTCATTATTCCCACAGGTTCTCTAAAGACCACGTCAGTAAGTCGGTATCTAGGTTTGAAACAAAAAGAAACACTCAGCCAAACTCAACAACTGCATTCCAAACTACTTCAGTCGTCCTTTAAATTGGTTGATAAGTTGTCTTCTGTCACCAAGGGAAACAACAAAGAAGCCGACGCTCGTCTTTCAAAATTAAGAAAAACTGTCAGATCTGGCACTGACTTGACTTTGATCACTACAGACCTCGATGCAGCAATAAAGTCCATTACAGATTTAGAAAAAACCAACTTGGGATATTTGAAAGAATTAAGGGATTGTGTTCTCTTAGCCGGCGAAGCTCTGCAGGCGACAAAAGGGATGGACGATAGTCTTAGGCGTCAACTCAGAATGTTGGTTAACAGACTGAAATCGCAAGATAGCTTTGTGTTCAGCGAGATTCAACCTTTAACCGTGGCAATGTTAGGCGCTTATCAGAGTGTTAAAAACCAGTCCTCAGGTGGTCAACTCTCTAATAAACAACCACAAGACAACAATGACGTTTTGCCTCAATTAATTGATAACCTAAAAAAATTATCAAACAATGAGATTATTAAGCCACGACTTAATGAATTCAACAGCCGAATTGATATAGCGCGTTCAGATAATGAAAAACTAGAACTGTGTTTAAAGTTTTTTGAGGAAGTCGTCGACCACTTCTCGCAAGAATACAAGCAAACCCAGAAGCTCATACTGAGTATCAATGCCGCCCTTGAAGACGTACACCAAACGTTACTTAAGTCGTTACAAAATTCTAAAGACTATGGTCTGCAAATTCAGAAGCTCGACGATACCATCAACAAACAAATCGACGAGTTGTCCAAAAATGCGAATGAAGCTAAATCTGTCGATAAGTTAAAACAGCTGGTCGACCAAAAATTGGATGTTATTACAAACTCCATTCAACAACGCGACAATATAGATAAACAAAGAACGCTTGAGTTAGACAGTGCATTACAACAAATGGAGTCTAAGCTCAGCAAGTTAGAAGAACGAACAGAGTTTTATCGTAAGAAATGGCTTGAAGAAAAAGCGCGTAGTGATACGGATTCGCTCACGGGCTTGCCTAACCGAGGTGCTTATGACAAGCGTTTTGGCGAAGAATATAAACGCTGGTCAAGACATCCAGAGCCGCTGTGTTTGGCAGTTATTGACATAGACCACTTCAAGAAGATTAATGACAAATTTGGTCACTCCGTTGGCGATAAGACACTGCAAGTTGTATCTCAAACCCTTCGAAAGAACCTTAGAGCATCTGATTATTTAGCGCGTTATGGCGGGGAAGAGTTCGTTTGCCTTTTGCTGGCAACAGACGCCAAAGAAATGATGACACCTCTCGAGAAAATCAGAAAAGCGGTTGAATCTATTCCATTTAAAGTAAAGAACGATCGGTTAAATATAACCATCTCTGTTGGCGTGACTATGTTGCTTGCATCGGATAATGTGCACACCGTTTTTGACCGAGCTGACAAAGCGCTTTACGAAGCAAAAAATACAGGACGTAATAAAATCTGCTATAAAAAGTAATACGGCAATAATTTGTAACACAACTAAGTACATGTTTGACATACAGATTTGTGAGAGTTGTGTTACAAACATAAGCATAAAAATGCCATAAGGAGATGTTATGCGCGTATTACTAAATCCTTTAGATGGGATGAACCTTCTCTCGCAATCCGAAGTAGAACAACTTCAACAAAGTTCCAACAGTTCCCTTTATCGACTATTCCGAAACTGTGCGTTAGCAGTACTCAACGTTGGCAGTACGACCGACGTTAGCAGCGACATTTATGACGCTTACAAAGACTTCGATATCAACCTTATTAGTCGCGAACGCGGTATTAAAATTGAGTTAATTAACCCGCCCGCTTCTGCATTTGTTGACGGTAAAATCATCGTCGGTATACAAGAGCATTTGCAGGCTGTTATTCGTGACATCTTGTACAATGCGAATCGCTATCAGCTCGACAGTCATTTTAACTTTGAAAGTGGCCCTCACGTAACGAATGCTATCTTTGACATTCTCCGCAATGCTCGTGTTATTGAGCCAACGGACAACCCAAATCTCGTGGTTTGTTGGGGCGGTCACTCAATTAGCGATGAAGAGTACCAATACACCAAGGAAGTTGGCTACCAACTTGGACTTAGAGGTTTAGACATTTGCACCGGTTGTGGTCCAGGGGCAATGAAAGGTCCGATGAAAGGAGCGGCACTTGCTCACGCGAAACAAAGAAATCAAGCTGGCCGCTATCTTGGGCTAACAGAACCTTCGATTATTGCAGCCGAGGCGCCGAACCCAATTGTGAATCAGTTGGTTATTTTACCTGACATCGAAAAACGTTTAGAGGCATTTGTACGTGTTGCTCACTCAATCATAGTGTTTCCTGGTGGCGCCGGAACAGCTGAAGAGCTTTTGTACTTGTTAGG
>CAXRBI010000085.1:0-5707 GCA_964229075.1 Alteromonadaceae bacterium | reverse complement strand
ACAAAAGTAGCTAAACCTACTGGCAACTTACGCCATAACATTTCGACTTTCTGACGCGCCGACGACGGTGCTGATTTTACGTTACCAAATGACACAAAATCATCGCCTTCAAGTTTCTGCCAATCCAGCGGTGCAGGCAGTGCGCCCCACTGCTTCTTAAACTTAAATGTGCCCTCGCCTGGGGTAGAACGGCCAAAGTCGAACATCTTTGCTCCACTGTCATTGGCATGCTCAAGCAGCGTCCAATATAACAACATGTTTGGGGCCAAACGATTAAAATCGGCATTTGTAGACGCCCATGGAATGGAGACTCGGTCTTTGGTTCTAATAATCAATCCACCACCAACGACCTGTTCTTCAAAATAAACACAGGCAATCATTGCTTGGTCACCAAAGGCTTTGATAACAGATTTAAACCACTCAAAACTATGAGCTGGTGAACCAAGGTCGCGCATGTTACGGCTATAAACCTGATAAAACCCGTCGAGGTGTTTTGCGTCTGTGCCTAAAGATGCCGTAAGACCATTTTTCTCTGCTTTGCGTATCTGACTTCTGAGTTTTGATTTAAAACTCGCCATTAACAGTTCTGAGGTGTCTGGCAAATCCAGCAACATGCGAACTTTCGCAACTTGTTCAACGTCCTCATTAATTTCACTGTTGGCAAATCGCAGTTCTGTGGTCTTCCAACCTTCGGACTTTGCCATTGCAATGACATGCGTTTGAATCGCTTGATAAACCTCATCTGACGTCGCTAATATGCCACCAGCGTCGCAATACGGCAGCGAGCAAGCGCTCTTGCCGCCAAATGGCGAGCTCATGACAATCAGAGGTAACACGCCCACTATCTCCTCATTTTTCCAAGCAGCAATCGCCTTTGGCTCAAATCTGTAAGCGTCTTTGACCGCGTGCATCCAAGCGGTCTTGTGATATGGCGTCGCATTTTTATCAGCGTCAACAAAGGCATCCCATTTGGCCTCGTCTTGAACATCTAATAAAGCAATTTTTAGCTGTGTGTTTGTCATCTAAGCAACCCGTTTGCTAGCCATTGTTGATCAAGTCTTCAAAAACCTCTTCATACTCCCTAGCCATGCGGCTAGCAGCGAAATGATCATAAACGAATTGACGTGCATTCGATACAATATCTTGCGCTTTTTCTTCATTGTATAACAGTTCTAACCAGTGCTGCTTGAGCGTCTCTTTGTCATTCAATGTCGCTAACATACCGGTTTGGTCATGAGTCACTAACTGGTCGACACCGGCGATATCGTAGGCAGCCACAGGTACACCCATCGCCATGGTTTCCATTAAGCAGCGCGGAATGCCTTCAAGTACGGAGGTCATTACAAACAAATCAAAACTTTGCAACCACTCTAAACGGTCATCGCGAAAACCCAAAAACTCAATGCGGTCTTTGTGTTTTAATGATTGCGTCATTTGCTCTAATGGCTCTCGAGATACACCATCTCCTAATAAGTAGAGATCAACGTCTGGCTTTTCTGAAGCGATATCATCAAAGATTTCCAAAATGTGGGCGATGTTTTTGCGCTCAATCATCTGTCCAATAAAACCAATGCGCTTTCTCTCCCCTGCGGCTTCGCGCAATGCGTTTGGCTTTTCCCTTTGTTCTTCCACTTCTGACAAATCAACGCCGTTTTGAACATAAACAAGTTTGTGCTCTGGCACTTTAAAACGTCGCATGTCGGCCATTAACTGTTGCGAGAGAGGGACCACCTTGTCGGCATGTTTAAACATACGACAACCTAACCAAATAAACATCTTCAGCTTGAAGTCAATATTGGTAGAGAAACCATGCGGCGTAACCACAACTTTTATGCCCGCTTTTTTCGCAGCGAGAATGCCGATGATATCCGACTTGTATCCATGGGTATGGATAATATCGATCTCTTTCTTTTTGATAACATCTGCAAGTTCATCAATCACCTTCATATCAAAACGATGTCTCATCTTTAACTTGTAGATATCACCTTTGTCTTTCGGGTAATTGTTTACCAGCTCTTTGGCGCCATCTTCGCCTTCATCGGTAACGGCTAAATCGCAACGAAAACGGCTAGAGTCCATATTTTTGGCCAGGGCAATCACCCAACGTTCTGCGCCGTAAAAGCCGCTTGAGCAGATAAATTGTAATACGTTGATCTTCTTAGCCATTTGATTTTTCACCTAAATATTGTTCAACTTTGCTGCTTCTCACTCGCAACCAGTCTAATTCGTTTTTAATTGATAACTTGGCCAGAGCTTTACCGAGAAGCCCAGCAATTCGCCAAGGTTTTGCCGCGTGTTTTCGCTGCGGCCAGTTTGTAGGTTCTTTCAGTGGTACTTGTACTTGTTCACGGAAGTAATTTCTTGCACCAATGTTTTGCATAATGAGCGCTAGAATTCGAGTATGCGTGCGCTCTTCTGCGCCAATTAACTTGTCGACAACATACTGGTGGAAGTACTCAGCGGTTTTTAAATAAACTTCATCGCAATAGTAGGCCGCCGCATAAAAGATATTGGCTCGACGCAAATCTTGCGCCGCCCAGGTTAAATTTGGAAACTCTAGCTTTTCTACTTGATCGAGGTATGGCTTTTCGTTTGCCTGCATCCAAGTGACATAGGTGTTCAATACATCTCGACAATAGTAAAACGCGTCATCGAAACTGCCTTGCGCGCGTTTTAACTCCAAGAATCGAATCACGCTTTGCAACAAAACAGAGTAAAACCAAGTTAACTCAATATTGTCTAAACCTAAGCTATTAACATCGTCTTGAGGATGCATCGTGTTTGAAATTATGTTGAACGCCTTGTTTACATAGCCCTCATCACTTGTGACTTCGTAACTGTCGAGTAATGCGTTGATGTAATTTCCAGTGCCGCGATCTAATGGATAGATACCAGTGACAACATTTTTTACACCTATAACAGATGAGCGTTTAATGGCGTACAAAGTACCAAGAATGGTTGGGCTACCTTCATACAAATTACCAATCCAATCGGCCATTTTCAGTAAGGTTTGTTTGCAATCTTCGCTACCGGTTAAGAAATAATACAATGTCAGGCCTAACGTGTAGCAGTGTTGTCCGCCCGGCCCACCACCAGATTGATAACCTTCGTACACTTCACTGTGATGTTTGGAAAATGTTCGGTGGCTACAGGTTGCGGCATCACTGTAATGGTCTGTATGCCAAAACAGTCCATTATTGTACTCTTCTCTGTCTAACTCGGTTCGGTAAATATCAATATCCAATACGTGTTTCGCTAAATCATCAGCAAGCTCGAACCAACGGCAGTCTCCGGTCGTTAGATATTGCCTTAGGAATCCCCATATCGGGTCGTATTGGTTGTTGTAATGAGAAAACTGAACGTGTTTACCTTGTTCCCCATAACACTCATGGTCAGCAAACAAGTCACCGAAATGTCGCCAGCCGTATTCGTCTATTTGTTCACGCTTAGCAAAAAAGTTGTTATCCGTGTGCAGGCCGGCTTCTATGATTCGATAAAGAGGCTCATCATGCTCTGCACCTTCGAACAGCGGTAGGGTATTGGACTCGACTGCGGATTGACGAGATAAAGTAACATCACAGGCACGCATTGCTTCCTGCAGTCGTTGAGTGTTGCCCTCTAAATCAATGACTATGTCAAAAGACTTTCGCTCACCGGCTTGCAGCTCATGCTGGTATGTCTGTTTTGGAAACAGACCAAAATGAATGGATGAATTACTGTAACTCAATTTCGAAGGGAAATTTTGCCAAAACTTTTCAATACTGGCTGCCACCGCTTTGCCATTGGATTCTAACGTCAGTAGCGGTTGAATTCGCTGCCCATCTTGATGGAAGTGCAGATCTCCTTTGTCACCGATGATTTCAAAACCTTGGCGTTTAAGCGGGACTGTATTGGTTTTATCAACGTGATTGCGGCAATTCCAGTGTTCGCCGCCACTGCTAAATTGTTCAACACTTAACTGTTGATATTGGCCTTTGTCTATTTGTTGTGCTACATCAAATTGTTCATTCATCTGAAACAACTGCGTTTCAACCTCGCCGTTAACATCAGCAGCCCAAATCAATTCAAAGGAATCAAATTCGAATGAACCTGGGTCACCCAGATCCCAAAGGCCCCCGGGGTGTTTAGCACTGGCGCAATTGTGGATACGCGCAACGACACGAAAACACTTGTCGACACCCAAACTCTGAATTTCCAATAGAACACGAATTTTGCAGCTCCCATCTTGTACTTCAAAAACTCGCTTGGAATCATCGTCGCTCGAAACCTGGCGCAATGCTACAACCTGATCAGATGTCGTTAGTCTTAGCGTCAAGCGCTCAAAAATTGCGTCCATGTCGGGTAATGAAGGAGTCTTAAAGGAGGGCTCCGAACGCTCGACAAAATTGAGATGAACAGAATCGCTTTGGATATGGGACATATCCAATTGCACTTGCAACCATTTAATAGATTGGTCATCCCAATATGACAATGGACTTGCTTGTAACATAGGAATTACCGCGCCCGCATCGTCGGTTATGGTCAGCTTTTCTGGGTGCTTAAACAGTCCACGCTGAAAAGGCACGCTGAATTCTTTTGGTAATAAATAGGACTGCGAATATCGCTGCAATGCTAATCTAATTTGTTTCATTTTTTTCTTGTTGTTAATTGGCAAAAAGCGACGTACAAAATTACTGTTGCGTTGACGTTAACTTATGTTTCAAATTTCGTAGCAGATCTTCGGTCTGCAGCTTAATTTTTTTCTTCTGAAAGGATACACGAAACATGTTACCAGAACGAGACGCTAGGCGGTCTTTGTAACTTTCACCTCCTCCCATAAAATCGTAATAATCGAAACCCTTGTTCATGTATTCTTCGATACAAAGTGCATGGCCTACCATGCCAGGTTTCTTCAGCGCGTTTTCCGAATATTTCAATGCACTGAGGTAAAAATACACTCGCCCTTGATATAAAAAGTTATAAAAATAGGCAAAGGCCTCTCCATTTACGGAGATTCTCACAAGATCAACCGCTCGTTCTTGCCAAGCATTACGGATCAACTGACGATGAAACTCGAAAAAATTTGGATTGGCGAAGCCGCTTTGTTGTTTACCAGCTCCCCAACGTTCAATATGTAAAGGCGCCAACGCTTCCAAAAACTCTAGCGCTTCCGGCAAAGAGCTGGCATGTTCAATTTCAACGCTTCCGCTTTTTTCGTATTCTTTTATGCCTCGGCGAATTTGATAACGTGCATTTCGTGACAATGACGATAAATAAGACTTTTCACCGTCTCGAATTTTCTTTAAGTCAACACCGTGTCCAATCGTCGTCCAGCGAACATGAACTTTGAGGCCGCTAAGTAAGTGCAAATTAACGACCTCATCTTCACTCGCCACCCCAAACAACAGCTCGTCCCAATCGCCTACGTTTTGCAAAGCTGAGATCGCTTGGCCTCTGGCTTCTTGGGCAAAGTCACGATCGGCTAAGATATCGTTGTACTCAATCCACTGCTGATCAAACTCTGGTAAACCAGTTTCATTAATAAGTAACTGTTTGACCGGTAACAACTTATGACGTTTCGTTTCTTTACGGCATACAAAGGCCAAGGCCATCACTTGCTCGTTCCGCCACACTCGGATCAAATGCCCTTGTGGACGAATGACTTCAAACCAAGCGGAGAACCAGAACCACGACATAAAAAAACGATGATTGGCCCGACTTTGAAGGT
>CAXRBI010000084.1:0-5462 GCA_964229075.1 Alteromonadaceae bacterium | reverse complement strand
TTTGTCTGCGATCGCTGCAATGTCCTGATGTAACCAACCTGATTCATCAACGAACTGTCGCGATAATTCGCCCATTGGAACGATGCCATAACCCACTTCATTACTAACCAAAATAATATCGCAGCCCACTTCCCTTTTATTTTCAATAACTTTTAGAAAACTGCGTTTCTGCATTTGAAACTGCTTGGGTTGTTCTGAACAAAGCCAATTACTAAGCCAGAGTGTTAAACAGTCAACCAAAACAATGCTGTTGGGCGTGGCTAAATCGTTTAAGGTTTCAGCAAGTAAAAGAGGTGTTTCCGTTATCGTCCAATGACTAGGTCTGCGCGCCTGGTGCTGACTTACCCTATAGGACATTTCCGGATCTTTAATTTCTGCGGTTGCAATGTAATGAACTGGTTTACCGTTTGATTGCGCCAATGATTCAGCCAATCGGCTTTTCCCGGAACGAGCGCCACCTAATATCAAATGCACATTTGTCATCGTTATTGTGCTCCTGAAATGGTTGCTAACAGCATGATATACAATGACAGTTCAAAAACCTGCTGAGCAGCTCCCAAAACATCACCGGTATAACCTCCTAGATTCCGTTGAATAAACCGAACAAAGAACCCTCGGATGGCGATAACTATTGCGGCAACCAACAATAAGTCCCAAAAGTCGATCGGAAGCATAAAGTACAACGCCACGACACCAACAAGTGCAGAGCTAGACAACAACAAACCAGCGTTTTCCGGCAACGACTTTGCTACAGGCTTAGTCTTTGACTGCTCATCTAATGTCAGGTAATCCATAGAGGCGATAAGACTGACTGCCAAGCCACGACTGAGGCCCTGACAAACCATCAACAATAAAGCGACAGTAAACAATGACACTTGGAGCAAACTGAGCAATAAAACATATTTCAACGTCAATGCGAGGAACAAAGCACAGGCGCCATAAGTGCCTAATCGACTGTCCTTCATAATTGATAGTTTCTGCTCTGCCGTCCACCCGCCGCCAACACCATCAAAAGTATCAGCCAAGCCATCTTCATGAAATGCGCCAGTTAACATCAACCCAAACGCCATCGTCAGTAAAACAGCCACTGAATCAGGCAAAACCTGAGTCAACCACAGAGCTGTGATCATTAATAAGCCAATGCCATAACCCGCGATTACGAAGTACGCTGAGGTTTGATTAATGTCCTGATCGTCTATTTGTTCATTTATGGTGATCGGGATTCGGGTTAAGAAAACCATTGCGAGGCGAAGGTTTAACCAATGTCGTTGCCAGTTCAACTTTTGTTACTCACTTACAACGTCTTCAACATTAGCGTCTGCGAAACTCGCCATTTCGTTATAAAAAGCACAAGCAGAACGCAAGATAGGCAGTGCCAGTGCGGCACCGGTACCCTCACCGAGACGCATATCTAAGTGCAACAAAGCGTCGGTTTCGAACCACTCCAACATGCGAATGTGAGCCTGTTCATCAGAACAATGAGCGAAAATAAGATAGTCAGTAACCTCAGGGCAGATAAGTTTTGCCACCATCGCTGCAGCGGTACAGATAAATCCATCCACTAATACCGGACATTGGTGCTCGGCAGCAGCCAGAATCGCTCCGGTAATTTGGACGATTTCAAAGCCGCCGACTTTCGATAACAAGTGTTTCGGCTCAAGCGCTGATGGTGAATGTAAATCTAAGGCCTGTTGGATTAGCTGCTGTTTTTTCTCCAATGTCACTGGGTCAATACCCGTTCCACGGCCAACCGTTTGGGTTGCCGGTACATTTAAGATGCTCGACAAAATAGCCGATGCACTGGAGGTATTGCCGATACCCATCTCGCCAAACGCAAAGAGATCGGCGCCATCTTGTACCTTTTGAGCGATCAATGATTTGGCCAGTTCAAAACCCTGTTCAACTTGCTCAAGCGACATCGCCAATTCTTGATGAAACGCCCCAGTACCTGAGCCCAAACGCTGCTCAACAATACCCAAATCTTGGTCTACTTCAGTTAAGATCCCAGCGTCAATGACCGTTAAGTTCCAACCGTATTGGCGTGCAAAGACATTGATTGCCGCGCCACCGTGGGCGAAGTTGGCCACCATTTGCTGAGTCACTTCGGGCGGCGCAATGGATACGCCATGTTTGGCAATGCCATGATCGCCCGCAAACACCATCATTTCCGGCTTTTGAATGTCAATGGTCGAAGCCAATTTGCCCAATCGATTTGCTTGAATCCGTCCGAGTTGCATGGCGACGTGTTCCAATTTACCGAGCGCACCTTGTGGCTTAGTTTTTGTGTCGATTTTGCGCAAAATATCGCTGTCGAATTTTGCTGAAATTTGGTCTATTTGGAATGTCATGCAATGTACCTTTGACGTTTTTGACGGCGAATAAAGAGCATAGTCAAGAAAAACACGCTACCGATCGCAGAAGTAATAATTCCGATTGGTAATTCTTGGTTTTGCAGGGCAATTCGTGAAGCAATATCGACCCACAACATAAACACACCACCACAGAGTGCTGTAGAGACGAAACTCCAACGATTGCCCTGACTAACAAAAAATCGAACAATATGTGGAATCATTAACCCCACAAAACCAATGCCGCCGCAAAGCGCCACCAGACAAGCCGTGATCAAAGAACTCAAAGCCAACATTTGAACTCTCAATCGAGCGGGATTAATGCCTAACGTGAAGGCACTCTCATCACCTAGTAGCAGAGCCGTCAGCTTTTTTTGGTTCGCCAACATGATTATCAAGCAAACGCTAACGACAATGGCGGGTAACCATAAGGTTCCCCAATCAGCGCGAGAGAAACTGCCAAGTGTCCAAAACAATATCGCGGTCACAGCCTGCGGATCGGTCCAATACAGAATCAAACTGGTAAAGGCGCTAAACAAAAAGGACAAGGCAACCCCGGCTAACAACATAGACTCAACTTGTTGTGAGCGGTTGATACCGGCGATAACAAGCAGCAAAACAACTGACACAATGCCGCCAATAAATGCTGCCAGCGAAAGCCCAATACCAAAGCTAAAACCGAACAGGGCCATAGCAAGTACAACACCAAAAGATGCGCCGGATGAAATGCCAAATAAGTATGGATCTGCAAGAGGATTACGGGTCACAATCTGCAAATTACAACCTGCTAACGCAAGGCCGCTGCCAGCGATAAAAGCCAATACGGACCGAGGTAGACGAAGCTCCCAAAGTATAGTTTGGGTGAAAGTATCTAACTGCTGAGTCTGACCTAATACAAAAGCAATAACTTCGCTTAAGCTGACGTCTGCTGCGCCGATTGCCAAGGCCGCTACAAAACTTGCCAACGTAATGAACAAAGCAACAAGTAGAGACAGAGAGCTTTTAATCATTCTTACTCTCCACTCTCAACGTAGCCATAAAAGTAAGTGACATGAGGGCGAGCAGTTTGCGGATGTGGCGTGACTTGAACGCAAACGTCGAATATGTCCGACAGCACGCTCTCAGTAATAACTTCATTTGGTGTGCCTGACGCCACCAGTTCACCGCGTTTTAACAATAACATGTCGGTACACAGTGACGCCGCCAAATTTAGGTCGTGAAAAGAGGCGATCACTGTTATCCCAAGGGATTTGGCCAACTCCATAATTTGAATTTGGTATTTCACGTCTAAGTGACTGGTGGGTTCGTCCATGATGAGAATTTCTGGTTGCTGCACGACCGCACGGGCTATCATGGCCCGCTGCTTTTCGCCTCCAGACAAGGAGTCAAAGTCTTGGCCGGCTTTGTCGCTCAGTGCCACTTGCTCAAGCGCTTGCTCTACTAAGTCGTTTGAGTCTTGCTGCCATGACTCTAACCAAGACTGCCTTGGTAAGGCACCTAATTGCACCACTTCTTTGACACTGAGCTGGAAGTTTTGTGGTGTGTGCTGCAAAACAACCGCGACCTTCTGTGCGTATTCTTTACCGTCTATTTGCCAAATGTCTTGACCTTCGAAATTCACCGCGCCAGTGGATGGTTTGTGATAACGATAGAGGCAGCGCAACAAGCTCGATTTTCCGGCACCATTGGGCCCGAGTACACCAACGAAACTGCCTTTTTTAATTTCAAATGAGATGTCGTTTAAAAGTGAAATATCCGCCACTCGCCAACTGAGATCAGCGGCGTTTAATATGACATTGTTGGCGTTATTTGGTTGCACTTTGCACTCTCAAATGCGGCAACACAGCAGGCATCGTAACAAGCGATGTGATATCCAGCTCGAGTGTTCCCGCTCGTTGGTTCGATATAGACAATACTTGGTATCCTGACTTACAGCTTCCCGGCACCTACCTTCCCGACCGATTACGCCAGTGGTATAGAGGTGCTGCTCTGTTTACAGTTGCGGGTACAGTCGCGGATTCTCACCGCATTCCCAAACCTTATATAAGGTCGTTATTAAAACAGCATTATCATTGTGGACTTCTGGATGGCCATTATCCGGTTATCTACTCAAATAGCAATTTATATTTTTAACATAGGCCACGGCGAGTGATGTTCATCAAAGCTCACTTGAACATGAATATAGGACGCATAAGCCAAAGACAAATGACCATGAAAATTCTGTTGTTTGGGAAACCCTAACACCAATCCTGCGATTTCTTTGATTACGCCGGCATGACTGAGCACTAAAACAGACTCGGATTTCGGATTAGTCAACTGACCCTGCCACCACTTTTCGACTCGTTCTTTAAACTCTGTCATGGACTCGCCATTTGGCGGCTTCATCCCAAACGGGTTTTGCCAAAAATCACCGATATTGGGTTTCGGATCCTGCCAGAGAGATTCAAAGCTTTTCCCATCCCAATCGCCAAAATTGTATTCTTTTATTTCCTCTTCTATGGAAATGTCGCACACCTTTTCGCTCGCAACCGTTTGCGCCACGTCCCAACAACGAACTAAAGGCGAAGTTATAACTCTATCCCACTTAAGTTCTCGAGCCTGCTTAAGAGCAGCAATGCGACCTAGCTCTGAGAGCTCAAAGTCAGTATGACCCGCTAGATGATCTGGATGGCTGATTTCGCCATGACGCAAAAAATAAAAGTTGAGGTAATTCATTGGATTTCGAACAGGAATTCAAATTTATTTAACAAGATTGAACCATCATGACTTAGTTTTCTAACTTTTTTCATTAAAAGTGTGCTGTTTCTGGCAATTAGTGGTAGAATCCCGCGGCTTTTTTTTAACCAATCATTTAAACGAAGATAGAGTACGACAATGGCTGACTTATCTAAATATAGAAATATAGGTATCTTCGCTCACGTTGACGCTGGTAAAACAACTACAACAGAGCGTATTTTGAAACTAACCGGTAAAATCCATAAAACTGGTGAAGTTCACGAAGGTGAAGCGACAACCGACTTCATGGAGCAGGAAGCAGAGCGTGGTATTACTATCCAGTCTGCTGCGACTACCTGTTTCTGGAAAGACCATCGCATGAACATCATCGATACTCCT
>CAXRBI010000083.1:0-22656 GCA_964229075.1 Alteromonadaceae bacterium | reverse complement strand
GTATTGCCACGACGTAACATTTCACGAAGTTCCGAACGCGTATAACCGGTGTTTGTACTTGTCTTAGGCGCATCAGATGGAGCTTTAAATACGAGCGCGCCGTCATTATCACGAAAGAACCATTGTGAATGTTCATAACCCGCAACTAGGTCATTTTCAGAAATTGAATCTGATTTAGCGTCGCCATTGTTGTCTACAGGTACACCCAAATACCAGTCATTCAATTCTAAATCCAATGTGGTATTGCCGCTGCCGGTGTCACCACCGCCCGTATCGCTACCACCAGATTGACCATCGGTACAACCTGAAATTTTAGTTTCGATTATGCTGTTCCAAGTATTAGAGCTGTTGCCGTAGCCCGTGATCCTTACGTAACGAGCTTCACTATCAACTACATCAACCGTTTAGTAGCTACTGCTATTGCCGCTTGATTGACCAGAACTTAACACAGAATTCCAGCTAGCATTGTCTGTTGATGTATCAACGTCAAAGTAAGAGATACGCTGATTGCCTTTAAACCAACTAAGTCTAAAGACTTCGCATTGGATAAAACGCCTAAATCATACGTAATTGACTTGCCATTGCCGTTTGATGACCAACGAGATTCATTAAGTAAAGAATCGTCGATTGTGTTGGCAGGACCGTGACCGTCGTTTGTTCCGTCATCGCAGGCGGATTGAATTGCGAGATAACTCGAACCTGTGCAATTGACCGTGTCACCGCCGCCAGTACTGCCGCCGTCAATGCTTTTTAGAGTAAATGAATCGAAACGTCCCTCTCCCCCGGAGTATTTTGCGAAGATAGTCGCACTTGTGGCAGAGCCGGAGTTAAACTCGACTGATACCTGCTCATAAGAGCTTCCGCCCCCATTACTGTTGTAATTCGAGCCACCGACATTAACGCCAATTTGGCCAGAACCTTTGATAAATGCAGAAAGGCGATATTGAGTATTCACCGTTAAAGTAACGGTTTGCTCAGCTTTACCGGCAGAGCCAGTAATTTTTGCAGCGAGATTACCCGCATAAGCGTCAGTTGAAATGGCTGATGGGTCAGTATCGTCCCAACCATCCCAGTTGTTTTCGAAGCCAGGATTCGTTATTGAGACGGTTTCCGCCTACGCTAATCCGGACAAGATAGATGCGAGTACTAAAGCACTTTTTGTCATGTTTAATTTCATTTTTGATCTTACTCTGCTGACCATTGGTAAGGCCAATTTGCATTTTGATTTATTTCTAGCCAACCAAACAATCAACCGCGAGTGAAGATTATTCAACTAAAAATTTGATACTTTTTAATGAGGTACAGTAACAATTTAAGCATAAGCAGCAAAATCGTAGCCTTTAGAGCAGTTATGTAGTGAGTGAAATGGAATAAAAAAGAGTTTAGAGGTTAACCAAATTGGCAACCCCTAAGTGTTATCGAAGACCTAACTCAAGATCTTGAATGTAGAAATTACCTGTAAACGTTTCGTCGACCGTACCAAATGTGTCCATCGCGAGATATTGACGTTCTTCTTCTGGCAAGCCATTGAATGCGCCTATCACTTGATAAACCCATGCTTCTGGTTCAAACGGCAGTTCATGTTCATGCAAGTATGCGAGCGCTTTGACGTTGACGCCGCCGTCGATAACTTCACAGAAGTAACCTTCGACAGCTTGTTTTAATTCATTATCGGCCAGTTCAACGGCGGATTCTTGTTGAACGACAATGGGCTTGGCAGTTTGCCTTTGCTCATTGTGCTGCCAGTGACGACTTAAGTGTTTGAGCCTACTGACTAAGCTCGTTAATTCAAACTCTTGTTCAACACTATTAACATCCGCTGCCGCTGGGGCTATGATGCCCTCGGCACGGTTAAACAACTGAGCGACTTGGCTCATATTCGGATAATTGCCAGGCACAAAGTCGGGAGATTGCTCCATATGCAGCATAAAGCCTTTCAGCAAACGGGTGCGGCCTTTAAACTCTCTAAAGCGACCGAGTAAGTCAATCAACTTACTCTGAACAAGACTTAGTTCCTGAGTACTGGTTGCAAAACTGCTTTGTAAGCGAATCACCAACAAGTGTCGGAGTTCACGGTCATTGGATGCGATTTCACTCAGTTCGTCAAAGCGGAATAATGCCAACTGGTTAAGCATGTCCGTTACTTGACCTTGCGCCAACTCATTTTCTCGAATTTTTGCGTCAACGCTACTGACATAGCCAAACTCATTCGAGATCTTAGACCATAATAATCGAACGTTGGTCGCCAACGTTTCTGTTAAGGTGTACACATGCTCTGTTAAGTCTGCCAAATGAGCCTGAGATTCGTGGTATCGCTGATGCGCTAATGCCTCTTTGTAGTGTTGCGCTTGTGTTTTTAATGTCGCTAACAAATTACCAATATTGGCATCAATCTGGCGATTATTTTCGTCCTGCAAACTTTCTTCAAGCAATGTCCGCAACGCAGGACGCAAGCGCAATTGTACCTCAGACTCAGGTCGCCAAAGTACCTTCAAATCAATCAATTTTTGGATTACTTTTGGTGAGTGGTCCGCTTCATTTACCGCGCCGGAAAAATAAGCCTGCATGATTAAATCTGAGTGCGCGGACAGTGCATTTAGCAGTGCGACACCAGCTTTATTGAGGTTAATATTCATCAACAAACCCCAACTAAATCAGGCTCGTTTGAGCGATGGCGTCTTCCGCCTTTTCCGCCAGCGCCAAATTTTCTGTTTCATCAATAAACTTCAGCACATCAAATAAGTAGTCTATCTTTCCAGTCGCCGTATATATCTGCTTATCGGCATTTGGCCGCAACAAATACCCCAACTCCACAAGCCGTTTGAAAATCAACTTTAGTTGGGCGTCCAGTTCACTCGCTTTTGAACCAAACATTGCATAACGAGCAATTTTGCCTAGTTGCTCGGCAAATGCCGGAGTATCTTCAATCACTGTCTGCAGCTCATTAAGTCGAATGACAGCGCCTTGGGTTAGCGGCATGTCGGTAGACATCGCTTCTTGGACAAGCAATAACCATTCGATCAAAGGCATCAAATGACTGCTTATGTCCTGAAACTGTTGAGTCAAAACTTTTCGTTCATTGTCGCCAATATGCTGGTATGAGGCGAAGTACACTTCTCCTTCCGCAGCGCTCGATAATCTTCGGTTCAAGATACTTAAATGCTGCTCAAGTTGTTCCCGATTTTCCGACGACTGCAAAAAGCGGTGGGCGTCTTCATCACGACTTTGACATATAAACTCGCCCGCTAATAACAGCTGCAGTACTCGCCCTTGCTCTGACATCATGCGACGTTCTCCTCAGTTCTCTTTTTTGCCTGAAGACGCGCAGAAATGGCACTGACTTTTGGCTGTACTACTTGCAGAATCTTCTTCTGCTTATCAATCAAATAACGGTTATCGAATAAATTCAGTACTTCAGACTCGGGGTTAGGAAACGCCCCTACCACATGAATATTGTTGTTCTGACAGGCTTCAAATATCTTTTTGATGTTGCTTTGGTGAAGGGTTCCCAACTCATCAATCGGCCAGTGAATTACGGCCGAACTATTGCCTCTTAGCAATCGAGTGAAGGCCAATAAGAATTTACACAAAATTAGATACGCCATGCCGTGACTGGATGATTCGTTTAATTGACGGTCTGTGCGAATAACCAAATCACTGTTGCCTTCTTTGATGTGCAGTTCAATATCCAGCAGTTTGCTGATGCCGCCAGACAAGGCTGAACGACCCAGAATATCCATTACTCTGCGCATACTGTAAACATATTCATCCGTAGGCAGTTCATGGGCGCCCTTCTCAAGCCAATCAACGTAAAGGTCATTAAATGCTTTCAACTCTGGCCAAAACTCCAGCTCAGCAATTTTTGACCGGATCTTAACTGCAGAATCAGACACACCATCTAAGAACAGTTCTTCTTCCACTTCTTTACTGATCTTACGTGATTGGCCGCCTATGTGACCCTCGATGTCTTTGAGAACTTTGTAATATTCACTTAATGCTAAGCCAAAAATACGCCCTTGTTCTCGAATTGCGCTGATGCGTTGTGGCATCAGCACATTGAGCAACTGATCTAAGTGACTAACTAACCTGACGTGATCTAACGTCTTCACACCGTTTTCGCCATGAACCGAACACTCCTCTCGGCTCCGCTCCCATGTATCGTAGAAACCGGTACCGCTCTGAGCGGCAATTTTTTGATCAAAGTGCTCAACGTAAGACTTAATATCCGCCAACAGCTCCTCTCGCGTCTGCAGCAAAGATTGGCCTTCTGAGATTCTTTGGGTTAGGTTGCTTGTCTCCGCTGTCACGTCTGCGGTAGGCAATTGCAGTCGACCCAAGATTTTGTTGAGCTGAGAAATCTCGTATTCCTGCTCGTTTGCTTCTTTCAGCGTTTTCTCAAAACGCGCTTGCTTACCTTTGGCCAGTTCGATGTTTTGTTGGAATATGACTTTTTGTTTATCAAATTCACGTGTCGCTTCTGCCAGTTGAGCTTTCGCAGTTGCCAGTTGTTCTTGCCAAGCCACTTTGTGGCCCATGTAATACGTGGCATACCAATGTTTGTATTCAGCAACTAAAGCCGCGCTCTTCTCTGTTTTTGAAATATCATGTTTTAAGGTTTCAATCGCACGCTTCAAAACGCCGATTTCGTCCACATCAACACCGCGGTTTTCTAATTCGTCTTTTAACCAAGCGTCCAAACTAGCGAGTTCAGATTTAAGGCTGGATTTACATGCGGCAATATGAGTTTCAACTTGAGCGATTTGCTGTTCTAAGTCCGCTATCACCAATTGCCAATGCGAGTTAAGCTCCATTTGGCTTTCTCGTTGCTGATCTTCAAGCTCCTCAACGGCTTCAGCTTGGCTGACTTCAATCCTTTTGAGCTCACTTTGCAGCTTAGATTGCTTCTTAATAAAGCCCTGCTTGCGTTCTTGAACAAGGGCATGGAATTCTTTGCCAGCATCGTCTTTATCTTGTTGAGCACGCTTTCTGGAGTGTTCTGCATTGGATAACTCAGTGCCAATTTTGGCCAATTGAATTTCGCTTTGACGAACAACTTTACTCGCTTCCGCTAAGGCGGCTTCTGACTCATCCTGTTGTGAAATTGCGGTTTCAAGTTGCTGTTGTGCCAATTCCAACTTTTGTTTTAGCTCAACTTCTGATTCCGCATAGTCTGGACTAGGAACACTTGCCAATTGCAAGTCAACGCCAAATAAACTGGTTTTGCCATCGGCAGTAATACTCGGCTGAATATCAGTGCGTTGTAATAAATCAGGGTTGACCACTTTACCAATGGTTTTCTCCCAATCGACAACTTCACGGCGCAAAAATTCCAACAACGTATTCTGACCTGGATAAAGCAATGCTTCGATCGCTTCTACCTGCTTTTGCTTAACCAAAACTTCTTTACGGCTTTGTTCCAGTTGTGCGTTTACCTTGTGTCTTTGCTCAATCTGCGCTTTTAGCGCTTTCTCTGCCTGTGCGACTCTGCCGCGCATCGCATCTTCAACACTTGACGCTTCTTTGATTGCCAGCTCAAATACATCAATTTGACTCTGTTCACTGGCTGATAAACCAATGTTGTTCACTAAAGTGTTAATTTCGGTCAATTGATTTTTTAATTCGTACGTACGTGTCTGAAAATCGCTTTTAACCGCCGCTATCTGTTCTGAATACTTTTGGCGTGACGCCGCTATCTGATTTTGCTGCTCACTCTTTTTCAGCACCAACTCATCACGAAATTCATCTTTTTGCTCTGAATACGCATCCAATTCTGAGTTGTGCTGCTGCTGTAACTCACTCTTATTTTTGTGATAGCTAGCTTCAATATCTTGATGTTTTTCGGTGAGCAGTTGATAGCGACTTTCTTTAGTATCTAACTCGTTCTGCCATCGTGGCAGTTGTTCTAAATTGTCCTTAATCGATTCGATGTCTTTGTCTTGCCACGCATCATAGTCCGCTTCGACACCGTCTAAATCGCTTTCCAACTTCTTAACGTCGGCTCGTGATACTGATACCGTTTGGTTTAACTGATCTCGCAGTTCACTCCACTGCGCATCGAACTGTTTTCCGTCGAGAATAACCTGCTCCAGTAATTCCCTGTGTTCGACAATCGTTTGGCTTAATTTACTTTGGTCGACGCTGTATTGTTGTTTGAGTTGCGCCAGTCTTTGCTCGTTATTTCGAAATTCCAAATGTGAGACTTCGAGTTTATTAAACTCGGGGCGAATATCTTCAAAGCCTTTTACGAGTTTGACTTCTCGTATCCACTCTTCCACTTTGTTGTGGCTGACTTTTGTTTCGCCAGGCTGAACACCATCTTCCTCCAAAATCGCCGCCACCATCGCTTTGATGGTTTCCATTTTGCCTTCTTTGGAATGCACCGCTTTGGCTAATTTTTCAATATGACGTAGATTTGCATTTTGCTCACATAGACTGAATAGTCGAGCGAAACCGGGCAAGTCTCTTCCTGTAGCCAATACGCCACGATCGTTCTGAATAATCGCTTTGAATTCTTTAGTATTTAGAATACGAGTACAAATTGCGCCTTGACGTTTAAATTCACGACTGAGCTCCTTTGGCACCAATACGTGTCGTTCGTCGGTTAAACTCACCTGAGCGTAGTCATCGATATCAAAACCCTTAGACACAAGGCGATAATCAACCCCAGTGCCTGACGACGATAAGACCAACTGGCATAACTCGTCACTTTCTCGTTGATATTCATAAATGATGTAACTTTGCTCTGATGGCAGATACCAACGCTCAAAACTGTCTCGAGTGGCAGGAACGACCCTAGATGGATATTCACCATAAAACACTGGAATCAGTCGTTGTAAAGTAGTCTTGCCCGAAGCATTGGTACCACATATGTTGGTATGACCATCGAGTTTCAACTCGACAATGCCCGTCATATGAGTGTTGATCAGGATTATTCTTTGTAGAGAAGGCATGGGATCCTTTGCAATTTAGCGACACTAATTATTATTATTCATCTCATTAGCCAATAGGCTTTTAATGCCTTAATAATGCCGGATCATTTTACGAACGAGAAGATCTTTCTTGCGAAAAATAGGACGAAAATTGCAATAAATTAGTTGGCTGTGGAGATATCAATCAAGTTGATTGAATAACATACGCAGCTAGCCTTGCCTTTAGCAACTAGGCACAAAAAAACCACCCGTAGGTGGCTTTTTGAACTAGGTAAAAGTGAAGACCTAAAGTTCTAAATCTTCCTCTTTAACAACCTTCATGACCAACTCAAACATCTCGGACATTTGTGCTTGATTCAATGGCGTATTCGCCACATCTCTGAATTTGATATGAACGCCATCAACTGTGGTGTTCAACTCAAGCTTGTACTCACCCTTCGGCAATTCTAGCTTATTCGCAACATCGGAATTAAACACTGAGTCCCACATGCTTTGTTGGTTTTGCTCGTATGTCAGTTTGAAACTGAATAAATCTTTGTCTTCTTCAACGACAACAAAACCTAACCAATCCAACACATCTTCCATTTGTTCAAACACAAAGATAATGTCTTGTTGCGAACTAATTACAAAATCCCCTGAAACGTCTTGAACAAGCTTCAAGCTCACTTCTAGTGACGATTTCTCGTTCTTAATCTTGACCCTGTATAGGTAATCAAGCTCCAACATTAATTCGTTAAGTGTTTGCTTTGCAAGCGACGACGATCTCAAATCTGGTGCAATATTTGGGGCCAAATCAGGATCTAAGTTCTTGTAACTTACTGTATCTACGAATACTTCTCCACTGCGCTGATGAGGCTGAAACACTATGTTTAAGTCGAACACATATTCTTCTGCAACTTCATCTGATTTCCAAAACCAAAAACCAGTTTCAACGGTCAGTGGTTTTGTCACGCGGTATTTTGTTTCCGAGACTTTTTCTACTTTAAGCGACTTCAAACTTGCATAAGAGTCAAAACCCGATTGAACAAACCCAGGTAAGTCGTCAATCAGATCTGGTCGCTCTAACATTATCTTGGCACGATGTGGATCATCTTCGTTAATCCAACTTTTATCAAAAATCACCAATACAGAAGTTGGAGAAGTCAATGCAAAATCATCAGGAGTAGGCTTTATCGCGGCGATTTCAAACTCTTGTGAGCGTTTTGGGTTGGTATAACCAGCCGGTAGTTTCAGTTCTTTTCTGTCGTTAACTTGTTCGAGTTTTGTTTGTTCCGGATCTTTATTTGAGAACCAATTTTTCATTGTAGAACAAGCAGAAAGAGTCGTCACTGCTGTGAAGAGGATCGCTATTTTGTAGGAATTCACTAACATCTCCGTTATTAATTATTAGCGCGATTTAATGCTTCTTTGATGGCATTTTCTGAATTTGGTTCCAATGGTAACAAAGGAAGTCTTACCATAGCACTAGAAATAAGTTGTTTTTGTCGCAAAGCCCACTTTGCGGGGACAGGATTGGGCTCAATGAAAAGATCAGTGTGTAACAAAGATAACTTGTCATCTAATAGCGAAGCCTGTTTTTCGTCGCCATTAATGGCTGCTGATACCATGTCTGACATCAATGCCGGTTCAACGTTACCGGTTACGGTTATGACGCCATGCCCACCTTGTAAAAGGTAATCTTTAGAGCTGACATCGTCCCCCGAGAATAATAAAAATGAAGGATTTTCTTTCTTCATCGCACTTACACGAGTCAAATCGCCGGTGGCATCTTTAATCGCGACGATATTGTCAACTTTCATAAGCTCGAAAACGGCTTCATTCGAGAGATCAACACCAGTACGACCTGGTACGTTGTAAAGGATGATTGGCTTGTCCGTCGCTTCGGCAACCGCTTTGAAATGCTCTACCATCCCCTTCTGGGTTGGCTTGTTGTAGTATGGCGTAACTGTGAGATAGCCATCAATTGCGAGTTCGTTAAGGTGTTTGGTCTTTTCAACTGTAGTTCTCGTGCAATTACTGCCGTTGCCGACAATAATTGGTAAGCGGCCTTGGTTTTCTGCAATCACAGTATCTAACACTAGCGCTTGTTCGCTCTCCGATAACGTCGCAGTTTCAGCGGTCGTTCCCAGAACTACAAGACCATTAGTACCTTGTGCAATGTGCCATTGTGTCAAGTGTTTGAGGCCTTCAAGATCAACACTACCGTCATCGTTCATCGGTGTAATTAATGCAACAAAACTGCCTGCTAAACCTAAACTACTCATACTAAAACACACATACTCCAATACTCACGGGCGGGCTATGTTACTTAGCAAGTCAACACAAAACAAGAGCCAACATACACCCTAGCCAGTTTTTATTTGAATATGTTAAACTTGCGAACTTAACTCCCTGCAAATAAAAGATATTTACCTATGGCCCTAGCTTCGAAACAAATCGCAGAACAGCACTTAGTGCTCACCGCCATTGGCCAAGACAAAACGGGCTTAGTGAGCGAACTCACGGGCTTAGTCAGCGAGTGTCGGTGCAACGTCGTCGACAGTAAGATGGCTATTTTTGGCAATGAATTCACGATGATCATGTTACTTGCCGGCGACAGTGCGTCGCTGGTTCAGCTTGAAATGCAACTGCCGCAATTAGCGATGAAATTAAACCTGTTAACTATGATGAAGCGCACTGCCAAACACCTTGAGCTGAGTGTAGATAATCTGCAAGTGACGCTTGAAGGACCAGATAGGGCTGGAACCATCAAAACCATTACATCATTTTTTGCCCAGAATAATGTCGACATTTCAAGTTTAAAATCAAATACTTCTATTCAGAATGAGCAAGAATGGCAAATTGCGGAAATAGTTATCAGCCTCCCTTCTGAACTTTCTATTGAAAAACTTGATCTAGGTTTGTCAGATGTGTGTAAGACACTGAATATGACAGCAACCATAAATCCAATCACTATAGATTCAAAATAAGAGAAACCTATGAACACTTTACAAGCGGGTGATAAAGCGCCGATGTTTCGATTAGAAGACCAAAACGGTGAGGTCTTCGATCTACAAGAAACTTTGAAAACTCATCAAGTACTTGTTTATTTCTACCCAAAAGCAATGACGCCGGGATGCACAGTGCAAGCGCAGAAACTGCGTGACGTTAAGTCTGACTTGGAAAAATTCAATACCATCGCTGTTGGTATTAGTCCAGATGCAGTTAAACGCCTAACTAAGTTTACCGAACGTGACGAGCTCAACTTCCCTCTGCTTTCTGACGAAGACCACGCGGTCGCAGACCAATTTGGTGTATGGGGATTGAAAAAATTTATGGGTCGTGAATACGATGGCATTCATCGCTTGACGTTTTTGATTGGCCAAGACGGTGAAATCAAACACTTCTTCAACAAATTCAAAACCAAAGATCACCATGAAGTAGTTCTAGCTAAGTTAGAAGAACTTGCAAGCTAGTACATTGGTGCCGTTAGTTTTCAGACAAAAAAAGGGAGCCTAAGCTCCCTTTTTTATTAATCAATATATTTTACTAACATCGTTGTAAATCGGAATCGGATGGCTCTTGTTTGTCACTCCAAGCATTGACTAATGCTTTTACTAATGACGCTAAAGGAATGGCGAAGAAAACGCCCCAGAATCCCCATAATCCACCAAAGAACAGCACCGCAACTATGATGTAAACAGGATTCAAATCGACCGCTTCCGAGAATAACAATGGCACCAGCAAGTTACCATCAAGCGCCTGAATAATGCCATACGCAATGATGACGTAGTAAAACTCAGGCGTCAGTCCAAATTGAAACAGGGCAACAACAGCCACAGGTATAGTCACCACAGCGGCACCAATGTAAGGAATAAGCACAGATAACCCTACCAAAAGACCGAGCACAGCAGCGTAACGCAGATCCATGATTACAAATACGATATAAGTCACACCGCCGACAATAAAGATTTCGATAACTTTACCACGTATGTAATTGATGATCTGTTGGTTCATCTCGTTCGCCACTTGGGTGATCAAAGTTCTTTCATCTGGCAGTAATTTATCAAACCCTGCTAATAGCAAACTTTTATCTTTGAGCATAAAGAACACCATCAAAGGCACTAAGATGACGTAGATCAGAATCGCTACAATATTAGTAAATGACGCGGCGACCGTTTCTAATGCGCCTTCCAAGAAAGTGATAAGTTTACTGTCTAGGTTCGCTGTAAGATTGGTTACTAGACTTGGATCCAGATTCGGATAATTCTGAGGGATTGAGTTAATAAACTCTTTGAGTTGAGCCATCATTTCCGGCAACTCTTTAACCAAACCAATACTTTGTTGCCAAATTACTGGAATTGCCATCACAAACACTAAGGTCATAAAACTGACAAATCCGGTAATAACAATGGACGTACTCAAGTTTCGGCTAAGTCCCAAATTGGTCACCTTTTTAACCGGCCATTCAAGCAAAAATGCAAAAACTGCCGCGACTAAAACTGGCATCAAAATTTTGCCTACCCAGGCGAACAGCAACATGGCCAAGGCGACCACGAGGACAAGAGTTACGGCGTTGGGATCTGAGAAGTTCTTGCGATACCAATGTTTAAAGACTTCAAACACGTTTTAATCCTTAGAGTTGAGGACGACTTTATAGACGCCTTGAGATTCAGTTTGAGTATATTGCACACTCAACTTATCCAGATAACTGACAAAATTATACAAAGATATTCGATCATCCAACAGATAGACTTTGGTTTTATTTATAACCAAAGCTTGCTTGGCTTTGACAAAAGCCAGCGGACACTTCAGCCCTCTACCGTCAAACTGTTCTGACATTTTACAACTGAACCAAATAAATTTGTGAATTCTCTTCAATAATTTTACACAATCTACGATACTTAAACATAAGAAATTATTTAAAAAAGTGGAATTTATGGGAAAGTACCCGGATAAGTACCAACTACCAGATGACGCCACCTGCAAAGAAGTCAATGCCTTTAAAAAACGCATAAACTGGGGAGAAATCCCTGCATTTTTCCAAGTCGTCTCTAGCTCAATCGCTGAGGCCGAGGGCTTCATTTATCACGGATTTGATAACGCTTATAAACGAATTGTTGACCATAGGAATTGGAATTACGACACCCTAGGCGTCCCAGCTGAGGTTGATTTGAAGAAAGTCGACCATATCGAATACATAGAGCCGGTAAGGAAGCCGAAAATCTGTCTCTATCACGTTTTTTCACAAACTGGCTATGAACTTTTGGCATTTCCATACGTCAATGACAATATCGTTGATATGTACCGGTGTGATGATCCAAAGCTGGATTTCAAAGTATGGGATCCAAGTCAGATGAAAGTGTTAGTGCGTATCCCGCAATTTCACAAATTCATTGCATTCACTCTGAAAAGTGGCGATGACGCGGACACAGCACTTGTTATTCATGCACACCACGTAGTTAACAAAATAATTGCGATGTTGCAGCAGCAAGTAGACGTCAATGAAGTAAAAGGTATGACGATTCAACAAGCATTCAAATTGCAGAATGCGAACCCTGACCTGCCGCCAGATGAGGTCATAATTACGAGTCAATTAGAGATTGAAACCGAACAGTAACAGAGGCTATTAAGTTGTCGAAGAAAAGTGTTGTAAGCCTTGTCGCTGCCGCTGTATTGAGCTTATCAATTAGCGCCACCGCGAACGATCTGCCAGATTTAGGTGCGTCTGCGCTCACCGTATTATCCATTGAAAAAGAAAAACGTTTAGGTGACGTTCTATTTAACGAAATGCGTGGTCACGCTGGGGTTTTGAAGGACCCGTTGACCCAGGAATACCTCAATACTCTGGGCAATCGATTAGTCGCCCACGCCAATGATGTAAAGTTTCCTTTCACGTTTTTTGCTATCCACAGCAACGATATCAATGCGTTTGCATTTTACGGCGGCCACATCGGTATTCACACTGGTCTTATAGCGGAAGCTGATACTGAGAGCCAGTTGGCCTCAGTTATAGGCCACGAAATCGCCCACGTAACCCAACGTCATTTAGCCCGACGGCAACAAGCGGCGGCACAACAAACTCCGCTGACATTGGCCGGTATTGTCGGTTCAATTCTGTTGACAGCTATAAATCCTCAAGCCGCACTCGCAGGTGTTATGGCTACGTCTGCTGGAGCAAGCCAAAGTTCGATAAATTTCACCCGCCAAAACGAACAAGAAGCGGACAACGTTGGAATGAATATCCTCGCAGATGCAGGCTATGACCCTTATGCTGCTGGCGAATTTTTTGCGAAGTTACAAGCTGAATTCCGCTACAAAACCAAACCACCACAATTTTTAGTGACCCACCCTTTGCCAGAATCCCGGGTCACAGACGCCCGTTTGAGAGCGCACCAATTTGAGCGCCGTTTTTATAGCGACTCGCTGGATTTCTTGTTGTTAAAACACAGAATATTAGCTCGTTATACGTACGCCCCCGACATCGTGGTTGAGTATTACGAAGATTTGGTGACTAAGCTCAAGGGCAATAAGTTGTTCGCCGCACAATATGGTCTTGCCTTGGCCTATGTCGATAACGAGTTCTATGACAAGGCAGAAAAGTTGCTAGATCAACTGTCACAACAAGCGCCCAACAATTTGTTTATCTTGGACACTTTTTCTGACTTATACACTGCCAAGAAAGATTTTAAAACGGCACTCGATAAGCTAGGCCATGCCTATCAACTGCGCCCGAATAACTCGGTAGTAACGCTGAACTATGCAAATGTCGCAATCGCTAGTGGCAACTACGAGAAAGCCATCAAATTGCTGGAATATTTTCTGTTAACTAAACCGGACGACTTAATTGCGCACGAATTACTCCGGCAGGCCTACAACAAAACAAAAAATATGGCAAAATACCACGCCACAGGTGCAGAGTACTTTGCTTTAGTTTCAAATTATACCAAAGCAATTCAGTCCGCCGATTTAGCTTTGTCGACACTCAATCCAGATAACACATCGGAAATCAGTCGTCTCGAAGCATTAAAAATTCAATTTCGTCAACGCATGAAATACATGCAAAAAATAAAGGGTAAGATGTAATGAGCTTGGTTATCTACCACAACCCAAGATGTTCTAAGAGTCGTCAAACACTTCAATTAATTGAAGAGCAAGGACAGCAACCAGACGTCATCGAGTATCTAAAAACACCACCTTCGGTAGAGGCGCTAACCGCCATTATTGCAGCACTCGATGTGTCACCACGTGACATCATTCGCAACAAAGAAACGGAATATAAAGAAAGTGGTTTGGACAACCAAGATCTATCCGATTCAGAGATTATTGCACTGATGGTCGCAAACCCAAAAGTGATCGAACGCCCCATCGTCGTCAACGGTGACAAAGCTGCCGTTGGTCGTCCGCCAGAAAATGTTTTGGCAATTCTGTAGATAATGAAAAATGACTACGTTTTAGTTCTTTATTACTCGCGCAATGGCTCTGTCTTGAACTTGGCTAGAGCCATCGCACGCGGTATCGAAGCAAATGGCATAGAAGCGAAGCTCCGAACTGTCGCCAGTATCAATGACGATAGCGATCAAGAGTACCCATTCGTAACCCAGGAAGAACTGAAAAACTGTTCAGCACTTGCATTAGGAAGCCCTTGTCGTTTTGGCACTATGGCAGCTCCGCTCAAAGCTTTCTTTGAAACGACGTCTAATATTTGGCTGGCCGGTGATCTTATTGACAAACCAGCGTGTACCTTTACTTCAAGCGCGAGTATGCACGGTGGCAATGAAGCAACATTATTAAGCATGGCTTTGCCCCTACTACACCATGGAATGATGTTGTTAGGCGTCCCCTATTCTGAACCTGAACTCAACAGAACAGAACAAGGTGGTAGTCCTTACGGTGCAAGTCATGTATCGGGATTAAATTCCCAACCCGAATTGACACAATCGGAAGCAACCATCTGTTCAACTTTGGGTAAACGATTAGCCGAAATGGCTTTGAAAATAAAACATTCATAAATTATGCAAAAATTTGAAAACATTGAAGATGCGTTTAAAAATGCACCGATGGCGAGCTTCGTCTCTCGTTTAAGAAAGATTGGACTGGTGGGTTATGTCGGCCTAGTTATTTATTATCCTTTCCTATTTTTCGCATTTGATCCAACGGCTAACAACCTAGCCTACTTTTCACTTGTTGTGTTTTGGCTACCACTCATATTTGCACTTCGCGGATTATTAAACGGTAACCCATACACATACGCTTGGAGCAATTTTGTTCTAATGTGGTGTTACCTGCACGGACTAACTGCGATTTGGACCTTTGAAGGTAATAAGCTTTTCATCATAATTGAAATCGCACTACTGACGGCGGGTTTTATAGGCAACACTTATTTCGCCCGGTATCGAGGCAGAGAGCTCGGAATGGCCTTACCAAAAATAAAAGAGTTGAAAGAGAAAGAAAAACAAATGTACGAAAAATAATTCCGTACATTTCGAACAATAAAAAAGCCGCTGAAGCGGCTTTTTTATTAATTAATTGATAGAGGCAAGTATTGTTTCATCTAATCCAGCGTTCACAATACCAATCACCGCGTTACAGTGTTCAACCGTGAACTCTCCGTCCGCAATCTGAGTATTTAATTTAGCACGACGAATAGAAACAGTGTTCGCAATCGCTTGCTTATCCTTTTCATCGATTTTTAGACTAGCGACTGCTTTATCCAATTTCTGAAAATACGGATAAAGTTTGCTTTCCGCTGCGTAAGCAGCTTGGCGAGCTTCCGGATGATAATCTTCACAGGCGTTCAAATTCATCAGATAGAAGTTCAAATACGTCGAAACCGTAATTAACTTGTAACTTTGGTTGGTATTAGCTTGTGCACCAAACGCAAATAACACTGCGATAAGACAACTGCTCAATTTTTTCATAATTATACTCATGGCCTGTTCCAATACTATGTCTGACTTTAATCACAAATCCGTTGTAATTCAATGAACATTCTCATTATTTTTGAATTTTCGAAGAAAAAATAAAAAAGCCGAGCTATAGGCTCGGCTTTTGTCTCAATTTTGGTCGGTTGAATTAACCTAATAATTCTAAACCAGCATTGAATGTCACGCTTGGACGCATCGCTTCAGCGGCTTGTGCATCATTTGGTTTAAAGTAACCACCAATGTTCATTGCAACGCCCTGAACGTCATTTAACTCAGCAACGATCTTATCTTCGTTCGAAGTTAAGTGCTCAGCTACCGCAGTGAACTTAGCTTTGAGCTCAGCATCATCGCTTTGAGTTGCTAACTCTTGTGCCCAGTAAAGTGATAGATAGAAGTGTGAACCACGGTTATCTAATTCATTTACTTTACGAGACGGCGACTTGTTGTTGTCTAAGAACGTCGCAGTTGCTTTATCAAGAGTGGTCGCTAGGATTTGCGCTTTAGCATTGTCTTGAGTGTTTGCCAAGTGCTCGTAAGACGCCGCTAACGCTAAGAACTCACCAAGTGAATCCCAACGTAAGTGGTTTTCTTTTTCGAACTGCTGAACGTGCTTAGGCGCAGAACCACCAGCACCAGTCTCGAACAAACCACCACCGTTCATTAGAGGAACGATAGACAGCATCTTCGCTGACGTGCCTAATTCTAAGATTGGGAATAAGTCAGTTAGGTAATCACGTAATACGTTACCAGTTACAGAAATCGTGTCTTGGCCTTCTTTCATGCGCTCTAGAGAGAAACGAGTTGCTTCAACAGGCGCTAAAATTCGGATGTCTAAGCCATCTGTATCGTGGTCTTTTAGGTATTCGTTTACTTTCGCGATTAACTGAGCATCGTGTGCACGAGCTTCGTTTAACCAGAATACTGCTGGCATGCCAGACAAACGAGAGCGGTTTACAGCTAATTTAACCCAATCTTGAATTGGCGCATCTTTAACCTGACACATGCGGTAGATATCGCCACCTTCAACACCGTGTTCGAAAACAACATTGCCGTCTTGGTCAGTTACTTTAATTGTACCTGCAGCAGGTGCTTCAAACGTCTTGTCGTGTGAACCGTACTCTTCGGCTTTTTGTGCCATTAAACCAACGTTAGGGATAGTACCCATAGTAGAAGGATCAAATGCACCGTTCTCTTTACAGAAAGAAATCGTTTCTTGGTAAACGCCAGCGTAACAACGGTCAGGAATAACCGCTTTCATGTCTTGTAGCTTGCCTTCGGCATTCCACATTTGACCTGAAGAACGAATCGCTGCAGGCATAGATGCATCAATGATAACGTCTGAAGGCACGTGCAAGTTAGTAATACCACGGTCAGAGTCAACCATCGCAACCGCTGGTGCGCTTTCGTAAACCGCTGCGATATCAGCTTTGATTTCAGCTTGCTTAGCTTCGTCTAACTGAGCAAGTTTCGCTTCAACGTCGCCAAAGCCGTTGTTTACATCAACGCCGATTTCAACAAATGTTTCGCCGTGTTTTGCGAATAAGTCTTTGTAGAAAGCTTTTACAATGTGACCGAAAATGATTGGGTCAGAAACTTTCATCATAGTCGCTTTTAGGTGCGCAGAGAAAAGAACACCAGATGCTTTGGCATCTGCAATTTCAGCCGCTAAGAATTCGTTTAATTTTGCTACGCTCATGAATGTTGCGTCGACAACTTCACCCGCCAAAACTGGAACAGATTCTTTAAGAACACTTGCAGTACCGTCGGCACCTACGAATTCGATTTTAAGTGAACCTTCTTTAGCGATAGTCGCTGATTTTTCGTTTTCGAAGAAGTCACCGCTTTCCATGTGCGCAACGTGAGACGCAGAATCTTTCGCCCATGCACCCATTGAATGAGGGTTTTTCTTCGCGTATTGCTTAACCGCACCAGGCGCACGACGGTCTGAGTTACCTTCACGTAACACAGGATTTACAGCAGAACCTAACACTTTCGCATAACGAGCGCGTACGTCTTGCTCTTCAGCTGTTTTCGGCTCTTCCGGGAAATCTGGTAGGTCATAACCTTTCGCCTGAAGCTCAGCAATTGCTGCTTTCAACTGAGGAATTGAAGCTGAGATATTTGGCAATTTGATGATGTTCGCTTCAGGTGTTTTCGCCAAACGACCTAAATACGCCAATTCGTCTTCAATTTTTTGCTCATCTGTTAACTTTTCTGGGAAATTCGCGATGATACGACCAGAAAGTGAGATATCACGTGTTTCCACGTCAACACCTGCAGTAGAGCTGTATGCACTTACAACAGGCAGGAAAGAATAAGTTGCCAATGCTGGCGCCTCATCTGTGATGGTATAGATGATTTTAGATGTCATTGATTTTCCCTACGTTTATATGCAGTATCGCTTAACTCAATATCGAGGCTTCGTTAAATGTTGTTAACCGACAACATTTTTCGATATTCAGCGTAAGTTCAACCGGAAGATTTCAACTAGATTTTGAACAAATAATAGTCGAAAAAATTTAAGTCTGAAATTTGGGGGTGAATACTATAAAATACGCTAAATTTTTTAAAGTTTTTTATATTTATACTCACTATGCCTTTTTCTAATAAAGCCCCCGGCGGTAAAACCAAAAAAAACAATAAAAAACAAAACTTCAGCGATAAAAACAAACGTAAATTTGGTTCCGCTGCACGCAGAAAAAGCACTATAACCTCAAGTAAAGGCAGAGAGAATAAAGCCTCTCAGGACCCAAGCAAAATTGTTCTGTTCAATAAGCCTTTTGACGTTTTAACTCAGTTTACTGATCAGCAAGGCCGAAAAACGTTAAAAGACCACATTGATATACCCGGAGTTTACCCTGCCGGTCGCCTCGACCGAGATTCTGAAGGATTGTTGGTTTTGACCAACGACGGTCAATTGCAAAATCGAATTGCTAGCCCCAAACATAAAATGTCCAAGTGTTACTGGGTGCAAGTTGAAAACATACCAAATGAAGAAAAATTACAACAATTGCGCGATGGTGTAACGTTAAAAGACGGCCTAACCAAACCTGCTAAAGTGAAAATAATTGAGCAACCAGAACAAGTTTGGCCAAGAAATCCACCAATAAGAGAACGTCAATCAATTCCTACTTGCTGGCTTGAAATTGTCATCAGTGAGGGCCGTAATCGTCAGGTACGCCGGATGACCGCCCATATTGGCCACCCAACGCTGAGATTGATACGTTATCGAGTCGGTAATTGGACTATTGACGGTCTCGATAATGGTCGTTACCGAGTGATTGATAACCCCTAGAGTGTGCTTTCGTACTCTTCGATGCATTTTAGCGCTTCATCGTATTCAAATGTCAGGATCCAATTTGCCGCCTGAGACAGCAGTTCAGAGTTCTGCTCCATTGAATATTGTTTCAGGGCTTGTTGTAAGCTTGTGCTCATGATTCCACCCGTCCGCAAAGTCTCTTTAATGTCTATCAACATTTCCTTCGCTATCGGTTTGATATCACTCGATAAGGCAACCGAATGGTTGGCATTGTACTCCGCCGCTAGCGTTAAACTTCGATCGAGCCTCTCAGTCATAGCTAATAACCGTTCTTCACTCAGACTCTGTGAAGCAATATCTTCCTCAATTTCGTTGCAATACTGGTGCAAAGCTACAAACCCACAACTGCCACTTGCGCCTTTGAGCGTATGAACAAATCCGGCTAATTGTTGCCAATCCCTCTGCTCGAACATAGTTCGACACAATGAGACAGCGCCCTCGTATTGCTTTGTGTAAACTTGTAAAACTTGGATCACTTGGCTGTTATCTGCGCCAAAATTTGGTACGAGAAATTCATTGACTACTGAATCTGGTTCGCCAGATACATCGTTGCGCTTAGGCTCAGAATTGTTGAACATACCCGCTTCTAGATTTAACGCTTGAATCAACACTTTGTGCAGTGCTCTTTTGTCGATTGGCTTACTGACGTGGTAATTCATCCCGCTTTCGATGCATCTCTTAACGTCCGCTTCTAGCGCAAACGCAGTAATCGCCACGATTGGAATAGCCGAATATTGCTGCCCCGCTCTGCCTGCTCTTATTCGCTCAGCCGCACTGAAACCATCAAGAACAGGCATCTGACAGTCCATTAGAATGGCGTCGTATTGTTGAGCCTTGTCTCCTGCAGACAAATGCTCAATGACCTCCTGACCATTTTCAACAATGTCAAAGGTAAGTCCCATTTCATGCAGATAGCCTTGAATCACCAATTGATTCACTTTGTTGTCTTCCGCCACCAGCAAATGAAACGAATAACATACCTTTTTCTCATTATGTTTGAATGAGCTTAGATAGTTTTTTGTGACAAATGAGGCTTGCTCCGAAAGGCCTCCTGGCAAATCCATGACTAAAGCGACGCCATCTCTGAGGGTAGATGTTGTCACTGGCTTAGTGAAAAAACCATTTACACCGATTTCTCTAATCCGATTCCGGTCCGTCACTTCCATTAAAGACGTCATGATAATGATCTTCAATTCATCGTATTCGGGATGCAGCCTAATTGCAGCACAGAGCCCTTCACCGTCTAACTCTGGCATGTGCATATCAAGAATTGCCAAGTCATAGGCTGCCTGTAGATGATTGTGTTCTAATAGATCCAAAGCTTGATGTACGGTTTCGGCTGTGTCCACCTCCGCTCCCCATAAACTCAGTTGGTTACTGAGTATGTCGCGGTTTACTTCATTGTCGTCGACGACGAGTACCCGCGCATGAGACAGGTTTAAGCTAGGCATAGTTCTGAGCTCACCTTGAGAGGTCTCTAGGTCTATCTCAAATTCAAATGTAGAGCCTTTACCCTTTTCACTGGTCACACTCACTCGTCCACCGTAAAGATCGACAATGCGTTTTGAAATCGCTAATCCTAAACCCGTACCGCCATATTGGCGGGTTGTAGAACTGTCTTCTTGCGAGAAAGACTCAAACAATTCACCCAATTTATCAGCGGCGATACCTATTCCTGTATCCTCTACCATAAATGAAAACTTAAAACTCTCATCGCTGCGCAGAGAGAGCTTCGCACTAATTTTGATAAAGCCATCATGGGTAAACTTAACCGCGTTGCCAATTAGATTGTTGATCACCTGACGAATTCTCGTCGGATCGCCTTTTACCAAGTGGAATTCCATATTACTGGCGTCCAAAATCAGCTCTACGCGCTTCTCTAACGCTTTAGCAGCAAAGTTTTGAATACTTGATTCGATAAGTTCAAGCAGGTCGAAATCGACTTTCTCTAACGTCATCTTGCCAGATTCAATTTTCGAAAAGTCCAATATGTCGTTCAAAATATCCAATAGTGAATTGGCACTGGTTAGAGCAATTTCCGCTTTTTCTTTTTGCTCGACAGACAAGCTAGAGCTACTCAACAGCGACAACATTCCAATCACGCCGTTCATTGGTGTTCTGATCTCATGGCTCATTGATGCTAAAAATTCGCTTTTGGCCTTATTAGCTGCCTCTGCCTGCCGCTTTGCGGCGAGCATTTCGGATTCTAGTTTTTTTCTTTCGGTGATATCGACAGCGATACCCAATACGCCTATTTGACCATTGTCGTCCAGTTTTATTGGAATCTTACTGGTCCAAAAATCTAATGTTTGACCGTTCTTAATCCGTGTTTTTTCTTCGAGTGCTAGCAGCTTGCCTGATTCAACTATCTTTTGGTCTGATGCACGGAATTCGGAAGCTTCTTCTGGAGAGAATAAATCGGTGTCCGTTCGGCCGATAGTTTGGTCAGCCTCAATCCCAAGCAACGCCTCCCACTCTTTATTCACCAGCAAGTATCGTCCGTCTCTATCCTTGAGGTATACGATGGCAGAAATATGATCCAGTACCATTTGCAGGCGATTTTCACTTTGTTGCAACCGAGACCTCGCCCGCTCAACTTGCTGCAATGTTTCATTTAGCGCTTCTGTCCGTTCAATTACACGGCGCTCCAACTCTAGATTATTTGCTCTCAATATCCGACTTGTTCGGGTATGTGCATTGATCACCCCGATGGTAACCGCACCAATGGTCAGTACTAAAATCCCTAGCACGGTAATCACCGTTCTTTTCGATTTATCAAATACTGCCATCGCTTCGCTTTGGTCAATTTCCGTAATAACAGCGGCATTCAGCGCCGAGTCCCAACTCCAAGCCCCAAGCACCACGACACCTCGATAGTCGAAATAGCCGTCGACGTTAACTCCCGATTTTTGTGCCAAGGCTTCGGTAACGGCCAATGTTTGTTCACCCGACTCGACATAAATGCCATTAACATTTTTGGGCACACGTGCGGCGACCGAGAGTTTATTGTGCGAGTCAGCTTGGACCATTCCCAACTCAATAAGTTGCTCACTAAATCTCGAACGAGAAGCCATGAAGCCTGCGTCATTGACAATATATGTCTCGCCACTGTCGCCAATACGCCCCAAACTTAACAAGTTGCTGAATTCGCCCATGGGATCTAGACGATTTGCCAACAAAGCAATGACGCGACCTTGTAAGTCATACACGGGAGTTAGAAAATACATGACGGCCGGCTTATCTAAACCGGAAATCGGTGCTAAGCCGTCAATATTGACGTCTGAAACAATCGGTAAAACAAACTCTGTGCTACCTCTGCTTGCCTCAGCAAAGTGCTTATTAGCCTGCTTATGTACCGGATGTTCACTTTTTAGATGGTCGTATCCGTGGCCAACTAATACATCTCCAGATAAAGAAACAATCGCTAACCCAAGACTGTCTTCAGTGGTCACAAGATTGAACAACAGACTTTGCAATTCCTGTTGCAACCCCGTGGTGTCCA
>CAXRBI010000082.1:0-11249 GCA_964229075.1 Alteromonadaceae bacterium | reverse complement strand
CATGGCGGTCTCTTCGGTCAACAATAAGTCAAAGGGTTTGTTAAATGAACTTGAGACAGAGCCGTTTACAAAAGGCAAATCAAAGACATTGAAGAAACTGCCATCAACTAACATCACTTGGTCTTCAATGCCTTCGCCGTTTTGGCGAACTGTTACCCCATAACTGACCAAGCGAACGCCGTCTTGAACTTCATTCTTTGCGTAATCTCGAACCGCAGGCATCATTCTGCCAGCGCTGCGGACGGTTAGAAAAGGCGGTCTGCCAGGCACGTAATAAGCGCTGTGCATGCGGACGATGCGGTCGGCCTCTGGCACCCACTGGTCGTAACCCGTTTCATCACGGACAAACAACATGATCAGGATGCAGCTCATCAAGCCAATCGCAAGACCTGCGATGTTGATTGACGAAAACAAAGCGTTTTTCAGGTTATAGCGCCAAGCCGTCGTTAAATAATTGGATAATATGCTTGTCATGAGTTATGCCGCCTTAACTGATTCCGTTACCACTTGGCCATCGAATAGGTTGATGGTTCTGAGGGCATAATCGGCGTGAGCGGGACTGTGAGTCACCATGATGATCGTAGTGCCTTCGCGGTTAAGCGACTGCAGCATTTCCATTACTTCTTGACCGTGGGCGCTGTCCAAATTACCTGTGGGCTCATCCGCTAAAATGAACGCAGGCTCTGCGACCACGGCTCTGGCGACTGCGACACGTTGCTGTTGACCGCCAGAGAGTTGGCTTGGCATGTGTTTGGCTCGGTGAGCAATTCCGACACGGTCCATTACCGCACTGACTTTTTGTTTGCGCTCCGCTGCTGGAATGTTGTGGTAAAGCAACGCCAGTTCGATGTTCTCTTCAACAGTTAACTCGTCAATCAAGTTGAAACTCTGGAAGATGAAACCAATGTTTTCTTTTCTAAGTTGGCTCAGTTTGTTTTCGCTATATCCAGCAATGTCTTCATTAAAAAACTGATACGCACCTGACGTTGGTGAGTCAAGCATGCCAATGATGTTTAAAAGCGTCGATTTACCGCAACCCGAAGGGCCCATAATGGCGACGAACTCGCCTTGGTTAATTTCAATATTGACTTGGTTTAACGCCGCGGTTTCGACGTCCTCAGTGCGATAAATCTTTGCTAGGTTGTGTAGTTTTAACATAGTATGTTCCTTGTTAATGCCCTGAATTATATACTTATTTCAACGTAAGTCGTTGCATGTCTTGGTAGTTGTTGTAAGGCGAGGTAATCACCTGCTCGCCCAGCTCTAAACCTTCTAATACTTCGATGAACTGGCTGTTCTTACGACCCAATCGAACTTGACGTCGCTCGGCTGTTTGACCGTCGTTACTGACGACAAATACCCACCGGCCGCCCGTTTCTTGATAGAACGCACCGTTTCTAAGCAGCAGTGCGTCAGTTGCATCGCCCAACGTTAATTTGGTGTTTAAGGTTTGGCCGCGTTGGATGTTGGCAGGTTGGTTGCCAGTAAATTTCAAATCGACCTCAAACTGACCGTTGCGTACCTCAGGGTAAATTTTGCTGATCACCAATTGATAAGAAGTACCATCGCGTTCTACTTGAGCTGTTTGCCCCAAATCGACTCGGCCCAAATAGAACTCGTCGATAAGTGCAGTGAGTTTGTAGTTGCTCGGGGTATCGATTTGACCCAGACGTTCGCCGCGACCAATGCTTTGACCGATTTCAATATCGAACCCCGACAACACGCCATCCACTGGCGCTCTAACGTTCATGTTTTCCAAATTTTGCTTGGAGATTTCCAAGTTGTTTTCCAAACGCGTACCGGTTTGATGTAAAAACGTTAACTGTGACTGTTGCATTTCAGCGTCGGAAGCTTGGCTCTCTAAGGTAATTTCGCGGCGCTGTAGGTACCAGTTCAAGGTATCGACTGTGTCGTCGAACTGACTTTGAATGATAGCGCCAGTGCCGAGCAGCGGACGCTCTCGTTCTAACTGACGTTTTAACAGCTTGATTTGATGGTTGATATCAATCAGGTTGCGCTTGTGCGCCAAACGGTTCTGCTCTAATCGCAGCTCTAATGTACGAATATTATTAAGCTGCTCTGCGACTCTTGCTTCGTTGCCCAAAACACTCAACTGCAGTTGAGCATTGGACAGTTCAGCAATTAAATCGCCAGCTTTCAATGTTGCCCCGTCTTCCACCAAAATACGCTCCACACGGCCGCCTTCAATAGCATCCAAAAACACCGTTCTCGCAGGGGTTACTCGACCTCGAATTGGAATGAAATCCTCGAACTTGCCTTGGGTTACACCAGAAACAACCAGACGCTCTCCCGCAACAGCCAAAGATTTTCCTGCAGGTTGCTTGGCAAGGTAAATGACCACTGCGACAAGCAGAAAAAAGCCGATACCTACGCCTCCCCATTTTTTCAGTGGGTTCACTTTGCGCTCGATTTTTCGGTCCATACCTGCGCCGCTGGTGGCGTTAGGTTGCTGTTTTTGTTCCATGTGACTCGAAATGTTCACGGGTTTATTCGACGGTGCGTTCATCTTCTCGTACTGACATTATTTGATTGCGTTACCAATATAGAGACAACTTTCGTTCCACTTTGTAACTTGTTGATAAATATGGCTTTGTGTTAGATTTCGTAATTTTGAGTAAAAAAGAACTGTTCAAAATCGAACACTGGGTGTACGTTAATGAACACTTAGAATGAATTGAACTTTGAGTAATGAAACAAGCGGGCACTATTTTAATTGTTGATGACGATCCGGATATTTTGACGGCGGGTAAGCTATTGTTAAAGCGGGAGTTTGAGCACCTTGTCACGTGTAGCCAACCCTCTGAAATACCACTGCTGATGGCGCGTTTTCATTTTGATGCCATTTTGTTGGACATGAACTTTGGTCCAGGTGAAAGCTCTGGGTTTCAAGGTTATTCGTGGCTTGAAAAGATCCTACAAATTCAACCCAACGCGGTGGTGATCATGATCACCGCCCATGGCGGTGTCAATGTTGCGGTTGAAGCGATGAAGAAAGGGGCGACCGACTTCGTCGCCAAGCCATGGCAGAATGAAAAGCTGTTAGCAACAGTCTCAAGCGCTGTTGCTCTGGGTCGCTCTCGAAGTGAAGCGCAACAATTGCGTAAAACCAATCAGGAGCTAGCGCGAGTCAGTAATCAGCCGAGCCAACATCCACTATTGGGTGAATCAGAGGCAATGCAAACTGTTCACAGCCTGATCGACAGAACCGCCGCGACCGATGCCAACGTTCTGATCTTGGGGGAAAATGGCACAGGCAAAGAGTTAGTCGCAAGGGCTCTGCACAGCAAAAGTTTACGGGCGAATCAGGTGTTCATGTCGGTCGATTTGGGAGCAGTTTCGGAAACCCTGTTTGAGAGTGAATTGTTTGGCCATAAAAAAGGCGCGTTTACTGGCGCCAATGAGGAACGGGTGGGGCGCTTGCAAGCGGCCAATGGTGGCACCTTGTTTCTTGATGAAATTGGCAACTTGCCTTTGCATCTGCAAGCTAAATTACTGACGGTGTTGGAACAGCGCAAAGTCACCCCCTTGGGGGCGAATCAACCTGTGGATATTGACGTTCGTGTGATTGCCGCAACCAACGTCGATAAGTCATCACTCAACGATGAAAGCAAGTTTCGTCAAGATTTATTGTTCCGGTTAAACACAGTAGAAATTGCTTTGCCGCCGCTTCGTGAGCGCATTGACGATTTACAGACGTTAGCCACGCATTATTTGGAATATTTTTCTCGCAAATACGATAAGCCGCTAAAGCATCTCAGTCCAAACGCGACCCAAGCAATGCGCCAATATGCCTGGCCAGGCAATATTCGTGCGTTACGCCACAGCATCGAACGGGCGGTGATATTGTCGATGGGAGAACATATTGAAGCGAAGGATTTACAATTGAGTGAAGCGCCACTGGAACCAAGTTCGAGCCCAGGGTCTCAAATGTCGGATTTAGCTCAATCTCCTGCGCCTGTGGTTGAAGAATTGAATTTAGAAAAGCTTGAAAAAATCACGATAAAACAAGCGCTCACCAAACACGGCTATAACATCAGCCATGCGGCAAAAGACCTAGGTTTAACCCGCGCTGCCTTGTATCGCAGGATGGAAAAACATGGAATTTAAACATTTCACTTGGCGGGTTGGACAGCGCGCGGCGTTGATTGTCCTATCGATGGCGATATTGGCGTTTGCCAGTTTTAATGACGGCTATCATGGGTTGACCTTGTTAATGCTGTTACTTCTGACGGTTCAAGGCATAGGTTTTTTTAGGTACGTATCAAAGACCAATGATGAGTTGGTACGGTTCTTAGAAGCGGCGAAATACGCCGATTTTTCTCAACGTTTTGAGCTTAAACATCTCGGCGCTGGGTTTGAACAACTCGGCGATACCTTCAGTACCATTTTGGCGAAGCTACAGCAGGTTCGGCAGGGCCAGGAGCAGGAGCTTAAACACTTAAAAGCAATGGTAGAGCATGTACCCGTGCCATTACTGAGCTTGCACAAAAACGGCGACGTCACTCTCTGGAACAACAGTGCTCGACGCTTTTTTGGTCATCATGTGGTGAAACGTTTGGACGATATTGCCGCTTTGGATAATGAGCTGGCGACACAATTGAGCGGTGTCTTACCCGGCGTTCGTCCACTGTTTAATGTCGAGATTGATTCCATGCCCTATCAACTGACGCTGTCTGCGACGCAGCTGGTCATCGCTGGTGAGCAAGAAATGTTGATAAGCCTGCAGAACATCAAGAGTGAATTGGATAAAGCCCAACTGGAAGCTTGGCAGTCGTTAGTTCGAGTACTAACCCATGAAATTATGAACTCCATCACCCCGGTGTCTTCGTTGGCCTCGACCGCGGCGACACTCGTCGATGACGCTAAATCTCAGTCGCAGGGAGAAGTGGCTGAGTCACTGCAAGATGCCCATGATGCGGTGACCACTGTTGCCAATCGCAGTGAGGCGCTGATGGCGTTTGTCAGCCATTATCGCCGGTTAACGACTTTGCCGGAACCGAGCAAGAAATCAGTTGCTGTGAGCCAGCATTTTGCCCAATTGGAGCGATTGGTCAGAGCCCAATGGCAAAACCCAAATACTCAGCTTACGATTTCTGTTACGCCGAGCTCTTTACAGCAAGAGTTTGATGAACAGATGTTGGAGCAATCATTGATCAATTTGCTGATCAATGCCGAGCAAGCGAGCTGTGGGCAGGACATTCCGCGGATAGAGCTAAGTGCCTATTTAAATACGCGCGGCCACACCGTGATTGAAGTGAATGACAATGGCACTGGGGTTGAGCCAGAGATAGTAGAAAAGATTTTTGTACCGTTTTTTACCACAAAAAAAGAAGGTTCTGGCGTTGGTTTGGCATTGACCCGACAGGTGATGATCGCGCACGGTGGCAGCGTCAAGCTCGAGGCATCCAAACTCGGCGGTGCGCGTTTTATTCTAACGTTTTAACCGCAGAGATCATCCGGTTTTAAACTGAAACACCAACTGTTTCAGTTTTTCATTTTGCTGATTCAACTCTGCAACTGTGTTTTTGGTTTTGACTGAGAGCTCGGAAATATTCGACGCCATATCAGCAATGCTGGTGACATTTGAACTGAGCTCGCCCACAACGCTGGCCTGTTCGGAGGTGGCTGAGGCGACTTGGGTATTGAGGTTAGTGATTTCGGTGATGTCAGCTACAACCGAGCTCAAAGCGTCGCTTGCGGTCAGAGTTTCTTCTTGACCCAAATCAGCCAGTTCAGTGTTTTTTTCCATGGCCGTTACCGCTTCTTTGGCACTTTGCTGCAAGGTTTCAATCACGGTTTTTATTTCACCCGTGGACTCTTGGGTTCTCGCGGCCAGAGTTCTTACTTCGTCGGCGACGACGGCAAAACCGCGGCCTTGTTCGCCCGCCCGAGCGGCTTCGATGGCGGCATTGAGTGCCAATAAGTTGGTTTGTTCAGAAATGCCATTAATAGTTTCAATAACAGAACTGATGGTTTCGGTCTCTTGCGCCAACATAGCGATGCGTTCTTGAGTGATTTGATTGGAATTGTGCAAGTCATTCATAGCGGAGCTGGTTTGTTGAATGTGATCGTTCGACTCTTGCACTTGCGACAACGTTGTTTCCGTGCGTTCGGCGGTGGTGCTAGCCAAGTTGCTCACTTCCGAAATACTAAAATTCATTTCGTTTGCTGCCGTTGCGACACTGTGCGCTTGGCTTTGCTGAGCATGGACAAATTCATCGACCGAATTAGCCATTTCATTGAGTAACTTAAAACGTTCGTCCATCACGTCTTCGGTGTGTTTTATATCAATGATCATCTCGTTTACTTTACTGATGATGGCGTTAAAACCCTGAGCCAATTGACCGAGCTCATCGCCACGAGAGTCGTCTAACCTTTGGGTTAAATCGCCGCCTTGTTGCGCCATCTGTAACATGCGCTGGCTGATATCGAGGATAGGACGAGTAATGCGATTGGCAACAAAGATCATGAGCAGAATAAACGCGCCCGTCAGAACTAGATTAAACACGGCGGTTTTGGTCAGTGCAGCGTTTACCGACGACATGGTTTCCGATACCGGTAATACCGCCAAGATCTTCCAGTCGAGCTCAGCAATACCGACGCTGGCAACGTAATAGTCCACACCATCTTGCTCAATTTGGTCAAACACGTAATTGGGGGAGCTTTGTAGTAGCTTTGTGGAGACTCGCGAGAAACCTTCCATGTTGCTGAGTTTTCGCGTGGTCATGTTCGCCAACTCAGGATGGATGATGACGTTTCCCTGTGTGTCGGTTACGAACACAAAGCCGGATTCACCTATGGTGTTTGATAATATCTCTTCGCTGATTTCGGTGACGCTGTAACCCAGTCCGGCAATGGCAAGTGTTTGCCCTTGCTCCTTTGCTAGATAGTTCACAAACGCTGTGAGTTGTTGACTGTTTTCTTCGTAGTCGAAGGCAATTTGGAAAGTGCGGCCTGACGAAATGAACTCAAAAAACCAAGCGTCTTCTTCTCGATTCAATTGTTTCAAAATGCCATTTTGGTTGTAATAGTTTTTGCTGACATTGGAGACCCAAAATGCCACCAAAGCATCGTTTTTTTGTTGCACATGGGTTAGGTAGTCTATGACCTTTTGTTGCTGTGCCTCTGGCTCCCCTGCGAGCGACCAATCTGACAAATATTTGTTTTGGCTCATGCCTTTGGAGAGCTCAAGTGGCGTGCTGAGTTGATAACGAATACGAGCTTCCACTTTGGCTAATTGGTTTGGCAACAGGTTTTGTTCAATACCTTGTGCGGTCACCGAAGTGAACATGCTGTTGTTTAAAATGGTTGTGGATACCGACAAGAACAGCAGGGCAATGGCAATTATGCCAACTAAGGCGTTGCGTATGTTCAAGTTTTTTAACCAATCGTTCATCAGCAGTTCCTAAAATTAAACTTACCGACAAGTTTAGTCTAAGTTCGCTAACTCGATCGGACGCCAATTCAGTTCTTTTTGACCTGCGGCAATGATCGCATCAGAAATCTGTTGGTGGACGCCTTTCAACAAGCTCCAATGGTTCCAATACAGGGTTTCTGTCAGCTTGTACTGAGGTAACAGATTGATCAGCTCGCCTGCAGCAAGCTCTTTTTGAATTTGCAATTCTGCTACTAAACAATACGCGCCGCCGTGTTTTGCCAAAGTAACGAAGGCCTCTGAAGACCGCATGGAGTGTAACGGATAGTCGCCTTCTTCGAGGCCAAAATTGTCTCGTACAAAGCGCACATGCATCGGGTCACGTTGGTCAAATGCCACGCCAGGCGCAGCCCGCAAGGCGTCCTGGTTAATGCCATTGGGGAAGTATCGCTGCTGAAACTCCTTTGATGCCACCAAAATGTAGTTCATATCGCCTAAACGCGTGACCTGGCAGCCTTTGATAGGTTTGTCATTGAGCCCAATCGCACCAAACGCTTCACCGCTTTTGAGCTTTTCTATGGTGTGGTGTTCATCGGCCACTAACATGTTCATTTCGATTAAGTTGTCTTTAATGATGGGCGCCAGCGCTGGTATCAGCCAAGTCGCTAGGCTGTCGGCGTTGGTGGCTAAGTGAATAGTCAGTGGCTGGCTTGGGTTCATCGGCAAAACGTCGGGCATGATGTCTGCCTCCAGTTGCACTACTTGGTAGTAATGGCTAATGAGCTTTTGTCCTACCTCCGTCGTTTTTAATGGCGTAGAGCGGATCAAAACGGGTTGTGCAAGAAACTGTTCTAATTGCTTGAGTCTTTGCGACACCGCCGACTGTGTGATGTAAAGATTGGCTGCAGCGCGCTCAAAACTTTGCTCTTTCACGACCATCGCTAGGGCTTGCAGTAATTTATAATCGAGTTGTGCCATTATTAGTAAAACTTATTAAAGATAAAATTAATTAATTTTATTTATTTTAAACCTGAGATTAAGCTTTGGCCAAATTTTATTTAGGAGGGGTTATGTCAGTTACAGCGATGGTTCAAGGTTTAGTGTTAGGCGCAGGAATGATCATTCCCTTAGGCGTGCAAAATTCCTATGTGTTAAGTCAGGGAATTAAGCGCAACCACCACTTTTTGACTGCCACTATCTGCATGGTTTGCGATGTTTTATTGATTGCCCTCGGGGTATTTGGTGGCGGCCAGTTAATTGCTAGCAATGAAATTTTACTGCTGCTGATTGGCTGGGGCGGAATTGCGTTTTTACTGACGTATGGTTTTTTGGCATTGAGAAATGTGTATCAAAATCAGTATGTCAGGCCGGAGCAAAGAAAAGCCCTGAGTTCGAGAAAAGCGGTGGTTGGAACAACGCTCGCGGTAACTCTACTGAACCCACACGTCTACCTCGATACCGTAATGATTTTAGGCAGCGTTGGCGGCACTTTTGTTGGCAATGAACGAATTGCTTTTGCGGTTGGCACTATGGTGGCTTCGGTGATTTGGTTTTACTCATTGGCGGGCGGTGCGGCAAAACTGGCGCCTTGGTTAGGACAGCCCAAAGTGCAACGGGTGATTGACCTAGTGATTGCGATGATCATGTTTGCCGTGGCCTATACTGTGTTTAACTCTATGTTGGCGCAAAAATAGAGGTCAAATCGACCAATGAACTTGGCAATTGAGAAAAAAACAGTATGGTAGCGAAAAATCTAAAAAAATGATGGTCTGAAATGATGAAATATACTTTGCCGTTTGTGTTATGCGGCGCATTGGCCAGTTGTGCCAGTACCAGTTCGGTTGAGCAACAAGACTTTGCTTGGCAAAAACTAAATCAACTCGCCGATGAGGTTAATGGTATCGGGGCGAGGCCTGCGGGCACAGCCAAAGAGCAAGAAGCGGCGGATTGGATTAAAGCCCAGTGGCAAGCGCAGGGCCACAAGGTCAAAGAATTTCGTTTTGAGGCCAAGGTGAAAGGCCAAGCGGTACCATCGAGTAACTTGTCGATTACGCTACCGGGTAAGTCTGAGCAAATCCTGATCATAGGTGCCCACTTTGACTCAACGGGAGAAGAGCGCGGTTCGCTTGGCGCTATTGATAATGGCTCGGGCGTTGCAGCCATCATTGATTTGGCGCGCAGACTGGCGAACAAATCGTTGCCGTATACTTTGAGACTGGTTGCGTTTGGTGCGGAAGAACACGGATTACAAGGCTCATACGCCTATGTTAATGACAAACATGAGTCGCTGGCTAATGTCATTGGCATGATCAATCTAGACACTATTATTGGTGGCGACAAATTGTATGTGCACAGCGCCAACGTGCACCCATACGACTGTAAAAAGATAGAAAATCCGAATTATCTGGCCACTGCAAAACTGCGTGACGGCCTAATCAATGTCTCACAATCGTTGTTTGGCGATGAGGCTCACGCGCTGCATCCACCATACCGTGGCTATCCAGCCGGTCAAACAGGCAGTTGGTCAGATCACGCACCATTTGCTTGCTCTGGGATTCCAATTGCCTATTTAGAGGCGACGAACTTCGGCATCAAAGGCCGCAGTGGCAACGATGGTTATTCGCAAACCGAACACCCGGATGTTTGGGACTGTTTCAAAGAGCAAGGGAAAACCGCTTGTAATCGTTTTACTGAGAAAAAGTGGGGCATGATCTGGCATACCCAGTTTGATCGTCTCGATAAACTCAATGCCATGTTTGGCGGCCGGCTCAAGTCACAGCTAGAACAGAACGTTGATGTGCTTGAATCCTACGTGTTGAATTTGGACCAACACCTTTAGACGAAAAACTAGATGTCGACTTATAAAAAATGGGGAGCAGTTATAACCGCTCCCCATTTTTATTGTTTGTTGCGTTAGTTAATGCCTAACTTACAGGGTGTCTTCCAGCCATTGGAAGAACTCGCGTTGCCAGACGATGCCGTTTTGTGGCGTTAACACCCAGTGGTTTTCTTCTGGGAAGTACATGAAACGACTCTTCAAACCCCGCAGTTTTGCAGCTTGGAAGGCTTGAATACCTTGGCCAAGTGGCACTCGGTAGTCTTTGCCTCCGTGGATTACGAACATTGGTGTGTCCCACTTGTCCACGTAATTGATCGGGTTAAATTCGTTAAACGCTTTGCTCGCTGCTTTGTTGTCTTTTTCCCAGTACGCGCCGCCAAAGTCATGGTTTACAAAGAACATCTCTTCGGTTGTGCCGTACATGCTGCGCATATCAAATACGCCACAGTGAGCGATGAAGCTGCTGAAACGACCGTCGTGATTACCGGCTAGGTAGAACGCCGAGTAACCACCAAAACTTGCGCCAACTGCACCGATACGTTTTTTGTCGACATAACGCTCTTTTGAAACGTCATCAATCGCGTCAATGTAGTCGAACATGGCTTTGCCGCCCCAGTCCTTGCTGATCACTTCATTCCATTCAACGCCGTGTCCAGGCATGCCGCGGCGATTTGGCGCGACCACTATGTAACCTTGCGACGCCATGACTTGGAAGTTCCAACGGAACGAATAGAACTGCGACAGTGCACCTTGTGGACCGCCTTGCAAATACAGCAGTGTTGGGTACTTTTTATTGGCGTCAAAGTTCGGTGGGTAAATCACCCAGGTCAGCATGTCTTTGCCATCGCGGGTTTTGACCATGCGCTTTTTCACCGTTGGTAAATCTAACTTTTCATAAAACTCGTCGTTTACCTTGGTTAGTGCGACCAGTTTCTTCTTCAGCAAATCAAAACGGTAAATTTCGCGAGCACGGTTCATGCTGTTACGAGTGACGATAATGTGTTTGTCTAAAAC
>CAXRBI010000081.1:0-82218 GCA_964229075.1 Alteromonadaceae bacterium | reverse complement strand
AGACTGGCCATAAGCGACGTCAGAGACTCTTAGCTTTACTAAATCACAACCTCTCAGCTTGCTATCTAAAGCTAAATTAAAAAGTGCTAAATCACGAACGTTATCTTCTAGTTCGAGCCCAAGGGGCTTATATTGAAACCGAGTATTGCCAACCAAATCTTGAGTTTGTTCCTGAAGAAGGTATAGGATTCTGGGGCCTTACCACTTCCCTTCATATAGATAAACGCAATCCTGTAACTTCTCGGCAAAAGTATTAAATTGTACTTAATATTTGGTATAACTCGTCAATTTGGATTGGCTTAGACAAATAGTCATTCATTCCCGCTTGAAGGCATTTTTCTTTATCTCCTTCTAAGCTGTTAGCTGTTAGAGCGATTATTGGAATGTCTCTCTGTTCGCTGTTTAACGATCTAATTTCTTTGGTGGCTTGATAGCCGTCTTTGATAGGCATTTGGCAGTCCATTATTACCAAATTGTGTTTTTCATTTAGTAGTTCTAGCGCTTGTTGACCATTTTCAGCAATATCGAAAGTACAATTCATTTTAGTGAGCAAGGCTTTGATAACAACTTGATTTACCATGTTATCTTCCGCTACCAAGACATGTAAATTTAAGTTCTTAAAATCAAGCTTGTTGTCACTAGCAGATTGAGTCTCGCTTGACGGAGTTTTTAGCTCGCCTTTATCTAACAGCACTTCAATCTTGAAGTTACTGCCAATACCTTCCTTACTAGTTACTGTTAAATCACCACCCATTATTCGACATATTTTTCGAGAAATTGATAAACCAAGCCCTGTTCCACCAAATTGACGGGTCGTGCTACTATCAGCCTGTGAAAAAGGATCAAATATCCGTTCTATTTGTTGAGCAGAAATTCCGATACCTGAATCGATGACTTCGATAGAAAGTTGAACTTTGTCATTAATGATATCTGTTTCAGCGTTTAAAGTTATACTGCCTCGAGAAGTAAACTTAAAAGCATTATTTAGAATGTTTGTTAACACTTGGGTTAACTTACCGCGGTCTCCCCGCAAACCAGTAATAGTTAATAGGTCTAACTCCGCTTTGATGGGAACATTTTGCTCGGCATAACTTTCCCTAAATATTGCTATTTGGTCTTCCAGTAGCTGTTTAACATTGAAATCCAAATGTTCTAATTCAATGTTGCCACTCTCAATTTTTGACAAGTTAAGAATGTCGTTAATTATTGCCAGTAAGTTTGTACTGCTTTGCATAGAGAGTTTTAGGTATTCTTGATCTTTTTCCGACAGTGCTTTGTTATCTATTAACTTCATCAAACTTAATGTGGCGTTTAGAGGAGTTCTGATCTCATGGCTCATATTCGCCAAAAACTGCTCTTTTGCCTGTGCAGAATGATAAGCCTTTTCTAATGAGTTTCTAATTTGTTGTTCTTTGCCTTTCAGTGTTTTTCCTAGTTTATGACCAAATATGGTCACGGAAATTACAATAACTAAAACAAATAGAGAGATGATGATTTCAATTTGCTTGATCTCTTTTGCCCTTTTTACTTGTTGTTCGAAATGGGCGTTTTGGATATCAGAAATATATTGAGTGACGTTACCTAACGAAGTTGTAACATTGTAAAACTGGGCGTCCATGAGAGACATATGTTCACCCGCTTTTTTATCCATATTATTGTTAATAGCTTGAAAGATTAGACGACTTTCGCCAACCATGTTTTGCATTGCTAAGTCTGTACTCGTGAGTTTCTTATTGATGTTAACTACTTGTCGCTCATTAAAGCTCAACTTTAAGTTTTTTTGGGCGTTTGAGAGCGCGATGTTGAATTTATTCAGTGTTTTTTCTAGTGCGAGGTTTTCTATTTTCACATCTCTTGTTTCAAATACTCGGTTTCCTGGCTCATTAACTGCTTGAGCTAAAACACCCAACTCTATAAATTCGCTAATGTTTTTCGACATTCGCTTATTACTTTCAACTGAGTCTTCATAAGTGGTCATCAGCACTTGGGTTAAAGTTAATGCGGCGACAATCGTCAAAATGTCAATAATGGCTAAGCCGTAATAAATGTGGTGCCAACTTAATCTTTTAACCAATTTTTTAAATGTGAAATTATGCATCGAAGATCAAGCGTTAAATGAAATGTTTGTTTATAAATTAGTTGCTATTTCAATAAAATCAATAGTTTTGCGTGTTATTGCTCAATTAAATTGCGCGATAAAAAGTTATAATGTTTATTGCCAGGCGCTCTACCTAATATAGTAATTAAAAGAGTAATGGCTAATTTTTACACAGAGCCGTTCTTCAGTTCTAAATTATTTTTATCCAAATACTATTTAGATGGATGAGGCTAGGTATGAAATCGAAAAATGGCGCGAACATTACAATCATATTCGACCACATAGCTCGCTAAATTATTTGTCGCCTGTTGAGTTTGCAAAACGGGCTGCTTAATATGAATTATCTCATTGAATCAATGGTACTAATTCAGGGGAAAGGTCAAAACACATAAAATGGCATTGGAGCATTACCAGCAAACCAAAAACCTGCTCGTCAGCTACGATACAAATCCATTGGGTTTCTTCTAAATCACGTAAAAGATTTGGAAGTTGCTTAATCAGCAGGTGTATAAAAAGCCACGCACACGCGCGGCTTTTATTTTTTGGCTATCTCTACGTTAAGTTTGCCTTGAAAATCCATCTCGACATATTTGTCCGCTACTGCAACCAACTCACCGTCGTTGTACACCAGTGGAATATGACCGCGCCACCAAGGTGGACACCCCATATCTTTGAGTAACTGTTTAACCGGTTTGCTGCCGCCATTTTCATTCAGTTGCATCTTGTCGCTGAGGTGAGCGAAACGAATTTCAAACTGCTCAAACTCGAGGGTCTCGTCCATGACTTTAAGCTCAATGCAAAAACCGCCTAAAACGCCACTTAGCTCAACTCGATTGTTCGGCATAATAGCCTTAGCATCGCTCTCAATCTCCGCCAATAGCGTGTCGGCCACAATATACAACCTGTGCTGAAAACGCAGTGCCCAATATTCATCTAATTTCACCTTAGGTTGGGCGTCTTGATTAGGACTGAACATCTGTTGCTCGAGTTGTATCAAAGCGTTACGGCTCAGCGCCTGCCCCGTATGTAACTGACAAAACCGTCGCAGCAGTGCGCTACGTTTATTCCCTGACATAAGCTCGACGGCGTCTAAATCTAATACTCGATGACCTGCAAAACCTTCATCAACACAAAATTCCAAATCGTCATCCAGGTATTCGTTTAGCAGATCACTGTCGGCCTGTAATATTTCGGTCGAGTGCTCAACGGACACCGACGCAGTTGGCCAGCGAGATTCAAACAGTGGAATTAAATTATTGCGAATAAAATTACGATCAAAGGCATCAGATTCATTTGATTCATCCTCCACCCATGATTGACGTTGTTGGATTAGATAGTTCACCAAGTCTTTTTTACTAAAACTTAGTAACGGCCTAGCAACTTGATTGTGGATGAAGCGACTATCTGCAAGCGGGTAATCAGTAATCGGTCGCATCGCGCCTAATCCAGTTAGCCCAGCACCGCGCATTAAACGCAGTAAAAACGTCTCAAATTGATCGTGGCTGTGATGGCCAGTAAATAACACGCCGCCGCTCGACATTAACTCACCCATAGCTCGATAACGGGCCTCGCGGGCCACTTGTTCCAGAGACTTCCTACTGCGCTTCTCAATAGTTAATTCGACGCAGTGGATTGGGATGTGCAACCGCTCACATAACTGTCGACAAAACCGCATCCATTGACTGGCGTTTTGACTTAAACCGTGATTGACGTGAATGGCTGAGAGGTTGATCCCCAGAGTCTTCTTGAGTTCATTTAGCAACAAAAGCATAGCTACAGAATCGGCACCACCACTGAGCGCAACGGTCAATGGCCGGTCTGCGATTTCCTGCTCGACCACAAATTGTTTTACTGCCTCTAGCAACATATTTTTCTCAACGCATAAAAAAAGCCATCAAAATGATGGCTTTATTGTAATCGCTAATCGATATTAAAGGTAACCGAAAGACATTAATCTTTCATAACGTTTATCAAGAAGCTCTTCTTTGGACATCGTGCCTAAGTCGGCTAAATCCTGCTTAATGCGTTGCTTCAAGTTAGCTGCCATTTGGTCCATGTCGCGATGCGCACCACCTAATGGCTCGTTAATTAAATTATCGATAAGACCTAAGTCTTTGATTTTTGGTGCTGTAATACCCATAGCTTCTGCCGCATCCGGGGCTTTTTCTGCACTCTTCCAAAGGATTGACGCACAACCTTCTGGAGAGATAACTGAGTAGGTCGAGTATTGCAACATGTTCACTCGGTCACCCACACCAATTGCAAGTGCACCACCTGAACCACCTTCACCGATAACTGTACATACCACTGGAACTTTCAATCCAGCCATTACTTTCAAGTTTCGTGCAATCGCTTCACTTTGACCGCGTTCTTCAGCACCGATGCCTGGGTAAGCCCCTGGAGTATCGATAAATGTTACGATTGGCATGTTAAAACGCTCTGCCATTTCCATTAAGCGAAGCGCCTTGCGGTAACCTTCTGGCTTTGGCATACCAAAATTACGTTTGATTTTCTCAGCTGTGTCGCGACCTTTTTGCTGACCAATGACCATTACTGGCTCATCGTCCAAACGAGCTATACCACCGACAATTGCCAAGTCGTTGGCATATGTGCGATCGCCAGCTAACTCGTCAAACTCGGTAAAAATTCGCTCGATGTAGTCCAAAGTGTAAGGGCGTAAAGGATGACGCGCGATTTGAGCGACTTGCCATGCACCTAAGTTAGAAAATATTTTTTCCGTTAGTTCACGGTTTTTATCTTTTAAGTTTGTGATCTCTTGCTCTAGGCTTAAATCTAACTCGCCGCCACGATTTACGTTTTGCAGCTCGTTAATCTTTGCTTCCAACTCAGCAATCGGTTGTTCAAACTCAAGGTAATTAAGACTCATTAATACCACCAATTCGTTATTATTGTCGTACTGAACTCAGTTCAGCACCCTAAAATTCTATCTTTGGCTCAATCGCCAATTCTTCCGTTATGTCAAACAACAACTGATCATCAGGGCTCACCCGCCACGCTGTGCCTAATTCGATTTCGGCTTTGGCTATCTGATTTTGATAGTCAATTCGCACCGGGGTCAAGCCGTCTTTAAATGGCAAAAGCAGTCTTTTCAAAGATTGCTGTAACTTAACCACCTGTTCATTACTATTAACTTCAAGTTTAATACAGTTAGCGTATTTTTCTCTCGCCATAGTAAGCGACATAACATCTCGTGCGGTCATTGTATTGCCGTCACTGAAATTATCAAAGCTGACCTGTCCGCTAATAATGATAATTTTTCCGTTTTGCAGGAGATCTTGATACATATCGTATTGTTCAGGGAAGAAGCGAACATCTAAACGGCCGCTCTTATCGTCGATGGTGACGAGCGCCCACTTGCGCCCTTTTTTGTTAACCATCACTCTGGCATCAATGATCAAACCACAAACACTGATTGTTTGGTCACGCCGGGTTGGCTCAACTTCGTTCAGCTTAATCTTAGCGTAATGCTTTAACTCTTTACGGTAAGCATTAATTGGGTGCCCCGTCAGGAACAAGCCCAATGTGTCTTTTTCCCCTTGTAGCCAAGTTGCGTCTGGCCACGGGTTCGCTTGTTTAAACTGCTGTTGGACTTCCTCGTGATCAGTGTCGAGCAACCCGAACAAATCGGATTGCCCCAGATCCGCATTTTTGGCTTCTTGAGTTGCCGCTTTAAGTGCATCTTCAAGCGTCGCCATGATGATGCTTCTATTTTCCTGCGTATGAGGTTCAGGGCCCAACTGATCAAGTGCCCCAGCCAACACAAGCTTTTCCATAACTCGTTTATTGATGCGTTTAACATCAACACGAGCGCAGAAGTCAAACAGGTCGCTAAATTTACCACCTGCTTCTCTCGCCTCTAATATCGCATCGACGGGACCTTCACCTACTCCTTTGATTGCGCCAATGCCATAGATAATGTGTCTGTCATCGTTAACGGTAAATTTGTATTGACCCGAATTAACATCAGGTGGCTCGATGACCAACTTCATCCGCTCACATTCATCGACTAAGGTCACGATTTTGTCAGTGTTATCCATATCCGCAGACATAACCGCCGCCATAAACTCTGACGGATAATGGCATTTCATCCACAGGGTTTGATACGACACTAATGCATAGGCTGCTGAGTGGGATTTGTTAAATCCATAACCGGCAAACTTTTCTACCAAGTCAAAGATCTTCATCGCCAATTGAGGGTCGATGTTGTTGTTTTTCGCCCCTTCTTCAAACGTCGAGCGCTGTTTCGCCATTTCCTCCGGCTTTTTCTTACCCATCGCACGACGAAGTAAGTCTGCACCACCGAGTGAATATCCGGCCATCTCCTGCGCAATCTGCATTACTTGCTCCTGATACAAGATAATGCCGTAGGTGGGCTCTAAGATTTCTTTTAAACAGTCGTGCTGATATTCGTGATCTGGGTAGGCAACTTCCTCACGTCCGTGTTTACGTTCGATAAAGTTATCTACCATGCCAGAATCCAACGGACCCGGACGGAACAACGCCACCAATGCGATAATGTCTTCAAAACAGTCCGGTTGCAGCTTTTTGATCAGGTTCTTCATACCTGACGATTCAAGCTGGAATACGGCCGTTGTTTCAGCGTTCATCAACATTCTGAATGAGGCCGCATCATCCACAGGGATGGCGGCGATATCGATGTATTCGCTTTCGTCTTTCTTTTTCGCATTGGCCATGTCGATGGCCCATTGCAGTATGGTTAAGGTTCTCAGACCTAAGAAGTCAAACTTAACCAGACCCGCGGTTTCAACGTCATTTTTGTCAAACTGGGTGACTGGGTTAGAACCATCGTCGTCACAATACAACGGCGCAAAATCGGTGATTTTGGTTGGCGCGATTACAACCCCACCGGCGTGTTTACCGGCACCACGGGTCACGCCTTCAAGCTGGCGAGCCATGTCGATCAGCTCACGTACTTCGCCGTCACCGTCGTATACTTCTTGCAGCTGAGGCTCGGCTTTAAACGCTTTTTCGAGAGTAATCCCTGGGTCGCCAGGAATCAGTTTGGAAATCTTGTCAACAAAACCAAATGGCAGCCCCATAACCCGCCCAACAGACTGGATTACCGCCTTTGCAGCCAGCGTACCAAAGGTAATGATTTGAGATACTGCCTCTCGGCCATACAGATCCGCCACGTGGTCGATAACTTCGTCGCGACGATCCATACAAAAATCGACGTCAAAGTCTGGCATCGAAACACGTTCAGGGTTGAGAAATCGTTCGAATAACAGTGCAAACTCGAGTGGGTCTAGGTCGGTAATTTTCAGTGCATAAGCAACAAGCGACCCGGCACCTGAACCACGGCCTGGGCCAACTGGGATGTTGTTATCTTTACTCCACTGGATGAACTCCGCAACGATAAGGAAGTAACCCGGGAAACCCATTTGGTTGATAACGTCCAACTCAATCTGCAAACGTTCGTCATACTCTACGCGTTTTTCCGCACGCTCGGCTTCGTCAGGAAACAGAAACTCCAGACGTTCTTCCAAACCAATTCTCGATTCTTTAACTAAGAAGTCGCCTTCCGTCATGCCGTCTGTCGGGCACTCTGGTAAGAAGTAAGTCCCGAGTTGAACCGTCACATTACAGCGTTTGGCAATCTCAACGGAGTTTTGAAGTGCAGATGGCACATCTTTAAATAGCTCGACCATTTCATCTTCACTGCGAAGATACTGCTCAGGGCTATAATCCTTGGGCCTATCTTTATGATCCAGGGTGGTTTTCTGGTTGATGCAGACTCGAACTTCGTGAGGCTCATAATCGTCGGAATCCATGAAAACCACTTGGTTGGTTGCCACAACTGGAATCCCGCTTTCTTCGGCAAAATCTAATGCTTGTTCGTTGTAGAGTGCCTCCGGCTTACGTCCGGTTCGCGAAATCTCAATAAAGAAGTGATCTTTTAAGTGCTCTTGGTAGGGTTGAATTACATCTGCGATCAGCTCAGGATTATGTTTGCTAAGGGCATAAGCCAAATCGCCTTCGTGACCACCAGAGAGGACGATAATGCCCTCTTTATTGTCGAACAACCACTGTTTATCAATCGCCATCTTGTCGCGGACTAGACCGCGCGAATACGCCATAGAGATGAGATTGGTAATGTTCTTGTAACCGTCGTTGGACTTGGCGATAAGCGTCAGCCTGAAAATTGGCTCATCGTCTTCGCGCACCATCCAAAAATCACATCCAATGATTGGTTTTATGCCAGCGCCATGCGCGCCTTCGTAAAACTTCACCAAACCACAAAGGTTCATCTGGTCTGTTAATGCTAACGCCGGCATATTCATAGACTTAGCACGGCCTAGTATGGTTTTGACTTTCGCCAAACCATCCATCATGGAAAAGTCACTGTGAACCCGGAGGTGTACAAATTTTGGATCGGACATATTGGATTTTAATTATTATTTTAACGGTCGGTTAGTCAATCAATCCCAGCGCTTTTTGCACCGGTTTAAAACTCTTCCTATGGTGCGGTGTAGGGCCGTATTTAGCAAGCATTTCAAAATGTAATTTTGTTGGATAACCTTTGTGCTTTTCAAAGCCATATTCAGGGTGGATTTCTGCAAGCTCGGCCATTTCAGTGTCGCGTGCAACTTTAGCAAGAATCGACGCAGCACTTATCTCAGGAACTAGGGCGTCACCTTTTACAACCGCTTGTGCAGGCATAGGTAAATCCGGGCAGCGATTGCCGTCGATAAATACAAACTGAGGTTGTACCGGCAAGTGGGCGACACTTCGTTTCATAGCCAACATGGTCGCGTGTAAAATATTAAGCTCATCAATTTCGCTCGGATCCGCACGCCCTATTGCCCAAGCCAACGCCTTTTGTTTTATCTCTTCGGCGAGTTTTATGCGTTTTTTTTCTGATAACTTCTTTGAATCCCCAAGGCCCTCAATTGGCTTATTGGGATCCAAAATGACGGCAGCAGTCACGACGTCACCGACCAGCGGGCCTCGCCCTACTTCGTCAACACCGGCGATCAACTCTAGATCGGGTCTTTCAAATGAAAAATCTTTGGTCATAATAGGTCTATCGTCTTTACAGCAGGGGCCAAATCGCATCAGCGGCGCGCTGACTGGCGTTTCTTTTGATGCTGGAGTGAATTTCAGTGTACTTGTCTTTAAGCTCTATTTGCGGCGCTTGCAACAATGGCAGTAATTCAGCGACCATGGCGTCTACCGTCATATCGTGTTGTATCAACTCAGGAACTAACATTTCCTGTGCAAGAAGGTTCGGCAAAGTGAAATATGGTGTTTTCACCATACGAGAGAAGATTTGATAGCTCAACCACGAGACCTGATACGCTGCCACCATTGGCGTTTTCATTAACATGGTCTCGAGCGTCGCTGTACCGGAAGCTAAGAGCACCGCATCTGAAGCCCCCATGACCTCGCGAGCATTGCCAATACTCAACCTCACATTGAGATGGGCAAATTCTTGTTCAATCATCGGACGCATTGTTTCCGCGCGCTTTTCATTGACTGCTGGGATTAAGATGAGTAGGTCGTCGATCTGTTCAGACAAGACACTAGCAGTCTCTAAAAATGGCTTGAGCAAGAATTTAATTTCTGAGCCGCGACTTCCCGGTAAAACACCAAGGACCTTCTGTGTCTGAGGGATGTTGAGATGTTCTCTTAACTGAGTTTGTTGATCCTCTAGCGGAATCTGATCAGCCATAGTATGGCCAACAAATTCGCAGGGTAAGCTGCGCTCATCATAAAATGCTTTTTCAAACGGTAACAAGGCCAAAACTAAATCGCAGGCGCGTTTCATTTTTTCGACACGAGATTGACGCCAAGCCCAAACGGATGGACTGACGTAGTGAACCGTTTTTATGCCCTTTTGCTTTAGCATTTCTTCCATGCCCAAATTAAATTCAGGGGCATCTATTCCAATAACCACATCCGGTTGCCAGTTGGCTAAATCTTCGACCAGTTGGACTCGTTTTTTGGATAAGCGACGATAGCGTTTAAGAATCTCGACAATGCCCATGATAGCCAACTCTTCCATATCAAAAAGTGACTCGCACCCTAGCGCCATCATCTTCGGGCCGGCAACGCCTTTGTATTCGATTTGTTTGTTTTCGTTTGCCGCTAGAACGTTAAGCGCCGACATTAAGTCAGCGCCTAAAATATCCCCGGAATGTTCCCCCGCGACTATGCCAATCCTGAGCTTAGACATACAACTGCTTCCTACTATCGAATGATGCCGCGCGAGGACTCGCTAATGAACTGTTTGAACGGTTTGATGACATCAATACTGTCATCGAGCTTTTCTAGCGCCTCTGCTACTGTGTGGCCTTTGCGATAAACTTCTTTATAAGCCCGTTTAATTGCAGTGACCTGGTCGCTGCTGAAGCCACGGCGTTTAAGACCTTCGCTGTTAATGCCTTTTGGCTCGGCACCGTTACCAGAGGCCATCACATAAGGTGGCACATCTTTAACCACGATACTGTCCAGGCCAACAAAAGCGTGGTCGCCAATATGGACAAACTGGTGTACACCAACCATGCCTGCGAGTATCGCCCAGTTACCAACGTGAACATGGCCGGCAACACTGGCGTTATTAGCGAAAATGGTGTTGTCACCGATCATACAATCGTGGGCAACGTGCACATACGCCATAAACAAGTTGTTACTGCCAATCTTGGTTAAGCCTTGATCTTGAATAGTACCGCGGTGAATCGTTACGTTTTCACGAACAATATTGTTATCGCCCATCTCAAGGCGCGTCTTTTCACCCGCGTATTTTTTGTCTTGGCAGTCTTCGCCAACAGTGGCGAATTGGTAGATTTCATTGTTCTTGCCAATCACAGTCGGCCCTTTTACAACGACATGAGAATGAATAACGGTGCCATCACCGATTTCTACATCGTCACCGATAAATGTCCAAGGGCCAATAGTTACGTCTTTACCGATTTTGGCTGATGGGGAAATGATTGCGCTTTCGTGTATCAAATCTTTTTCTCTTTTTCTGGGGCTTTGCAACTAATTAATTAGTCCACAGGCAGCAAAATTCAAGTCTGAATAAAAGTTTTACGCTCACTCCTTGAACGCAATCGCGACCTTTGTCGCATAAAAAAAGCCGGTCAATGCCGGCTTTCTTAAACCATGAGGTGTCTATAAAACTCGACGAGCACACATGATATCAGCACTTGCTGCTAACTTTCCATCAACAAATGCTTCGCCTTTAAATTTCCAAATGCCGCGGCGTTCTTTTACGAACTCAACATGGAAGTGAATCTGGTCGCCTGGCACCACTGGGTTTTTGAAACGTGCATTATCAATTGCTGCAAACAAGTACAATTCGTTCTTATCTACTGCGCCTTTCTCAGTTTCAATGGTTTTAAATCCTAATAGACCAGTTGCTTGCGCCATCGCCTCTAAAATTAACACACCTGGAAATACTGGTTTACCCGGAAAGTGGCCAGTAAAGATTGGTTCGTTAATCGTTACGTTTTTGATCGCATGCAGGGTCTCGCCGACTTTGTAATCCACAACTCTATCTACCAACAGCATTGGATAGCGATGTGGTAGATGTGACATGATTTCTTCAATCTCAAATGAATTTAGTTGTTCAGACAAAGTTTGTCTCCTTGCAAATCAGGTATTAGTTTTGGTTAAGTTGTTTTTCCAGTAACTTAACTCGGTCAAATAATTCAGTTAATTTTCGGTATCGAGCTGTCGTATTACGCCACTCTTTGTTGGTCATTGCTGGCATACCAGACGAATAAACCCCAACTTCAGTGATGTCTTTCATGACGAACGCTCTGCCGGTAATGAACGCATTGTCACAGATGTTTAAATGGCCGCTGATCGCGCAACAGCCTCCAATTGTGACGTTTTTTCCTACTTTTGTACTGCCAGCAATCGCTGTCGCGGCGGCAATAGCGGTGTAATCACCAATTTCGACGTTGTGCCCTAATTGAATTTGATTATCTATGATCACGCCTGTGCCGATCTTAGTATCCTCAATAGCGCCTCTATCTATCGTCGTACTCGCCCCGATTTCCGTGCCATCGCCTATCACAACCCCACCCATTTGTGGGATCTTAAGCCAATGTTGGTTACCATCTTTCTTTAATGGCGCGTAACCAAATCCGTCCGCACCTATTACGGTGTTCGAATGAATTGTACAGTTTTTGCCAATTGATACCCCGTGATAGAGGGTCGAATTCGGTTTAACCTGCGAGTTCTGTCCGACTATTGTACCTTGCCCCACATAACAACCTGCTCCGATCACTACACCAGCGTGTAATTTGGCCCCACTTTCAATTGTCGCGTTAGCACCTATGCGGACATCCGAGGCCACCTCTGCGTCAGATGCCACGTAAGCCGAGGGGTGAATCTCTGCAGCTTGTTGCGGCGTGTTATCTATAAGTTGCGCGACAATGGCGAATCCAGCATAGGGGTTATTCATGACAAGGGCATTACCATCAAAGTGTTCAGCATCACCTGGGGACAAGATAACGGCACCTGCGGTGCATTCGGCTAAATATTTGCGGTACTTTGAATTCGCCAAAAACGTAATGCTGCTCTCTGTGCCGGCATCTATCGTTGAAATTTGGCTCACTTTCGCACTGCCATTGCCAACGATACTCACTTCAATGTCGGTTTGCTGCTGGATTGCATCAGCGATTGATTTTAAGGTAATTGACATAAAGGTTTCCCAATAAAAAACCCACGATAACCGTGGGTTTTGTTATTCACTTAAAACTGAGTTTAGTTTAATTTAGTGATGCGCTGTGCAACTTTCTCAGAAATGTCTGTCGCTGGCTTAGCGAAAACAACTGACTCAGCACGTAATACGATGTCAATCTTCTCTTCTTCCGCTACAGCGTCAATCGCTTGGCCTACTAGCGCTAAGATTTTGTTGCGTTCTTCTTGTTGACGTTGCTTAAGACGTTGATCAAGCGGCTGCGCTTTTTGTTGAAGCTCTTTCTGCATAGTTTCAACTTTCAATTTCAACTCATCTTGTTGTTCTTGACTCATCGTCATTGATTCGCGCTGAAATTTTTCAATGTTAAACTTGATGTCGCTTTGTAGCTTTTGTAATTCTTCACGAGGTCCTGCGAACTCATTGTTCAAAGTTTGCATCATGGCCTGTGTTTGTGGCAATTGCGCTACGATTTGCTGGATATTAACCACAGCAATTGTCTCTGCCATTGCTGACATAGACAATAAAATACCTGCGGTGAAACCTAAAATCTTCTTACCTAAAGTCATTGTTTTACTCCAATTTTAAAATCTTTTTGATTCTTATATTTTTTAATTAAATGCGTTTTTAGAATGTAGTACCGATATTGAAGCTAAACACTTCATGGACATCGTCTTCATATTCTTTAAGCGGTTTTGACCACGTGAATACCATTGGGCCCATTGGCGATAACCACTGGATAGATACACCTGCTGACGAACGATAACGGCTAGCATCTGAATAATCAACTATCTTTGCTCGTTCTGCTGCAGCTAAATCGTCATAGGCTGAAATGTCAAACTCAGTATCCCAAACGTTACCTACATCGACGAAGAACGACGTTCGAACAGAGTTTGTGTATTCCTCACTTAAGAACGGTGTTGGTGTGATAAGTTCAATACCACCGAAGAACGATGCATTACCACCTGTCCCTCGATAAGAGGTTTGGATTCTGTCCAATGAATCCGGAGCAACCACAACTTGACCATTTTCACTTATTGTCGTTGGGAATCTAGTTATACCGCGTGGTCCCACCGTATTACTGTCAAAACCACGAATATCGGTTGAGCGTTGCTGCAAGTTCTCCCAAAACGGTAAGGTTTGATCGCTGCCATTTATTGTACCGTAGCCGTTGCCATAATTCGCTTCAAGGCGAGACAGGACAACCCAAGAGTGATCACGTGACAGAGGGAAGTAAAACTTACTGTCAAAGTTAAACTTAAAGTACTCGACATCAGACCCCGGTACAGACGCCTTAAAACCATAGTATTGGCTTGAACCATCACTAGGGAATACACCACGGTTCAAGGTACTGCGACTCCAACCAACAGACGCCTCAACATTCTCAAAGTCATAAGTAGGATTTTCGTCTTCTGAGTCAAAAAACTCGGACGCAAAACGCTCGATTTGGTCGTAGCTTTGAAGGCTTGAGATTTCGATATTTTTGTACGCAAGACCCACGTTGATTCGGTTGTTTTCCATCACCGGCCAACTTAACGTTGGACCAATAGTGATGTTTTTAGATGAGTAAGTTACCAGGTTTACTTTGGAAGCGTCGTAATTACTGTAAGCAATTTGACCACCTAAACTTACGCCATCATCGGTGAAATAATTATCGGTGTAGGTCAATGCAATCGTCTGTTGTGCTTTCCACGTATTCAAGGAAATACCAACTTTATTACCTGTGCCCAAGAAGTTTTCTTGTTGTATAGAGGCATTAAACGCTAAGCCGGTATAGTCGCCGTACGAAACACCCGCTTGGAACGAACCTGAAGGTTGTTCTTTGATGTTAAAGACAACATCTACAGCGTCGTCTTCGCCCGGAATTTCAATCACTTCAAACTCAACGGTCTCGATAAACTTCATTCGCTGGATTAAACTCTTTGAAAGCTCCAACAACTGATTTGACAAGGTTGCCCCTTCAAACTGACGCAATTCACGACGAAGTACCTCGTCAGACGTTGTGAAGTTACCAACGAACTTGATGCGGTTTACATAGACGCGCTTTCCCGGGTTCACTGAAATTGTGAGTGCAACTTCCTTCGTTTCATCGTTTAAATCAGGAATGGTTCTGACTTCTGCATTGGCATAACCGAAACGGGCAAGGTATTTAGTGATCATGTCTTCTGTGTAGGTAACAACGCTGCCGTTGTAAAACTCGTCTACACGTATAGGTACAATCTTACGAATTAACTCTTCTTTACCAAGTAAGTCACCAATAAACTCAAAGCCAGTCACTGTAAATGGTTCATCTTCTGTCACATTCATAGTGATGTAAACTGACTCTTTGTCAGGCGCAACAGACACTTGAGTAGAATCGACATTGAATTTTAAGTAACCGTGTTCCAGGTAATAATCACGGATTGTTTCTATGTCACCTTGAAGCGCTTGTTTTTGATAACGGTCATTGTCCAAAAACTGCCACCAAGCTAAGTTTTGCTTGGATTCAATTCTCATCAATAACTCTTCGTCGTTAAACACTTCGTTGCCAACGATGTTGATCTGGCGAATCTTAGCCGCATCACCCTCTTCAAATACAAAATTCAAACGCACACGGTTTCGAGGAAGATAGGTAATATTAGCTTTGACTGACGCGTTGTATTTACCAACAGAATGGTAAAAATCGGTCAGGGCAGACTCAATACCAGTTAAAACCGTCTTGTCCAAAGACTCACCAACGCGGACGTTAGAGTCCTCTAAACTGTCCTGCAATTGCTCGTCTTTGATGTCTTTGTTGCCTTCAAACTCAATCGAGCTGATGGTTGGGCGTTCGGTTACCTGATAGATGATGGTGTTGCCATCGCGGAATACTTTAACGTCAGCAAAATGCCCGGAGGCGTATAAGGTTTTGAGCGATTGAGCAACGTAAAACTCTGAAATTTCGTTGCCAACATTAAATGGGACATGAGTTAGAGCCGCACCTAACGCAACTCTTTGCAACCCCTTAACTTGAATATCTTCTATTATGAAACGTTGATCATTGGCTATCGAGCCGAAACTTAAACACAACAAAAAAAGACTAACTGAAATTTGTTTCATTATTATTCTAAATCCAATACAACTTAGGATGACAATCGATTGTGACAGCTATTATCACAACGAATTATGATCATTGGTATTACAATCGACCAAAGTCATTCATCAGGGCGATGCCCATAATCATTAACAACACAAAGGCTCCAACTCGGAAGCCGATTTCCTGTACCCTCTCAGAGACAGGCTTGCCACGAATAAGTTCAATAAAAAAGTACATTAAGTGGCCCCCATCTAGGATGGGTAATGGCAACAAGTTAACGACACCGAGATTAATGCTGATCCAGGCTAGAAACCCTAGAAAGTACTCCAATCCATAAGATGCACTGGTTCCCGCACCTTGTGCTATCGAAATTGGGCCACTGAGGTTGTCTAAGCCAAGTTTGCCGGTCAGCAATTTTCCAAACATCTGGAAACTGAGTACGGTTCTGTCCCAAGTTTCCACAACGGCTTTTTGCAAAGCGGGCAAAATAGCATATTGATGCGTAAATACATAGTCCTTTGACAATTTCTCAACTTTGGGTATGACACCAAGGTAACCATTGCTAAAACCTTCCTCTGTCGGCCGATTTACAGGGACGACTGAAACGGTTAATCTTTGGTCTCCGCGAGCTATCAAAGTGACTATTTCTTGATCTGCGGAATTCGAAATGATTTCAACTAATTGTTGCCATGATTCAACAGCTTCATTATTCATAGCAAGAATTGTATCGCTGACTTGTAACCCTGCGAGGTCGGCAGCAGAGCCTTCTTCAATGTAAGCAAGTTGGGTGGTTGGTTTTGGACCAAGTGGCACGATTCCAAGTCCTGATAAAACCCCGCCATCTTTCAGTTGCCATTCCGCAATATCAAAGTCCAATTCAACTTCGAAACCATCACGTTGCACCGAAACCGGCAGTTCAATCCCGCCAACATTCTTAATAATGGCGTAACTGGTCTCTTGCCAATCCACAACTTCCGTATCACCAACTTTGACAATAATGTCTTGAGCCATCATACCACTGCGTGCCGCTATTGAATTTTCTTCAACACTACCCACCACAGGTTTGACCGCGGTAACACCAATGAGAAACATCAGTAACAACGCCACCGCGGCAAACAAAAAGTTGGCTAAAGGGCCAGCTGCAACGATTGCAATTCGTTGGCCAACGCGTTTCTGATCAAAGCTGAAAGGCCGATCGGCTTCGGACACATCATCAACACGTCCATCTAACATACGAACATACCCGCCTAAAGGTATTGCGCCAATGACAAATTCAGTTCCCGACTTGTTAGTCCACGAATACAGCTTTTTACCAAAACCAACAGAAAACCGTAGGACCTTGACATCATTGCGTTTTGCGACCCAATAGTGACCATACTCGTGAATAAACACTAATATTCCGAGAGCAACGATAAAGCTGCCTAAGTTCCAAAGCATAGCCGTCATGAGCGTCCCTCTTTGACTTTTGCTAATTGCCAATCGCGCACTTCACAATCCAGTGCAACAATATCATCGAGAGATTCAGCTTTAAGCCCAGCGAAAGTTTCCAGTGCCAATTCGTTGTATTTATGAATGTCTGTAAAACGGAGGTTGTGCGATAAAAATTCGGCGACGGTAACTTCATTACTGGCATTCAATGCAGTTGTCGCTGCTTGCCCAAGCTTGGACGCTTCAAGAGCCAATCTTAAATTTGGAAAACGAGTAAAATCTGGCGCTTGAAATGAAAAGTCTTTCATCTTACTAAAATCGAGTGGTTCAACGCCTGAGAAAATTCTTTCTGGGTAAGACAAACAATGTGCGATTGGCGTTCGCATGTCTGGTCGTCCCATTTGCGCTAAGACTGAACCGTCATCATAACTCACCATAGAATGGATAATACTTTGCGGGTGAATCACAACCTCTATCTGCTCAAAGTCAGCGTTAAACAATAAACGAGCTTCAATGAACTCCAAACCTTTATTCATCATAGTCGCAGAATCAACCGAGATTTTAGCTCCCATTGACCAATTAGGATGCGCAACCGCTTGCTCAGGTGTTATCGAAGCAAAAGACGCAAAATCAGTATTTAAAAACGGGCCTCCAGAGCCAGTCAATAATATTTTGTTGACACCAGCATCGGTCAGTTGGCCACCATTTTGAACAGATAGCGGTAACGCCTGGAATATTGCATTGTGCTCACTATCGACAGGCAGGAGCGTTGCACCATGTAATTTGACCTTGTCGAGAAACAACTCGCCGCTCATGACCAAGGACTCTTTATTGGCCAGTAAAATTCGTTTACCTGATTCTGCTGCCGCTAACGTTGGTTTTAGGCCAGCACCGCCAACAATCGCCGCCATGACAGTGGTCACTTCGGGGTCACTGGAAACATTGATAAGCCCTTCTTCACCAACGAGCACTTCAATGTTTGGAGCAATTTGTTTTTTAAGGGCAAGAGCCGCTTTTTCATCAACCATCACAACAACTTTAGGTTGATTTTGTTGGCAAATACGCACCATGCCTTCAACATTGGTGTTACCGGTCACCGCAAACAACTGAAACTGAGCCGGATGCCTAGCGATGACGTCCAGCGTCGACAGCCCAATTGAGCCGGTTGCCCCAAGAATCGTTAGGGTTTGCATATCCGGCCTATAGGTAGAAGTGGCTGAAGAAAACTAAGAACACAGGCATTGCAGCAGTTAGTGAATCAATCCTATCTAACAAACCACCATGACCAGGTAAGATGTTGCCACTGTCTTTAATGCCCGCATCACGCTTCAGCATACTCTCACTCAAGTCACCGAAAGCTGAGATTACGCCAATCACAACGCAACAGATGATCAGAACCATCCAGTCAGAGAAATCGATCTCACGCCCCCATAGCACGACAACGGTCAAAACGACGACAGCAACCATACCGCCAAGAAAACCCTCTATCGTCTTTCCTGGGCTGACATTTGGCATTAATTTATGGCTGCCAAATCGCTTACCTGCAGAGTAAGCGCCTATATCAGCAGCCCAAACAATGCCAAACACAAACAGTGCAAGCCATGCGCCGTGATCTGAATTGAACAAATAATGCCATTCGCGAATGGTCAGCAACGCAATCCATGCAGGCACAAGCGTTAGGTAACCGAAGATAGATTTAACCAATGGTTGATGTTGCCAAACTCGATTTCCGCGCGGGTAAATCAAAACAAGTAATGAACTGATGCCCCACCATACACACGCCATCAACATTAATGCGTAATTTTCATCCGTCAACTGACCGGTAAGCGTCCAAAGCTGACTATCAAAGATATACAAGTACGTCGCTGCGCCAAGCGCAACGGCTCCAAGCGCATAAACAATTTGGTTTACTTTGCCTTTAATTTCCGCAAGTTTGCTCCATTCAAATGCACCGTAACCAAAGATAGCTAAAGCAACCCATTTGAATGTATCGATTGGCATTTTGAACAGCGCTAGCAGTAGCAACGCCCCCAAAATAACCGCTGTAATTACTCTTTGTTTTAACAAACTAAAACCCTTTGTTTATTTGGCTTTTAACTTTTTACTTGTTCGCCAGTTAAGCCGAATCGTCGCTCGGTCCCTACAAAATCTTCAATCGCACCAGCAAACGCCGTGGGACAAAATTCTGGCCAATACAACTTCGAAAAATGCAATTCAGCATACGCTAATTGCCAAAGTAAAAAATTACTGACTCGCGTTTCTCCACCCGTGCGAATAAGCAAATCTAGTGGTGCTTGTTCAGCGTAACTGGTGTATGAGTCAAATAAGTCTTCCGTAATGTCTGCCGGCTGCAGTTTACCGTCGACAGCATCCTGAGCGACGCGTTTTGCGGCCTGTACAATATCCCAACGCCCGCCATAGTTAGCGGCGATATTGAGAGTCAAACCGTCATTGTCTTTGGTCATGTCATGGGCTTTTTCAATTTTTGCTTGTATCGAGCTACTAAAACCCGATAAGTCACCCACAACTTTTAGGCGCACATTATTTTTATGCAAAACCTTAACTTCTTTCGTCAGAACCATCATAAACAGATCCATCAATCCAGAGACTTCGTCTTCTGGACGTTTCCAGTTTTCACTAGAGAATGCAAAAAGAGTTAAAGATTTAATGCCGACTTGGCGAGAGAACTTGACCGCCTCGCGCACGGCGTCGACGCCTTTTTTGTGACCATAAATTCTAGGCATCCCTTTTAGCTGCGCCCAACGACCATTACCGTCCATAATGATTCCAACATGTTGCGGAATCGATGCACTGTAATGCTCTAAAACTTGAGACGCTATATCGCCACTTGCCATTTGTGTTTCCTAAAAATACAAACGCCGCGCAGAGCAATCTTTACGGCGTTAAGTCGTTGTATCAATCTAAAGAGATTAAATTTCCATCAACTCTTTTTCTTTTACCACTAACATTTCATCAATGACTTTCATCTTACTATCAGTTAGCTTTTGAATCTCGTCTTCCGCTTGTCTCGCTTCGTCTTCAGAAATGTCTTTGTCTTTCAATAACGACTTAATGTCATTGTTAGCGTCACGGCGCACATTTCGAACCGCAATACGGCCGTTTTCGATTTCGCCCTTTACCACTTTAACCAAGTCACGGCGACGCTCTTCTGTCAATGGAGGAAGAGGAATACGAATGACTGTACCCGCTGACATAGGGTTTAAACCCAAATCAGAAGTAAGAATGGCTTTTTCCACCGCCTGAGTAAGAGACTTATCAAATACAGTCAGAGCCAACGTTCTTGAATCTTCAACTGACACGTTTGCCAATTGATTCAGCGGTGTATCTGCACCGTAATAAGAAACATTAATGCCGTCCAATAAGCTCGGGTGAGCACGGCCAGTACGAATCTTGTTAAGTTGAGACTGCAAAGAGTCTACGCTTTTATCCATACGCGTATTTGCGTCGTTGTGAATTTCATTTAACACAGCAAAATTTCCTATACGGTAAAATTAATCTTTTGGGTTTGTAACGATTGTGCCTTCTTCTTCGCCGAGCACAACACGTTTCAACGCGCCAGGTTTATTCATGTTAAAGACACAGATTGGCATCTTATGATCACGAGCCAACGTAAAGGCCGCCAAATCCATAACCTTCAATTCTTTTTCAATCACTTCTTGGTAAGAAAGGCTGCGATACAACTCAGCATCAGGGTTTTTCACAGGATCATCTGAGTAAATACCATCGACCTTTGTCGCTTTCAAAACAACGTCTGCTTCAATCTCGATACCACGTAAACAAGCCGCTGAGTCGGTTGTAAAGAATGGGTTGCCTGTACCTGCAGAAAAGATTACCACTCGTCCGCTCTTAAGCATACTGATACCTTCAGCCCAAGAATAGTCGTCACATACGCCCTTCAGCGGGATAGCCGACATCAAACGCGCATTGACATGTGCACGGTGCAATGCATCACGCATTGCCAAACCATTCATTACGGTTGCCAACATTCCCATGTGGTCACCTACCACGCGGTTCATACCCGCTTCGGCTAATGGTGCACCACGGAAGATGTTACCACCACCCAAAACCACACCCACTTGGACATCTTTTTCGACTAACTCTTTGATCTCCTGTGCCATGCGATCAAGGATCTTTGGATCAATACCAAACCCCTCTTCTCCCATTAATGCTTCACCACTTAGTTTAAGTAAGATGCGTCGATAAACTGGCTTTGTGCTAGTGCTCATAAAGCTCCCATGAATGATAAATTGGAGGTGCAAATTGCGGCGTATTCTATGGGATTTTTGCCGGATAATCAAAATAAAGAAATAGCATTTTGTCCGGAACTCGCTGTTCAATTTGCATTAAAACACCGCTAGAACAAACATTTTGGAATAAAAATTTTTTTGGCAGTGAACTTTCAAAAATGCTTGGAGTCTTTATAGGTAACTTAACCATTAAGGAACGATGTGTATTATGAAAAAAATTCTCGCCTTAGCAATCGTCAGTTTGACCCTCGGCGCATGTACTTCCGCCACGACTGAGATTATCCATCAAAAAAAGCCCTCTACTCCTGATATTGCAGAAACTATTAAGCAAAATGACAATGGCTTGAAACGTTTAGTCGCTATAGCTAGATTTTCCGATGAAACCAAACGTAGCAATAATGTATTTGTTAACCAAAATGGTAACCGTCTTGGCAAACAGGCATCGGATATATTGAGCAGCCGACTCAATGCAACCGGTAAATTTGTTATGTTAGAACGAGCAGACTTAGAATTGCTTGAGCATGAGAAGCAATTGTCTGATGCGCAATCGAAGTCTATTCCGGCGGATTATGTGCTGGTAGGTTCAGTATCGGAATTTGGCCGTGAAACTACGAGTGAGGTGGGAATTTTCTCCAGAAATCTAATCCAACGCGCCACCGCTCGCGTCAATGTTCGATTAATCAACGTAAATAGCTCCGAAGTTATCTACAGCGAAGAGGCTAGCGGCACGGCAACAAGTGAAGCCAATCAAGTGTTTGGCGTTGGCGAATCGGCTGCCTACAATACTGCGCTTGATGATAAGGCCATCTCAGCTGCGATATCAAAACTGGTCGGCAACATCATGAACAACTTACTCGATCAACCTTGGCGCACTTACATTCTTAGTGAAGAGGAAAATCAACTGATTATCGCTGGAGGTCAGTCTCAGGGTATTACTCAGGGCACAAAACTGGCGGTCTACCAACCGGGTAAAAAAGTGACAAACCCGCAAACGGGCAAATCTATCGAATTGCCAGGTGAGCAAGTCGCAGCGATTGAAGTCGTTAAAAACTATGGCAAAGGCGACAACGAAATCAGCTACGCAAAAGTTGTCTCTGGCATAGTAGATAGCAAAAACCTTAAGAACTACCGAATCATTGAACTATAAGGACGTCGTCATGAAAACTTGGATATTAGCAATACTTACATTACTCATTTCGGCGTGTACTAGTGTTACTTACACTACGCAAAATGATGAAAACAGCTACCTCCAGCTAGAAGGCAACTTTCAAAACACGAACATTCAATTGGGTGATGAAAACTATTTTGTCGGCGAAACCACAGAAAGCTTCGAACTCAATGGGCAGCAGGTCGTAAAAATTGAAGTTGTCAGCGGCAAGCACGAGTTGGTCGTCAGTAAAAACGACAAAATTGTTATCCAGAAATATATCTTTCTTTCTGAAGGGCAAACATTCGCGGTTTCAATCCCATGAGGAAGACGTACTTATCTGTGTTGCTAGCGAGCGCGCTATTGTCCGGTTGCACTAGCAATACCATCTATTATTGGGGTAACTACGAGAACACCTTATACCGATACACCAAACAACCTGGTGCCGATACCTTTGAACGCCACAAAAGAGAGCTCGAACGGATCATAGCAAATGGCCAAAACGGAGAGAAGCCGGTGCCACCGGGCATATATTTCGAACTCGGCATGATGGAGGCCAATAGCAACAATCTAGAACGCGCGGTGAGCTTGTTTCGTCAGGAAAAGCAAGCTTACCCTGAATCAACCCAATTCGTAGACAAAGCAATTTTGATGTTGGAGCGTAAAAGAGGATGAAATTATTTGTTTCAATGGTTTTGCTGATGTTGTTGGTCGGTTGCCAAGCAACAACGGTTGAGCCTGTCACCAAACAACATATGTATCCTCGGATGTATGAGGAAAATGTAAAAACGATTTTGGTTGTCCCAGCTTCGAATCGAACTACAGCGGCTGACGCCGCCAGCTTGTACGCAACCACCCTTGCAAGACCTCTAGCGGAAGCTGGGTATTACGTATATTCGATTCCTTACACCAAGGCGTTTTTCGCCAGCGAAGGCATTATTGACGGCGAACAAACTAAGTCGATTCCCGCGTCGCAATTTAACACCCTGTTCGGGGCGGACTCGGTCTTGTATGTTTCTATTCGCGACTGGGATACAAGTTATTACGTGGTCGGTGGTGAGGTTGAAGTTGGCGTAGAGCTGCGTTTAGTGTCTACTCGAACAGGCATTCAACTGTGGCATCATCGTCATGAGATATCAAAGTCGACCGGCAGTGACGACGAAGACGATGGCTTGTTGGCAAAAATCATTTCGACCGCAATCACAACGGCCCAAACCGATTATGTGCCTATTGCCAGAGACATTAATGTTCAAGTGATGGACACCTTGCCGGTTGGACAATATCACGAAAACAACGGTAAAGACCAAGAGCATGCGGTTAGCTTGTTTCCCAAGGGCAGTAAACGATTGCGCGATATAGGCGAAAAATAGTCGCTGGTGTTGTTCGTTATTTAGATACAAAAAAACCGCGATAAACGCGGTTTTTTTATTTCTCGATGAGAGCAGAATTAAGCGTTTTTAGCCGCTTCGATTTGCGCTGCAACTTCAGCTGCGAAATCTTCTTCTTTCTTCTCGATACCTTCACCAACTTCTAAACGGATGAAAGTAGAAACTGAAGCGCTCTTTTCTTTAAGCATTTCGCCAACAGACTTCTTAGGTTCCATGATGAAAGCTTGACCAGTAAGAGAAATCTCACCAGTGAACTTCTTCATACGACCAGTAACCATCTTCTCAGCGATTTCTTGAGGCTTACCTTCGTTCATCGCGATTTCAACTTGGATCGCTTTTTCTTTTTCAACAACTTCAGCTGGAACGTCTTCAGGGTTAACGAACTCAGGCTTAGAAGCTGCAACGTGCATCGCTACGTGCTTAAGTGTTTCAGCGTCGCCAGAACCTGCAACAACAACACCAATGCGCTCACCGTGACGGTAAGAAGCTAATGCAGAACCTTCAACGTATGCTAAACGACGAACGTTGATGTTCTCACCGATTTTAGCAACTAGTTGAACGCGCTCTTCTTCGAACTTAGCTTGTAAGTCTTCGATAGTTGTTTGCGCCGCAGCTGCTGCGTCTGCAACAGAGTTAGCGAAACCTAAGAAGCTAGCGTCTTTAGCAACGAAGTCAGTTTGACAGTTAACTTCAACTAATGCAGCGAAACCAGCGCCTTCTTTAATGATGATAGTACCTTCAGCCGCAACGTTACCTGCTTTCTTAGCAGCTTTCGCTTGACCGTTTTTACGCATGTTTTCGATCGCTAGATCGATGTCACCGTTAGTTTCAGTAAGGGCTTTTTTACAATCCATCATGCCCGCGCCAGTGCGTTCACGAAGTTCTTTAACTAATGCAGCAGTTACTGCCATGGTCTTGTCCTCTAATTAAGTGTCATCGCGCGATGGCCATGACCTATTAAATCTGATTCGGGGGCATTAAAATTATGCCCCCTGTATATTGTCGTTTTGTTTAAATCGGTGTGACCGATTTATGACAATTATTCAGCTTCTACGAAGTCTTCAGCTTGTGCTTCAAGGTTGCTAGCGCGACCTTCTTTAACAGTAGCTGCAACAGAAGAAGTGTATAACTGAATTGCACGGATCGCGTCGTCGTTACCAGGAACTACGAAGTCGATGTTGTCAGGGTTAGAGTTAGTATCAACAACCGCAACAACAGGAATACCTAAGTTGTTTGCTTCAGCGATAGCGATGTGCTCGTTGTCTGCGTCGATAATGAAAATCGCGTCAGGCAAACCGCCCATGTTTTTAATACCGCCAAGGCTCTTCTCTAGCTTTTCCATCTCGCGAGTACGCATCAAAGCTTCTTTCTTAGTAAGCTTGTCAAACGTGCCGTCTTCAGATTGAGCTTCCAAATCTTTTAAACGCTTGATTGATTGACGAACTGTTTTCCAGTTAGTCAACATACCACCTAACCAACGGTGGTTAACGTAGAATTGGTCACAAGAGATAGCCGCTTCTTTGATAGCTTCGCTTGCTGCACGCTTAGTACCAACGAATAAGATCTTACCTTTACGAGCAGAAACAGACTTAATGAAGTCTAGTGCTTCATTAAACATTGGAACTGTGTTTTCAAGGTTGATGATATGAACTTTGTTACGTGCGCCGAAAATGAAAGGTTTCATTTTAGGGTTCCAGTAACGAGTTTGGTGACCAAAGTGTACGCCAGCTTGTAGCATGTCACGCATAGAAACGTTTGCCATTTTATTTTCCTCTATTGGGGTTAGGCCTCCATATATCCCATTCTACCGACCAAGTCGCTTATCAGCGATTCAGCACCCCGGAGAACGTGTCGATATATGTGTGTTATTTAATAAAAATTACTTTTTCTTATCCTTACAAAAAGTTTTAAGTAATTACTCAAAAAACCTTTGTAAAAATAAGGCGCGCTTTATACCATAGAGCGGTTAACAAACACAACCGAAAGCGACTAAAAACTGATCATTTTTTGTCTACTAAACTAAACATTCGGTTGTGAGAATCTCGAGAGGAATTTATGGCAGCAGTTATTAAGACGCCAGAACAAATAGAAAAAATGCGCGTCGCCGGCCGTTTAGCGTCGGAAGTATTGGAAATGATCGGCGAACACGTTAAGCCGGGTGTGACAACAAATGAGCTTAATACCATTTGTCACAACTACATTGTGGACGTGCAAGGATGTATCCCAGCACCACTAAATTACGGCCACCCACCTTTTCCAAAGTCGATTTGCACGTCAATCAACCACGTTATTTGCCACGGTATCCCTGATGATAAACCGCTAAAAAGCGGCGACTGTGTCAATATTGATGTCACCGTTATAAAAGATGGTTTCCACGGCGACACCTCAAAAATGTTTTTCGTCGGCGAACCAAACATTCAAGCCAAGCGCCTGGCGCAAGTGACACAAGAGTGTTTATACAAAGCCATTGAAATCGTTAAACCCGGTTGCCGATTGGGCGACATTGGTGAAGTCATTCAGAAGCACGCCGAGAAACATTCATACTCTGTTGTCCGCGATTTCTGTGGTCACGGCATAGGTGAAGGTTTCCACGAAGAACCACAAGTTGTTCACTATGGCCGCGCTGGCACTGGCGAGGAGTTAAAAGCGGGTATGTGTTTCACTATCGAGCCGATGATTAATGCCGGAACACACAAGTTAAAGATTCTTAAAGATCAATGGACAGCGGTTACTAAAGATAGAAAACTGTCTGCTCAGTGGGAACACACATTATTAGTCACTGAAGATGGCGTAGAAGTATTAACGCTGCGCAGCGACGAAGATCTGCCAAGGGTGATCTCACATTCGTAGTGAATTAACTCAAAAACAATAATAAAAACACTGGCGGCCCTAGCAACCGCCGGATAAGGCGCTAAACGTGAATATTCAGATACCAAACCATTTACTCGCCCCGTTGCCACAACCATTTAAACTGGTCGAGTACAAAAATAGGATCAAAGAGTTTCAAAGCTGGAGTGTCGAAAAGTTTGGCATGATGTCGGTCCGAAAGTTAGTGACCGCGCGCTCCGATTTTGTCGACTTTATTTTGCTGAATGTCTGGCAACATGTTGAGTTGCATCACGAAGAAGATGTAAGCCTTATTGCGGTAGGCGGGTTCGGTCGCGGAGAATTGCACCCGGAGTCTGATATCGACTTGTTAGTCTTATCTGGTAAAACCCTCAAACCTTCCGCCAGTGAAAAAATCAGTTTGTTTTTGACCATCCTTTGGGATTTGAAGTTTGACGTTGGTCATGCCGTACGCAGTATTAAAGAAGCAATCGTAGCAGGTCGCGAAGACATCACCATTGCCACTAACCTGATGGAACGACGTTTGGTTTGTGGCAACAATCACAATTTCGAAAACCTCGAAGTCGAATTGAACAAATCGCGTTTTATCTCAAGTCAGGACTTTTATCTGAAAAAGCGCCAGGAACAAGAAGACCGGCACAAACGTTATCATTCCACATCTTATAACTTGGAGCCGAATTTAAAAGCTAACCCTGGTTGCTTACGTGATTTACAAACCATTTCTTGGGTTGCAAAAAAACATTTCAATACTCAAAGCATCGCGGAACTGGTCGATCACGACTATCTGTTGCTTGATGAGTATCAAGAAATGGAAGAGTGCCAAGATTTTCTATGGCAAATGCGCTTCGCATTGCATTTAGTCGCTGGTCGCAGTGAAAACCGTTTGCTGTTTGACTATCAGCCGCAAGTTGCGCAAATGATGGGGTTTGGTGATGATGGCAAACCTTCTGTCGAACGAATGATGAAACGATTTTTCCGAGTTGCCCGTCGAGTCATAGAACTAAATACCATGTTGTTGCAGCGCTTCAACTCTGCAATTTTAGGGACGACTCGAGAGGTCAAAGTCATCGACGATGATTTCGCAATTCACGGTCGCTCATTGTTGGTTCGTCACGATGACGTATTTTTCTATCGCGCTAACATTTTCAAAATGTTCATCCATATCGCAGAGAATCCTCAGGTAGAAAAACTGCACTCCGCGACAATACGCTTATTACGTCGAGTGCGTCGTCGATTAATGGGAGATTTGCAAGATCTTGAAAAGTGCCGCGCTGCGTTTATACAATTTTTACGACACCCTAACGCCATGGGACACGCTTTCACGCTGATGCTAAAACACAGTGTGCTCGCCTACTATATGCCAAACTGGCGTCACATAGTTGGTCAGATGCAGTTCGACCTGTTCCACGCCTATACTGTCGATGAACACACTCACAGATTGATCAAAAACATATATCGCTACTCACAAGATGAGTTTAAACAGGAGTTTCCGTTGTGCAGCGCAATTTTTAAGCGCATGGATAAACCCGAGCTCCTTTATATGGCGGGTATTTTCCACGACATCGGCAAAGGTCGAGGTGGAGATCACAGCGAACTCGGCGCCATTGATGCGACCAACTTTGGTCAACTGCATAAATTGCCAGCCTCAGATACTAAGCTCATTTCCTGGTTAGTGGACAATCACTTACTTATGTCAGTGACTGCGCAAAAGAACGACATTTACGATCCTGAAGTCATTGCCGACTTTGCCAAGAAAGTTAAAGACGAAACCCGGTTGGACTTCTTGTATTGTTTAACCGTTGCTGATGTCCGTGCCACTAATACCAACTTGTGGAATGATTGGAAAAATACCTTGATGGCGGATTTGTATTTGGCGACTCAGCGAGCGCTACGCCAAGGCTTGGAAAACGCGAAAGACATGCGTGAAACCGCAGCCGATCATAAAATACAAGCATTGGAGCTATTGACGGAAAAAGGCATCGATGAGGAGCGTGCAAATGCGCTGTGGAAACAGTTTAGAACCCTATATTTCTCACGTCATGCCCCTTCGAATATTGCATGGCATACGTCACACTTAGTAAATCATAGTAACCGCAGTAAACAGCCGTTGGTGTTAGTGAGCGATAACGCGGTCCGTGGTGGCACTCAGGTATTTGTTTATGCCAAAGACAAACCGGGTCTGTTCGCTGACGTAGTTAGCGCGTTTGATAGCAAAAATGTCAACGTGGTTGATGCCCACATAATGAACACCAAAGACGGATATGTCATCGATACCTTCATCGTCCTGGAGCAAGACAATACGATTATTGATTCTGAGTTCCGCAGAGATGAAATTAAGCACTCATTGACTCGAGTAATCAGTGGCGAGCAATGCCCATCGACTCGACAAAAACGAGTACCAAGGCAAATCAAACAGTTCCAGATTGCGGTCAATACGCGATTTATGGACGCCAAAAGCACACAAAGGGATATGTTAGAGATAACCGCTCTAGATACCCCAGGATTACTCGCTAAAATAGCCGAAGTATTTAAACAGCAAAACATATTATTGTACTCAGCTAAGATCTCAACCATAGGTGAAAAAGCCGAGGACATTTTTAAGATCTCCACAAGTGATCGCAAAAAATTAGACGATGACCAACGTAATAAACTTGCATTGGCCATCAAAGACGCATTAACACAATAAAACGATTGGAATTGGGAATACAATGACAGAGCAAAGCAAATACGCCGAGTTACAGGCAACCATCGAAACTGCTTTCGACAACCGTGACAGCATTACGCCTAACACTGTATCAGCGGAAATTAAATCAGCCGTAGAACAAGCCATTGAACTTTTGGACAGCGGTGAAGCTCGAGTTGCAGAAAAAATCGCGGGTGAGTGGGTTGTACACCAATGGCTTAAAAAAGCAGTATTGCTATCTTTCCGTATTCGCGACAATGAAGTGATGGAAGGTGGCGAAACGCGCTTCTATGACAAAGTCGACAATAAATTCGCTTCTTATTCAGAGCAAGACTTCAAAACCGGTGGTATGCGCGTTGTTCCACCAGCTGCAGCACGTAAAGGCTCATACGTTGGCAAAAACGTGGTGTTAATGCCTTCATATACTAATATCGGCGCGTATGTCGATGACGGTACTATGGTTGATACTTGGGCAACCGTTGGTTCATGTGCGCAAATCGGTAAAAACGTACACTTATCTGGTGGTGTTGGTATCGGCGGTGTATTAGAGCCATTGCAAGCAAATCCAACCATTATTGAAGACAACTGTTTCATTGGTGCTCGTTCAGAGGTTGTTGAGGGCGTCGTAGTTGAAGAAGGCGCGGTGTTGTCCATGGGCGTATATATCAGCCAATCCACTCGCATCTATGATCGCGAAACCGGCGAGATTACATACGGTCGTGTACCAGCGGGCTCTGTTGTTGTTCCTGGCTCACTACCTTCAAAGGATGGAACTCATTCACTTTACGCCGCTATTATCGTTAAGAAAGTAGATGCACAAACTCGCGCTAAAGTTGGCGTGAATGCACTTCTTCGTGGAATCGACGAATAATTTTGATTGCCTATCAACAAGAAAGGGGCGAAAGCCCCTTTTTTATTACTTTTAGATATAACTCATGCCCGCCATGAAACTCTGTAAAATTCACCATTTTGGAAACATTTTGTTACGCTCAAAATTCGTACAGGATTTAAATGCAGGTCAGTAAAAATCACGTTTCGTCTCTATTTTAGAACCATAACTCTATTCTAAAATACTCTATCCTCTCCGAATTGATCAATAAAGTATTAAAAAACTGTACTTTTAATCATTTTCTATTTCCGGTAATACTTACGTTCGCATTTTGGGTACTGGCCAGAAGCTAGCCACAATTTGTGAATTTATATCCTTGGAACATAACAATTGAGCGAAGCAAATTCGCCATAACAAAAAAGAAATCACTATGGAAAATAATAATAAAAGCAAGTTTCCAACACTTTCAGCGGTTGCCTTAGCAACCATCACTACCCTTACCGCGAGCAACGCGTTTGCTGGCAACTTACAAGAAGTAGAAAAAGAAGTGCATGTTGGAGTAGCTGCAGATTTTGCCGAATGGCGAATCAAACAGCGTGAGTTACTAATGCAAGACCAAACGGATCAGTTCATCATTGAATACATCAATGAAGTCGATTCGAAAAAGGAAGCAAGAAAGCTTGCCAAGCGTCTTAAGAAAATTCTTAAGAAAGACAAAAAAGTTAAATTTAAGCGCAAGCTTAAAAACAAAAAACACATCTTCAAGTTAGCAAAGAAAATCAACCGTAAGGAACGCAAAGCGTTCTTGGACGCAATTCGTGCTGACGGCAACATTAAAAATGCAGAGATGGATCCAGTTCGTTTCCTAATGTCAGAAACGGTTCCATGGGGCATTCCTAACATTCAAGCGGATCAAGTATCTGATGCACAAGCAGGCAACATGACAGTTTGTGTTATCGACTCTGGTTATGAAGCGTCTAATCCTGATTTAGCGGCGAACAACGCGACAGGTACTAACGATTCAGGCACAGGTAACTGGTATCAAGCCGGTGGCTCACACGGTACACACGTAGCTGGTACTATCGCCGCAGTAGATAACAACGAAGGTGTTGTTGGTGTTATGCCAAGCACAAATGTAAATCTACACATCATCAAAGTATTTAACGAGAGCGGCTGGGGCTACAGCTCTGACTTAGTAACTGCAGTTAACAACTGTGTGTCTGCTGGCGCGAAAGTAGTCAACATGAGCTTAGGTGGCCCTTCTGCAAGCACTGCGGAGCGCAACGGCTTAGAAGCTGCAACTGCACAGGGCGTGCTACTAGTAGCAGCATCTGGTAACGACGGCGACGCTTCACTTTCTTACCCTGCGTCTTACGACACTGTTATGGCAGTAGGTGCGGTTGATGAAAACGGCCAACACGCTGAATTCTCACAGTATACTCCGCAAGTAGAAATCGCAGCACCGGGTGAAGCTGTGCTTTCAACCGTAGCAGGTGATGGCCGTCTAGGTTCAATCACTGTCGGTGGAACAACTTACAGCAATGACCGCGTTGTACCACAAACACACTACATTCAGAGTGGTGGCAGCTACACAGTACAAAACTACAATGGCAGTGTTTCTGGCCAATTGGCGTCTTGTAGCTGGACAGGCTCTGCATACAGCTGTTCTAACGTTCAAGGCAACATTTGTTTGGCGGAACGTAACGATAACCAAAAAGGCAGTAACTACCCTGAGATTAACCCAGCTAAAGCGTGTGCGGACGCTGGCGCGGTAGGTGTTATTGTTTACAGTAACTCTGACCGTCCTGGTTTACAGAACCCGTTCCTAGTTGATGCTAACAACGACGTTAATATGGTTGCGGTATCTGTTAACCGTGCTCTTGGCCAAACCTTACTTGGTCAATTAGGTTCTAACACTACGCTTAGTATTTCTGCTAACCAAGACTACGCATACTACAACGGTACGTCGATGGCGACACCACACGTAGCGGGTGCAGCAGCTTTAGCATGGTCAAACAACCCTGATTGTACAGTTACTGAAGTACGTGACGCGTTAAAAGCAACTGCTGTTGATTTAGACGCGGCTGGTCGTGACGACAAAACAGGTTACGGTTTAGTACAAGTTAAAGCAGCGTCAGACTATATGGCAGCTAACTGTGGCGGCGGTACTACACCACCACCTTCTGGTAACGAGCTTACAAATGGTACGCCTATCACAGGTCTATCAGGTGCTTCAGGTAGTGAATTAGCTTACACCATGAACGTTCCTGCTGGTGCATCTGACCTGAGCTTCACAATGTCAGGTGGTACAGGTGACGCAGATTTATACGTACGTTTCGGTTCTGCGCCTACGACGTCTACATATGAGTGTCGTCCTTACTTAAACGGTAACAATGAATCTTGTACTATCACTAACATCCAAACGGGTACTTACCACGTTATGGTTCGCGGCTATAGCACATTCAGTGGTGTGAGCTTAACAGGTAGCTACACTGAAGGTTCTACAGGCGGTGGTAGCCAAGGTTACAACGAAACTGTAAGCAATATCTCTGCAAGCCGTAACGAGTGGAAATACTACACTCTTGAAGTACCAGCGGGCATGTCAACGTTCAACGTAGATATCTATGGCGGTTCGGGCGATGCTGATTTATACATCCGCTATGGTGCGCAACCGACTACAACGTCATATGACTGTCGTCCTTACAAAGGTGGCAACACAGAAAGCTGTGCTGTTAACAACCCTACAGCCGGCACATGGCATATTGGTATCCGTGCATACCGCGCTTTCTCTGGCGTGAATATGGACGTGTCATACCAGCCATAATCATTTAGATTATTCCTTTATGCTTGTTAATAGCCCCGCTTTATGCGGGGCTATTTTTTTGTCTCCAAAAGGAATAACTTCAATAAATTCAACCGTTAAATTAAGTTTTACCATTTGTCAGACAACACTAGTGCAGATACTCTAACTATCAAGTTCTACACCTCCCCAGGTATAGATCTTACCCTGTTGATTGCAGTAGCAAATTAATGACCTAGTCATTTTAAGGCCTCAAATTTTGAGGCCTCTTTTTTGCCCTAATAGATGAATTTCAATCACTCGTTAGATGATTTTATATCGATTGTCGTTAGAGTAATTACTCTTTAATATCACTATCAAGTTCTTACCCTCCTCAGGTATAGATCTTACCCTGTTGATTGCAGTAGCAAATTAATGACCTCGTCATTTTTTAAGGCCTCAAATTTTGAGGCCTCTTTTTTGAACCAATAGATGAAATAAACTCAACTGTCAGGTGATTTTATATAGATTGTCATTAGAGTAATTGCTCTTTACTATCAGTCCCAAGTTCTAGTCCACTAGACAAAGAACTTACCCTGTTGATTGTAATACTATTTATGACCTCGTCATTTTTTAAGGCCTCTAATTTAGAGGCCTATTTTTTTGCATCCATTTTAGTCCATAAAACATCATTTCCCCGAATTGGTACTTAATCCATACTCCTTGCAATATTGACGCACCAAATTAATGCAAAAACATATCTAACCCAACACATGAATCTGGAAAATTGTTATAAAACATAAAGTTAACACATGGCGCAGGGATTGCTCTCATATTCATTAATGGGGATAGCGCCCCAAACGATTTTTTTAAGGAATTACCATGTCTGTGCAAACTCCGATTCGAGGCCTGCGCTCATTTTGTATCGCAGCCAAATGTTTGAGCTTTAAACACGCAGCGAAACAATTGCATATCACCCCTTCTGCAGTCAGTCATCAGATTCGATTACTCGAAGAGCAATTGAACAAACAACTCTTTCGTCGACAAACCAGAGCAATTGAATTAACCAAAGACGGCTTGAACTTTTACCAAGCCATTTCGCCACTGATTCAGCAACTTGAAAGTACGATTGTCGAGTTCAGTGAAGAAAGTAAACAAGCGGGGATTAGCATTTCCTTACCGGAATTCTTTTCAAGTGAGTTGTTTGTACCAAAACTCAATGAGTGGTCTGCACAATATCCAAACATCAACTTGCAATTAGAAACCGTTAAGTCGAAAGCTGAACACACGAAAGAGACCGACTTGTCCATCGTATTATCAGGCTCAAAACCAACCGATGCACTTATGTATGAGTTATTTCCAATTAGCTACATACCAGCTTGCTCGCCTGAACTGTACAAAGAATTAAAGCCATATGGCAAAGACGCCATCTTAAACGCGCCTCTCATTCTGCACCAATCTCGCCCTTGGTCTTGGCATCAATGGGCAAGTGAAAACGATGTGGATGACTTTGATCCAAAGCGCATTGTTCAAGTCGATAGCATGTTTTCTGTGGCCAGAGCGGCGCAACAGGGATTAGGGATCGCACTTATTCCTATGCCTATCTCACAAAGTTGGTTTGATGAGGGGGTGATTGCACCGCTGTTCGAACAACGCTTAGTGACAAGAGACAAGTACTATTTGATCCAGCACGATTGGCATGCATCGAGAGAAGAGCTGGATCTTTTTGTCCAGTGGATGTTGAAGGCATTTACCAAATAGACGACGATTTCTCACCCGTCGCTCAGATTTAAATCCTTTGTCGCAACGACCCATCTTCACTAAATTTAAAGCGTCGAACAATCGACGCTTTTTTTATTTTTGGAGAAATATTATGAAACGAATATCAAGCTTAACCATACTTCTTTCACTGTTTGCCCTGCCACTTAGCGCTCAAGACCGCAACTACCAGATGGCAGTTGTAGAGAACAGCATCGGCGCCAAAGAAATTAAATCCGGCGACTATGCCGAAGGTATTGATGTTATCAACAATGCAATGTTTGTTGAGGATGCACACCTAATAGTTGCGGCTCAAATGAACTTGTGCGTTGCCTATACCAATCTTGGTGAGTGGCAACTTGCCACAACTGCCTGCGACAAAGCGGTTGATATGAGCCAAAGTCTGTCAAAGCAGAAATCCGATCGACTCAACAAACGGCTTGCTTCCGTTGCACTGAGTAACCGCGGTGTTAGCAGAATTAAACAAAACAAGTTTATGCTAGCAAAAAAGGACTTAAACCAGGCTCACAAAGTCCAAGAAAACCAAATTACCCAAACTAACCTAATTGCATTCGCGCAACAAATATTGTCTGAGGATGCGGACAGCTAAGACGAGACAACGCTATGATCAATCGACAACCTAGGGGAGTATTAAACTCCCCTTTTTCAGTTTCGTTAGACAATATTAGCGATCAAGCATATTATTGTTAGCTATCAACGACCCACCTATTTTATGGAACAATGCAGCCTAGTGCCCAACTCTTTGCTAGCATCTCAAAGGCAATTGAAAAGACTCAGGACGCCATCGGCATATACAACTCCGACGATGTTTTAACCTATTGTAACCAACCTTATGCTGAGCTGTTTGCGTGTGAACAGTCGGCCATTGGTACAATATTCGATCAACTCATAACCCATTGTTGGGAGTCCAAGAGAGGCGTTCTGATCGAGACAGAGAACATTGAGCAATGGTTGATGATGGCGGCGACAAAACGACGCAAGCGGCCATTTCGCTCTTTTGAAATAGACTTGGTTGATGGTCGGTGGTTTAAGATCACTGAGCTGATGGTTGACGATGAACTCTTTATCTATGCAACCGATGTGACCGAAAGTAAGCGCACTGAAATTGAGTTACTCAAAACCAAAGAAAAGCTAACTGAGGCAGCTTCAACCGACTTTTTAACCAATGTCTACAACCGACGCCACTTCAGTTACTTGGCCAAAAACGAAATCGAACGATGTGATCGCTCAAGCCAACACGTTGCACTGGTCCTTCTCGATATAGATCACTTCAAACGAATCAACGACCAATATGGTCACGCGGCGGGCGACAAGGTGCTGTGCGAATTGACCGAGCGAATCAGCAAGTGTTTGCGCGGCTACGATATTTTTACACGCGTCGGCGGTGAAGAGTTCGCGATTTTACTGCCAGAAACCACATCAGCCGAAGCAAATAACATCGCGTCTCGGTATTTGAGAAAAATCAGTAATACACCGTTTATGTTTGAGCAACAAGCACTTAAAGTAACCGTCTCAATAGGAATCTCCGAAAGCTATTTGGAAAACCGCAACCTAGATTTAATGCTCAAAAGTGCCGATGAAAATCTTTATATCGCAAAGCAAACTGGCCGCAACAAAGTCGTCGCGCCAGTTCTATTAAGTTAAAACTCTATGAACAACGAATTTCTAGTTGAAGCCATCAATACCATAATGCCGTTTGGCAAGTATGCTGGCCGCAAGTTAATAGATTTACCTGAACCTTATTTGGTTTGGTTTCACAAGCAAGGGTTTCCCGACAATAAACTGGGCCAACAACTCGCTTTACTCTATGAGGTAAAGCTCAATGGCCTTGAAGGTATGTTAAAGCCTTTACGGCGCTACTGATTTTTGCGCCTTCAATTTATCGATAGCCAATTCGCTCCCGCGCTTAGCCGCTCTTGAAAACCAAAGATTGGCAACGTCTGACGATTTTGGGCAGCCCCACCCCATCTCAAAACACTTGCCATAAAAGTACAGTCCATAAGGATCGTTAGCGAGGGCAGCCTTGCGATACCAAACCGCAGACTGCTCGAGATCACGTTCTAACCATGTCCCCTCAAGGTAACTATGCCCAAGTAACACCTGAGAAGTCGAATCTCCCATATTCGCAGCTTTAACCAATATCGTGTGTGCTTGATGCCATAGCCCTTGGCGCTTCCAAAGCTGCGATAGCAACCTCATTGCCGGTGGAAAGCCTTGCTCAGCCGCGAGCGCCAACCAGTAATGATAGCGATTGCGCCAATGCTCTTGATCGAACGCATTGAGTTGGTCATAGTCGTGATATTGGTACGCCAGTGCAAAGTTCATAGCAACCGGTACGATTTTATTCGGCTCAAAGTTTTGCAAAATATGATTGGCATAACGCAAAGACATTTCGGTATCCAAATACTCCATAAAGCTAGGCTGAGGGAATACTTTGTAAGCTTGAACTTCCGTACCGTTACAGGTATTCGTTGGAAACAGCACAATGCCAACTTCATCTTGCACCTCTGCTCGAGACAGCGCCTTATTGGCGATTATCAGGTTTTTGCCCAGACGTTTGTAGCCTTTGGTTCGACACAATCGCTGCTGTTGAGCTGGTGATATCTGATACTCGTCAAAATAATCCAACCAATGCGCTAGTTCATGAATAAACACGGCAAATGAATCACCTTCTGCCAACAACATTAATCCGCCACGGGTGTTAGCGCCCCCCTCATTTGTTAACACAATAAGATGGGTGGCTTTCGCAAGCTTTGATGACTGCGACTCAATGGACTTGGCAAAACTACTAGCGAGTAATTGCATGTCGCAATCAATCAGCGCTTCGCCACTTGCATTACAGGCTCGGGCAACGAGTGGCTCAACAACAGGTGGTTGCCAGCAAATTGGCAAGGTTGCCAGCCTAGATGATTTAAACTGTTCAACCAAAGATTGGGCTTTGCCGTGAAGACCGGCGTCCTGAAGTTTCATTGCAACGACCATACGGCATTTAGCGTCATCAACAAATTCAAGTGCTGTCAGGGACTCGGGCGCAGGAAGTAAAGACGATGATTGACCTTGAGAATCAAACTGAACAGTGGCGACCAATTGTTTGAACTGTCCACTGAGTGTCTCTGGTAACTGCGATTCAAGTTGCGCATGCTCGGATAAGAGTACACTTGCAGCCTGCCAATTCCGTTGGGCCACCAACGCGTTCAACTCGTCTAACACCACTTCCGCTGAGCCGAATTGAATGGCCCGTTGGCGCCAAAGATTAAGCCCTTCCAGCCCTTCTTTTTTTACGATCTGGTACCAATGAATCACTGCGGGCGGATAGTCGAGCTTGGCCGCCTGATACAAATAGTCCTTGTGTCCCTCGCTTTTGTAGAGGTAATACATGGCGGGAGGGTGTTGGTAATGCGCTGCGGTATTGGCATAAGCCCCAGTCGCATCAAAAGTGTACACCGTAGAGGTAATCGACGGTGTAATACTGTCTGCCAATGAACTGAGTAGCCAAAGCGAGATGCCAACACACTTAAATAAAACCTTAGCTCCAGCGTTCACGTTCACGTTCACGTTCAAGCCACTTTACGATGGATTCGCTTGTTCAAATCTCTTTTTAGCGATGCGATAAAGTCGATCGAGCTCCAAACGTGCGTATTTGTGTTCAACAAACTCATAGACATTGGTGGTCAGCGCCAAACGAAAATAGTTCTTCGCCGCTTCCTCTTCGCCTTGCTGTAGCTTAAGTTTTGCTAGGTAGAAATAACCTTCACATAACCTATCAACCAATTGTCGGGTACTGGAGACATTTTTTGCCATGCCATTAATAAACGTTTGCTCGTCAATACGGCCTAAAAATAGCTCAACCAGTTGGAACGCCCAGAGGTTTTTATCGATTGCGTGAGAGTTATAGATCAGTCGAAGTTTGGCTCCTTCCGGGTCAATCTTATGTTCGGCCAAATACAGCCATATGGCACGATAAGGATCGGAGGCCTTTTTCACATGGAATTGCTCTAAGTCATCTATTGCCAACTCAGGGCGGCCGTAATAATACAAAGCAATCCCGCGATTTAAATAGGCATAGCTGTGCTCAGGCTCTAGCTCCAAGGCACTATCGAACGCTTCAAAAGCCTCGTTATACTGGCCCAGTAAGGTAAGGTGGATACCGATGAAGTTGTAGGCATCTGCATAATCTTTTCTTAGGCTAAGCGCCCGCTGAAAATCGAGTTGAGACAGTGTTCTCAATCCCATTCGATCGTAAATGACGCCTCGCTCATAGAGCAGCTCTGCTAACTTGTCCTTTTCCAATTTCACGTAGTTAATTAGATGCGTTAACTTAGCGACATTGGATTCGCTAACATAATCAACCACTAACGGCTCACTGATAATAACGTTATTAACAACGTGCGGGCGGCTGTTCGACTCTGGCTCCTGGCTGCTGGTGCTTGCGCAACCACTGAGTAAGCTACTGCTCAGAAGCAGGGCGAGGATGGTAATTCTCATACACTCTCCTAAATACAAGAAGCGTATTAATATCATAAAATTGTAGTATGAATAAGTGGTTAAGGGTGGGTTAAACGACGAACCGTAGAAAAAAAATGTTAAAAACAAAAAAAAGAGAGCCGAAGCTCTCTTTTTACTAAATCAACTGAGTTTGATTATTCAGCGGCTTTTTCTTCTTTCGCTGGTTTTTCAATGCACTCTTTCATGCTCAAGCGAACACGGCCTTGACGGTCAATTTCAAGTACTTTAACAGTTACTTCTTGACCTTCTTTGAGTACGTCAGTCACATTTTCAACACGCTCGTGAGAGATTTGAGAAATGTGAACTAAGCCGTCTTTACCAGGCAATACGTTAACGAACGCACCGAAATCTACGATACGTGCAACTTTACCTTGGTAAACTTTGCCAACTTCTAAATCAGTGGTTAGTTGCTTAACGCGCTCAATCGCTGCGTTTGCACTTGCACCGTCAGTTGCAGCAATTTTCACAGTACCGTCATCTTCGATTTCGATAGTTGTGCCAGTCTCTTCGGTTAATGCACGGATAGTCGCACCACCTTTACCGATTACGTCAGCAATCTTGTTTACTGGAACTTTAACTGTGTAAATACGCGGCGCGAATTCAGACATTTCTTCACGGTGACCAGAGATGGCTTCGTCCATAACACTTAAGATATGTAAACGAGCTGCTTTAGCTTGAACTAAGGCTTTGTCCATGATCTCACGAGTGATACCTTCAATCTTAATGTCCATTTGAAGTGCAGTGATACCTTCAGAAGTACCTGCCACTTTAAAGTCCATGTCACCTAAGTGGTCTTCATCACCTAAGATGTCAGAAAGTACAACAAAGTTGTTGTCGTCTTTAACAAGACCCATCGCGATACCAGCAACCGATGCTTTAATTGGAACACCAGCGTCCATAAGCGCTAGAGATGAACCACAAACCGAAGCCATTGAAGATGAACCGTTAGATTCTGTGATTTCTGATACTAAACGAACTGTGTACGGGAATTCTTCTTGGGTTGGCATAACCGCCAAAACACCACGCTTCGCTAAACGACCGTGACCAATTTCACGACGCTTAGGAGAGCCGATGAAGCCAGTTTCGCCAACACAGTATGGAGGGAAGTTATAGTGAAGCATGAAGTTATCACGGCGCTCACCTAATAGAGAGTCGATGATTTGCGCGTCACGCTCAGTACCGAGAGTTGCAGTAACGATTGCCTGCGTTTCACCACGAGTAAACAATGAAGAACCGTGAGTACGAGGAAGAATACCGGTTTTAACGTCTAGTGCACGAACCATATCCGGTTCACGGCCGTCGATACGCTTTTCACCCGCTAAAATGCGTGAACGTACAACGTCTTTTTCTAAGTCGTGAACAAGTTCAGATACTTCTTTCGCATCAAACTCTTCTTCGCCAGCTTCTTCTTCAAGCTTAGCGATAGTGGCATCTTTCACTTCACCAACGGCAGCGTAACGCTCCATTTTGTCAGCGATAGAGTAAGCTGCTTTGATACCTTCTTCAGCAAGTGCTGCTACTTTGCCCTTAAGCTCAGTATTTTCTTCAGGTGCAGTCCACTCCCAAGCAGGAGTTGCTACTTCCGCTGCAAATTCGTTGATTGCAGTGATAGCCGCTTGCATCTCGTCATGGCCGTAAACAACCGCGCCTAACATTGTCTCTTCAGAAAGAATCGCTGCTTCAGATTCAACCATTAGAACTGCGTTTTCAGTACCCGCTACAACTAAGTCTAGGTCGCTTGTCGCCAGTTCAGTTTGAGATGGGTTTAATACGTATTCGCCGTTTACAACACCAACACGCGCACAACCGATAGGACCATTAAATGGAATACCAGAGATTGCTAACGCCGCTGAAGTACCAAGCATCGCAACTAAGTCAGGCTGAATTTCTGGGTTAACTGAAACTACCGTACAAATAACTTGAACTTCGTTTTTGAACGCTTCAGGGAATAATGGGCGGATTGGGCGGTCGATTAAACGTGCGATAAGCGTTTCTTCTTCAGAAGGACGACCTTCACGCTTGAAGAAACCGCCAGGGATTTTACCCGCAGCGTATGCTTTTTCTTGATAGTTAACTGTCAATGGGAAAAAGTCTTGGCCCGCTTGAGCTTCTTTTTTACCAACAACAGATACAAAAACTGAAGTATCGCCGATACTTGCCATTACGGCAGCAGTTGCTTGACGAGCGATCACACCCGTTTCTAGAGTAACTTCGTGCTGACCATATTGGAATTTTTTAATAATTGGCGTCACATTTTTTTCCTTTCATTTTGATTCAGCTGTTATCTTGGGGGGTCTTTATGACCGCAGTATTTCAACGAGATTCGCTCATTCGAATCGCGCTGTGCACGCTTCGTACTTTTTCAACAAAGTTTGTTTATAAACTGCAACCCTGACTGAATCGAGTTTTGTCATTTAAATCGCCGCACATTATACCGATGAAATCCACCAAAGCCAGAAAATTAAAGCGATTACCTGCGGTTATCTGCGGTTAAATCAACTGATATTGAAAAAATGCAAATAATCCAACTTTTATCCACCAGTTCTAGGAACTGCGGCTATATTTTAAACATTGGAATAACAAGGACTTCGGCTTGTATGGTTAAACGTCATCTGCTCACAATCACTCTGCTCGGTTGCTGCTTTTTGGCGTATGCAGCAAAAATCGAGACCTCAAAATTGAAGCAACAAGCTGAAATCAAAATAGCGGCCTACAACCATCAACTAAAAACAACCCTGCAAGCCCACATTGAACTTGGTGGACTAAAACGGGGAGTCAATGGTTGTGACGCAGTCACACGGAATATGAATATTCAAGGCAGTAACCTAGGCTGGACACTTGAGCGCACCAGTTTGAATATTCGAAACCCTGAAAACGCACCGACGCCTTGGGAACAAAGTCAATTGCAAATATTTGCCAACGAATTTGCTGCCGGAAAAAACATTAGCCAACTTAAGGTTGAACGCATGAGTAGCTTTGGACCGAACAAGGTATTGTACCGATATATGAGAGCTATCGAGGCGGAAGCCATTTGTATGAACTGCCATGGCAATAATCTAACTGACGACGTCAAAGGCCATTTGGCAAAAGATTACCCGAATGACCAATCGGTAGGTTTTGAAGTTGGAGACCTTATGGGCGCCTTTACGTTGGAGAAAGTCGTCGAGGTCGATTAAAGCGCAATAGACTCCGCTTTTTCGCGTAAAAATTGTTGTGCCGATTCGTCAAGAGACTTGTCCGACAAATAAGATTTTTTGCCGCCTACATACACTAACCAGCCGAGTTCGGTTTTCTTTAATTGTTGGATATCGTCCCAGGCCATTTTCGAATCGACATAATGAGATTTAATAATAATGCCGTCGCCATTGATAGTAAGTGTTAACTTGCCATCAGCTGCTTTGCTGATCATTTGCCGCGCTAGCCACCACGCTTTTTGAAATCTTACGCCTAATGCTTCCACCCCTCCAAGGGCAATTACAAACCAAGCGACATATCCACTCACGCTCGTAAAATAGAGCAAAAACAAACCGACTACCGCAATGACAATGGCCTTTGCATAAGCTTGTTGAGGTTCGACAAGGGTGACGGATTGGTCGTATGTTTCACTGTAAATATCGCGATTTAATACATACGTTTTACTGTAGCTGAAGTGTTCGCTCATTTGACATCTGCATTTAAAAAATCGTGATTTTACCTGTAACGGCGCTGCTTGGGTAGAGCTGACGAGCGAATCCCCCCTATGCAGCCACTCAACAGATCGTAAATGGGTAGTGCCCTCACGCTAGAAAATTTCAGTCAGCGCTATGCCAATGCCAATTTTTTGTTGGCTGTGATTGTAGTCAATGAGGCTCTCGCCATAACCGTTGAAGTATTGAATCAAACCAGTGAGACGCCCCCAAAGTGGCGTTGTAAGGTTAAGTTCAATGGCACCCTTACCGGTTTTCCAGTTTTTTCGCACCATCACAGCCAGTTTCTGCTCATTAGAGAAAGCGTAAGCACCATGTATCTCATAATGTCCCATATAATCATGAATATCCGGATTATCATCGCCTTTAGGCTGCAAAGGATCGGTTTTTTCATTTTCAGGGATGCGATACCAAGGTCGGAACGAAAAGAAGTAGTCGCCCTTCTCATATATGATATTGGCAATCAACCGATTCCAACTTCTCGACAAAAACTGCGCTTGGCCATTGGATTGATGTTCTAGGCCAATCTCAAAGCCCATGTTACCGCCATTGGGCTTCCAAGGCAGTGGCGTAATGTAGAAGATTTCAGGTTGATAATTGGTTTCACGAAATGGCTTAGATATTTCGTCTGAATACAACTGCCACCATGCTTGTATTGTCATGCCAAAATACAAGGCATCGCCCTCAACAAACAAAGAGTCAGTCAACAGTGGCACCTTCAAACTGATCTGATATTTGGCTTCTACCGACTCTAAATTCTCAGCAAAATCTAACTGTTCGAAAAACTCATAAGGCTGCTGATTAAAATTATTGGTATAGGTCGCTGGCAATATGTAACTGTGTTTGTGGGGAGTGATTACAAATGGATTTAGTTCAGTGGCTTTTTCGTTGACAATACGCTGGGCAAAACGGCCTGGCTTTGCCACTTCGGCCCAAGCCTTTACTTCACAATAACGTTGCGCTTGCTCCATATCGATGTTGGACAAGCCAGAGTCTTTGATAGATTCAATGCACTGCTTGGCTTTGGCCTCTATTTGCGACCTCTGCTCGTCGGGCACGGTATCTTTAAGTTCGTCTGCAAACAGCAACGGTGAGGTGAGTAACACGGTTAAATAGCAAAGCAGATGTAGTTTCATATTGAGTCCGGCTGAGAAGTACATCCACTATTGTAGATTTAAATCGCGTAACTAAAAACCTCTCGTTGATTTATAACGCAAAATTAAGCATGGTTATCTAAAACTTAGCGGCCTTGTTCAGCTTGCGTTAAGTTAACATTGCTAAAATGCCGTTTTTACCTATGAGAATTTAGTTTTGCACGTTCGTTTGTTTTCCACTATCTGCTGCTTAATAATTTTTTCAGCTTCGACGATTGCTGAAGGCAGTCCTAATGCAGATAAGAACAAACAAGCAAAAGGCAATACGAATAACACCACGGTAGAAGTTACCGAAGCGCCGAAAGAACCCAATAATACCCAGACAGCACCCAAGCCCGAAAAAGTGGAACGTTTTGTCATGCCATTCACTAAGTGGGTTGAGGATAAATTACATAGCTCCCCTGTTGTTAACCCAACCAATAATGAAGCCAAACGCCGAGTTGCAGCCAACAATAAAAACCAAATGAGAACAGCAATTCGCCGAGCGTTAAAAGCTTACCCAGGCACGGTACTTAGTGTGGATAAATCAAATTCCGGGTTATCTCAAATTTATAAAGTAAAAATCATCTCTAAATCGGGCATTGTAAAAATAGTGACAATCCAAATGGATACAGCAGAACAGGTTAAGGACAAGTAACGTGAAACTATTGTTAATCGAAGATGATGAATCGATTGTTAGTCAACTGAACACAGTGTTAGAGCGCGCCGGTTTTTCGTTGGACATTTGTACTGACGGCCAGGACGGCTTATTTCGCGCTCGGGAATACAATTATGATTTACTTATCGTCGATATTGGACTGCCACTGGTATCTGGAACAGAAATAGTGCAACAGCTGCGAGCAGAAAAAAATCAAGTGCCTATTTTGATCTTAACCGCCCGCGGTAGTTGGCAAGAAAAGGTGCTTGGACTTAAATCTGGCGCCGACGATTATTTGGTAAAACCCTTTCAGCAGGAAGAACTCGTTGCCCGAATTCACGCCCTGCTGCGACGAGCCAGTGGTTATGCCAACAGCCAAATGACTTTTGGTAAATTGATGATGGACATGGACAGTCAACAGGTCACCCTCGATGGAAAGACGCTCAATCTAACCGCCTTTGAATTTAAGTTGCTGCAGTATTTCTTATTGCATCCGAATAAAGTTGCCTCGAAATCGGTGCTGGCAGACTATTTATATGATGAAGACCAAGAGCGAGACAGCAATGTTATCGAAGTCATTGTTGCGCGATTAAGGCAAAAAATTGATCCCGACAACACATGGAAGCCGATTGAAACTTTGCGTGGCAGAGGCTACCGACTGGCAGAGGACAATCTATGACGTCGTTGCGCAAGCGTTTTTTGGAACACACAGCTATTGTCATATTCGTGACCATGTTACTCAGTGTCGTGGTCATTGAACGTCATTATGTGGCAAAAACGACGGAACAAGCACAGTTGTCACTGAGGATACACCTTTACGCATTGCTGTCGGTTGCCTTCTATGAAAATGGTGAACTCACGCTACCAGCTCTACTTTCAAACCCAGACTTCAATGCCAGCCCCTCGAATTTATGGGCGGTTGTTTTTGATGGCGATAAAAATCCAGTCTGGCAGTCGCTGTCTAGCCCGGAACAGGTCGATGATGTCAGTTTGCCGACCAATACAGGCAACTGGCATTACTCCCAACAATCCGTTTTAGGGCAACAGTATCTCACTGCTTCCTACAGTATTGTCTGGGATCAAACAACGCAAAGTGCTTATCACATTGTTGTTGCCGAGAACATTAAGACCATAGCCGACGACATTGCTGAGTTCAGACTGACCTTAGCGGTGGGAGTCACGGCCATTACATTGTTGTTACTTACGTTCCACTATTTAGTATTACGCAATACCTTCAAACCAATCGCAAAACTGGAATCTGAAATAGCAGAGATGGAGAAAGGCGACCTAAAGCACTTGAGTGATAATTATCCTCGAGAGCTTGCCGGGGTCGCTGCTAACCTAAACACCTTGATTGATAAGGAATACAGCCAAAGAGAGCGGTATCGTTCCGCCCTGGCAGACCTTGCCCACAGTTTAAAAACCCCTATCACCATTATCAATGGCGAGCTAAACCAGTACCCAGAAAACACTACTCTGCAAAATGCACTGACTCGCATGGACAACAGCATCGAGTACCAGTTGCGTCGGGCGGTTATTTCCGGACATAAGTTTCTCTCCAAAGGCACAGCTGTGCACGAAATACTAGAGATGGTTTTGGACGCAATGCAGAAGATCTACTCTAATAAAAACACCCAGGTCACCGCAGACATTGACGACTCTGTCATGTTCTATGGCGACGAAAATGACTTACTGGAAATATTTGGTAATTTACTCGATAACGCCTTCAAATACGGTGAAGGCAAAGTTGTCATTCGAGCCAAGCAAAATCAAGCACAGCTGACGCTTGAGATTGAAGACAATGGCCCAGGATTTTCCGAATATGATCAAAACCGAATTTTTAACCGAGGGGAAAGGCTAGATCAACAAGGGCTAGGACAAGGCATTGGACTGGCCGTCGTGTTTGACATTCTGCAAGGTTATGAAGGTCAAATACGCGCCAACTCATCCACCTTAGGCGGTGCCAAGTTTACGATGATCTTCCCAAGGTTACGCCATTCCAAAAGCAAGGAGTTATCATGAAATTCAGAACCCTATGTTGCATCGCCCTCGTTGGCTTAGCCACTGGGTGCGCCAATGTTAATGTAAGAACCGACAATTTGCCTGAAGTGACCACTGTTCCAACCTTCGAACAGTCCTATGTCTTTTGGTGGTGGGGGCTAGATGGCGAATACGAAGTTAATGTCAGAGAAATCTGTCTTGGCAAGGGTGTAGAACAAATGCAAACGGTTACGACCTTTGACGACAGCCTCGTCTCATTAGTGACCCTCGGTATATACAGCAAGCGAACCGCCAGAGTCTGGTGTAAAGATTAGGGGAAAAGTCATGAAACGTTTTATCTTTCTGCTGACCGCTGGGTTATCCGGGTGCAGCACGATTCATTTCACTAATGGCCCACAAATGGAAGAGACAATTGTTCGCGAACAATTACACCACATTACCCTAAATGACTTAGTCGAAATTAGTCCGCCAATGAATGTGACATACAATTGCGCCAGCCAAGAGTGGGATACGGTGACTATCGAACGAACCTTTATCAACGGTTTTGTCGGTGCTTTTACTCAAGCGTTCCAAGGCCTGTCTATTTATTCGCCGTGGACGATTCGCTATCACTGCCGCGATCCACTGGTTCCCTTTGCATTTGACGATGCTGACCCAGCGCCAAACGATGTGAACGAGCCTCAATCGCAACCTCAAGCAGAATCAGAAACTAATAACACACCTTAGCTTCCGCACTTACCGCAAAAACGCCACCAAAAAGGTGGCGTTTTTTATTGGCTACACATTTTCCTAAAAAAAATACCTTGTTCAGCTTACGTTAAGGTAACTGCAAGTTTAGATTAAGCTCGTCCCGATATATTAGTCCCGTAACAAGCCAAACCATTTATTTAAGGACTAGATATTATGACAAACAGTAAGTTTTCTCCGGTTAAAGTAACCACAGCTCTTATCTCACTTTTAATTACTGGTACATCTATGGCGGCGGATTACCGCACCAGCGATGGCATTGCGCCGGGCGACTCAAACAGCAAATGGCTTTTGGGGGCGACCGCGGGTGGTTATGAAAACCTCGTTGTTGGTGAGGAGTCAGACAACTTAGGCTTTTTAAACATTAATTTTGAATACCGTGGCGAAAAATTCTTCGTCGCAAAGGATGAAATTGGCTACAACTTATGGCGCGATAATGGTTTCTCAGCGGGTATCGCTTTATCGGGCAAGGATACCTTCCTCTATGACAAAGAGGCTTACGACGACAATCAGGTGATCGCCCATCTGGAAGAGCGCGATCCAACTTTAGATTTAGGCTTCTACCTGATCCACAACAGTGACTTAGGGCAATTGAGGTTTAGAGTGTTGGAAGAATTCACTGGAGAACATGACGGGCGAAGCGTCGATGCCAGTTACACCTTTGATTTGAACTACTCAGGTTTTCGGATCAACCCGTATGTTGCCGCTAGCTACCTGACGGACGGCAGTGTCGACTATTTCTTTGGCGTTAACGAAGATGAAGCAACAGCTGATCTTGCGGCGTACGAGGGGGAAGCGGCTTTGAACCTTACAGCAGGGATAAATGCCCGTTATGACCTGAGCCGACATTGGGAACTTGGATTCGGTGCGTCAGTCACTAAACTTGGCGACGGTATTGCCGACAGCAGCTTGGTCAAAGACGACACTATGGTGATCACAGGCCTAACCGTAAACTACAACTTTTAACCCATTCCTCCCGACTTTCCAGGGCAGTAGGTGCTGCGCGGAGTATACCTCCCCAGCACCTACTTTTTTTGGGACTATGATAAAGCAGGGGAAAATTTCAGGCATAAAAAAAAGGAGCACTTAGTGCTCCTTTTCTTTAAATCTGTGTCGATTAGCGACGTAGACCTAAACGCTTGATTAAGTCATTGTAACGGTCAAGGTTCTTGCTTTTAAGGTAGTCAAGAAGGCTACGACGTTGGCTAACTTTACGAAGAAGACCACGACGTGAGTGGTTGTCTTTCTTGTGTGACTTAAAGTGACCTTGTAGTTTGTTAATGTCTGCAGTTAATAATGCAACTTGAACTTCAACAGAACCAGAATCTTTTTCGTTTGCACCGAATTCAGCTAAGATTTTAGCTTTTTCTTCTACGCTTAGTGACATAATAATCTCCAAAATTTAATACTATGACCAGCCAATCACTAACTCAGCCGGTCGGACAAACCTCAATAAGAGGAGCGCGCATTGTACGCAATTGGCAGAGAAACGCAAGGATTAATCAGCAGCTTTAACCACTAATCGTCCAACTTTTATCAATCCATCTTCAATGACAATCGTTCCGGCAAATTCGCCACTTTCTTTTTCAAACAAGATGGCTTGTGCTAAATCGTCTTTATCAGTCTCGACCTGTTGACCAAAACGCAATGTAGTTACATCTTTTAAAGGTAACTCAATTTCAGGCAACCCCTGCAGAGCCGTTTGCATCGGCAACAGCTGTGCATCTAACTCGGCATAATCGACAGTGCCTTGTTCATCCATATTGTCGTCTTTGAGTGCTTGAATCTGCTCCAAAGTTAGCATCTTTTCGGACGGATAACCGGCCACTTTGGTCCGGCGCAATACTTTAACGTGGGCGCCACACCCTAACATTTGCCCTAAGTCATCAACTAAGGTCCGAACGTAGGTGCCTTTTGAACAATGCACTTCAAAGTCAGCTTCGTCACCTTCAAAACGCAACAGTTCAAATTTGAATACTGTAATTGGCCGTGCTTCACGCTCAACTGTAATACCTTGACGAGCCAACTTATACAGCGGTTGTCCTTGATATTTTAGCGCTGAAAACATCGTTGGGACTTGCTTAATATCGCCAGTCAACGCAACTTTATGTTCCAAGATCTGCTCACGGGTTACATTAACCTCGCGCGTCTCAACCACTTCGCCATCGGCGTCACTGGTGTCGGTTCGTTGGCCAAGCTTGGCGGTCACAAAATACGTCTTATCTGAGTCCAACAAATATTGGCTATATTTGGTACCTTCACCCAAACATATTGGCAACATACCCGTCGCAAGTGGATCTAACGCTCCGGTATGCCCTGCTTTTTGCGCACCGTAAATAGCTCGTACTTTTTGCAAAATGTTATTGGACGATGCCCCCTGTGGTTTATCGACCAAGACAATGCCGTTGACTGCTCGGCCTTTGCGTCGTCGTGCCATTTATTAGTCCTGCTCATCCACTGGGTTATCGCCGCTTTTTGCGCGCATGTCCTTGTCTTTGTTGATAGCCGCATCAACTTTACGAGACATTTCAATACCCGTTACTAAGCTGTCGTCATATTCAAACTTAACTTCAGGCACGATGCGAAGACGCATGCGTTTACCAATCTCACCACGGAAAAAGCCACTTGCTTTATTTAGGATCGTAATCGTTTCTTCAACTTTCTCTTGGTCATCTTCATTGCCAAGTAACGTCACGAATACGGTCACATAAGCCAAATCTTTTGATACTTGAACGTCAGAAACCGTCACCCAACCTACACGTGGATCTTTAAAATCACGCTGAAGGATCATCGCGATTTCTTGTTGCACCTGCTGTGCAACTCTATCTGTTCTGGAAAAGTCTCTTTGCACTTTTCTCTCCTACTTTCATTTTTGCCGGATAGGGCAAAAAAGGGGCCTAAGCCCCTTTCAATACACTTCTAAAGCAATAGGGTTTATAAGCTACGCTTAACTTCTACTACTTCGAATACTTCGATTTGATCGCCAACTTTAACGTCGTTGTAGTTCTTAACGCCGATACCACATTCCATACCGTTACGTACGTCTTGAACGTCGTCTTTAAAGCGACGAAGTGATTCTAGCTCACCTTCGTATATTACAACGTTGTCGCGAAGTACGCGGATTGGGTTGTTACGCTTAACCGTACCTTCGGTAACCATACAACCTGCAATCGCACCAATCTTAGGCGACTTGAATACGTCACGAACTTCAGCAAGACCGATGATTTCTTGTTTGAACTCAGGCGCTAACATACCAGACATGGCTTGTTTCACTTCGTCAATCAAGTCATAGATAACACTGTAGTAGCGTAGGTCAATACTTTCTTGTTCCATCAAACGACGAGCTGATGCATCCGCACGAACGTTGAAACCTACAACGATTGCGTTAGACGCTTGCGCTAATGTAGCGTCAGTCTCAGTAAGACCACCAACGCCAGAACCTACGATGTTAACTTTAACTTCGTCGGTAGAAAGCTTAGTCAGTGAATCGCTGATTGCTTCAAGTGAACCTTGTACATCGGTCTTAAGAACGATGTTCAGTTCAGATACGTCACCTTCAGTCATGTTCGCGAACATGTTCTCTAGTTTCGCTTTCTGCTGACGCGCCAGTTTCACTTCACGGTGTTTACCTTGACGTGCATTTGCTACTTCACGAGCTTTACGCTCATCTTTAACCACTGTCGCAGTATCACCCGCTTGTGGCACACCAGATAGACCTAAAATCTCAACTGGGATTGAAGGGCCTGCAACTTTGATTTCTTTGCCGTTTTCGTCTTTCATCGCTTTAACGCGACCGTATTCGAAACCACAAAGAACGATGTCACCGCGCTTCAACTCACCTTCTTGTACAAGAACGGTTGCAACCGGGCCACGACCTTTATCAAGACGTGATTCGATAACCACACCGTGACCTGCACCGTGGTCAACCGCAGTAAGCTCTAGAACTTCTGCGTTTAAGCTGATCGTTTCTAATAGCTCGTCGATGCCCTGACCTGTCTTCGCAGAAACGTGGATAAACTGAGTATCACCGCCCCACTCTTCAGGGATAACATCAAGTGCCGCCAATTCGTTTTTAACGCGATCTGGATCAGCAGTCTCTTTATCGATTTTGTTTACCGCAACAATCAAAGGTACACCTGCAGCTTTCGCGTGTTGTACAGCTTCTTTTGTTTGTGGCATTACACCATCATCAGCCGCAACCGCGATAACAACGATGTCTGTCGCTTGTGCACCACGAGCACGCATTGAGGTAAACGCCGCGTGTCCAGGAGTATCTAAGAACGTGATCATGCCGTTAGGCGTATCAACGTGGTATGCACCGATGTGCTGAGTAATACCACCGGCCTCACCGTCTGCAATGTTTGCTTTACGGATGTAATCAAGTAGTGATGTTTTACCGTGGTCAACGTGACCCATTACAGTTACAACAGGCGCACGAGTTACCGCATCACCTTCACCAGTATTACGGTCAGAAAGTACGTTTTCTTCTAATTCGTTCTCTTTAACAAGAACAAATTTGTGGCCCATTTCTTCAACCACTAACGTCGCCGTTTCTTGGTCTAGAACCTGATTGATGGTTACCATTTCACCCATCTTCATCATGGCCTTAACCACTTCCGTACCTTTTACCGCCATCTTAGATGCTAAATCAGCAACTGTGATCGTTTCGCCCAATTTAACCACTTGCTCTACTGGAGATGCCGGTTTTTGGAACGCGTGTTTATTTTGTTGCTTGCTGCCTTTTCTGCGACGACCGGTCAAAGATTGAATCTCTTCTTGAGCTTGCTTACCGCCTTTCTTCTTAGAACGACGAGCTTTCTTCTCTTCTTCCTTATCTTGGTCATCTTCCGCTAACTGAGCGTAAATTGAAGAGTGCACGTGCAGATCTTCTTCGTCTTCGTGCTCAAGAGCATATTTGCGACGCTCTTCTTCTTCCTTCCACTCTTTCTCTTTTTCTTCAGCAAGCTTGCGAGCTTCTTCCGCCAGTTTAGAGGCTTCAGCTTCTGCTTTCTTAACAGCTTCTTGCTCAAGAGCTTCACGAATGCGACGAGCTTCCTCTTCTTCCTCTTCGTTTTGCTCTTCAGCAACGTCTTCACCGGCCGCTTTTGCCGCTGCTGCTTTTGCTTGAGCTTCAGCTTTACGCTTGGCTTCCGCTTCTTTGCGAGCTTTAGCTTCTTCTTCACGCTTAGCTTTTTCTTCAGCTGCTTTACGGGCTCTTTCTTCCGCTTCTCTCGCTTTCGCTTCTGCTTCGCGAATCGCCGCTTCTTCAGCTTCGCGTTTCGCTTTTTCTTCCGCTTCAGCAATCGCAGCTAATTCTGCCGCACTGCGTTTAACGAATGTACGCTTCTTACGAACTTCAACTTGAACGTCTTTCGACTTACCCGAACCGCTGTTCACGCTTAAAGTACTCTTGGTCTTGCGCTGAAGCGTCATTTTCTTCGGTTCAGCACCTTCGCCGCCATGAGCTTTGCTTAGATGATCAAGTAACTTTTTCTTTTCGTCTTCGTTGACCATATCACCTTGCTTTTTGCTGATACCTGCATCAGCAAATTGTGAAACCAGCTTTTCAACCGGAGTGCCCACATCTTGGGCTAGTTTTTCTAAACTAACTTCTGTCATATTCTAAATTACCTCCGTTGAACCCTATTCTTCGTCGCTGAACCACTTGATATTACGAGCCGCCATGATCAATTCACCGGCTTTCTCTTCAGTCAATTCTTCAATATCTGCGATATCATCAATGCCTTGTTCTGCTAATTCTTCCAAGTCAGTAATTCCACGACTTGCAAGAACATATGCTAAATGACGATCTACACCTTCAAGGTCAAGAAGTTCCTGAGTAGGTTCAGCATTTTCTAGCGACTCTTCGTTCGCCAATGCTTGTGTCGTTAAGGTTGCTTTTGCACGATTGCGAAGCTCTTCAACGATGTCTTCATCCAAACCGTCGATTTCCAACAACTCTGATGCTGGAACATAAGCCACTTCTTCTAACGAGGAGAAGCCTTCATCGACTAACATGCCAGCAAAGTCTTCATCAATGTCTAAGCCACTCATGAACAACTCTATTGTCTTGCTGTTTTCCGCTTGGTGTTTTTCAGCCATATCGGCTTCAGTCATAACGTTCAATTCCCAACCCGTTAGTTGGCTCGCTAATCGAACGTTCTGGCCACTGCGGCCGATAGCCATTGCTAGGTTGTCTTCTGCAACTGCAATGTCCATAGATTTACTGTCTTCATCAACGATGATTGATGCAACTTCAGCAGGTGCCATCGCGTTGATAACAAACTGTGCAGGGTTGTCATCGAACAACACAATGTCAACACGCTCCCCATTCAACTCACCAGAAACGGCTTGAACACGCGCGCCTCGCATACCAACACATGCGCCAACTGGGTCGATTCGACGGTCATTTGACTTAACTGCAATCTTTGCGCGAGAACCGGGATCACGAGCTGCCGCAAGAATATCCAACATCTCTTCACCAATTTCTGGCACTTCGATGCGGAATAACTCAACCAACATTTCTGGTTTAGTACGGCTTACAAAAAGCTGTGGACCGCGAACTTCTGGCTTAACGGCATATAGGTATGCACGTACACGGTCACCTGGACGGAACGACTCACGCTGAATCATATCTTCACGATATAACACAGCCTCTGCATTGTTGCCTAAGTCCAAAATGACGTTATCGCGATTCATTTTCTTAACGATACCAGTGATTAACTCACCAACTTGATCCACGTACGCTTCAGCAATTTGACTGCGCTCAGCTTCACGAACCTTCTGAACAATAACCTGCTTGGCCATCTGCGTGGTGATGCGGTCAAACTTGATTGATTCGATTTGTTCTTCAACATAATCACCAAGTTGCAACGAAGGATCATCATACTGTGCAGCAGAAATACTCATCTCTGCGCTTGGGTTTTCCATTTCGTGATCGTCTTCAACCACCAACCAACGACGGAATGTGTCGTACTCGCCGGTCTCTTGGTCAATACTGACACGAACCTCAAGTTCGATTTCATATTTCTTCTTCGTTGCAGCTGCTAGAGCAAACTCTAGTGCTTCAAAGATCTTTTCACGTGGAACCGCTTTTTCGTTTGAGACCGCTTCCGCTACTAGTAATAGTTCTTTTGCCATTATTACTTCGCTCCTTTATTGTTCTTAGCCGAACTTCGCGACTAAATTTGCTTTTGCGACGTTATCAATTAATAAAGAGTAAACTTGGTTATCAACTTCCACGTTGATCATGTCGCCTTCGACACTTACCAAAGTCCCCTTAAAGTTACGTCGACCATCTTGAGGTACGTTTAACCTGACATTCACTGTTTCATTTACAACTTCTTCGTAATGCGCCGCCTTAAATAACGGACGGTCCATACCAGGAGAAGAAACTTCCAAGTGATATTCTGTTGAGATTGGATCTTCAACGTCCAAAATTGCACTCGCCTGATGAGAGACGTCAGCACAATTGTCCACCGAAATTCCATTTTCATGGTCGATATAGATTCGCAGCGTGGAGTGATTACCCGCGCGAATGAACTCGATCCCCAACAGCTCAAAGCCAAGGGCTTCAACCGAAGGTTCCAACATTTCAGTTAATCGCATTTCTAAATTAGTCAACGCAATGTTCCTATAAAAAAAGTACAAAAAAAGGGCCTAAAGCCCTGTTGCATGTGTTCCAATGTATGACTTCGAACACACAAAACATACTGTAAAAAACTAAAACGCCCCGACATCGCGAGGCATTAGCTTCTTTGTTAAGAAGTATAGCAACCTAGCCTAAAAACGTTATGAAAGATTTGCAACAAATTGACGATTGGAGTCGCTATATTTTTTGAGATAACCGACGACCTTGGTCGATTTCTCTATGCGATTCCTTGTACATCACCATTTACCCGTTAGGAAAATTGGTTGCGGGAGCCGGATTTGAACCGACGACCTTCGGGTTATGAGCCCGACGAGCTACCAGGCTGCTCCATCCCGCGCCTGTAAAACTGTCAATTATTGTCGTCGGTTACCGACGACCTTCGGCGCTCTACTGAGTTAGCGAGCCCGGCGAACTGCCAAACTTGCTCCATCCCGCGCCTGTAAAACTGTCAATTATTGTCGTCGGCTACCGACGACCTTCGGCGCTCTACTGAGTTAGCGAGCCCGGCGAACTGCCAAACTTGCTCCATCCCGCGCCTGTATCTTTCTTAACTGCCTTTAGAATTTGCTTTATTTTTTGTCATTAAATAATGAGCAAAATAACAACAACCTAACTAAACTGAGGCTAAGCGCCTCAAACAATTGCGGGGAATTATACTTGCTATGGGGAGACATTCAAGTCAAACCTTCTATTTTATTGCAATTGAGACCTATAAGTGGACATCTTGGGACATAAATAAACATTGATAGTTAGAGAGTCGACCATGAACTTACGTTGTCGTTTTTTCACCAACCAAATATGCGTTTTGTTTTTTTGTTTAGTCGTCAATGGCTGTGCGGTGCAAAAAGTCACCCACGTCCCTGGTTATGAGACGCTTTATAAAGATGAAAAGTCGTCGCTTGCCCAAAACACACTGCGCTTGGTGTACTTTAATCGATATGTTTCTGACGCCCGCTTTTCGCAAAGAGATTGGCGCGAATATTTGAGCCAATCATCTGGCAAAAACTATTTTTCATCGCAGCTGGATTCGAGATCATCTCGCGTCGCCAAGCAACTTAGAAGTAATGTTAATTTGGATACCACCCGTCCCTTCGACCAACCCAACATAATTTCTTGGGTCGAGGTGGATTCGCTTGCAGGTTTCGGCTCAGACGCTTTCGCTCAACAAGTATATAGCAATGCGTCTAATTACATTCTTGAATCAATAGATGCTTCCATTGAGTCCAACTATGTAGCCGGAGGACAATCTTCTAGCGTCGAATTCAGCGGAAAGTTTTGCACCGAATTACAATCCCGATTGCATCCTAATAAGATTCGACGCGGAGCATGGATTGGTTCAGGCGAAGATGTCACCTGCTTCATCAATTTCAAACACGAGTTGGTTCGGCCAATTCACCCTGAGGACTGGGTACCGGAAGTCATCACTCTTAACCCAAACAAGCAATACGTGTTGGTGCGTACTCGAATGGCAAATTATGAAGCCTTCCTATACGGACAGGAGCTTAACAATAGCTTTTTGTTTTTCCCGGCAAAACGGACCACCCACAAGCGGGGTCGAAGCATTACGACAGGCAAAGCAACTCCATTTATGCTGAACCGAGATACTATCTATCTATTCGCTAAACCCCAGAGTGGCCAAGAGGCGTCGGTTCCGGTTCGTGATTGGGTGTCAGGGAATAAACTTCCTTAAACTGCAACGCCTTTAAATTGAATACATTACTAGTTTGAATAGCTTGAAAACATTTCCTATGGAAATTCGATACACTGACTTGGTCTCAGTAATGTGAATAATTTTATGCAGAAAACAGTTCAGAATTTAGCGCAACTTATCGGTAACACATCGCTGTTACGAATCAACAGTCTTTCGGAGCTGACTGGTTGCGATATCTACGTAAAGTGTGAATTTCAAAATCCAGGCGGTTCAGTCAAAGACCGAGCGGCACTGCAAATGGTATTAGACGCTGAAGCGAATGGTGAGTTAAAACCGGGAATGACAATCGTCGAGGGTACCGCAGGTAACACAGGTATCGGTCTTGCTATCGTTGCCAAGTCTCTTGGCTACAACCTGAAAGTGGTTATGCCAAAGGGGCAAACAAAAGAAAAAGAACAAATGATTGAACTGCACGGCGCTGAACTTGTTCTAGTCGACGCTGCTCCGTTCTCAAACCCAAATCATTTTTACCATACCGCTCGCCGAATAGCCGAAGAAGATGACAATGCTTGGTGGGCGAATCAATTCGAAAATCTGTCTAATGCAAACGCCCACTTCACCGGCACGGGTCCGGAAATTTTTGACCAACTAGACGGTGAGCTGGATATTTTCGTTTCAGTCGCGGGTACTGGTGGCACCCTAGGCGGCGTGACCAAATTTTTGAAACAACAAGATCAAAACATTAAAACCATTAGCCTAGACCCTGATGGTTCCGGCATCTTCCACTTCTTACAAACCGGAGAATATAAAGCCTCGGAAGGCGGTTCATTTACTGAAGGAATTGGCATCATGCGACTTGTGGACAATTTCCGTCAAGCCAATGTCGATTTTGCACTTAACTTACCTGACAAAGACATTGTCACCGTTGCTGAATACGTCCGCAAAAATGACGCATTGGTGTTGGGAAGCAGCAGCGCACTTAACGTTGCAGGCGCTTTATTTAGTGCCATTCAGTTTGGACCATTATCCGGTGGAGACAAACAGTCGGTCGTAACTTTGGCATGTGACCTTGGTGAGCGCAGCAGTTCAAAATTATACAACCCTGAGTTTCTGGCCAGTAAAAACATTGATCCATCTGAGCAGTCCATCGAACAATTGGTTGAGAAATATAAGAACGCCAAAGGTAGCTTAAAGCCGGTAACCCACAAATTTGCCGAATAAAGTCATAATAAAAAAGCCTGCATTCGCTGGCTTTTTTAATTGAATCTTCTATTTGTCTTTTCGGTAGACTTTAACCGTATCGAAACCGTGTTCATGCAAAAGCAAGGCTTGCAAGCGGCTCATCACTCCACGATCACAATACAAATAATACTGTTTGCTTTGGTCTAAATCACCAAATTTGGTGGCAAGTTTAAAAAACGGAATGTTCTCGATTTCAATGCCATCAATTTCAAGTGGATTGTCTTCTTCCTCTTCAGGGGATCGAATATCAATTACTACCGAGCCTGTCGGCAGTTCCGATACCAGCTCAACCTCTTGAACTTCCTCTTTTGCCTCTTTCTCGATGTTGCGAATATCCATGATTTCTGCTTCATCAACGACTTTATCAATCAATGACAAGTCAAACTTGGCTTCGTTTTCTTCGATATCGGCCACTACTGCGCGAGTCGTCGGTTTTTTCGAGATGACGCCACAATATTCAGGCATCGCAGCAGCAAAGTCATGGGTACCGATGACACGGGAGGTATCGATGATTTCCGCTTTATCTAAGTGAATTAGCGGACGCAAAATAAGCGTCTCGGTGACTCGATCGATTACACTTAAGTTGGTCAAGGTTTGCGATGATACCTGGCCTAGACTTTCACCCGTCACCAACGCTTTGATATTGAGCTTTTCGGCAACTTTTGATGCCGCACGCATCATCATACGCTTCAAAATAACGCCCATCAGGCCGTTATCCACTTTAGTAAGGATTTCATTGACGACAGGATCAAAGTCGACAGAAACAAACTTGGTTTTGTGAGAGCTACTGTAGCGCTTCCAAATTTCGTGGGAGACTTGTTTTACTCCGATTTCGTGGTCTTTACCGCCCAAATTGAAAAAGCAGAAATGCGTGCGCGCACCACGTCGCATCATGTGATAAGTCGCAACGCCGGAGTCAAAACCACCTGAAATAAGCGATAACACATCTTCCTGAGTTGGGATTGGCATTCCGCCCAACCCTTTGTGGTTTTGTTTGATAACGTGAAGCTTGTCTTGTCGCAACTCCAACTTTATCGTCAAATCTGGGTTCTTTAGCTTTACCTGAGCGCTTTCAACTCGTTGATTCAGTCCGCCGCCGATGTATCGCTCGATATCATTCGATGTAAAATCATGTTTGCCGGTGCGTTTTACCCGAACACAAAATGTTTTACCCTCTAGATGCGGAGCCCAATGAGTTGCTACGTGTTCAAATGCGGAATCAAAATCAACATAATCGTATTCAACCACCTGATTGTATTGGTCAACTCCAGGAACTCGAGAGACTAGATCGATCACCTCACGCTCAGCTTCTTCACTGATGTTTGGCGCTTCAATCAACACATCGTTCCAACGAGCAACAACGTGCGCAGACGGATAGATTCGCTTTACAATAATCCTTAAATTCGATTCCAATAGTTTGCTAAAGCGCTTGCGCACACTGCGGCTTTTAACATTGATTTCGGGATGGTATTTAACGATTAATTTCATAGCGGCTCTGTGTTGGTGACGTTCGGTGTATATTGCTTTCAATAATTATGGCAAATGCCATTGATTAAGAAAGCGCAGGATTATACATAGATAAAAACCACAATGCCAATCGGGGCTTTTCCCAATTGGCATTGGTTTAATTGAGGATTTGAGCTACATGTCGCTGACGTTGATCGGTTCAGATTCTTTCGCCTTACCTTGCGTAATTGCGATTTCAACGCGGCGATTTTGCCTGCGGTTTGCAGCTGAATTATTAGGGACCAGCGGTCGCGTATCGGCATGGCCAACGACTTGAATACGGGTTTGATCGAATTCCGGCGTATCAATCATCGCACTTGCGACTGCCACAGCGCGTTGCGAGGACAAATCCCAGTTATTAGAAAACAGTTCGTTGGTCACATTGATGTCATCGGTATGACCCGAAACGGTAATTTCTCCGGGAATGGTATTAAGTAACGTCGCTACTTTTTGAATAATAGGCCTGAATTGGCTTTGTAAATAGGCGGAGCCAGAAGGAAACGCACCGTTCTCACGAATGCGAATAATGATTTGCTGACCCAAGGACTCTAATTCAATCGCACCGTCAATAATCTCTTTCTGCATTTGCTGGGCGACTTTTTTCATTAGCTCATTGACCTGTTCTTGCTCAGCGGCCGCTTCTGATGAGGTTTCCGATTCCGCTTCTGCTGTTGCAGCGCTCATGCCGCCGCGCATTTCTGCGGTCTGTTCTTGACGGCCGCCTGCGGACTCGTCTTCACCTTCTTCAAATTCTAAAACTTGCTGAGTAATTTCAATGGTCTGCTGCTGCAGAATTTCAATCGGTGTTGGCTCAGGACGACCAGGACGAAACTCCTGAGCAATGACCGATGTACCTTTAGGAATATCTTTAACTTCGAGTTTGTTTTGCACACCAAACGCGAATTTCATAGAGCCTGCAATCTGTTTAAACTTCAATACGTCCATTTCTGCAAACGACAACAGAAGTACGAAGAAACACATTAACAGTGACATTAAGTCAGCGAACGTCCCCATCCACGGGGGGAGACCTTCGGGGGGGCATTTAGGACATTCATCCATCCTGCTATTCCTCAGTGTTCACTTGACGTTTTGCAGCGGCTAGATAATTTCTTAACACGCCTTCAATAACTTTCGGGTTCTGGCCATCTTGTATGCCCAAAACACCGTCCATAATTAAACTTTGATTTAATTTTTCTTCCTCGACGCGCAAACCTAACTTGTGCGACATCGGCAGTGCAATTACGTTTGCTAAGAACGCACCGTACAGAGTTGTTAAAAGCGCAACCGCCATCGCCGGTCCAATTGATTTCGGGTCGTCCATGTTTGATAACATTGCAACCAAACCAACCAAGGTGCCGATCATCCCCATCGCTGGAGCGATATCACCGAGGGTTTTGAAAATGCCAGCGCCCATTTCATGACGCTCAGTCGTTAGCGTAATGTCTTTGGATAGGGTTGCTCTAACGACTTCGCCATCGTGGCCGTCCACCAATAGATCGACGCCTTTTTGTAGGAAATCGTTGTTTATCTCTGCCTCTTCTAGAGCCAAGAAACCGCCTTTACGAGCGGCGTCTGCTAATTCAACAATCTTTTCAATAAGTTCTTCTGGGCTCTCAATTTTGAAGGAGAAAGCTTTACCGGCTATTTTTCCTGCGCCGATAAATTGCGGTAAGGTGTAGTTTGACAGCAATACGAAGGTTGACCCCCCGAATACGATGGCAATGGAGGGAACGTCAACGAACATGGCGATACCACCCCCGAGGATCATTGCCAAAACAATGAAACCTATCGCGCCTATCATGCCTACGATACTAGCTAAATCCACAATTCACTCCCAAAGCTAACGAGTTGTTATCTAATATTAAATATCGACAGTTATTCCAGCAACTTAAGTGCCATTATGACAACTGCCGATTGTTTAATCGAGTTAGTTCGATTTTAGTTGATTCTCATTGAATAAACAGCCCTTCTACGGTAACTTACACCGCAATTTTGACCCTATTAAAAGAGACCGAAAACGCCATGGCCGATTCAAAAAATGTTTCCTTTGAAGCAGCAATCACAGAACTGGAAGCCATAGTTAACCAGCTAGAATCTGGCGATCTCGAGTTAGAACAGTCACTTACTTTATTCGAACGTGGTATAGAGCTTACTCGATTAAGCCAAGCTCGTCTGCAAGCGGCAGAACAAAAAGTGCAAATTTTAATGGAAAAAAACGGTCAATTAGAGCTTCAACCGTTTCAGTCCAATGAATCTGCTGGTGAAGAATTCTAATGCCAACAGTTCAACCACTGCCGGAGTCAATTGCCGCAGCCAAACAGCGACTTGAGCAATATCTTGCCGCTAAACATCAACAGAATGCTATTTCTGATCCGCGCTTAGCCGCAGCAATGGAGTACTCGTTATTACTCGGCGGTAAACGATTAAGACCGTTTTTAGTCTACGCCACCGGAGATATTTTTGGTGCGACAAAAACTGACTTGGATATTCCGGCTGCCGCACTCGAAGCCATTCACTCATACAGCTTGATCCATGACGATTTACCTGCCATGGATGACGATGATCTTCGCCGCGGTCAGCCAACCTGCCACATTAAATTCGATGAGGCCACTGCAATACTCGCCGGAGATACACTGCAATCTTTTGCCTTTCAGTTGCTAAGTAGCGGCGAATTTAAATCTTTGGATGCTCAAAGTCAGTTGCTGTTAATCAAAACCATCAGTGATGCAGCGACACAGATGTGCGTTGGACAATCCATCGATTTGCAGCAAACCGATGCGGCAGAGTCGCCATTGACTCCTGAGCAGGCGCTGATACAGCTTAAAAACATGCACAAACTAAAGACTGGTGCACTGATCAAAGCCTCGGTCATTAGTGGTGCGATTTGTGGTGGTGCAAACTCGGAAGAACTCAAACACCTCAGCCGTTACGCGGAGTGCATTGGCTTAGCGTTTCAAGTTTGGGATGACGTATTGGACATTATTTCCGATACAGAAACTCTAGGTAAACCACAAGGATCTGACCTAGACGCCAACAAAATGACCTATCCTGCATTATTGGGGTTAGAGCAAGCCAAGCAAAAAGCCAAAAATTTAGTATCAGAAGCGGTACAAGCCTTACAACATTTACCGTACAATACCGCGGTTTTAGAACAGTTAGCTCATTTTATTATCGAGCGAGATCATTAAGTACGATTTATGACAGCCAATATTGCAGATTATCCGAATTTACAACAAGCGTTACTCCCAGAGCAATTGCGTCAATTGCCGCAGGAAAAATTGGAGTCAGTGTGTGATGAACTACGTCAATACTTATTGAATTCCGTGAGTATCAGTTCCGGCCATTTTGCGTCTGGATTGGGAACAGTAGAGCTGACTGTTGCATTGCACTATGTGTATAACACGCCATACGACCGTCTGATTTGGGACGTTGGTCATCAGGCCTACCCACATAAAATCATTACTGGTCGCGCAGATAAGATCCAAAGTATTCGTCAAAAAGACGGCTTGCACCCTTTCCCTTGGCGAGAAGAAAGCGAATTCGATACCTTAAGTGTTGGTCACTCTTCGACGTCCATCAGTGCAGCGCTCGGTATGGCGGTCGCTGCGGACTCAGCGCACAAACAAGACCCTTCAAACCCTCAGCGAAAGGTTTGCGCCGTAATCGGTGACGGCGCTATGACCGCAGGTATGGCGTTTGAAGCGATGAACCATGCCGGTGATATCAAACCGAATATGTTGGTCGTGCTCAACGACAACGACATGTCAATTTCTGAAAACGTTGGTGCTTTAAACACCCATATGGCGAAGTTGCTTTCTGGCAACTTGTATACAAGTTTCCGTGAGAGCGGCAAAAAGTTATTAAGCGGCATTCCTCCAATTAAAGAATTAGCGAGCCGTGCTGAAGAGCACCTCAAAGGCATGGTCGTACCTAGCACCATATTCGAAGAGCTAGGCTTTAATTATATTGGTCCAATTGATGGTCACGATGTCAACGCACTTGTTGATACTCTAAGAAATATGAGTGGTCTTACAGGGCCGCAGTTCTTGCATGTTGTGACTAAGAAAGGCAAAGGTTATCAGCCTGCAGAACAAGACCCTATTAAGTATCACGCGGTGCCTAAGTTTGACCCAACGTCAGACTCATTGCCAAAGTCGAAACCAAGCTCACCAACCTACTCCCAGGTATTTGGTGATTGGTTATGTGATATGGCAACTGTTGACCCTAAACTAATGGCAATTACCCCAGCGATGCGCGAAGGCTCAGGTATGGTTCGATTCTCGAAGGAGTTTCCGAAACAATATTTTGATGTTGCCATCGCGGAACAGCATGCGGTTACTTTAGCAGCCGGTATGGCGTGTGAAGGTTTTAACCCGGTGGTTGCGATATACTCGAGTTTCTTGCAAAGAGCGTATGATCAGCTCATTCACGACGTTGCGATCATGAATTTACCAGTGTTGTTTGCAATCGACCGCGCAGGCGTTGTAGGTGCAGACGGTCCAACGCACCAAGGTGCATTCGACATTAGCTTCATGCGATGTATTCCAAATCTCGTGATTATGGCCCCAAGCAATGAGAATGAATGCCGCCAAATGTTATACACCGGTCATAAACTCAATCAACCAGCTGCAGTTCGTTACCCACGTGGTGCCGGCACGCACGAGCCTTTGGTTGAGGAAATGACTGCTTTAGAAATCGGCAAAGGTCGCATTGTTAAAGAGGTGGCAGGTGCGAACGTTGCCTTCGTTAACTTTGGTGTATTTCTCGCTGCGGCAGAAGAAGCGGCCGAAACTCTCGGCGCTTCGGTTTACGACATGCGCTTTGTAAAACCGATTGATGAAGCGTTGTTAAAGCAGATAGCTGAGTCTCACGACGTCATCGTTACGGTTGAAGACAATGCCATTGCCGGCGGTGCGGGCTCTGCGGTTAACGAATGGTTACACGCCAATGGATTCACTAATCGGGTTAAAAACATCGGATTGCCGGATGAGTTCATTAAACACGGAACGCAAAATGAAGTTTATCTTGAACTGCAACTTGACGGCGCAGGTATTCTCGCCCAAACCCAATCATTTATAGGGTAAAGTACATACATTGAAGAAAGCCACTGCAGTGGCTTTTTTTATGCCTGTTAGGCAAAGAGTTACACATCGGCATCGTATTAATCACATCAGAAAACGCTGAATCACATCCTAAAACCTGCAATCACATCAAAAAACGACTAATTACCTTTGGTAACACACGATTTCCTTGAGTTTATGTACCATCAAAAAAGATTTAATTCATTGTCAACCTAGTTGATTTCAAAGGGTTAGATAAGGACAAAACGACAAGATATTAAGAGGTAAGTGAACTTACACATTACTTGCACTTTTGCGATAGAACTTTAATCGCAGTACTCAATCTATAACAGCCATACAAAATAACTTATAAAAATCAGTAACAAGCGCTGAGGGGTTGTTGCACCCTAAATTCAGCGAAAAGGAGATATACATGGGCACTCGCGCGCCAAAACATTCACACCTAAGGCAGGTGTTACTCGGTTCAACTTTATCCATCGGTATGCTAACAGGTTGTAGCTCAGACGATGATGACAGCGGCGAAGGCTACTTGATGATATACAACGCATCAGCAAACGCCCCTGAACTTACAATCGAGATTGAAAAAGAGGACGACACCGTCAGTTATGGTGGCATCGAGGCATTTTCCGCCCTCGGCGCTATGACGTTAGACAGTGGCAACTACCCACTGCAACTTGAGCTAGCAACATCCAACGAGGACACCGAAGTGATCTACAGCTCAACAGATTCGGTGAACTCAGGTGACATCACCTTTGTAGCCGTGACGGGTGATATCAAATCCCCTGAAATCTTAACTTTTGAATACCAATACCAAGACCCTGACAGCGAAGATGAGCAGTTTTTGGTTAAGTTTTTGAACCTAAGAGAAAACTCTCAGGCGCTGGACGTATACATGTCGCTAGCCGACGAGTCTTTTGACGAAGCAACCATGGTCACCACGGTATCGTTTGCCGAAATGACAGAGGATTTTCGTTACGATGTAGAGGATTACAAAATATACCTAACGGAAAATGGCTCCACAGAAGTTTTATTTGAATCTGGCGAGATTCCACTGCTTTACACCAACCAACAAGTTTTCACCATTCTACCGTCGTACCATAATGACGATCAGTTAATGTTAAACAAAATCTCCCCAACCGGTTCTGTGACTGAATACATGGAAGACTCAGACGTGGCTAAGATTAAGGTTTACAATGCCATGGACGCCAACGATTTGTTGCCTGAGTATACAGAATCTATGAATTTCCATCTCAACGACATTTCTGAAACACCACTATATAGCGACATCCAGCGCAGCCAGGTTTCAACCACGACAACAGTCGATGCCGGCGACTACGGCATGGATATAACGACAGTCGACAATGCCGATAAATTAACTCACAGCCAAATTTTGTCGTTACCGGATGGCAGCGACCGAACTATCTTCTTTTACCTCACCGAAGTGGAAGAAGCCGACGATGGTGACGACGAAACTGAAGAAGAAACAACCCTTTACGTAAACTCCCTCGCGGTTGAAAACGAGCCGATGGTCGGCGCCTACCACCACAACATCAAGGTTCTTAACTTTGTTGAAGATTATGCTTCTGTTGTGGTCTATTTTGTTGGTCCTGACGAGTCTATTTCGACTACTTCGAATAAACTTACAAATAGCCGTGCTATCACCAGTTCCATTGACTTAATTAATGATCGTTACGACATCTTTGTTATTGGTAAAGAAGATTCCAGCGACGTTCTACTTAAAACCGCACAATTGGATTTGACGGAAGATTCAGGCAACTTGTTTTTGGTAATTGAACAGGAAGACAAAGACATTCCGAACTTCAGCATATCCTCGTTCTCACAGAACTAGATTTCAGACACAAAAAAGCCAGCGTCTCGCTGGCTTTTTTATTTGATATTGGCACGAGTCAGTGGCGCTAATCTAAATCATTCAGTGGCCACAAAACGATGTAATCTTCAAAGTCTTCTTCATCCACTATATCATCAAACACCACTTTACCTTTTACCGACATATCTTTTTTGTGCATTTTGGCTTTACGGCCTTTATTGCGAAGCGGATGCCAGCTCGGTAAACCACGCCCTTCCTGCAAACGTCGATAACTGCATGACGGCGGCATGTAAAACACTTGCTCCAAATTGTCTTGAGATAGCTCAACGCAACTAGGAACGAGCTTAGTGCGCTTTGAATACACTGTACAGGCGCATTTGCTATCGTCCAAATAACGACAAGCAACTGAGGTAAAGTGCAGTTGCTCACCCTCAGTTATATGATCGGTATCGACCGCATGTTCATGGGCATCATCGTCAATCAACTTGTGCAAACAACATTTCGCACAGCCATCACAAATTGACTCCCACTCTGAGCGTGTCATTTGCTCCAGTGTTTTCGTTTCCCAAAAAGGTTGCATCTTACTCACGTTATTGAACTTTTGGGTATCCAATTCGGTCAGCAAGGTAGCCAACAGAAGTAACAAAGTAGTAAGAACGATTCCAATGCATCAACGACTTGTAGTTGTCATAGGCTAGGTAAACTCGACCCTTTGCATCATCTGGCGTTAAAAGTGCCGCGGTCAAATCAACTTTTGGTAACTCAGTACCGTCCATTCGACGAACCCCAAGATCGTTCCATTGAGCTAGCGACTTTTCAGTCTTCTTAAAGTTCTTTAACCAGCCGCTGCGACCTTTGCTGCGCTTAGGCATTAAAAGGTCATGATCAAAACCCTCAGGCAACAATACCTGGCGTCCCCAAGTCTTATTGTCGTCCCAACCTTCTCGTTTTAAGTAATTGGCAATGGAGGCAAATACGTCAGCACGATTGTTCCAAATGTCCTTTTTGCCATCGCCATCTCCGTCCGCAGCGTAGGCTAAAAACGAGGTTGGAATAAACTGGCATTGTCCCATAGCGCCGGCCCAAGAACCGACAAATTTGTCTTGTTTGATATGACCTTGTTTTAATATCTCTAACGATGCAAACAACTGCTTCTTGAAGAAGGTTTCGCGGCGGCCGTCGTAGGCCAAAGTGGTTACCGCATCAATAATGGGCATTTTACCCTGAATACGGCCAAAGTTCGTTTCTAGCGCCCATAGAGACACAATAAACCGTGGTTGTACGCCATATTTCTCAGAAATTTCTTTCAACAAAGGTAAGTTGTCTTTATACGCTTGACGAGCACGCGTCACCTTCCATTCCGGCACACGTTTCGGTAAATAGGTGTCCAACGTTTCTTTAAATTCAGGCTGATTTTTATCGGCCTTTACCGCGCGCTTTAAATACTTCACTTCACTGAAGGCTGTGTCGACGAATTCAGGGCTATATCCCTTGTCAATCGCTTCGGCTTTCAGGTTTTGGACATACTGTTCGAAGCTTGGTTTTTCGGCCGCTAAAGACGACAAGGCAGGCAATGAAAAAGCTAAACCAACTAAGAATCGTTTTAATCGCATAGGGATTCCTTTGTAATTTTTATTCTGAGTCTACATGACCATTTTGTTTTTTAAACTCGTCCAATAAATTTTCTTGCGGTGGTGGAATTTGCAGGTAAAAACCTTTGTCTTTTAACTCAGTTTTCACTTTTTCCAAATCTGCGTTAGCCAGTGACTCACGCTCATCCAAATTCATTGTCATAACCAAAACAAGTTTTCCAACCAACTCCATTAGTGGTTTTGGCACGGCGGAAAAATCACCTTTTTTTTCAATGTAAAGATACGTTTCGGCTTTTTTCGAGCTCTTATAAATCGTGCATAACTGCATAAATTAACCTTTAATTTGCCTCAGAGAATTTGCTGTTCCATTGTTGCACCGCATGTTCAACCAACGACCAACGCCAAGACGCTTTGAAATCCGGAACATCGGCGTGCGGCAACTGCCACTGCCAACGAATCCACTGATTCAATTGCTTTTTCGTCGCGAGCATTTCAATCGGTAAATTGTTCTCTTGGGCCACTTCCGATAATAATTGTTTTAAATACTTCAAGCCCTGTTTATACGTTGAATAGTCGGTTAAACGAGGTACTTTTGTAGGGCAATCTTCCAGGGCAATGGCTTTACCCTCGAGAACACAATTGATCATAGCCTTGCCATGTATGCGAACTTCATTGGGGTTGATGCCTGGAATGTTGCGTAAACTGTTGATATCCACTGGCTTACGTTGTGCCACCATAAAAAGACTGGCGTCTTTGGCGACAAAACCAAGTGCCAAATTCTTCTTTTGCGCCGTTTGTAATCGCCATAAACTCAGTGTTTGCAGAATTGCTAATTCCCTTGGACGCAGCTGCCAAGCATTACCAAAGTCGAGGTAAAGTAATGAGGTGTCTTTTTCTTGTTGTTTCTGCTGGACCTTGTAGGCCGCTTCGGCCAAGTTAAACTCGGCTAAATTGCGTTCGATAAGCTGTTTGTTGAGCGCATGATAAAGCGGCAATAAGTACTTAACGTCGTTCGAAGCATATTCCAACTGTTTGTCGCTGAGTGGCCGCTTCATCCAGTTCGTACGAGCTTCCCCTTTATCCAGTTCAATACCTAACTCTTGTGCGACTGCCGCGCCAAAACCAAGAACCTTGCCTTGAAATAAAAATTGGCCAGCTATCTGAGTATCGAATAAAGGAGTAGGTAGACGTCCCGAGTAGTATTTGAAAACCTCTAAGTCTTCGTGACAGGAGTGCAACACTTTTACAATATTGGGGTTAGTTAATAACTGCCAAAACGGTTCTAAATCGATATCAACAGTGGGGTCAATCAAGACCAATGATTTACCGTCAAACGCTTGGATTAAGCCCAACTCCGCATAAAGTGTTCGAGTGCGGACAAACTCGGTGTCTAACGCTAGAACGTCACAGCTCTGAGCTTGTTGGCAAAATTCATTTAGCCCATCTTGATCTTGAATGTAAAGAAAGTCAGTTTGTTGAATAGTCACAATTTTTCACTAATTGGTTAAACCCTAGCTACAACCAATAAAAAAGCCGGCGGTCGCCGGCTCTTATATGAAAAACTCGTAATTACGCTTCTTTCAATTTCCGACGTAGAATTTTACCGACGTTCGTTTTTGGCAATTCCTCGCGGAATTCTACCAGTTTAGGTACTTTATATCCCGTTAATCTTTCACGGCAATGGGCAATAACTTCTTCTTCCGTTAACGACTCGTCTTTTTTGACCACGAAAACCTTAACAATTTCACCTGAAACTTCGTGCGGTACGCCTATCGCTGCACACTCCAAAACACCGTCATGAGTGGCAACTTCGTCTTCAATTTCGTTCGGGAAAACATTGAAGCCGGATACTAAGATCATGTCTTTTTTACGATCCACAATGTACAGCAAACCTTGCTCATCAATTTTTGCCACATCCCCGGTTGCAAACCAACCATCGTGCATGACTTCGTCAGTCGCTTCCGGTCGACCCAAATAACCTTTCATTACTTGCGGTCCTTTGACCCAAAGTTCACCTGCTTCGCCCACTTCGACATCAACGCCTTCGTCATTGACAAGTCGAACATCTGTCGAAGGTGCAGGCACACCAATACTGCCGGTATATTTACCAATGTTGTACGGTACGAACGAGACAACAGGCGCACACTCGGTAAGGCCATACCCCTCGAGCAAATCGCATCCCGTTACATCTAACCAACGTTCTGCAACCGCGCGTTGAACTGCCATACCACCACCAATGCTCAGCTTTAATTTACTAAAATCAAGCTCCGAGAAACCTGGGGTGTTTAATAAGCCGTTAAATAAGGTATTAACGCCACTCATTGCTGTGAACTGGTACTTTCCGAGTTCTTTCACAAAACCAGGCATATCTCGCGGATTCGTGATCAACAAATTGGTGCCACCAAATTTAATGAAAAGTAAGCAGTTCGCGGTCAACGCAAAGATATGATAGAGCGGTAACGCCGTTACAATGGTGTCAGCTCCCTCAACTAAACAAGGTCCCATCAAACCAGAGACCTGCTCTAGGTTTGCCACCATGTTTCTGTGAGTCAACATAGCGCCCTTTGAAACACCTGTGGTACCACCGGTGTATTGCAAAAAGGCAATGTCTTCGCCGGTTAAAGTCACCGGAGTCAGACTTTGATTTTTACCTTGAGATAATACTTTTTTGAATGGAATCGCGTCAGGTAAACTGTAGCTAGGAACCATCTTTTTCACTGATTTGACAACAAAGTTAACCAGCAAACCTTTGCCGCCTAACATGTCACCCATCTTGGTCAAAATAACGTGCTTAACAGGCGTATTCTTAACAACTTGCTCTAACGTGCAAGCAAAGTTTTCGACTATCACGATGGCTTTGGCGTCACTGTCTTTCAACTGGTGTTCAAGTTCTCTCGGGGTATAAAGTGGATTAACATTAACCACAACACCACCAGCACGGTGAATACCAAGCAGCGCCACTGGATACTGCAGAAGGTTAGGCATCATGATTGCCACCGCATCGCCCTTCTGAATTCCCAGCGTTTGTTGTAAATACGCGGCGAACGCATTCGCTTGAATGTCGAGTTCGCGATACGTTAGGGTCTTACCCATATTAATAAACGCGGTTTTTTCAGCAAATTTTTTAATGCTTTGGTCAAAAATATCTACCAACGATTGGTAATGATCCGGATCGATATGCTCGGGGACATCTTTTGGGTATTTATTAAGCCAGATCTTTTCCAAGGGGTACTCCTGCTAATTCGCTGCGAATTACTCTAATTATTATTTTTGACGTAATTACGTGTAAAAGGTCAGTGCGCTACCTTACTTTAACTCATCGGATGAGACAAATTAATTAGTCTAAATATTGAGCATTCGCCACGTAAATATTCAAACAAACTGTTTAATTATGTCGGCGATAGACTGAGGATAGTCCATATGACAATGATGACCACCTGGCGCTGAGAATTGTTCAGCGTTGGCATAATAATGCTGGAACTTTTGGTAATTTTGTTTAACCGAATCGTAGCCATCCTCGGCAAGAATGATGGCGGTTGGTACCTTGATTTGTTCGATGATTTGAGCGGCTGTCGCTGAGTTTATCCGCACCGGAGAGCCCGTCCTCAAACGTTGGTCCGTGCGCCACTCAAATCCGCCTTCCACGGCTTTAAGGTTGCGTTCAACTAAAAGTTTGCCCGCAAACTCACTGAGATCCCCCGCCGCTAATCGGGCGTTAATTGCGGATGTTTGCGTTGGATGAGTGCGCATCGACTTATCCGCTAACTTAATGCGGCTCAGAAGTGCTTTTTTCATTTCGGACGCAGCCTCTTGATCATTCTGGGTAACCAGACCGGCGGCATCAATCAAGACCAAGTTTTTGACCTGATCGGGAAACATAGAAGCAAAAACAGTACTTAACATTCCGCCTAATGAATGCCCCAGCAAAGTGAACTCACGTTCAGGCAATAACGCTTGAGTAATTGTGTAAAGATCGGACACCCAATCGATGAAATGATAGTGACAATGCTGTGGTCGATGAAAGGAGTGACCGTGTCCAGGAAGGTCTATAGCGACTACGTTGTAATCGCCTAAAAATTCAAATAAAGGGGAGAAGCTGGCCGCGTTGTCCAACCATCCATGGACCGCCAATATGTTTGGCCGTGTAGGGTCATAACCATTATGGAGATATGCCACGTTACCTTGTGGCAAATCTAAGAGTAACTCATCCATGATTATAAACGTTTAAGGTTTAACAAACTTAAGTGTCATGCGGTCACTTTCGCCGATGGATTGGTATTTCTCTCGGTCTGTTTGCCCCATCGCCAGGGTTGGAGGCAAGGTATAAACGCCCTTTGGGTGGTCCTTGGTATCTTTCAGATTGCTATTAATCTCACTGCTCGCAACTAATTTAAAACCGGCTTTCTCAGCGGCATTTATCACATATCTCTCGTCCATGTAACCGTCGACAGCGGTTGAGGCCAAATCAGAAACAGAATTGGCTCTGTGCTGAATTATGCCTAAAGTGCCACCAGGCTTAAGAACTCGAAAAACTTCACTGAGACCTGAGGCCAGTTCTCCGCGCTCATCCCAAATATGAATTGAGCGAATAATCAATGCGACATCAATTTCTTGCTCGCCGATGTTACCGTCAATTTGCCCTTTATCGAAAGTAGCAAAACGGACGTCACCGTAAAGGCCCACATCCGACATCTTTTCGACGTACTTTTTCGCAATCTTGCTCCAGTAAGCGTCGCGTTTATCACCGGAATTTAAGTTATCTAGGTTGAAGGTAGCGGCAAAGAAATTACCGGTTTCTTTGAGGTAAGGAGCCAATATTTCGCTGTACCAACCAGTACCAGGCCAAAGCTCGAGCACGTTATCACTCGGTTCTACACCAAAAAAGTCGATGACCTCTTCTGGGTTTCGGTATTTATCGCGCAAGCGGTTTTCTTCCGAGCGATGCTCAGATGCAATAATTGATGATAATTTGCTCGCTTGCACTGCTGGCGAAACAATGAGTGCGCCCACAAGCGTGGCTAGCGACAATAACAATCCAGTTTTCATTAATACCTCCCCTTGCGATACAGATTACTGTATCGACAGTGAGATCAAGAAGCTATGACTTAGGACAAAATTTAGGGGTTTGGAGTATTGCTACTTCCTTTTTTACCCTGTTTTCCATTTGGTGCTTTTCTACCTTGACCGATAACATAAATGTGTCTCGCGCCTCCATGCCAATACCATCTCGGACTGGGTCCATACCATCCGTAATAAAATTCAACTTGAGTCCTAGGTTTTACTTTTGGCCACAAATACACAGTGGCGGATCTCAACGTTGGGTATTCATATTCAAATTCGCCAATCTTTGCCGTTTCTTTTGGGCTTACCGTGCCCAAAGCTGTGATAGCTTTGCCCTGCTTGTAAATCGCAGGATCTAGGAACTTATCTGAGTAGACACGAAAGCGACCAATCGGCTCTTCTTTGGTGATGGGCCGTCCATTGTTGCTTGCAGGGTAATAAAGTACATCGATTTGAGTGCTGGATTTGAGATTCTTAACTTCCGCTATAACACCGCTCCAACGAGCAGCCTGTTTGTTAAAGTTGCTGTCGGGCGCAGAGACTTGCTCAAAACTAACGAGGTTGGTTCCCTCTTCCACTTTTACGGCATCTGGGTAGCTTACACATGCACTAAGACACAAAATGCTCGCTGCCAGTAATACTGCTCTCATCCTTTTCTCCGATTAAATCGTTATGTCGACATTTACCTGACTGGAAATATCTCGCCGTTGTTGTTCCGTTTCTAGGCTCCTGTATGAGTTGAGAGCGGTTTGTCCCAACCCTGAGGCATTTTCAGTTTGACGCGCTGCTTGTCGTCTGTCCAATTCATTTAACGTCTGCTGGTTTGGGGCGGCAACCGTTTGACTCTCCAAAAGTTCACTATTCTGCGCAGCCTGGTCTCTATCTCGCTGCTCTGAACGAGCCGCTTCCGATTGAAGTTCGCTTTGTTGCCGTATCTGAACTTGATTCTGTTCACGCACAGCGTCAGTTCGCTGCTCATTCTGCAGCGCACGAGCGCTTACATTGTTGTAACTAGATTCAATACCATTGGGCATAATTGCCTCCTATCTTTTTAGAGATAGATTAGAGCTTAAAACTCCGTAAGTAATCCGCCAATGCTGCAGTCAACTCAGCAAACATGGCTCTGTCCTGACAACTCTTAACCATCTGTGGCATGCCATTTAGGCTGCACATAAATAATAATGCGACTCGGTGGCTATCCACAGTCGCAGGGATTTGGTTCAATGTCTTTGCGCGCTCAACCCCTTGGGTAATTATCCCGCGTAAATCGGTAAATAAGCCGTCTACTCTCAAGCGCAGCGCATCATCTGTCGCCGCTAGTTCCGCGGAAATGTTGTGAATTGGACATCCACAGCACATTTCTTCGTCAGAGCCTTCGTTCGCCATGTTCAACACAACCTGAGCAACCGCTTCTAACGGGTCTTCCGATGTTAAAACACTCTGCCAACGGCCCAAAAACATCTGGCGGTAGACTTCATCAAATACCGCGTACAGCAATTCTTGTTTGTTTGAGAAGTGATGATACAGGGCACCTTTTGATACCTCAGCTGCGGCTAATATGTCAGACAAGCTGGTGCCGTTGTATCCTTTTTGATGAAAGATACTGGCCGCCACTTCTAATATGCGCGCTTTCGTTTTGTCTGGATCTCTTAATGCCACAATTTGTTACCACTCTCGTTCACTACAGCTGTACTTTGCCTTTCTGATTATATAAAGGAACGACAAGTTTACAACCAACCGGTTGGTTTATTTGAGGGAAATTCCTAAGGAAAGTTCCCTATCTTCCCGGTAACTTTTGCCAACTAACTTCATCTCGCACATAGTTTGGTTGTGCGTGTTCCGCATCTGTACTCGCATTGGCGCTGAACAGAGCCTCAGCTAACGGCAACATAAACTTGGCATTTGGCAATTCAACCTGACCATCGGAAATGGCGAACTTGGCCGACAATACCTCCTGGTACGTGACCCATCCCGTCCCTGCACTGAAGGCCTTGCCAGTCATTTGTTGCAACGGCTGAACTTCGTCTGGCTTTAATACGCGCTCTTGCTCCATCAACGTTGCCAAGCCATTTTGGTTTCGATAATACCCTAAGTAAATCTCTGCCATACGGGCATCAATCGCAGTGATGACCTGTTCCGCATTATTTTCAGTGATTACTTGCTGGGCCATCGTCGCTAAACTTGACACACCAACGACCGGCAAATCCGCGCCGAATGCTAAGCCTTGAGTAATCGCAACTCCGATTCTCACCCCAGTGAAGCTGCCAGGCCCCTGACCGTAGGCAAGCCCATCCAATTGTTGGAGTTTAATGCCAGCCTCTGCCAATAATTCATCAACAAAAGGCAACAATTTTTGTGAATGTTGTTGCGGTGCCACTTCAAATCGATGGATCACTTCACCATCGAATTGCAATGCTGCTGAGCAAGCCTCAGTGGCGGCGTCTAACGCTAAAATTTTCATAGTTATAAAGTTCTCAAAAATCTATCGACGGATTCTATATCTCGTGTTTTTCGCATCGGCGGCAGACTGCGCATGAATATTTCTCCATACGCTCGAGTCACTAATCGCGGATCACAAATCACCAATGCACCTTTATCGGTGACGTCACGGATTAAGCGGCCAACCCCTTGCTTTAGGGTAATGACAGCCTGAGGAATCTGTACATTTTTAAAAGGGTCTTGGCCCTTTAGTTTGCAGTCTTCCATTCTCGCTTGCAGTAATGGTTCATCGGGCGAAGCAAATGGCAGTTTATCAATCACCACCAAGCTCAATGTGTCACCACGAACATCCACACCTTCCCAAAAGGAACTCGTCCCCATTAATACCGCGTGTTTTAACTTGGTGAACTTTTCCAGTAACAAACGTTTACTGGTGCTGCCCTGAATCAAAATCGGCAGTGATGTTTGATCTTCCAACTGCTCAGCAACTAGCCTTAACACTCTATGGCTAGTAAACAATAAAAACGCTCGACCATTACTTGCTTCAATCAGTTGCAACGCCAATTCTGTAATGGCTTTGACCGAGGCTTTATCATTTGGCTCGGGGAAATATCGAGGTACGCACAACATGGCCTGATTATGGTAATCAAATGGGCTACCGAGTATTTGCGTTCGAGCATGAGGTAAGCCAAGTTGGCCAGTAAAATGGTCAAACTTGTCATCAACGGAAACGGTCGCTGAAGTGAATATCCAACTGGCATCCGACTCCGAGACATATTCGCCAAACTTATCAGCAATGGAAAGCGGCGTTATGTGCAAAGTGTAATGACGTTTCGAGGTGTCGTACCAATAGCTGAAACCAGATTGCTCTGTGACATTGACCTTTTCAAATTTACTTTTCATTTGGCACAATCTGTCAAAACAATTGTCGATAGCGTCACTGCGGGAAATGGCCAGTTTCATAACGTCGTAAAGCAGTTCAAACGACTTTTTAACGTGAGCTACTTCTTGTTGGATATTGTGCTCTCGACTTTTATCGCGCCAATTCCCTCGGGTGGGATCAATATCAAAGGCGAGACGCATGTCCAAAATGTTCTTTTCGAGGTTCATTGCCGCTTTGTTGAGTTGCTGCAAATCTCTGAGGTTCGCCGCATATTCTGCTTGTATGTCTTTGCATAACTCAAACGCTTGGCGGGAAGAAAAATGCTCACCAAAATATTCAGCGGCAATATCAGGTATCTGATGAGCCTCGTCGAAAATCATCACGTGTGAATCGGGAATAAGCTCACCAAAGCCAGTATCTTTCAATGCCATATCAGCAAAAAACAAGTGATGATTAACCACAACCAGATCCGCCTCGAGAGCTTTTTTTCTGGCGTTCATAATGTGACACTCTGCTATGTTTGGACAATCTTTGCTTAAGCAGTTATCTACTGTGCTGGTCACGAAAGGCAGTACTCGACTGCCCTCTTCAACGGTTGTTAAGTCGCCAAGATCGCCATCATCGGTTTCCGCCGCCCAAACTCGGACTTTTGACAGATCATTGAGAAATTCTTCGTCAGTGAACGGTGGATGTTGACCGTTAACGCCAAGTCGGTAATCACATAAATAGTTACTTCGACCTTTGAGTAGCGCCACTCGCATTTTCGGTGCTAAGGCTTTTTTCACAAGAGGTAAATCACGGTGGAATAACTGCTCTTGCAGTGCTTTTGTACCGGTAGAAACTATGGCTTTTTTATTTGATTGCAATGCGGGAGCTAAATAGGCAAAGGTTTTGCCCGTCCCCGTGCCTGCCTCAACCACCAGCGGCGATTTGTCTTTGATTGCTCGCGCAACCTCAGTGGCCATGTCTAGTTGCGATTGCCTCGCTTTAAAGCCATCTATCACTTTCGATAATGGGCCGTCTTCAGCAAAACACTGTATTACCGATTGTTCCACGAATTAAGTAAACCTTAGGTTCTAGTCACTCTGACATTCTTTATGAGCCGGGCATGATACCAAATGATCATTGACCATGCCTACTGCCTGCATAAACGCGTAACAGATTGTTGGTCCGACAAAACTGAATCCCAACTTTTTCAGGGCTTTAGACATAGCTTTCGATTCGGCCGTCTCCGCCGGCACTTGACTGCTATCGGTGAATTGATTAACGATAGGCTGTCCGCCGACAAACGACCACAGAAACTCAGAAAAGGCGCCTTCGCCATGTTCCGACTCATAGGCAATGAACCCCTTTGCATTTTTGATAATAGATTGAATTTTCAATCTGTTACGAACGATATCAGTATTTTGCATCAGAGTTTCAACGTCATCTCCGGTCAGCTTTACGATCTCGACTGGTTCAAAATCGCAAAATGCGCGTTGATAACCTGACTGCTTCTTTAAAATGGTGATCCAGCTGAGCCCTGCCTGCTGGCCATCCAAACAGAGCTTTTCAAACAGTTCTTTTGCATCGTAAACCGGTCTGCCCCAAACGTTGTCGTGATACTCAACGTATATTGGATCCGTGCCGCACCAAGTGCATCTCATAATAAGCCTATAAATGTTTAGCCAAAAACGTCGCCAGTGTTTCAAACACTTGAATCAAATCAGACTCATGCTCAAACTGATGACCAGAATTTTCTAATTCAAGCCATTCATAATCCTTCTGATTTTTATCCAAAACGTATTTCAATCGATAGGCATGTTCAATATCGACAATCTTATCTTTTGTACCGTGGACAACAAGCAGTGGTCGACTCAAATTCTCCGTTAGATACACCGGAGAAATAGATAACAAATGCTCTTTTTCTGTATCAGCGTCACCTATGTGCTCTTTCACCCACTCAAACTGACGATTCGACAACCTCGTGTTGTTTGCCGTTAGGTAGACATCTGATACGCCAGCCACAGTTGCCCCGCATTTGAATATGTCAGGGTGTTGAAGTGTTAGCATGGTCGCCGCGTAGCCACCGTAACTCATTCCTGCTATACAAACGCTGCTAGCGTCTATGTCATCCCTCTTCAGAACGTCATTCGTTGCGTTAACAATATCTTTGAGAATGCCAACGCCAAATTGCTTTTTACCAGCGTCAATAAAGTCCTTTGAATAGCCACCTGAACCTCGGTAGTTTACCCGTAAAACGGCATAACCTTGCTCATTGAGAAAGCGGGTACCTGCATCAAAATAATGGCTGTCAAACACACCGATGGGCCCACCATGAGGCATCACAACAAGCGGGGCTTTATCGCTGCTTTCTGGTAGCGTTAAAAAATATTCAACTTCTAATTCATCAGACTGAATCTTAGATTTGACCAATTCAATTTTCGCTAGGTTATCAAGCTTAGGGTAGCGGCTTGCTATAACCGTCTCTTTACCGTCCAAAGTTAAATGGTAACGACCCGCGTTATTGACGTTTTCAACATAGTCCAACGTCACTTTACCATCAACCGAACTTCCAACTTCCATACGCAAGTTATCGCTGGACAACAGCGTAGAGTTACCATTTTCATCGAGATAATCGGTAAACGCCTGACCGTCCATGACTAAATTGACTGAAGCGAGTCGTTTGCCGTCCTCACTAGGTACGAAATCTGTAATTCGATACGCGGCTGACTCGTAGACGGGCTTGTATTCAAGTTTATCGTAGTCAATCAAGTAGATGGTCTGAATGTTACCTTCACTTTCCAGATTAACTCCGAAGAAACGGCTTGTTGTATCCGCTTTTTTAACCGGCACAAAGCGCGTTTTTGTGATGTCACTTAAATTCAAGGCTTGATCTATTACAGGATCGTCACCTCGCTTTTTTGCTTTCTTGTTTTTTCGAGCTTGTTTTTTGCGTCTGTCTTTAGCCTCTCGAGTCGTTAACCAAGCATGAATTTCGGTAGTCACTTCGCCTTTTTCGATTTCGGCAAGTCGCATTCCTTCGCCCCGTTTAAAATACAATACAGAGTCAACTTCTCCGTTCTCTGCCAAAAACCATCGCACAACAGCTCCTTCGACCGATACCGTCTGGTTTTTCTTTTTCAACTGCCCGCCATCTGGACGGTCAAGTTTAGAGAACTTTTTGCCGTAACGATTGAGTTTAGCCACCTTCAACTTGTAGATGCGAGAGTTTGCACCGTATTTAGCAAACATGAAGTGTTCATCATCTGCATTTAGCGGATCAATGATCACCCCTTTTGCTTTTATTCCATATGCTTTAGGTTTATCAGCAGTCGCGTAACTATCAACTATGAGATAATCGACTTTGTGTTTGGTATCTAACAGGTTCTCTACTCCACGGACTTCGAGACCAACCTCCAATGCTAAATACCGAGAGCCCAACCAAGTGGCGTTCAAGACACGAACGTCGTTCTTCTTGATGGATTCAAAATCAAATACAGGTTTACTCGTCTTACTTTCAACGTCGAAAATCTCAATCAGAGGTTTATCAATAGAATTGGTTATCAGTGCCACACTTTGACCATTGGGGGCCAGGTGAGCAGAAATGACGTCGGGTTTCGAAAAAAAGTCGCTCGCAACGTTCGTTGCCGCCGAATGGAAACTTACAAGCAGAATAACAACGTACATTAAACCTTTCATTATCGGCTTCCTTCTATAGTTTCCATTTGAAATAGGGTCTCAGTGCCATATCCGTGGAAAAATGGCTGTCCAAAGTTTAGTTGATTCACAATACTTTCGAGTTCATTGTATGCCGTCGCATAACGATCGAGATATGCGATGTCGGCATCATTGCTGGTGCGCTCCTTTTGCATTTCAATATGACCTATGTAGGTTATTGCCCCGCCACGCACTCTAAATCGAAAACGCCTATCTTTATCGGTATCTTGGATGTATGGCAGCCCGTAAAAAGGTACGTTAAAACTTGTGATTTGATAAACGCCACTAGCCAAAGGGAAAACGTAGTAGCCCGGGTTCAAGTTTTTTAAAGATATATTCGTATCCAAACATGTCATGCAAGGCTTAATTTTTTTACCTGAAGGCAGTGTATTGGCATCTTCAACACGTCTGATTAGGCGCTGAACGTCGATAGAAGGTGCGGGACTCGATGCATCAATGTGAACCAGAACCCAACCTTCGGACTCCTTTATTCGTTGAGGTTGTGTCGTTGCCTCTTCTATCGATTGTAATTTAATTGGTGGACGTTTTTTTGCAGACGCAGAATATGGAGTCAATAACGCCATCAATAGCGCCAATAACGCTATGAACTTCTTCATGAGGGAGTCCTTTCCTAAAAAGGGTTTTTGTAGCGCATTAGCGCTATGAATGTGGTATGTTTGATGAGCAAAATTTTAACTAAGCTGAAAAGTAATCACAAGGACGCGATGAGAATAAAGCGTTCTTGTAAATGGAGGAAACGTTTTGAAAGCTTTGTACAAATCCATTGGCACCGTATTAATGATGGCCGTGCTCGCCGGTTGTGCCGGCGACGTTGTTATGATGAAGCCACTTACACCAAAATCGCAACTGACCAATGAGCAAGGGGTTGTCGTTGCAACGGTTGTTGATACTAGTGGTTATCCGCTGCCATTTAACCAGTTAACCTTTACTCCAGAAAACGTTAACGAATCAAAAAAAATCAAGCCTATTCGCTTAATGAGTCAAAATGCTCTGCGAACTGGCACCACAACTTTTGCCGCACCAGTCAAGGCTGGTTCTTACGCCGTCTCTAGTATTCGTAGTTTCTACTCTCGCGGCGATTATTGGTACAGCAGATTTGCTAGCACCGACGTCACCATGGGCACATTTAAAGTTGAGCCCGGCAAGGTGACAGACTTAGGAACTCTTGTTTATTACGCGAAACCCGATGGCGACCGTTACAAAGATATTTTAGTGCGTGTTCCTGATTACCAAAACGAACTCGGAAAAATCTTAAAAGAGAAATATAGTTTCTTCGAGTTTGACGAGAGTAATGTGCTTACCTGGGACGAAGACGAGCGAGACGATGAACGCGGTGCCACCTATGCTTCCATCGCACAAAATCCGGTTGCATTCGAAGAGCGTTATTTAGCCCCAAACAATAAATTGTACTTTTTAAGTCAGCTTGGCGTGATTTTGAGCCTAGACGAAAGCGGCGAATTTGAACTGTCAGCCATCGATACCAACAACGCCCTCACCAATATGGCACAAAATACCCAAGGCATTAACGTCATCGCCGATTCAATGGGTAACTTATACCAACAAGGGTTTGACGAAGAGTGGCAGCAACTGGACCTAGAGATTGGTTCACGAGTGCATAAATTATTATTCGCTGACGATGAAAACCTGAACATTTTAAGCTCTAAGGGCACAACTCTTTTCGTAAACAACTTTAATGTTTTGACAGGAGAGTTTACTGAACTGAACAAATACTCACGTTCTAAATGATGGCAAACTGCAACTGGTGCGGAAATAGAACAGCAGTCGCACAAAAAGAAAAAGAAAATCGAGCGTAATCGCATGATCACATATGCGTACTTA
>CAXRBI010000080.1:0-67015 GCA_964229075.1 Alteromonadaceae bacterium | reverse complement strand
GGTAAAACTGTAAACATGATGGAGCTGATCCGCAACATCGCGATCGAGCACTCCGGTTATTACGTGTTTGCAGGCGTGGGTGAGCGTACTCGTGAGGGTAACGATTTCTACCATGAAATGAACGATTCAAACGTACTTGATAAAGTATCGCTTGTATACGGTCAAATGAATGAGCCACCGGGTAACCGTTTACGTGTTGCGATGACTGGTTTGACAATGGCTGAGAAGTTCCGTGACGAAGGTCGTGACGTACTTTTCTTCGTTGATAACATCTACCGTTACACACTAGCTGGTACAGAAGTATCTGCACTTCTAGGTCGTATGCCATCAGCGGTAGGTTACCAGCCTACACTAGCTGAAGAAATGGGTGTACTTCAGGAGCGTATTACTTCAACTAAGACTGGTTCAATCACTTCAATCCAAGCGGTATACGTACCTGCGGATGACTTGACTGACCCATCTCCAGCTACTACGTTCGCTCACTTAGACGCAACAGTTGTACTATCTCGTGACATCGCTTCTAAAGGTATCTACCCTGCGATCGACCCACTAGATTCTACTTCACGTCAGCTTGACCCACTAGTAATCGGTCAAGAGCACTATGACGTAGCACGTGGTGTTCAAACAACACTACAACGTTATAAAGAATTGAAAGACATCATCGCGATCCTAGGTATGGACGAGCTATCTGAAGAAGATAAGCAAACTGTATCTCGTGCTCGTAAGATGGAGCGTTTCTTATCACAGCCTTTCTTCGTTGCAGAAGTATTCACAGGTGCACCTGGTAAATACGTGTCTCTTAAAGACACTATCTCAGGCTTTAAAGGCATCCTAGCTGGTGAATACGACGACCTTCCAGAACAAGCGTTCTACATGGTTGGTTCAATCGACGAAGCTTTAGAAAAAGCTAAGTAAGAACACGTTAATAGGAGCGTACAATGGCTGCAATGACTGTACACTTGGATGTTGTAAGCGCTGAAGAGAAATTATTCTCTGGCCGCGTAGAGACGCTACAAGTAACAGGTAGTGAAGGTGACTTGGGTATTCATCCAGGTCACGCGCCTTTACTGACTGCCATTAAACCTGGCATGGTACGCGTAGTTAAACAGCACGGTGAAGAAGAATTCTTCTACGTAGCCGGTGGTATTTTAGAAGTACAACCAGGCAACGTATCTGTGTTGGCAGACGTAGCGATTCGAGCAGAAGACCTAGATGAAGCACAAGCTAATGACGCTGTAAAAGCAGCTGAAGAAGCTTTAGCAAATCCTGGTGCGGACTTCGAATACGCGGAAGCGGCGATAGAGCTTACAAAAGCAATCGCACAATTACGTGTTATCCAGCAAATTCGTAAAGGCTAATTCAGCTAATCCTGAATAGATAAGAACCCGGCTTAGGCCGGGTTTTTTTATGCTTGCAATGTTGTTAGTTACTTAATAATGGGGAAACTATTTAAGATTTGGTAGCTCTTTAAGGTTCACCCACTGCATCGCTTCTGTCATTTCTTCTTGCCAGAATATTCGATACTTAACCAAAGAGTTCGATACCATTAGACAATAACCTTCAAAAATTCGATATAGGTTCTTGTTGGCAACAACTATTGAAACGTTGCTACCAAGAGTTATCACCTCGTGGTCTTCCATTCGATTGGCGACTTTCATTAGACATTCTAAGTTGCCTTCTACATGCTCAGCTTCAGTAAAGTCGTAAAATGCATTAACCCCAAGTTTAAACTCAGGATCGACGGCGAGTTGATTGATATGACTGAGGATATCATCCAATCTAAAATCGCCTTTGGGTTTGACGTAAATTATTTCTAACGAGTCATCAATTTTGTAACTTAACATGGTGGTGGTGCTAATTGTCCTATTTAACAGACCCATCCTAGCGGATTAATTTGCCATGATCACCTAGGGATAACCCTAAAAGTCGCCGATGAACACAGCCACTTTGCTCCGTTAATTTAGTGTTTTCAAAAATTACTTCTGGCTGTCATCAAACTGTCTTTTTGAGCGCTTATAACTTCATCTATTGGTACCACACACATTTTTGGCGACAAAGGGTAAAGACATGGCTATCGATATTCGCAAACAGAGACCTAACTATTATGACGATCAGAACTTTCCATATGGTTTTCGCAGAAGTGGGCTGTTTACTATTTTGGAGGCGGAGTTCTTGTTGCAAAACGGACATTTAATGCAGGCACTGAGTCGTCGCGAGATTGCACCTCAATCAGATGAAGAGCAGGAGTTTGTTAATGCAATCGAATCCGGTATCCACAGTGAGCAATTGAGCGTGAAAGTTTGGCGGAAATATATGAACGCGGTTGCTGAAATGAAGTCTGCCAAGATTTTCATGTCAAAACACAGTGGCGTACTAACAAACGGTTCGGCGTTTTTTGATTAGTGGATTTGTGTGGCTCATTCGTTAAAATAGTCGCAACTTAATTTACTAGTGAAGCAATAATGAGCCACAACATCGCCGTCATGCCAAAGCTGGAACAAGATCGCATCCAATACGACTTGTTAACGTCGTTTTGGGCGTACAAAGAAAAGCGCGGTATCATGACCAAACCGGATGTGTTTAAAACTATCCACCAGCAGTATACCGATCCGGCGCTGCAAGATTACCTGATTCAGCGTTACGAATACTTTCGCGCTATGTAAGTGATTGTTCCATATGGAACAAATTAAAGTGAATTCATCGCAATTAGATACATATAAAAAAATTTGGCGAGTCGTCCAGGCTATCCCCAGTGGAAAAGTCAGCAGTTACGGCGCTATCGCCGATATTGCAGGTTTACCTGGCCGCGCGCGTTTAGTCGGCAAATGTCTTGGCCAAGTACCAAAAGACGGCTTTTGTGGTCAGCCTGTCCCCTGGTTTAGGGTGCTACGTTCTGATGGCTCGATTGCGTTTCCAATCGGTAGTGAAGCGTTTGATCGCCAAAAGGCGCTGTTGATGGACGAAGGGGTGTTTGTTAAAAGCCGAAGGATTAACTTAAATGATTTTAGTTGGCGTCCTGATCTATCTGAGTTACTCGCTCTAGAGCAACCGTATTGAGCTTATTAACCTTAACTTCCGTTTTCATCTAGTTTTATCGCAATTCTGAGTTAGACTTAATTCATCTTTTAAATTGAATTGAGACGATATGGAATTACAAGCGTATCAACAAGCTCGTTTATCAAGAGATCCAAGATTCGATGGTGTATTTTTCACAGCGGTGAAAACCACAGGTATATTTTGCCGACCCGTTTGCCCGGCCAGTCCACCGAAAGAGGAAAATGTTGAATACTTTGAGACCGCCTCAGAAGCGCTTGTGTCGGGATATCGACCTTGTTTAAGATGTCGACCTGAGTCTGCCCCGTTTTCTCCCGCATGGAGTGGTACAGAGACAACCGTAAAGCGCGCCTTGAGCATGATTCATGAGAACGGCTTTAATGGCATTAAACTGTCGGAATTGGCTGAGCGAATAGGCATTACCGACAGGTACCTAAGAAAACTGTTCGAACAACAGATAGGTGTTTCTCCAAAACACTACATTCAACACCAGCAAGTGCTATTTGCCAAAGCATTGTTACACCAAACCCACCTGCCTATCAATCAGGTCGCTTACGCTTGTGGCTTTAACAATGTTCGTCGATTTAACGATGCGTTTAAGCGAATAACTACAAAGACCCCCTCTGAGATCAAAAAGCTACGAGCGTCCGATGCGCCGATTCGACTGCAAATGAATTATCAACCCCCATTTAACTGGGAACATTGGCGAGGTTTTGTCGAAGCACGTCATATGTCAGGCGTTGAGTTTCTTGGTCAGTCATCTTATGGCCGCACGTTTAGTTTACCAAATGGTGAGGGCGGCTATATCAAAGGCTGGTTTAATGCTGTGCACCGGCCCGACAAACAAGGCTTTAATGTCAGTATCGAAATTGATGATGCGAAATATTTGTACCCTGCCAGTCAGAGGATCAGACAAGTTCTTGATCTCAATGCAAATGTTGAAGTCATAGAGCTCGGATTGGCGGCCGCAGGACTGCCTGAGAATCGGATTCTAAAAGGTCTTCGCATTCCACACTGTTGGGATGCTTTTGAAGCCGGCGTTCGAGCCATTTTAGGCCAACAAGTTTCGGTTAAGGCGGCAACCAATTTACTCAACCAATTGGTCGGAGAGCTTGGAGAGTCGAAAACTGTAGGTGATAACACGAGAGTTTGGTTTCCAACACCTCGAAAGGTCGCTCGTAATAAACTTACCTTTTTAAAAATCCCTGAAGCTCGGAAACAGACGTTGATCGCATTAGCAAAATGGGTCGACAAACACCCCACGGATGACATTGAAAAGTGGCTGAAAATTAAAGGTATCGGGCAATGGACAGTGGATTATGCCAAAATGCGTGGACAAGGAGATACCGACATATGGCTAGATACCGATCTCGGCATTAAAAAAGCCATAGATATATTTCCCAGCATTAATGCCAATCACGCCAAGCCGTGGTGCTCGTACCTAACATTTAATATGTGGGGGATGTTGTGAGTAGTGTGAATCAGCCCATGCCAGACAACTTAATCACGCGATGGTTTGAAACGCCGATAGGCCCGATGGAAATTGGCGTTGTTGATCACGAGTCTGTATCACCAAAGTACTGGTACTTTGAGTTTATGAATGAGTCACAGCTTTCCGATCACAAAAACTCCGCAAGCCATCCACTACTCGATTTAGCAGAACTGCAGCTGAGGCAATACTTTTACGAAGGGAGAGTGGATTTTAGCGAGCTCATTCAATATTTCAGTGACTACGGCACGAAGTTTCAAAAACAAGTGTGGCAAGGTCTGATGGATATACCCTTCGGGCAGACACGATCATACGGTGAGTTAGCAACAGCACTGAATAACCCGAAAGCGGTTCGCGCAGTAGGGGCAGCGAATGGCAAAAACCCGTTGGCGGTTGTTGTGCCTTGTCATCGCGTCATAGGCGCGAATGGCACATTAACTGGATATGCTGGTGGCCTTGATAGAAAACAATGGTTATTGGAGTTTGAGCAAGCTCAACAATAGCTGCTCTAAACCATAAAATTAAGCGCCCTAGTGCAGTTGGGCGCTAGTTTGTATGAAAGATTTAATCTTGTTTGGGGATGTAAAACACTACGTGGGATTTGTCTTCCGTTGAAAAATCTTCTTTTTCAATCTGTATGGTTTCTTGGTAATACTTTGCCACCCCCTCTAACAGGCCTTCCGCCAAGTCCGCAAAGTGCCGACTTGATTCGTATATCAAACGAAAATCGGAATCAGAGAATTGCTCGTAGCGAAATTTGGGCAATTCGGCATCTGGATGCAACTTGTGAACTTCGACATGAATGTGGTCATCGATTTTTTTTAAAAACTCAAAACTGCTATTACATTCTTCGAAAAATTGAGGAAATTTACTGGCAAAGGCCACGGCAAGATGACCACCGAATGTCTTTATAAGTGAAGGAACTTCAACTCCTGAGCGTTTGCTTAAGGCGACGACCATCTGCACTAATTCTTGATGATCATAAGTGCCGACGGAGGTATAAGCTCCACCGGTTGAAAGATCCGACTCACAATCTTCGATGATGTCATCTAACATGTCCTCACCAAACGTGTCTTCCACCAGTTCCATAAACTCACTGAACACAATGCCCTTCATAATCCCTCCAGAATACGCTGTGATTTACACAATATAGTAGAGGATGAAGGTTATAGAAACATGAACATCATAAGGAATCTTGGTTGCGGTTTGGCAAAAGCTAAAGTAGGTATTCTATCCAAAACCAATAGCTTAGCGGACAAAGGGCGGTAGACAGCACCACAGTTGTCGCGGCAACATCGACAGACTCTTTGTGTTGATTGGCAAGCAAGTAACAGGCTGCCCCGGTCGGACTGGCGGTTAACATTACGCTGATGAGGACTTGCTCTTGGCTTAAGTGCAAGAACTGGTTAGCAAATAGCAAAACGGCCGCAGGCAACACCATGAGTTTTGTCGTTGATAAGCTAATCGCTGTAAATCGATTACCTTTGATTGGCATAAAATTCATCGAGGCGCCTAGGCCAAACAGTGCAAGTGCAATGGCTGACTGTGACAGCAATGCAATGGGATCCATAATTAATTGAGGAATTGGCAGGCCGATCAAATTGCAAAACAGGCCCGAAAATATACTCAAAACAATCGGATTTTTGATCCCAGACATCAGAGCGGATAGACCTTTTCCGTAGAGCAAAATTTCAGTTAACGTGAATAAGACGGCACTGTGAAAACCAATGATTACAAACGCTTGCGCTGCAGTTTCAATAGGTAAGATGGTAGACAAAATCGGAATTGCCACTAATACAGTATTCGAATAGCTGCCAACGAGCGCTCGTATTGTGGCGGCCTTTTGAGTTTTCTTAAAAAACGTCACATTAACCCAGTAGCCGGCAAGAAAAACGAAAACGACAGGGACGTAAAAGCTCGCAAACCACGGCAGTGAAATAGAGTCGCTCAGATTTGCTTGATAGGTGCTCTTAAACAAAAACAAAGGGATTAAAACGCTAAAACAGATTTGTGCTAGAACATTTGATTGCTGTTGATTGACTAACTTTAGACGTACGGACAGATACCCGATCACACAAATAAGTACGAGCGGAGATATGAGCAATAGTGTGTTCAATTCAGTATCCTATCAAACAAAGAAGTAATGGGCGGCAATTCCCAAGAAGACAGCCAGGCCAACGTAATGATTGTCCAAAAACGCCTTAAAACAAGCTTGTCTGTCACGTAGGCGGCTGCTCCAAAATTGTTTGATAAACATCAGCGTCGACAACGCCAACGCGAGATAGAAAGGCCAGGACATCTGATGCAGTTGCCCTATCGCGATAAAACTCGCTAACGTGATGATCTGCAGAAGCAAAATTGCGACAAGATCAAAACGTCCAAACGCAATGGCCGTTGATTTTACCCCAATCTTTAAATCATCTTCTCTATCGACCATGGCGTAGTATGTATCATACGCAACGGTCCAGGCCAGATTGGCTAAATAAAGTAACCAAACGGTAGCCGATAATTCTCCTGATACAGCCATAAATGCCATAGGAATCGACCAGGAAAACGCGGCGCCCAGTATGATTTGGGGGAAGTGAGTGTAACGCTTCATAAATGGGTATGACGCGGCCAGTAATAGGGCGACAAAAGACAGTAGGATAGTCTTAATATCCAGGGTTAATACCAAGGCAAATGCGAGCACTATCAACAGTGTAAACAGTTGCAGTGCCTCTTTCGCAGTGGCTTCGCCAGCTGGAATCGGTCTCAGCTTAGTGCGTTCGACATGCCCGTCAAAGTCCCTATCAGCATAATCATTAATGACACAACCTGCGGCTCGCATGATCACGACTCCAAGCGAAAAAACGATGAAGTGATGCCAACTGGGCATACCTTCTGCCGCTATCCAAAGCGCCCAAAATGTTGGCCATAACAGCAGATAAATGCCTATTGGTTTTTCCATTCGCATCAAACGACTGTATGCGTGCCAATTGGAAAGTTTTAGATGCCACTGGATCATGAGTTAAATAGTGCCGGTAAAAAACATTCGCAAACCAGCAGTGGTTTGCGATTTAGCTGAAAGAGTGAACGCCGAATATAACATGTTTGTGTCAGTGGCTGTTGAAGTTGCTGTTCAATAAACATGGCAAGTTGGGAGCTTGGTGCGACTGCCGCAAACTCAATTGGTCCGCGTATGGCTTGGGGAGATTGGAACAACACTTGTCCAAGAGACTGATTCCCAAGCTCCGCCAACATGGCTTCGGTGCCAGATACAGTGGAATCTGGCATCACAGTTTGGGCGTAAACTAGAGGTAAATCTCCTTGTTTTAGCAACACTTCTCGATGCAATGCTGATTGCGAGGGGCATCCAAACATTTCCTCCTGTTGTTGGGTCATTGGTTTGCGCAATTGACTCAAAACTTCAACATTGAAGGCGATACCGAGTTCTTTGATCCGAACGGTCAAGGAGCTTTCACATTGAATCCAGTCGGCAGTTAGGTTGTCGACGTTACTAAAATGCTCAGATGTGATGGGTTGCCAGTCACTTGGCAGCACTATTGGGTACAATCTATTATTCTCAAAGAGGGCGTTACATATGATCATAACAAATTAATTCAACAGAGCTCAAAACTAAACGCTAAACTTAGTTGAGGATGGGCCGAAAAAGTTATGAAAAATATACACTCCTCTCTGGCAGTTATATTTTAATTCTCTAAAATAAGCAGTTGCTTATTAAGTTCATGTAAAGGACCTAAAAATGTTACGTCGGTTGACACTCTTGTCATTAGTTTTGGCCATTTTCTGCTCGCAAAAGGCGATGGCAGAGTCCAATAACATTGGCTATTTTGGATTTGAGCCAGACATCATCACAAATTATGTCAGTAACAAACGCAATATAGGGTTCATACGCATTACTGCTGAGCTAATGATCAATGACGTTGCAAACGTTGCAATCATCGAGCATCACTCTCCGTTGTTGCGAGATGCGATTATTGATGTGTTAATTCGACAGCCGGAGCAAAAGATTAAATCGATGACCGGCCGGGAAGAAATTCGTTTGATGATTTTGGATCGACTGCGGGAATTGATGGAAAAGGAAACAGGACGTCCATTAGTAAAGGACATCTTGTTTACTAAATACTTATATCACTAGAATAAAGCGGCAGTTAAGCCGCTTTTTTGATCATCACATGGGCGAGCGCCATACCAGACAATAATCCAAGTAAGTGCGCCCAATTGGCCATTGAAATTGGCAAGATTTCTGCGAAACCCAGTAACATCCAGGCAATAACAAATACAAACATATTGTTCGGTAAAAACAGGGATTGTGATTTATGTATTGCACCGCAATACCAGGCAAAACCTGCCAAAGCAAAATTCACCCCAGAGAGACCTGCAAAACCGCTGTGAACGATCGTAGCTTGCGCGATATTGGACACCAACGCACTGATGATGAAAATGGCGACCAAGGAGCCACTGCCCAGGAGCCTTTCGATACGTCCAGCGAAAAACCACCACCATGACAAGTTAAATGCGATATGCAGCAGACTCAGGTGCATAATCGCCGGTGTAATCAGGCGATACGGCTCGGACCAACTCCATTGAAAACTCAAAGCGCCGTTTATGGCGCCAAACATACCCATGTAAGACAGTAAAAACACCAGAGCACATACAAAGGTAACTATTTTGGTAAATGGACCTGTCTTGGTCCACTGAATCGGTTTGTTGTATGGTTGGGCAACACTGCTATCGACCTGGCCGACTAACCAAGAGGCTTCGCGAAACTTTTCGTGATTTGGGTTCTCCGCAAACTCATGGAAGATCTCAATCGCTGTCGCTTGATCTTGTTCGCCAACAAAAACACCATATGCGTCTGGGTTAGATAGGGTTTCAACCGTTACGGGTTGTATCTCATTGGCAATTTTTTGCAATTGCAAATAATCGGACAATGCCTTTGCCGTTCGATGATTGGGTAATGCGCCTAACAACACCATGAGCGTTTAGTCTTCGCTGCCAGATACAAATGGGAAGTTAACTTTCCACATTTCAAAGCCGCCGTCGACTGAATAAACCTCTTCATACCCTTGATTAACTAAGTATTGCGCCGCACCTTGTGATGAATGGCCGTGATAACAAAACACTAACACCGGCGTTTCGAATTCGACTTCCTGGCTGAACTGAGCCATCGTAAAATTGGTTAAATGAAATGCACCTTCCACATGGGCCGCTGCAAATGATTGATCGTCACGAATATCGGTTACGGCGACATTGCCTTGTTCAATCAATTTTTGGGCATCGGCGATGCTAATACGCTTAAATTCTGTCATTGTTACTCTCTTGAACCAAATATTTCGTCATACTAAACAATTTCTGACCGCGGGTTAAGCGTCATAGCTAAGGAAATTAGTAAGTGAAATTGTGTAACGATGATAGAGTTACGGCGCTTTCCTCTACAAGGTTCAATCATGAGTCAATTGCCGACCGTTAGCATTTTGGTGGATGTCCAAAATGTTTATTACACAGTGCGCCAGCAGTTTGGGTGTAGCTTTGATTACAATCGATTGTGGGCTCAAGTTACAGAAGGCCGACAGTTGGTGCAGGCGATTGCTTATACCTGCGATCGCGGCGACGCCAAACAAAAACAGTTTCAAAACATACTCAGAGCGATAGGCTTCGAGGTTAAGTTAAAGCCTTACATAAAGCGCGCAGACGGCAGTTCTAAATGTGATTGGGACGTTGGTATCACAATTGATGCGATGGAGCTCAGCAGTCAATCTGATGTCGTCGTATTGTTAACCGGTGACGGCGACTTTGCTTTGTTAGCAGACAAACTGGTCAAGGACAAGGACTGCCAAGTTGAAGTATACGGCGTGGAACAACTGACGGCAGCAGCCCTTGTGCGCGCTGCGACGAAATACTTTCCTATCGCAGATGATCTGTTGCTGAATTAGTTTCGCGGCAGAGAAACTTTTACTTCGAGCCCGCCACCGGCATGGTTGGAAAGCTCTATGTCGCCGTTATGAGCGTCAACAACCTCTTTACAAATACTCAAACCAATGCCGCTGCCATTCTGTTTGGTGGTGTAGTAGGGCAAAAACGCTTTCTGCATGACTTCCTGTGGCATTCCTGGCCCAAAGTCTCTCAGTTTGATTTCGATTCTGTCGTTAGAGCCAGAGATTATTAATTCGTTCGGCACATCCGGAGACACCTCTTGCGCGTTTTTGATTAGGTTGATCAACAATTGTTCCAGTTGGCTCGCATCCGCATTCAAAGCAATATTTTCACTGTCGCACTCAACAGATAACGGGTACATGGCTTGCAATTGAGATATGGTATTGGCCAAGTTCATGGCTTGCTTTTTGGGCGACGCTAGTCGAGCCAAGCGGCTGTAATTTTGGATAAACTCCGACAGTTTCTGAATGCGGTTTCCAATCGTGTTGAACACTCGATCGAGCTGCGGTTGTTGCAGTTGCTCCGCTAATATTTGACCGCTGTGGCACATGCTACTGATCGGGGCGATGGAGTTGTTTAATTCGTGATTGATGACTCGAATGACCTTCTTCCAAGTCTTGAGCTCCTGATCATTTAGCTCTTTGGTCATCGGCTTCAATAACATCAAATGATGACGTGCGCCGTGCATTTTTAAACTGTGGCTGGAGAGGTGCCAGCTCTGTTGAAACTCACCTTGGCTAAGCTGGAAAATAGCATTATTTTTTTGTAAATGTGGAAGCAGTTGCGGTTTTTTATCTTCGATCAGGTTGTTCCATTCACTGCCGACAAGCTCTCGGGAGAGAAAAAAGTGTTGCGCTGCAATATTGGCAAACACTATTTGATTGCGATGATTGACTAAAACAGTCACCACATCCGACGCATTGACTACTTTGTCTAACAACAACTCTCTTTGGTAAAGCGACTGCTTTTCCACTCGCAATTTGTCCGTCATGTGATTAAACAAATCAATCAAGGCTTTGTCTTTCTGGTTGTCGGTATACGGTAAAGAAATTGAAAAGTCCCCGTCATGTAAGCCGCGAAATCCGGCTTCTAGCAGGCTACGGAGTTTGCTATGTATCCGATTTGCTCGTTGATACACCGAAACGAATAGGGCAACTATTAGCAATAAGGCGATTACAAATCGCACCGGGGCGTCTGGTAATAACAACCAAAAAGACAGTAACAGTAAGGTATTGACCGTTAATAACTGCAAAACAAACATGAACCAAATTACCCTTCTGTTACGTCCAATTGATACTTTTCAATTCGGCGATACAAGGACTGACGGCTCATACCTAATTCCGCAGCGGCATGTTTGATAACGCCATTGTGATTGGTCAGTGCTTGTTCAATTCGATCTTTCTCAGATAGGTTGGATGGCGCTGTTCCTGCAAATAAGTCTTCGGCTTCGAGAAGGGCCGAACGACTAAATACTTTTGCTCGAGCGCAGGCATTTTCTAACTCACGAACGTTGCCTGGCCAGGGGTGTTGCATTAACGCAGACTTAGCCGATTCGCTCAATTGAAAGTCGTTTCCGAGGAAGTGTTCAGCCAGCGGAATAATGTCGTCTTTTCGTTCATGCAGCGCCGGCAAGTGCAGTTGTACCACGTTTAATCGGTAAAACAGATCTTCACGAAATGCGCCGTTAGCAACGCCCGCCTTTAGATCTGCGTTGGTTGCACTGATAACTCGAACATCCACTTTCTGCGTTGTGCTTGAGCCCAGCCGCTCAAACTCCCCGGTTTGCAGTACTCGAAGTAGTTTCATCTGACCGCTTTGAGATAAATTTCCGATTTCGTCTAAAAAAAGTGTGCCTCCATCGGCTGTTTCAAATCTGCCCTGTCGCCTTTCATTGGCGCCAGTATAAGCGCCCCGCTCTGCCCCAAAGAGTTCGGCTTCCATTAGCTCTTGCGGCAGTGCTCCCATGTTCACTTTTACAAACGGGGATTGAGCTCTATTTGAGCGCTGATGTAAGTGATCGGCGAGCTTTTCCTTACCCGCGCCGTTGGCACCTGTGATCAAAACATTGATGTCTGCGGATGCCACTTTTTCCGCGCTGTTAACGAGTTCATGCATGATTTGACTGCGATAAATCATATTTGATCTGGGTTGCGCTGTACTATTGCTCGTTGCCGGCTCAATTTTGCAATGCTCGGCAATAGTGGCAATGAGTTTGGCATCGTCCCACGGTTTTTGCAGGTAATCGACAGCACCGGCTTTGACTAACTCAACGGCATTTTCTAATTGGCTCCAGGCTGTAATCACTATGATCGGTAAGTTAGGTTTTAACTTTCGAAATTCATGAAAAAGCGAGCGACCTTCCTCACCGCTGGTGGCACTAAAAGCAAAGTTCATATCTTGAATGACCAAGTCGATGGATTGCCTAGATACCGCAAGAACAGCGTCCATTTTATTGAATGCCTTAACGACTTGGTGGCCATGAAGTGTCAGCAACAGATCGAGTGCTTCAATAATGTCTGGGTTGTCGTCGACGATCAGGATTCTGGACATGGGCTTCCTTTTAATACCAGAGTGGGCAAGTGAACTTGCCCGACTCTATCAATGTCGCTTTGATATTTAAACCGTTTTTGTGGCAATGACGGGAGGGATGTTGCTGGTTTTTTTCGCCGGTAGCCAAGTCGCTAAGGTACTCGCTACAAACAGAATTCCAACCCCCATAGCGGCAAGTACAAAGTCTGGTTTGCTTAATTCGATGTATTGGCTAAGCATCACGTTAAACCCGATTGTTGCGCCAATGCCAATCAGGCAACCAAGGGCATAGACCAACCAGTTTTCGGTTAAAACGTACATGACTATGTCTTTTTTTGTTGCCCCAAGCGCGCGTCGAATACCAATTAATTTAGTTTGCTGAGTTATGTGGAATTGGGCATAGGCGTAGCTGCTGATTGCTGTAATAACAACCATTAAAATGCAAAGGCCGATGAATAGGCTCACTAGGCCTTGGTCGTTGGCGTAAAAGGAGTCCATGTGTTCACGCATGGAAAATAGACCAAAGATGTCGCGCTCCGGTTGCACGCCCAAAATGACGTCTCGGATTTGTGCTTTTACTTGGTTTAGTTGCGAAGGTTCGACGCGAATAATGTAGTGTTGGACGAACTCCGCAAGAGTCACCGGCATATTGGTAAATACTGCGTATTGTTTGTCATCAGCAAGTCCAGGGTTGATGACAAAGTCCTTCACAACGCCCACGATACGACCCGCGTTGGTTAATTTTCCTATTGCAGATTCCGAAGGGTACAAGGCGTTCTTTAACGATTCAGTGATCACTATGTTCATCTCTTCTTCAGAGAACAAAGGGGTGCGGTCTGCTTCAGTTAAATAGCGTCCCTCTACTAAATCCAAATCAAATATCTGCGCTAATTTTTCATTAGAGTGGAATTTTGCGACAAACTTCAAATAACGATCTCTTAAGACGGCGTCTTGATCATCGACGTCATTGACATTGCCGTTCCAACCGCCCGTTTGAATCGGTAACTGAACACTTGTCGCGGCCGCGATAACACCCGGAATCTGCTCGATCTTGGCTAAGTCCTCTTCTGCAATGGATGCAGCATAACTGAGTTCTTTAAAAGCGCCTGAAGTCGATGAAGAAACAACGACTAACATCTCATCGAGCGGCATGCCGGTGTCTTTTTCCAGTTTGGCTTTTGTATCGAGCGCTAATATCGTGCTGTTGATAATTAACCCTAACGTCAGCGCCAGTTGCAATAGCAATAAACCGGTACTGAATTTGCGCAAAAATAACGATTTGATAAGTGCTTTTATATTCATGTCGGTGTCCTTACTTAAGCTCGGCTGAAATCGTGTAGCGATTCGCACGGTAAATACTGTAAAGGGAAGCTAAATTAGCGGTCACGATGGACAAGAACACACCTGCAATTAGGGTCTCGCCATTTAAAACCGCTAAGTTAGCTAGGTTGGGTAACATTTCCGTAGAGAAGATTAAGAACAGGCCACTCAAACCGATGGCAACAACACTGGCGACGGCGCCCAACAAACTGCTTTCAATCAGCCCTTGAGTAAGAATTTGACTTTTGCTGGCCCCAACCGCTCGTCTAAGACCTACCTCAAACTTAGCTGCGTGAAATCTCGAAAGTAATAAGCTTGAAGCATTGAATATACAAACTACTAAGAAAAGTCCTGTGGCAATGCTAAACGCAAGCACTCGTTCATCGACAACTTCTTGTTTCAGTAGCCACTCATTCACATCGTGCAATTCGTTGCGAATGTCCAGCGGGTGTTCACCGGCATCTTTCAGTGATTGGCTGTAGTTGTCCAAATACTGTTGCAACAACTTGCGATCCGAAGCTTTGTGCAACTCCACCCAAGACTGCAGATAGAAATAGTTTTTGTCTCTTGATTCATCAAGCGTTCGTACGGAATCACTGGCGGAGGAACGTGCATGTACTGCCCAATTCAAATCAATCGCGGTTTCCAGCGGTGCAAAGATGTCGTCCGTATTGTTAAACGCCATGTTTTCAGTCGCGTGGTAGAACAAAGGACGCAGGTGCCAAGGTTCTAAAATGCCAACAATAGTGAAAAGCTCGCCCGCGAGTTCCAACACTTTTCCTACGTTGTTGCCGCCACCAAACAGTTGTTGATTCAGTTCGTCACCGATCACCAAAACTTTACCAGTGTTTTCAGTAAAGCCGGTGCCATATGCAAACGGGGCGTTAGTTAAGTCAAAAAAACCGGCCGTTGTAGCTCTTACAGAAGCATTGATTCGTGCGAGCGACTCCGATTCAGAGTCTCGGACATAGATACCAGACGCAAAAAACGTCACCGTATTTTTCACCATGTCGGCTTTTTCAATGTGCATTGCGTCGCGGTAACGAAGAATATGCAATGGTTCTTCGTGTGGAGTTTCCGTCGCCCAGGTGTTCATACTGACATGGATCAGTCGATCACTCTTTTCAGGGATCGGGTCGCCAGACATAACAGATATTAACGCGAAGTTAGCACATACTAACCCTATACCAACTGAAAGTGTTAGTAGCACCAGCGCGTAAAGCGAGGGCGAACGCTTAAAGTTGATGAATGATAATTTCAGATAGTAACTAAACATTGGCGACCTCCTGTGTCGGCATTTCTGCCACTGGCGCGTAAATCTTTGAGTCTGTGATTTGGCCATCAATAATTTGCACGTTGCGGCTGACTTCTCTTGCTTGGTCAGGGTCGTGTGTCACCATTATGATGGTAGTGCCTTCTTGGTTTAGCTTGTGTAATAGCTCCATCACTTGGCGTGCCATCAAAGAATCTAAGTTACCGGTTGGTTCGTCCGCCAATAGAATTTTAGGTTCGCCAGCCAAGGCTCGAGCGATGGCGACTCGTTGTTGTTGTCCACCGGACAATTGGCTCGGCAAGTAGTCCATTCGAGCGGCCAATCCCACTTTTTCCAATGCGTTCTCTACGCGCTGTTTACGTTTTTTTGCGCTCAATCCGCGATAGCGCAGTGGCATATCAACGTTGTCGAAAATACTGTAGTCAGGGATCAGGTTGTAGTTCTGAAAAATGAAACCGATTTTCTCGTTTCTAAGACGTGATATCTGATTGTCATTCATGCCATCAACGCTGACGCCGTCGAGTTCATAACTGCCTTGATCAAAAGTGTCTAACAAGCCAGCGACGTTCAAAAACGTTGACTTACCTGAGCCCGATGGACCTGTGACGGCGACAAACTCTCCTTGTTCGACCGTAAGACTAAAATCCCTAAGCGCATGTGTTTGAATGCTTTCGCCGCGGTAAATTCGAGAGATATTGTTCATTACTAACATGATTCTTTCCTTTTAAATTCGGTTATTTCAAGCTGATTTGATTGGCTTGGTTGAATTGTTCATAGTCGGAGATGATTAAGGTATCTCCTTCGTTTACCCCAGCGGTCAGTTCTACGTAGTCTACACTGGTGGAGCCAACTTCAATGGCTATTTGTTCGGCGCCATTGTCGTCGTTCAGTCGATAAGCGTATTTACCGCCCATTGAGCCCAAAAAGGCGCCCTTCTTGACCATTAATACGTCGTTTTTCTTTTCAAATTCGATGCGTGCGTTCAATCGCTGATTTTGACGAAGTTTCACCGCATCGTTTTGTTTGATTCGAGCTCTTACTTTGACTTGGCTGCCCTCAATTTCTGGTGAAATTGCAATGACTTCACCACGCACTTGTTGATTACTTATTTTCATCGCAACACTCAGCCCAATGCCTAGATCATCGGCGTAGAACTCTGGAACACTTAACTCCGCTTCGTATTCCGATAAGTCAACGATGCTCATGATTGCTGTATTGGCTGAAACTTTATTTTTCTGTGCCACCAGCCAATTGCCTACGACCCCAGAGACCGGCGCGACAATCGTCAATGCCGACTCCCTGCGGATCAATTCATCGAGAATGAGTTGTTGTTTCTGGATCAGAAAGTCGCGATTCTTATGTTCAAACTGCAACTTTTCTTGAGCCAATTCGACCCGCTTTTTGGCGTGTTGGTAAGTTCGAGTTGCATCGTCTAGTCGATCTTTTGCTTTCATCCAATCGACCTCGCTCATCACTTGTTTGGCATACGAAATTTCAGCTCGTTGTTGCTCGCGTTTAGCAACGTTCAGCTCAGACAAAGCCGCGTTCATTTGACTCTCTAAATTTAATTGCGCTTCTCTGTTCTCTAACTCGCCGCGTTTTGAGTCAATTTTTAGTTGTTCCAAAGTAGAGGCTTGTTGTTTGATCAACGCTTTCAGCTCTGGGCTTTCGAGTTTAGCCACGACTTCGTCACGCTCTACTGCCTCTCCAGGCTTGGCAATGAGTGTCACTTGGCCTTCTTCCGGGCTGTATAACTGTGGCGCATTGGCCGCAACCACTTTGCCATTAACCGCGACGTCTCGAACCAGATCGCCTCGAAATACGATAGATAACAATAAGTCTTGCGAGTCTACGGTTGGAATAGACTTAGCCCAGTTGTTGAGTGTTGGGGTGACGAAATACCCTAATGCAACCAGCACTAGTGCTGCCGCAGCCCATTTGAACGGCAGTGGCTTTTTGCCGACGTTGATTGTCTCGTCCTGACCTTGCGTGCCTGAAATCATAATTACATCCTAATCAGTTGGCGTGATAGTCAGTTATTGCAGAACCAATGCCATAAATAAAACAATTTTAAGTGTTTGTTTAAATTGAATTTATCGTCTTTTTCTTTGTGGTGAAGTGTCCGGCCGGACACGTGGTCGTGTCCGCAAGTGTCCGATATTTGAGGGGCGGACACTGTCGGTTTTAAGGGGGGAAAGTACTGTCTGTGTTGAGGTGCTGAAGCCATTTGTCCGCCATTTTCGGAGAGGTCAGTCGGACAAAGTGAATATGTCGATATTCGCCGGCGGACATAAGGGTTTGATAGCGGTGGCGATTACTGGCGTGCGTTTTAATCGTCCAAAGCAAAACCGATTCCTTGCTAAAAAAGGAGCGCCGAAAACTCTCTACATTACCGGTTTTGCCCCACAGTTCGGTTTTGTTGAGAGAGCGAGTCAATGCACGTCTGCATGCTTGGAAAAGCGTACGAGTAAATGAAAAGTCGAGCCAAATGATAGTATCAACGTTGCGCCATTTGAGAGCACGAGAGCGTTGGTAATTGCCATCGAGTACCCACTTTTCTTGATCAAGGTGTTGTTCGAGAAGGGAAAAAAATTCCTCATCTTTGGATTCTTGCCAATGGGGCTTCCAAAACAGCGCATCCATTTCGATGCAGGCGCAATCAAGCCGCGTAGCGAGTTTTTTAGCAAATGTGGTCTTCCCGCTGCCACTGGTTCCAACTATATTGACTCGCTGCACTGCCCCTTCCCCTCATTTACACACACTATCCTCACATTCTGTCTTTATATTGGCAACACGAAAGTGACACACCACAGATCAAATTTAGGGGGAAAGTAGATGTTAAAGACGTTGGGGTTATTGGCGACCTTGTTGTTTGCCTCTCAGTCGATTGCCGGGCTTATTTTGTATTTTGACAGAGAGCAATTTGAGTCGGCGGTATCGACACCGTTAGCGTTTGAGAGCTTCGAAGACAATGTTTTGGAAGACGTAGGGGTTCAGTCGGGGTATATCCGTTATCGAACTTACTCTAGCGTTGTCACCGATGGCGACAAAGCGTTGGTTTTAAAAGAAAAGAACGAAGTGACCTTTTTCTTCGAGCATGAAGTCTTTGCAATTGGCTTTGATGTGAACGAATTGAACTCTAGCAATTTAACTTACACCGACAGTGCCGGAAACGAGATATTTAATGCGTTAGAGATCACCGAGGTGTGGAATGCCAGCACGTTTTTCGGTTTAACAAGTGACGTTGGGTTAACGTCATTCACTCTAACCGGTATCGGCTCGACTGACGCGGTTTACGGCATCGACGCCATGCAGTTTACTGCGGCAGCGGTTGAAGTCGATGAACCTTCGACACTGCCTTTATTTGCTCTACTATTTACTGGGCTTGTTTTTATTCGTCGCGAGTTCAGCTAAATCTGGATGAGCGATCTCGAATGCAATCGGAAATCGTGCATATCCGATTGCATATCTCGCCAACTATCCACTTGATATAGAGTTATTGTTGTCTAAGTATTTGGTCCATTACCCAACTTGTATGGGCGGCGGATACACCAGTTGATGGATGAACAATGCCATTTGTTAATTGGCGTAGGATATTCTCGACATGATGCTGTTGAATATGTTTCGGGTTTTCGACCCAGATGTTTTCCTGTGCTGACTCTGTGGTTAATACTATGTCTTGTTCATCAAATACAGAGAATCGGATATCGCCTTTAGAGCCATAAATTCTTACTTCATCTTCTCTTGTTGCACCGCCAAAATTCCAACTGCCAGAGCCTGTCACACCGTTGGTGTGGCGCCAACAAGCAGTGACAGCGTCGAACGCTGAATACAAACCTTGTTGGTTGTTGGCAAAACCTTTGACCTCGGCATAATCCCCGAGTAAATAAGCAAACAGATCTAAGCCGTGGCTAGCGAGGTCGTCAAAGTAGCCACCTTTGGCAATGTTTGAGTCGGTACGCCAATTGTATTCTCCAGAGCGATCTAAATTGTTTGCCGGTTTACTGAGATACCAACTGATGTGTCTTGGTGTTCCAATTTGACCTTTATCCAGCAACATTTTGACGTGGTTAAACCTTGGCAACGAGCGTCGATAGTAAGCAACAAACAACGGCAATTGAGCTTTGTCAAAAGCGCTAACAATCGCTTCAGCGTCATCGTATGAAGGGGCGATTGGTTTCTCTATGCAACAGATTTTACCTGCACTGGCAACCTTGAGGGCATAGTCTTTATGGCTATCTGGCGGAGTTGCAATATAAATCGCATCGATATCGGGGTGCTCAATTAACGCATCGGCATTGTTAGTAAAACGTGGAACTTGATGCCTACGTGCATAATCTTCCGCCAACTCTAGGTTTCGACGCATGACCTCTATGAGTTCAAAGCCTTTAGTTAATTGATAGGCGGGACCGCTTTTGAGTTCGGTCACGGCACCACAGCCAATAATGCCCCATCGGATTGAGGGAGTGATTTTAGAGGTCATTGAAGGTCTCACTTTGTATGGACTTTATAAAATCAATGTCAAAGTCGATCGACGATGACAGGGAAAAGGTCAGTTTAGCCTTAACAGCGCGGTAAGCAAATGCCAGAAAGGCGCGATAAGTTGGCCTTTCTCATGAAACATCGAGCATACGTTTGGCCATAACCTGGACTTCTGGAGACATCAGACTGACGTTTGATAGATCGATATGTTGGTCAAGTTTGTCTAATACGATATCCGCCGTTTTTACTCTCGCATGAAGTTTATTGTTTGCGCCAATTAAGTGCCATGGAGCGAACGGAGTTGAGGTGCGTTCAAACATCTGTTGGTACGCGGCTTGGTATTGAGGCCAAAACTGACGAGAGACAAGGTCTGCTTTGGTTAACTTCCAGCGTTTTTCGGGGTTTTCATAGCGACTAATAAATCGACGTTTCTGCTCGTCTTTGTCTATGTATAGGAACAATTTGATCAACAAAATTCCATCGTTGACCAAGGTTTGCTCAAAATGGTTGATATCGCCGTAGGCCATCTCCCATGAGTCTTGGTCAATATGCCCCTCGACTCGCTCGACTAATACACGGCCGTACCAGGACCTATCAAAAATAGCGAGCTGCCCAGCTTTTGGAAGTCGTCGCCAAAATCTTTGCATGTAGTGCTCTGCTCGTTCTTCTGCCGACGGCGCGCCAATGGCATGAACCCGGTAACCTCGGGAGTCCATGTTCTTAACCAAACGCTGGATAGTGCCACCTTTACCTGACGCGTCCGTTCCTTCAAAAACAATGACCGCTCGCTTTCCTGTTTGAAACAATCCATGTTGGAATTTCATTAACTGCAATTGAGCTTGCTGCAGCTTCTCGTTATAGGTCTGTTTACCCAGTTCGGGAAAAACGATTTGATCGATTTTGGGTGTTTGCATAGTCAAGATCTCAATCGTTTGATAAATGACTTGGCCGAGTTCACTGCGTTTCTTTCTGTTTGAGTGAGTGGATCGTTTTGATGTTCGGGTGGTGAGTGCAAAATGGAACGAGCAAACTCAATCGAATTTTGCTCCAACGGATTCAGTTTAAACTCCAATTCATCTCGCGTTTCCGAGTGAGCCATAGAGCTGTCGTGGAGTTCAGCAACGATAACACTGACTGGCACGTCGAAAACGGCGGCAAGGCAGTTGAGTGACTCCGCTCCAATGATTTCGCCACGTTCTACCCTTTGAATGGTACGTGTGCTTAAGCCAGAGTGAAGAGCGAGTTGTTCTTGTGTCCAGCCCATTTGTTGACGACGTTGTTGAATGTTCATGCCATATCCTTGTTCAGCTTTGGAATTCTAGTTATGACAGCTAATGCCCAGTGTGAACACGACAGAATCCCGCCAGTAGCAAAATGTCCGTTATTTTTCGTGGCTAAACTCAACGAGCTCACGACGCCCGCCAACAAATTTTGTAACGAGAAGCTCATTTTGGCGTTTGTCACTCACAAAAGAGATATTGCTCGGCATTTTGCGCATAACTTCAAACTTAGCCAAAGATATCTCGTAATTCCAGAGCTGGTCTTGATTGTCGGTACCGTAAATAGTGTTGTTCTTCAGCACCGCACGGTCACCAAACAGGCGATTTTCTAATTCTGGAATTGGCGTTTTGGCATCCCCATCTTTTAACCAAAACACATTGTTATTGTCTAAGTAGACCAGTTGGCCATTGGTAGCTGTGTCCGCCCAATTGACATTGGTAACCGACAAACTTTGCGATGTTCCAGAGGTAATATCGATCTCAAACAGCTGCTTTTGCTGTAATTGACTCGAGGTCACTAGTAACTTTTTGGGATCTCGCCAAGGCATAATTAAGTTGATGCTGATATCAGAAACTATGGTTTCAGTGTTGCCGTCTAAGTCAACTTTTACCGCTTGATCGCCGACATTAACGATAAGCTGTTGGCCGTCCGGTGACCAACTGAAGAAGGAGTTTTGCAAGCCCGATGGAAAGTCTGTGATTTGGTAGCTGTGTTCATTGTTTGCCAACCACAGTTGGCGTTTACCACTGCGATGCGACACAAATGCGATCAGTTGCCCCTTGGGTTGAAATTGGGCGTAAGCTTCAATTGCGGTAGAGCGAGCAAACACCTTTGGGTCGGTGTTTGTTTGTTGTAACGCCATTTGAGCGACATCGAAGTCTTTGCTACCGACAGTAGCGGTAAACCGCATTTGATTTGGGTGGTAAGCCGGTGTCATCAAATTTCTGTAGTTGTCTGGGTGGATTAGGGAGAGTTCACCTTGCAAATTGAGCTGATAAATTTGTTTGCCGACTTCAGTTAAGAAGTGTTGACCATCTGGAGCGAAACTCAAAGGAAAGTACTCGTAAGCGGAGTGATGAGGCTGTTTTTGAATCATTGCTTCAGTAATACTTGTCCCTTCGGCCGTAAGAGTATAAAGCCAGTGTTGGTTGTTTTCGGTCAGTGTTACCACGGCAAACTGATCGGTCTTGTGGGAGTAATCGATATCATAGATACGGCCACGAGTTTCGGTTTTGATATTGGCAAGTTGTTCTGACACCGGATCAAACACCATTAGTTTAACTTGTGTAGCTGATTCGCCCTGCTGAAGAAAGGCAATACGGCCATCGTTTAACCACTGAGGGTGATCGGTTTTAATTTTGGCGCAGTCGAGGCGGATCATTGGTTGGCTATTGCCGTTCCAAGCTTGGGCGAAGTCCAATGTCTGTAATTGCCAACACTGATCTAGAGTTTGAACCGATGCCGAACATTCAGACATCAGCACATAGGTCAATTGCGTGCCATCTGCGGACCAACTCAGCGGGCTGTAGTGCCCTGGTGCTTGGCTGATTCGAATTTCTTGTTGATTGTTCAGGTCTTTGGCCCAGAGGTGGCTTTCGCACTGACTGACAAAACGGTTGAAGACGAGGTAGCGACCGTCCGGAGAATACGACGCGTTGAACTCTTGTTCATCACTGGCGGTCAACGGTGTGACTTTATCAAACAACAGACCACTGTTTGGCCACAACAACCAAGATATAAAGGCAATCAATAAACCCGCCGCGTAAAGTCCAAATTTGTGGTTTTGTGCTGGTAGTGAGGCTGGCGACTCTGCTGGAGTTGAGTTCTGCTCTGAGTCTATTGTGGGCTCATGCTCAGAACTCCATCGCACATTTGCTTCCAGACTGTAGCCCTGTTTCGAATGAGTCTTAATAAAAGCTTGTTGTTTGCTGTCGTCACCAAAGGCTTTGCGCAGTTGGGCAATGGCTCTTTGCAAAGTGTTAGGTCCAACAACACTATTTTCCCAAACCAAATTCATTAGTTCATCGTGGCTAACGACTTCACCTGCGCGGGAAGCTAATACCTCGAGCACTTTTAATGCTTTTGGTGGAAGTTGAGTCGCCTGTTGTTGATGTTGAATTTGATTGCGAGTGACGTCAATAAAGTAATTATTCACCCAAAATTGTTGCGCCATAAAGATTGCATACCGTTGCTCTACACAGAGCAAGCTTACCTTGCGTCGGTTGAGAAAATAAAGCTGATTGCCAAAAAATCAGCTAAACGTCAGCTTTTTTTCATGTTCGTCAGGACAATAATTGGCAATTTAACTCTGTCTCCAGCAGAAGGAAGCAGAGAATGAAACGCATATTGTTGCTCTTTTTAATTTTATGGTTTGGCGTCGCAGGTTGCGCTATAGCCGCAAGTGGCAAGATAAGTCACAAACAATTCGAACATTACTCTTTGAGTATTTATCAGCCCGCCGGTGATGTCGATGAACGATTTCCAGTCATGTACGTGATGGATGGCCAACATTACTTTTTCAACGGCATTGGTTTTCAGCAATCTTTACGTCACAACGTCCACATCAGCCCACAGTTCATCGTCGTTGGTATCAACACGGAAAACCTATACAAGCAAAGAGGCCAACGATGGCGTTGGTTTGGACCGGAAGCAGACAGGATGATTTCGGAACTGACGAATAAGATCGTGCCGTATATAGACGATCATTATCCGAGTAACGGTAACCGAATGTACTTTGGTTGGCAGGCGGCAGCGGGTTTTGGTTTGGAACTATTTGCTAAACGCCCAGATTTAATTCAAGGGTATTTTCTATCGAGTTCTCCAACATTCACAGCAAAGCGCATTGAACGGGCCAAAGCCTTGTTGAATCGCGAGCGGGCATTTGATCACTATTTCTATTTGTCACTCGGTGAAGAGGAAGATTATGCCAAGGAGCAGTTTGAGTCGTTATCTGCACTTCTGAAGCGGTTTGAATCCAGAGGTATACGTTCAAAATATCACTTGTCGCCGAGCTACACCCGCCAAAGCACACCGTTGGATGTATTCAGTCATGGCTTATCTTGGTACTTCTCTGACTATCCGGATTTCACATTTTTTTCGTTTGAACAGATCCAACGGTTTGGCGGTGTTGAAGCGGTAGAGGCCTATTATCAACAGCGGGCAAAAAGATACGGCTTAGCGCCGGATATTGGTGAGCAAACGCGCTACAGCATGTTTCGGCATGCGGTGGAAGCTGACCAGTGGCAAGCATTTCAAGGGTTCGAGCAGAAGCTCGGCCAGTACCAGGTCAGTAACGATGCTGGGCAATGGCATTATCAGTTTTTCGGCGACTTTTTCCTGAAACACCAAGCATTTGAAAGAGCGCAAGCGCTATTTCTGCAAGGGGTAAAAAACTACCCTACGGCGCACCAAATGTCTGCGAAATTAGCATTTTCCAAGCAACAATTGGGTAAGCGCGAAGAGGCTATCCGTTGGTATCAAAAGGCATCGGAGCAGGCAACTGACAGCCCATCGATCAAGCAAGAATATTTACAACAAGTTGAAAACTTAGAAACAAGGGAGAAGTAACAATGAAAACGATAGGAATGGGTGTGTTGATGGCCGTTGGTCTACTTTCAAGCCTGAGCAGTTCGGCGAAAACTCTGACGCCAGAAGTGATTATGTCTAAGGTCGTGGAAATTAATCGAGCACAAAATGTTGTTCTGTTGAAGGGATCGACAAAGGTCGATCTAGATCAGTTGTTTTCACTTAAAACCGAAGACTTTACTTACATCCATGAAAAGTATGGCGGCACTTACAGCCGAGATACTTTATATGGTAACTACCTAAAAAGAGTGGAGAACGGTCAATATACATTTGAGCATAATCGCTATGAAATTGTGCATGTTCTAACGGGAGAAAATACCGCTGCGATTCAGCGTTTGCAAACAAACACCGATGGAGAGCAAGCGCTTCATTTGGTGGTATTTGAGTTTGATGGCGACAAAGTCAGTCGCATGGTCGAGTACTGGTAATGGGAGCAACAACATGCATCGTCTATTTTTAGTATCGGCCCTTGTGTTTGGGCTTGCATCGCCCGTTGTCAAAGCACTAAACCAATATGAGTTGAAGGCACCTAAAGGCCCTTATCTTGGTCAAACGCCGCCGACAAATACGCCCAAGCCTTTTGCCCCTAACTTGGTTTCGACGAAAGGTTATGAGTACAGCGGAGTGTTTAATCCACAGATGGATGAGTTTTACTACATCAGTGGCGACAAAGATGGAAGTAAACAACAATTTGTGATGTACAAAAACGTCGGCAAACATTGGCAGCAATCCGTTGTTTCAAAGCGGGTCGGTCAGCCATTTATCGCACCTGACGGCAAGACCTTACACTTAGGTCGGCGCTTTATGGAGAAAACAGGTTCCGGTTGGTCAGAAGTGCAAATGTTAGCAGCGCCATTCAACGACATTTTGATCATGAGGTTAACCGCGTCCTCCCAAGGTACGTACTTCTTTGATACTTATGATCCTGACAATTTGGCTTTCCCTTTGCGTTATTCTCGAATTGTAGATGGCCAACGCCAAGCGCCGCAAAAATTGGATAAGACGATCAACACCGGCACCTATATCAGTCATCCGTTTATCGCTGCCGATGAATCCTATTTGATATGGGACGCAAAGAGAGACGAAGGCTATGGTGACTCCGACCTTTATATCAGCTACAAACAACCCGATGGCACTTGGTCGCAAGCAATCAACCTTGGCGACAAAATAAATACTTCCGCTTGGGACGCCGCTGGCCACGTGACGCCAGACGGTAAATACTTCTTTTTTCAAAGGTTGATTCGAGCTGGGAAGGAGGGTGAATTGCCGGATGTGGATATTTTTTGGGTGAGTGCAGACTTTATTGAAACATTGAAGCCGGCGCACCTCAAAGGCATTCAAACGGCGAAAGTAGACATGGGTATAGGAGTGAGAAAAAACAATGAATAAAAGCCTCAAAACACTGTTGTTACTGACTGTTATGGCATCTGCCAAAGTCTCAAGCTTAAGCCCGCCATTAGCGACGGATTTGACCGGCCCTTATCTTGGACAAACGCCTCCGGGATTGACCCCAGAGCCATTTGCTCAAGGGGTCATTTCAACACCGGGGTGGGAATACAGCGGCGTATTTTCACCGGATTTGACTGAGTTCTACTACATTAAGGAAGTGGAACGCGAAGGTCAGTTGCGACAAGAGTTTATCGTGTACCAACAGCAAAACGATCGATGGTATTGGTCGGTTATTTCGCCTCGTGTTGGTCAGCCCTTTGTTTCACCAGACGGTCTAACCATGCACTTAGGGCGTCGCTACAAAACTCGCCAAGGTGAGGACTGGTCAGAGTTAAAGTCCTTGGGTGAGCCCTTCTCAAATCATCGAATTATGTGGCTAACATCGTCGGCCAATGGCACTTGGGTATTTGATGAGGCTAAACGCGAAGGTGATGGTTTGTTACGAATTTCTCGAATTAAAAACGGCGTTCGTTTACCACCGGAACCACTCGATCAAACCATTAACACCGGGCAGTGGAATGCACACCCATTTATTGCGCCAGATGAGTCTTACATTATTTGGGATGGTCAACGCGACAGCCCTGTGCGCAATGCGGATCTGTTTATCAGTTTTAAACAAAACGATGGTCGTTGGGGAGATGCGATAAAATTTGATGATCGGATCAACACCAGTGCTTCGGAGAATGGTGCCAGAGTGACACCGGATGGGAAGTATTTGTTTTTTAATCGCCGGGTCGGCGAGTTTGAATACACTCATCCATCAGGCAAAGTTGAAGTTATTGGAAACACAGACATTTTTTGGGTTGATGCTGGCATTATTGAATCGATGAGGCCGACAAAACACGCGTCGGAAGCACCGTAACGCCATTCAAAGACAACCCGGACGCAAATGTGCCGGGTTGTTGAATCTTTTGGACTGACTTTAGCTGAGGCTATGGCGACGGGTCAGCAGGCCTATTGCCATTAGTAAAAATAGAGCATAGGTGGCTGGTTCAGAGACTGCGACTGAACTTTCAATGACTTCAAAATTACCAGAAGTTAAGAATATCGTCAGGTTATCCACTGTTGCGTTGTCTGAGTTCTGACTGTAGTTGAGGAAATTAAACAACTCCATTTCAACGGTAATACCAGAAAATTCAAAATAGCTGTCGGTCAAATTTGTGATGCCTGAGCTGGTAGAATGCACAAAAGCACCACCGCCGGCGGATAGTGGATCTAACACCCACGAGGCTTGTTCATGAAGCGCTGCACCTGACACATCCTTAAATGCAAAGGACTGGTGAATGCCACCGGTTTGAAATCCATCAACAGAAGAATCTAGGCCAATTTGCAGAGATTCACTGAACTCTGAAAAAATCGTGTTGCCGTCATCATACCAGCGCAGTTTTTGCCCCTCGGCAAACGAAATATCTATCACCACGGTATCCGATTCGGAAATTAAAGTGTCGGCAATTGACGTATCGTACCACGCATTAGTCCAGCAATTAGATGCGGTACCAGTGGAGGTGTTTGCACCATCAACACATTGATAAACCGCGCCGTTATTTAAGTCAAAATTGTAATCAATTTCTATGATTGCGGCTTGAGTTTGGGTGGATAGAAAAAGTGCAGCGGAGATAAGCGCGGTTCTGATCATACTAGGTTGTTCCTAACTTGTTATTATAGATTTGTCCCCAATATGCAAAAAACAAACCTGTATTGTCTGATTTCTCTCTAGCCCAGAAGATTCGTGACGTTTTCGGAATTAACGGCCAGCATCAAGGTTGGGAGTTTGTCTAACTGTAAGATTTATTGACAGTTTTTAGGGCCGTTGAAAATATTGAACAGCCTCTATGGCCATCCGTGGCCACCGGGTGTAGGTCCATCCTTGGACCCAAAAAAAAGCCGCAACCCTAAGGCTGCGGCAATGCGGTCGCATGGGAACAAATAAACTTGTTCACATAAATTTGTATGCAGAATCTACAGATTTACTGCCAAGGACGACTCGCTTCTAATGCATTTTCAAAGGCGGAAATTTGTTCGTTAAACTCTTCCGTAACTCCAATAAAATCCAAGTTTTTCAACAGTCTGTCTCTTACGTCAGGAGAGATGTCGAATGGTATGGCGTCCTCGCCAGAGACTAATAATTGTTGATTTTTTAAGTCGACTTGTAACTGCAATTGCTCCACAGTCTGGCACAAGTTGAACAAATTATCGACCTGTGCTGGCGAAATTTTTGCCGGAATAATTTGGTTGTTAATGCAGTTATTGTAGAAGATGTCTGCAAAACTCGGCGCGATAACCACTTGAAAGCCGTATTGTTTAAGGGCCCAAGGCGCGTGTTCTCGACTCGAACCACAACCAAAGTTTTCGCGAGTTAATAACACACTCGCACCTTGATATTGTGGAAAATTTAATACGAACTCAGGGTTCGCTGAACCATCGTCTAAATAACGCCAATCATAGAATAACGCTTTATCAAATCCATCGCGCTCAACCGATGTTAAAAATTGCTTTGGAATGATCTGATCCGTATCGACGTTGTTTTTATCTAAAGGACAAACTAAGCCCTGATGAAAAATCGTATCTGACATGGTTTGCTCCTTAACTGTTACGGATATCAACGAAGTGACCGTGAATTGCAGCGGCTGCGGCCATCGCAGGGCTCACTAAGTGAGTGCGACCACCACGACCTTGGCGGCCTTCGAAGTTACGGTTTGAGGTTGATGCACAGCGATCTCCTGGCTCTAAGCGGTCGTCATTCATTGCTAAACACATGGAACAGCCCGGCTCACGCCATTCAAACCCTGCGTCTTTGAAGATTTGATCCAAACCTTCTTGTTCCGCTTGCTCTTTTACTCTAACAGAGCCTGGAACAACGAGAGCACGAACACCACTAGCGACTTTTTTATCTTTTGCAATTTCAGCGGCTGCACGCATGTCTTCGATACGCGAGTTTGTGCACGAGCCGATGAACACTGTATTTACTGCGATGTCAGTGATTTTTTGCTCAGCTTCTAAACCCATGTAATCAATTGCTCGGCGAATCGCATCGGCTTTGATTAAGTCGGTTTCTTTGTCTGGGTTTGGCACAACGGCATCAACACTGACAACTTGCTCTGGGCTGGTACCCCAAGTGACTTTCGGAATGATGTTGTCAGAGTGCAAGGTGATGACGTGGTCAAACTCGGCACCTTCATCTGTTTTAAGCGATGACCAGTATTCAACAGCGGCAGTGAAGTCGTCACCTTGTGGTGCATAGTCGCGACCTTCGATGTAATCGTAGGTGGTTTGATCTGGCGCGACCAAGCCTGCTTTAGCACCCATTTCGATGGCCATGTTGCAAAGTGTCATACGACCTTCCATCGATAACTCTTCGATGGCTTGGCCGCAGAACTCTGCCACATAACCTGTGCCACCGGCGGCGCCTAATACTTCGATAACAGCCAAAATGATGTCTTTCGCAGTGATGTCAGCACGAAGTGGACCGTTAACTTCAATCTTTAAGGTCTTCGCCCGCTTTTGCTGCAATGTTTGTGTTGCCAAAACGTGTTCAACTTCAGAAGTACCGATACCAAACGCCAAGGCACCAAAAGCACCGTGTGTTGCAGTGTGCGAGTCACCACAAACGATAGTATGACCCGGCAAGGTAATGCCTAATTCTGGGCCAATAACGTGAACGATTCCTTGGTTTCTGTGGTTCAGATCGAATAGAGTTACGCCAAACTCTTCGCAGTTTTTCGCTAGCGCTTCTAACTGTTTACGCGAAGTTTCACCTGCCGCATCAAAGGAACGAACTTGCGTCGAAACGTTGTGGTCCATTGTTGCGAAGGTTTTATCCAAGCGACGAACTGGACGATTTTTTTCACGAAGGCCAGCAAACGCTTGCGGCGAAGTCACTTCGTGAACTAAATGACGATCGATGTAAATCAAACTCGTGTCGCCGTTGATCTCACTGATGTAGTGAGCATCCCAAATCTTTTCGTATAAGGTTTTTGCCATAGTGGGGTCCTCTGCAAAAATTACTTAATGGCATTGGCGATAGCGGTCGCCACTTGTTCTGTTGAGTAGCTTTCGCCACCTTGGGCGATATCGCCAGTCACTATGCCTTGGTCAATGACATCGCTGATAGCTGCATCGATGGCATTGGCCGCGTCATTTTGATTAAGGCTATAACGCAACATCAATGCGGCACTCAGAATCTGTGCGATTGGGTTGGCGATGCCTTGGCCTGCAATATCAGGCGCAGAGCCTCCAGCAGGTTCGTACATACCAAAACCTTGTTCATTCAAACTGGCAGAAGGTAATAGACCCATAGAGCCTGTGATCATGGCACATTCGTCCGACAAGATATCACCGAATAAATTGTCGCAAAGTAATACATCAAATTGCGCTGGATCTTTGATTAACTGCATCGTCGCGTTATCAATGTAGATATGCTCAAGCTCCACCTCTGGGTAGTCTTTAGCAATCTCGTTTACGGTTTCACGCCATAAAATAGAGGTCTGCAATACGTTGGCTTTATCCACTGATGTCACTTTTTTACGGCGTTTCATTGCCGCTTCAAAACCCAATTTGGCAATGCGAGTGATTTCCGCTTTTGAATAACGTTGAGTATCAAATGCATTGTCGCCTTCACGGCCCTTTTCACCGAAGTAAATACCGCCGGTGAGTTCACGCATTACTAAAACGTCAAAGCCTTTCTCACTGATGTCGGCGCGAAGTGGAGACATAGGCGCAAGTGAAGAAACCAGTGCAGCTGGACGCATGTTGCAAAATAACGAGAAGTGTTTGCGAAGTGGCAATAAAGCGCCACGCTCTGGCTGATCGTCTGGTGGTAAATTTTCCCACTTCGGACCACCAACGGAACCGAAAAGAATCGCGTCAGATTGTTCACATAGCTGCAAAGTGCTATCTGGTAATGGACAACCGTGGTTGTCGATTGCAATACCACCTACATCAGCGAACGTATAGTCTAGCGAGAAGCCGTATTTTTCCTGAACCACGTCTAAAACTTTGATGGCCGCGTCCATGATTTCTGGACCGATGCCGTCCCCAGGTAAAACGGCAATTTTGTATTGATTACTCATGTTCTCTAGTTCCTAAACAGGCTTAAACGCCCTGATGTTTTTCTTTTATATCTTCCACCTGCTGAGCGCGGCGGATTAAATTTAATACGTGAATATAGGCTTTGATGCCGGCGTGAATAATGTCAGTCGCTAAGCCTGTGCCATGGAAATTACGCCCCATAAATTCAGCGATAATATCCACTTGGCCAATGGCATCGGCACCTTCGCCTTTCGAATCCAACTTAAAGTCGATGATGTTCAACTCAACGTTGGTCATTGTTCTAAGTGCTTTGTATGCAGCTTCAATTGGACCATTACCTGTATCCGATTGATATACGACTTCCGACCCACCAATGGTGATGCCCACGGTAGCGGTATTTACAGGCAAGTTGCTTGATAATCCTTGCAAGGATACCAACTGGTAGTAGTCGGATTCTTCTTCTAACAATTGATTAAACACAATGGCTTCTAAATCGTAGTCGTGTACTTGCCCTTTTTTGTCGGCTAATTTCAAAAACGCATCGTAAACAACGTCCAAGTCGTAATCGTCATTGCCGTAACCCATTTCACCCATGCGGTGCTGAATCACGTGACGGCCACTTCGAGAGGTCATATTCAGCTCGTTGCTTTGCATGCCGATGTGTTCAGGCTTCATGATTTCGTAGGTGTTTTGTGCTTTCAAAATACCGTCTTGGTGGATGCCCGATGAGTGAGCAAATGCGTTGGCACCGACAATGGCTTTGTTCTGTTGCACTGGCATGTTGCACAATTGGCTCACTAATTTAGAAGTACGAAAAATCTCTTCAGATTTAATATTGGTGAATGTTCCGAAGCGCTCCGCTCGGGTTTTCATGATCATGGCGACTTCTTCTAGGGCACAGTTTCCTGCGCGTTCACCAATGCCATTGACAGTACATTCAATTTGGCGAGCACCAGCTTGCACTGCCGCTACGGAATTTGCTACTGCTAAACCTAAATCGTTGTGGCAATGAACAGAAACCACCGCCTGGTCGATGTTTGGCGTGATCTCAATTAAACGACGGATGATTTCCGCAAATTCGGTTGGCTCTGTGTAACCGACGGTATCAGGGATGTTTATCGTAGTGGCGCCTGCGTCTATCGCACGTTCAACGATATAAGCTAAATCTTCAACTGGGGTTCGGCCGGCGTCTTCGCAGGAAAACTCGATATCATCGGTGTAAGTTTTGGCTAACTTAATGGCTTTAACGGCCATCTCTGTCGCTTGTTCTAATGTCTTTTGCAGTTTGTGTTCTAAATGGATCGGAGAGGTCGCAATAAAGGTGTGAATTCGTTTTTTCTCGGCTGGTGCTAAGGCTTCGCCACAGGCGACGATGTCCTTTTCCACCGCTCGAGCCAAACCACAAATGGTTGGGCCTTTTACTTCCTTGGCGATGGTATTAACCGCGTCGAAGTCGCCAGGGGATGAAACCGGAAAGCCGACTTCCATTACGTCAACACCCAAACGTGCAATTGCATGTGCTATCTGCAATTTTTCACGTTTTGACAAGCTGGCTCTTAACGCTTGCTCGCCATCACGTAAGGTGGTGTCGAAAATCACCACCTGATCTTTGTTGTTATTGCTCATGTTCCATATCTCCTGTGATCCGCGATAAAACTACAGGGTAAAAAAAACCCCGCGTTTAGTGCGGGGTTTCATTGATTCTTTTACTTTTATTCAAACAACAAGAAACGACCCGCGCCTATTCAGTAGTAGCAGGTTGAGTAGCAGAGTAATAGATGTATTGAATAAAGTTGTCATTTTTCTAAATAATTATTCGCGTTATTAACTGTATAATTTGTAACACTCATAAAATTGGAGCGCAAGCTCTAATTTAAAAATTGGCTAAAAAGTTTTCATCTTTATTATTCATTCTGGTTATTCTTCGCGCTCAAAGCGCCATAACAAAACACCAAAAATGGCACGCAATAGGTCAGAATGGCCTTAAACCAGTTGATATCTTGCTGGCCAAGTAAAGCTTCGTATTGATTGATGCTCAGCAAAATCGTGCCAACCACAGCGGAGGTTTTTAGCCCTCCAAATATGAGCTGTTTCATATAAGTAATCGTTCCAAAAAAATTTTTACCACTCAGTGCAAATTCAAATACTTATCAACATTACGCTGATCATGACTCTAGCATTCTAAGCGCTCAAGGTTGGCTGACATCGAGCGAATTTGTTTGCTCACAATTGGTTGATTTTCCCATCGTCGTCAAAGCTCTAAATTGGCCAAATTTGTTGGAATTGATATTTGCTTACAAATTTAACTTATGTTTTGACATTAGATGGTTGATACTAAACGCGCAAGCTTTTCTGTGCAGAGGTCAATTGTGCCTCTAGAAAAACTACACTAACCACATGATAATTCTAAGAAAGGGATAATTGGAAATGAATTTCAACTTATCGTTAAAACAACCAAAACTGGTGGCTGCGATGTTGGCCACGGTATTAACTAGCCAACTTGCTGGCTGCAACGCTGTGTCGGAATTGATGAACTCAGAAGATAACAAACAAGCAACGGCTCCAGTTGCGAAAAAAGTACCGTACGAGATGACGCAACATGGTCACACTCGAGTTGATAACTATTACTGGATGCGCGACGACAAACGCGAAGACAAAGAAATTTTGGCTCATTTAGAGGCTGAAAATGCTTATCTAGAAGCGGAAATGGCGCATACCCAGGGTTTACAAGAAACTTTGTTTGAAGAGATGACAGGGCGCCTGAAAAAAGACGATGCATCAGTACCTTATTTCAAAAATGGCTATTGGTGGTACAGCCGTTTTGAAGGTGAGCAAGAATACCCGATTTACGCTCGTAAAAAAGACTCTTTGGACAATCCGGAAGAAGTCTTGTTGAACGTAAACGAAATGGCAAAAGGTCACGACTATTTCCAAATTGGTCGCAGTGCGGCAAGTACGAACAACAAAATATTGGCGTACTCCGTTGATACCGTCAGCCGCCGAATTTACGACATCCAGTTCAAAGATCTGAAAACCGGTGAAATGTTCGCTGACAAACTAGAGCAAACGACAGGCTCTATTGTTTGGGCAAACGACAACCAACACGTTTTTTATATTAAGAAAAATCCACAAACCTTATTGGGTTACCAAGTTTATCGTCATAAGTTAGGAACACCACAGGCGGACGATGTATTGATGTACGAAGAGAACGACACGACGTTCTATACTTCAATTGGAAAATCTCGCGATGGCGATATGATTTACATCTATCATGACTCGACAACCACAACGGGCATGAGTGTGTTGGATGCAAACAAACCAACGGGCGAGTTTAACGTTATTTTGCCTCTAAAGCGCGGTCATGAATACTATGCCGAGAAACGCGGAGATTGGTTTTACATTTATACCAATGACCAAGCGAAAAACTTTAAGATTGCCAAAGCAAAGATCAACCAAGCCGGCGATATCAAAAACTGGCAGGACGTAGTTGCACATCGCAAAAACGTTTTTGTAGAGGACTTTATCGCACTCGATGATTACTTAATCGTTGAGGAGAAAGAGCGCGGCGTAACAAACATTCGTGTAATCGAATTTGATTCTGGTAAAGAGTCCCTGATTCCATTTAACGATCCTGCCTATTACGTTGGCACGACCACCAACGTCAATATGGATACTGATAAACTTCGTCTCTACTACAGTTCGATGACGACACCGGGTTCTGTATTGGAATATAACCTCAAAGACTTCAGCTATACCACGTTAAAACAAGACGAAGTGGTGGGCGATTTTGATCCGTCTTGGTATAAGAGTGAGCGTGTTTTTGTCAAAGCCCGTGATGGCAAAGAAGTGCCAGTGTCTTTGGTTTATCACAAAGATAAGTTTAAGCGCGACGGTACTAACCCAATCTATCAATACGCTTACGGGTCGTATGGCTCAACTATTGACGCATATTTCTCAGCTTCTCGATTGAGTTTATTGGATCGCGGATTTGTCTATGCAATCGCACATATTCGCGGTGGCCAAATGCTTGGTCGTGAGTGGTATGAAGACGGCAAGATGTTTAATAAAGTGAATACGTTCACCGACTTTATCGATGTAACAAAACAACTGACAGCGCTTAATTATGGTGCAGAAGACAAAGTCTTCGCGGTTGGCGGCAGTGCGGGTGGTTTGTTGATGGGAGCGATTGTGAACATGGCGCCAGAACTTTATCAAGGTGTTGCCGCGCACGTGCCGTTTGTTGATGTTGTAACGACCATGTCAGATGCGTCGATTCCTTTAACCACGGGCGAGTACGATGAATGGGGTAACCCAGCAAACAAAGACTCGTATGAGTACATGTTGTCTTACTCACCTTATGATCAGGTTGCGCAGCAAGAGTATCCGAACATTTTGGTTACAACCGGTTTGCATGACTCACAAGTTCAATACTTTGAACCAATGAAGTGGGTGGCGAAACTGCGCGAAATGAAGACAGATGAGAACAAATTGTATTTCCTTACAAACATGGAAGCCGGTCACGGTGGTTCATCGGGTCGTTTCCGTCGCTACAAAGAGCGCGCGTTGGAATACGCGTTCTTCATGGACTTGTTGGAGATGGATAAATAACATTATCCTGCTATTAAAAAAGGCGCGATGAGCGCCTTTTTTATTGCCAGCTGTTCCAGTAACCTTGGTGGCTTAGAAGACTAAAAAATCGGTTTACCATTCGCGTCTAAGTCCCTACCATAGCGGCTCAGACAACTCTGAGGAATCCCATGCCACTAAATCTCGCCGAATATGAAAAGCAATTTGAGACGTTTGTTACCGCGCAAGAAATTCACGATGCCGCGCATGATATTAATCACGTCAAACGCGTTGTAAAAACCGCAAAACAACTGGCGGACTCCGAAAATGCCGAGATTGCAGTCGTTTTACCAGCCGCTTGGTTACACGACTGTGTGACGTTTCCGAAAAATCATCCCGATAATAAACGTTCATCGCAATTGGCTGCTGACAAAGCGATTGCGTATTTGACCCAAATTGACTATCCGGCGGAATATTTTGATGCCATTCATCACGCAATCTGCGCTCATAGTTACAGTGCTAAGATAACCGCAGAGTCGCTTGAAGCTCAGGTCGTTCAAGACGCAGACCGACTCGATGGTTTGGGCGCGATCGGAATCGCTAGATGCATGTTAGTTGCGGGCAAACTCGGTTCTAAGATTTATCACCACGAGGACCCGTTTTGCCAAACACGAGCGGCGGACAGCAAAGTCGCGGCGGTGGATCATTTTTATGAAAAGCTGTTTAAAACTGCGGAGACCATGCAAACCAAAGCTGGCAAAACTGAAGCTGATGTCAGGGTGACGTACATGAAAAACTATTTGTCGAAATTAGCACAGGAGTTAGGGTTATGAAATGGATAATAAGTCTGATGTTATTGGCCAGTTTTGAACTGTTTGCGCTGGGATTTACACAAACTGTTAGTCAGCAAGAGTTGCAAAGTCAGCTGCAAAACATAACGCCCATTACAAAAAAGAAATGGCTAATGAGTGTGACCATCTCTGAGCCCAAAATTCAGCTGCGCAGCGGTCAAAATGGTATTGAGTTCACGGCAAAAATCACTGCCAGTGCGCCCGGTAACATCAAAGGAGAAGGGCGTGGAACGGTTGCTGGAGATATCGAATATCGACCGCAGCAAGGGGCGTTTTACCTAACCAGTATCGAACTCAAGTCGTTCTCGGTGAATGACGTGCCACAGAAGTTATTGCCACAAGTGCAAGCGTTTGCCCAGAAGCAGATCAGCAAAGCGATGCGTCAATATCCGATATACAAGCTCGACGATACGGATCTAAAACAACAGCTACTGAAGTCTTCCTTAAAGCATGTGGAAGTGATGGACCAGGCACTAAAGCTTGAGCTTGAGCTGTTTTAGAGAGGTTAGATAGAAGTTGAATTGACTCAGAACATTCCGTTATCAATCGGTTTTCAAGTTGAAACGGTTTTGTAACCTAAGTGTAAAACTTTCCCTATACACTGCCTTGCTCTCGTCTATGCAGGTGTGTATTCGTGGATACAAAAGAAACGCGATATCTCAATTTATTTTCAGTTCTAATCGCTTCATTGTTGTTTGTTTTGGTATGGTTGATCACTGACTATCAAGTAACCGCCTACAACCAGCAAGAAAAGCAAAAAGTGGCGGTGCTTTCAAAGCAAATTGCATCTCGATTGGAAGTCTTTTTTGCCTCTCGTGTCCGCGCTCTCGACGAAATCGCAACAAATTGGCCAGAAAGCCACCCGAACCGTCAACTTTGGTTCACCAGTTTTGCTTTGAGCGTGCACGGTGTTTTACCCGGTATTCAAAGTATTCTGTACTCAACGAACGACGAGTTACCCGCTTGGCAGTCCCCGGTAAACAGTGTTGATCAATCCGAGCTAGCGCAATTAAATCTGTCGCAATTGCCAAAGTTAAAGCCTCCGCACTCATATGCAAAGCAGCTTAATAATGGCGAGAATGTCATGGTGTTGACTCGGCCATTGGATCAACGCAATGAACAGAAAGGTCGACTTTACGCCTTAATCAATCTTGATGTGACCGTATATTTTTTGCTGAGTGAACATCTACAAGGAAACTACAATCTAGAGATTTCCGATGGCGTGCAGACGTTGTTTATGCACGGACTTATACATCAGAATCAGGTGTCGCATACAGAGAGTATCTTAGTGGTCGATCACCCAATACAACTGCGACTCTCGAGTAATCAGTCTTATCAAACCAAAGACTTCATCTTAATATCTGGCATTTTGCTGGCGATTTTTATTAGTTGGCTGAGCAGAGCCGCGCTGAAAAATAGAGTGGTTGCTTCCAAACTTGAAAAACAATACCGAGCAGCTTCAAACGCTTCCTTAGACGGACTTTTGATCTTCCGAGAGGATAATCAGCGTTTTGTGCTCTCGGGAATTAACCGTGTTGGTGAGAGGTACACTGGGCTATTTAAAACCCCTGAGCGCGAATTCGTGTTCTATGACCTGCTGATTGCGCTGGGATTGCAAATAGATGCGGAGCTGCGCCGTGCGCCGCATTATGTCCTCAAAGGCGAGACTTATGAGAAACAAGTTCGAGTATCATCGCCGGTTCCTGAGATTGGCTATTTAAAACTGCAAATGGTGCGCATGAGCACAGGATTTGCGGTCACACTTCGTAATATTACCTCTCGGGTTATTGCTGAACGAGAATTAAAAAGTCGAGAAGAAAAATACAGTCGTTTGGTGAATGGCTTACGCGGTCACTTTCTATATTCACTCAACCAGCATGGCAATTTGGATTATGTCAGTAGCTCAGTGGAAAACATTTTAGGATTTTCACCGAGTTATATGGTGGAAAATTTCAACCGTCACTTGGTTAAAAACGAGCTTTATCACCGACGCAATGATCTTATTGCTCGGTTATTGGAGGGACACCCAGACAGCCGCTCCTACCTATTGGAAATCCATGACGCTGATTCCAAAGTGCGGGTTATTGAGTTTCTCGATACGCCGGTATACGACGAGTTTGGGGCTTTGATTGCGATTGAAGGCATCGCCAAGGACATAACCTCAGAAAAGGAAATGCAAGGCCGGATAGAGTTTCAAGCCAATCACGATGCTCTGACGGGCTTGTTTAACAGGTATGCATTTGACCACCAATTAGAAAAAGTCGTGTCGCTTGCCAATCAACAAAACATTGAGGCAGCGTTTTGTTATATCGATCTTGATCGATTTAAAGTGGTTAACGACTCTCAAGGTCATGTCGCTGGTGACCAACTGCTTAAACAACTGGGCAGCTTATTGAATCACCAACTCAAAGACGCCCACTTCTTGGCTCGTCTCGGAGGAGACGAATTCGGAATATTGTTTACAAATTGCGATATGGACGAGGCCTACCAATACGCGAAGCGGTTGTTGAACGAAATTAATGTGTTTCGTTTTGTTTGGCGCGACGAGATATTTCAAATCGGTGCCTCTGTCGGGCTTACCCGAATTCAATCGGGCATGACAGCAACCGATGTAATGACGGCTGCGGATACCGCCTGCTACTATGCGAAGGACATGGGGCGCAACCGCGTCCAAATATACCAAGACAATGACGAAGAGCTGAATTACCACAAATCTAGAGTGGGCTGGGTTCAGAAAATTAAACAAGCACTAGAACATGAACGGTTTGAACTGCACATGCAAACTATCAAGCCGTTGGCGGGAGACACTCAAGTTGGGCGGCATTATGAAGTTCTAATTCGGATGCGTGAAGAAAGTGGCGAATTGGTGAGTCCGGCTTTGTTTATTCCAGTTGCTGAACGTTTTGATCTGATGCAACAAATTGATGCCTGGGTAATTCAGCGGGTATTACAGGCGTTTTCGGACGATCCTCAGCTGTATTTTTCGACTGAGAAATGCGCCATCAATCTCTCTGGGAATTCAATTACAGATGAAGAGTTTGCTGACGATATTCTTGCCATGATCGCGGACTATCGCTTGGAGCCGAGCAAAATTTGCTTTGAAATTACAGAGACGGCGGCGGTGACGAAACTAAATTCTGCCAATGCCTTTATTGCCAAACTTAGGGCGGCGGGTTGTAAATTTGCGTTGGATGACTTTGGCGCGGGCATGTGTTCATTCGCGTATTTAAAGAACCTGCCTGTCGACTATGTGAAAATCGACGGCGGCTTTGTAAAAAACATGTGCCAACAACCTTCCGATGAGGCGATTGTACGCTCTATTAATGACATCGCACACTCTCTCGGTAAAGAGACCATCGCAGAGTTTGTCGCGGATGGGCAAACCGAAGCTCGATTGGTTGAGCTGGGGATTAACTACGTGCAAGGATTTTACATTGACGAGCCGAAACCTATGTATGAGCTCGCCAATGTATTTAGTTTAGAATCAAAACAAGCCAGCTAATCGACTTTGTAGTTCGTCAGCCAAACCGTTTGATACGGGGCTAAGGTCAAGCTTGTCTCGGTGTCCGTAATCACTTGGCCGCTAATTAAGTCAAACCAATCATCGGTAACAATTAAGTTTACTTCACTTAATAATAGCTCCTGATGTTCAGCGCTGATATTACTGATACAAAAGATGCTTTGTTGCCTATCTTGACTTTGCCGCCAAAAACCAAACATTTGCAGACCTAAGTGAAGCACAAACTGCACCGCATTTGGGTGGAAAGCTGGTTGCTTAATACGAATATCTACAAGTTCTAGCATTCGGTCTAACACTTTTTTGTGTTCATTGAACGGTTTGTCCAATAGGCCGCAGAGGGTTTGATAATCCCAACGATGACGGTTAATGGAACGGTTGTGGTGCGTGTGTTTGAGCTTGTCGTAATCGTTGCGCGTGCCAAGCATGCTGTGAATGTAAATTCCTGGAACACCCTCCAAACCAAACATAATGGCGTGGGCACAAATAAAGCGATCTAAGCCGTGTTGATCAACTCCATTGACCGTGCCTTGCAGTGCGTCATACAACGCAATATTCATCTCATAGGCTTTTTGTTCGCCATTTTCTCCAGTTCTCCAAGAAATTCGACCGCCAAAATTCTGCATGGTGTTGACTAAGGTACTGAGCTCATTGTCGCTCAATAGTCCCTCGGCTGGGCGCAGACCAATCCCATCGTGCGAAGCAATAAAGTTAAAATAAAAGGTGCCATGCTGTGCCGGTGGCATACTCATTAGCCAACGTTTTAGATACAAACAATCGCCGGTAATTAAGGTATTAACCAATAAAGGCGGCAACGAAAAATTGTAAATCGCATGGGCTTCGTTGGCATTACCGAAATAGGTGAGATTTTGCGTATTGGGTATATTGGTTTCCGTGATGATCACTGCGTCTGGCACAGAGTGTTCGATCAACGTGCGCAATAGTCTTATCACTTCGTGCGTTTGTGGCAAGTTAATGGATTTGCTGCCAACAATTTTCCACAAAAAGGCAACGGCATCGAGGCGAAAAATCTTAACTCCCGCGTCTAAGTATTGTCGTATGATAGAGACAAAGGTGAGCAGCACTTCGGGGTTTCGAAAATCCAAATCCACTTGATCGTGAGAAAAAGTACACCAAACGTGTTTTAACCCATCGGCGGTTTCGGTTTCTCTCAATAAAGGGCTAGTTCTCGGCCGAACAACTAAAGACAGATCGTCCTCAGGCTCGGCAGTGAAAAAGTAGTCGTGTCCCTTGCCTTCCCCTTTAACAAAGTTCTGAAACCAAGCACTGCGACTGGAACAGTGGTTGATCACTAGGTCGGCCATGAGTTTTCGTTTACTGGCAATGGCTGAGATGTCGTCCCAATCGCCCAAGGATTCATTGACGCTAGAGTAATCAATAACGGAAAATCCATCGTCGCTGCTATAGGGGAAAAATGGCAAAATATGGACACTGTTGATACTGTCTGCCAAATAGGTGTCAACAAAGTCACTCAGCGTTTGCAGGGGCTTTTGGCCTTCTTCAATCACACTGTCACCATAAGTGATCAAGATCATGTCTTGCTGATCCCAGTGGTTCTGATAAGGCACAGGCTCTGAAAAACTCTCTACACTGCGCATCTGCGTCAGCAATTGCTCACTGAGTTCCGAATACGTCCTATCTAAATCCACGTCCTTGTAGATAATTGCCAGTTGCTTTTCGAGCTTAAGTTTTAGCTCTTTAAACGCTGATGACATTTAACTCTCCTACGCCGCGTTGCTTTCTAATTGTGCAGTGAACTCTAGGTAGTCGTCTTCTACCGCTTGTTTCAACTCGTCTAAGATATTTGGCATGGCGCTGACGACGCGGTTCCAAGATGGAATAAATGGAGTTTCCATTGGATTGGCAATGAAGTTATCACCAGCCTCAATGATATTCTTAGCAAACATCTCGACCGACTTTTCTTCTGTATGTGTATCTAAGGTTAAGCCATTGATCATCGCATCGTTGCGGTATGTCTCAATGTAATCCAATGCGATACGGAAGTAAGTCGCTTTGATGGTTCGCATATTCTCAGCATTGATGATGTAACCTTGCGTCGCTAACTTACGGAAGATGGCTTTGGTAATATCGATCGACATTTTTGACAAGCCGCCAGTGGTGGAATCCAATGACAGATCTTGATGTTTGTGATCATACGTATCTGCGATATCAACCTGACAAATACGGTTGGAAGCATAGTTTCTGTGCATTTCCGACAACACACCAATCTCCAAACCCCAGTCGCTTGGAATTCGCAGGTCATTTAATACGTCGCGTCGAAATGAAAACTCGCCGGAAAGCGAATATCGAAAACTGTCCATATATTCCAGATATTCATTGTAACCAAGCACGCGTTTTAATGCTTTTAACAGCGGAGTGACAAGCAATCTAGACACTCGGCCATTCAATTTCTTGTCAGCAACGCGGGCGTAAAAGCCTTTACTAAATTCATAGTTAAACTGCGGATTGGCGACTGGATATATCAAACGCGCCAGTAGGCTGCGTTCATAAGTTAAAATATCGCAATCGTGCAGAGCAACGGATTCCGCTTTACCAGATGCAAGTACATAACCCATGCAGTACCAAACATTGCGACCTTTACCCATTTCCGTTGGAGCAAGGCCCATTGCTTGTAGCTTTGCATCCAATGCCTTTAGTCTAGGACCATCGTTCCAAAGAATTCGGTGGTGCTGAGGTAGTTTGCTGAAAAACTCCAATGCGTGTTTGTATTGGCTGAGATCGGCTCGATCTAAGCCGATGACAATCTGTGACAAATACGGTACATCCGCAATTTTGTCGATGATGTCTGGAAGCGCTTTGCCCTCTAACTCGGAGAATAACGAGGGTAAAATCAAGCCCAAAGGCCGTGATTTCGAAAACTCTGTCAGTTCGGTTTCGAGTTCTTCCACGCTTCTGTCTGTGAGGTTGTGTAGCGTTGTCACGATTCCATTTTGATAAAAATCTGCCATAACTAGCGCTCCTTATTGGTCAAATTAAATTGTTGTAAAACTTGTTCTAAACATTCGTTCCAGCCCTTAGGTCCGAGCAAGGTGCTCTGAAACACTGCGTCTTTGCGGAACAATGTGGGAAATTCGTGTTTGTCGGTTTTGATTTGCACGGCAATGTCGGCCGCTTCTAACATGTCGTTGTCGTTGTAACTGTCGCCAAGCGCGACAGACTGAAAGTCGTAGCCCAGTTGAGTGCTCATTTCTTTACGCAACCACAACAGCGCCATACCTTTGTTACATTTGCCGCTGATGTGGACAAACCGGCCGCCCTGAAGCACATTCGCACCTATACTCTGCATGTACTGTTTAAGTTGTTCTTTCTCGGCGTCGGAACCAAGCCATTTCAGTGGCTCACTGAATTCTCTTTGGTTAGCCAGATGCGCGTCGTGTTCGGCGAGTCCTGTGGCTAGACTAATTTGTTGGTCAGTCATCTGGTTAAAACCGATGAAACTGGACTGCAGTGTAGATGGCAGTTTCTTCAGTTGCTCAAGCCAGTAACTTCGAGGCTGACTGAAGGATTTTCGATAAAATGCGCCGACCGATTCTGTACCCTCTGGTTGGTTCGGTAGCCAGTCCACAGGAAGGTAAATGGCGGCTCCGTTTTCAACAATAAATGGCGTGTCCAGTCTGAGCTCATGCCTGAGTAACTCGACTTCCGCACGGGTTTTACTGGTGGTAGGCATTACACTAATACTAAGTCCACGTAACTTGTCTAACATGGGCTGAGCGGGTGCGTAACTATAGGTGTGATGATCTAACAAGGTGCCGTCAAGATCGGTAAATATCGCTAATGGAGCGTATTTCATGATGCCAATCCTTCTACATCTAGAATGTTTCTTTGCTGGTCAAGACGGACAACGAGATCACACTTTTTCGGTAAAACGGCCAAAGCGTGTTGAGTGAGTCGTTGAAAGTGCTGAATAAAAACGTCAATTTCGGCTTCGCTCATTACTCCAGAGGCGTCTGGATTAGACAAACGTAGCTTGGCTTCTTGCTCTTTGCGCCAGTTGCTTACACAGCTAAAATCCGGCGCTTTCAACATTAACCAGCAATCCATAGAGGCATATAAATCAACGTACTCAGATCTTAATTGCTGATTGATAAACCTGCGCCATTGACCGCCGTTGTCTTGGTTTAATTCAAGGGCGTTTATTGGCGCTGCTAACTCGTCGGTATTCTGTGCTGTCACTCCCCAACACCAGCCTTCAAACAAGACGATATCGACAGGCTTATCGATTTTGGGCCATTGGGACTCAGCGAATGGATTGTCAGTCGCCTTGTTAAATCTGGGTAGTTGCACAGGTTGGTCTTGTTTCAAACAATCAATAATATGTTTTATTAGTTGCGTGTCGTGAGTACCTGGCACGCCTCGAGTGCTCAGCAGTGGGTGCACCTCATCTGCCAGTTGTGCTCGTTTTGCTTGGCTCAAATAAAAGTCATCGAGCGATAAAACCGCCACTTGCAGGTTGCGTTCGTTGCTTAAATAGGTAGCAAGGTAATCACTCATCGTAGACTTACCTGAACCTTGGCAACCGTTGATGCCAACAAATAAAGGCTTGTTTTCACTTTGCTGGTGAGAAATTAGCCATTCTGCAATGGGGTTGAACCATTTTGGTGCAGAGGTCGCAAACGCTTCCGTCAGCCTATGAGTCTCAACAAACGTGTTCAACCATGGGGTTTGGGGCATTTATTTCTCCTTTTTCGCACTGAGAAGCGCTGTTAACACCCTGGGTATAGTTCAACTTGCATGCCATGGCAGAAATTGAAGCTGTTCGAAACTGTATTTGTTCATATAAGAATTAGCCAAATGCGGGATCACAATCTAAATTTAGTATTTGATTGTCTTAGGGTTTTAGTTGCACAGAGGGGAAAACGCCAAGCGAATGAAAAAGACCTTGTTTACGTCCGTTTTCGGATCTGTCCTTCTGATGTTGTGTTTTAGCGCTGTCGCCGATGAAGACGAGGCGCGTAATTACCCGATCCTAAACATTGAGCTCACTCCAAAAGAGCAGGCGTTCGTTCGAAACAACCCGCTTGTAACGCTGACAGACGATGCCTCCCACCGACCTTATTTGTTCAAAAACGAAAACGGTCAGCATCGCGGTTATATTATGGATTTGCTGAAAATCATTGAGGCAAATACGGGTTTGCGGTTTGAAATTATTAACTTGCCACTGCGCCGTGCACTGCGTGAGGTGAGAGCAAAAAATGTCGACGGTGTAACGATCACTGCAGTGGAAGACATTCGCAACGACATTTTCGATTACTCTGCGCCTTATTTGACAGGGCACATGGCAATATTCACCAAAGCGGGCAATGCCGAAAAATTTCAAACACTGCAGGACTTAAATGGTAAGCGTATTGTTATCACTAACTCTTCTGTGGTGTTAGAACGTTTTGCAGAATCGATTCCCTACGTGCAAATCGTGGTAGTGGATTCATCGGTGCAATTGATTCAAGCCCTAATGACGGGCAAAGCCGATTATGCCTACTACCCAGAAGTACTTAATGTGTTAAATCAGTCGCAAGTTGAACCGCTTGTTGAGCCTGCATTCCTGACAGGTAACGTCATTGACTTGCGATTTGCGACTCGAAAAGACAAGCCAGAACTAGGCAGCATTATCAACAAAGTTTTGGCAGCATTAACCGTACAAGAAACGAGTCAATTAGAGACTAAGTGGCTCGATCCAAGGTATTTTTCAAAATTAGACGATGCGGTCAATCTAACATCGGAAGAATTGGCGTATTTGCAAAAGCGAGTAGGCATACGTTTTTGCGTTAATCCCAACGGTGGAGTGATCTCTGAAATCACCGACGGGCCTGAAGTGATTGGCATGGCTGCCGATTTTATGGAGTTAATTAAAAGCAAACTGGCGAGCAAATTTGTTCTTCACCCTACAGAAAGTTGGCAAGCTACGTTAGAAGCACTGCGTCAAGGAGCTTGTGATTTGTCTCCGGTCATTATTAACACCCCAAGTCGTCGTGAGTTTTTGACTTTCAGCTCGCCATATTTATCTGACCCCGCGGTTATGGTGACGAAGAAAGGACGGTTTGACGACTTTCAACTTGCTCAGCACCTGCAGGAAAAATACGCGGTGACCAAAGGATACGCTTTGATTGAGCAATTGTTGGCCCTGTATCCGGACCTGAATTTGACTGAGGTGGATACCACAGCTCAGTGTTTGGCGGCAGTGGAGAACAGCACCGTCAATGGTTGTGTTGCTTTGTTTTCGGACGCCGCCAATCATATATACGAACTCAACATGACTGGACTGGAATTTCATCATCGACTTGGCTTCAGTGCTGAGATCCGGATAGGCATTCGTAAGTCCGAAGCCTTACTCGCGACGATAATGCAAAAAACATTGAACAAGCTTGGGCGCGATGACATTCAACTTTTACAGTCCCGTTACCTGACCAACATTAATGAGCCGAAAATAAAACGTTTAAACCAATTGTTTTATGTGGGCTTGTTCATTTTGATAGTGATGCTAGTTGCGCTGGTAAGTTTATTGTTAAAAGCCATGCGAGGCAGCATCAAGCGTACACAATCGAAGCTTTCCGAGAGCAATCATGAACTGGCGTTAATGCGCGAGATTATTGATGGTTGTGAGCAGTCGATTTTGGTCGTAGAGCCGAGAACGGCAGAGATCACATATTTAAATGAGTACGGTTGCACATCGTTAGGTTATCAATTGCAGCCGTCATTGAGGCTAACACTTTACGACATTGACACCCAGCTTACTGAGGACATGTGGCAGGCTGTGTTGATGGAACTTGAACAAACCGATCACGTTTTGGTTCGTGCGGCATACAAAAACAAACTGGCGTTCGTTTTCCCTACCGAGTTGATTTACCGCAAGGTGAATATTGCTGGTAATACGCGATTCGTCGTGTACGTCACAGATATCAGCAGTCGAATTCGAATCGAAAATGATCTGAACCAATCTAAACAAGACGTCGATAATGCAATTGCCCTCAAGAACACTTTTTTAGGGGAAATTGGCACTGAAGTGCGCATGCCGACAGAATTTATTATTAACACCGCTGAACTTGCTCTGCAGACTCGACTCGGCAAAAGTCAAAAAGAATACGTTGAGCGCGTAAAACTCGCAGCGGAGTCAATAAGTACGACGCTTGACGACATTCAAGATTATTCCTTACTAACCGATGGCAAGTTGAGCCTGAATCACCAAGAGTTCGACCTGCTCGACTTGATTGACTCTTTAGTCGCTCGTTATGAGTTTCAAGTGACTCAAAAGGGACTGGAAATGTTAAGCCACTGTGCTTCTGGGCTCGGGCGATACTATGTGGGTGACGTTGAAAGATTGAAGCAGGTATTGGCTAAACTCATTCAAAATGCAATCAAACATACGGACAGTGGTCAGATTGTCATTCAAGTCAGTGAGTCTGAAGACGATCGGATCCGATTTGGCGTGAAAGATACAGGCCCAGGAATGGATAAAGACGCTGCTGAGCACTTCTTTGAAGAAAAAGAGTTTCACACCGATACGCTCAATCACTCAACCATCGAATTGTCGTTGTCATTAGCGAAAAAGCTGGTGGCGTTAATGGATGGTGAAATATGGGTTGAAAGCGTCCAAGGTTTTGGCAGCGAGTTTATTATTGATGTGTTCTTGCCAAGAGCGACCGATTTACTAACGGTTACTGAATTTGAACAGAAATCGGTGTTGGTCGTTGATGACAACCCTGTGTGTCAGCAGTTATTACAGGAGCAGTTAAAACACTTCAACTTGCAAGTCGAAGTGGCTGAATCAGGACAGAAAGCATTGCACTTAGTTAATGAGTTTCCAACCAAGTACGATCTTATATTGATGGACTGGAGTATGCCGGACCTCAATGGTTTGGAAACCGCGCAACTGATGCATCAACAATATCGGGTTGATCACAGTATGGCGGATTATGAGCCGCCCACGGTGATCATGGTCAGTGCCCATGATCAGTCGCAAATGGTCAAAGAGGCACGGGATGTCGGTGTGCCGTTATTTTTACCGAAACCGATAGATCCTTCTTCGTTATTTGACGTGTTAGTCAAAGTGTTAGTGCGCACCGACAGATATGGCGATCAACCGCACCGCCGTAACGAGGTAATTCAGAAACTAAAACAACAGTTGTTTTATAAAAATGCCAAACGTGTTTTGCTGGCTGAGGATAATCGCATTAACCAAGAAATTGTGGTTGGCATTTTGGAGGGTTGCAATATCGACATTGAGATCGCAAACAACGGTCAAGAAGCTGTCGAGCTGTTCAATCCTGATGTCCATGATCTTGTTTTGATGGACTTGCAAATGCCAATTATGGATGGCTATGAAGCGACTCGGATAATTAGAGAGCAAAACCCCCAGGTCCCTATTGTGGCGTTAACCGCGAATGTTATGCCAGAGCATGTTAAACGTACTCAAGCACTGGGGATGAATGCACATTTAGGCAAGCCTGTGAACATAGAGAAGTTGTATCAAATCCTAATCGAACATTTAGGCGAGCAGGAAAGTGATGCGGAAGCTACCCAAACTCACGAGCATTCGGAGAGTACAACGTTGCCAATTTTCAATTCCATTAACACCCACAAAGGCATGATCCATTTTGTTAACAACACAAATTTGTATCGAAGTGCCCTGGTGAGTTTTGCTGCAAAATATCGAAATTTGGACTTTGAAGGTCTTTCGACCGATGGACAGCGTCAAGCAATTCATGCAATCAAAGGTTTGAGTGACAATATTGGCGCTGACAAACTGCAACATGCGGTGATGGAGTTTGAATTTAACAACGAAACTTCCGCCAAAGCGTATTTCCTATCTGAGCTTAAAGTTGTGACTGAGGAAATCAGTCGTCACCTTGAAGTGCTGAAAAGCCATTAAGTCTGCCACTAAGATTTCCCAGTGTGGTAGAGTGTCGGCGTATGTTTGTTTAGAAGTAGGTTAATCATGGCACTGAGGTTTTATCGTGGACTTAAAAACGAGATTCAAGCGCTGAGTTTCGATTTAGACGATACCTTGTATTACAACGAAGACGTTATTCGAAATGCTGAACGAGCTCAATTTGAGGCGGTTAGTGAGCTCCTACCAAATCACAAAAAAAATGAAATGCCGTTTTGGCTTGAACTCAAATGGCAGGCGGCTAAAAGTCACCCTGAGTTGTGCCATGACGTCACCGCCTGGCGTCGCAAAGTTATCAAAAGCGGTTTAGCGCAGTTGGGGATGCTTGAGGATGAGATTGGCGAAGCCGCTGAACAGGTTTTCGCTCGTTTTTATCATGCCCGCTCCGACTTTTCTGTACCGCAACAAACGTTCGATGTTCTTGAAGCGCTACGTCAAAGGTACCCTCTAGTTGCAGTGACAAACGGTAACGTCGACATCGATCGGGTGGGCCTGTCACCTTATTTTGTTGGCTATTATCGAAGTGGTGAGAATCAAACACGGATGAAACCGCACCCAGATATGTTGCATTTGGTTTGCCAACACCTGGATTTAAATGCTGAGTCTGTGCTTCATATTGGTGACAATGAGTTTACAGACGTAGGTTCGGCACACCGGGCTGGTTGTGCAAGCTTATGGTTTAATCCAAACGGCTGCCGGTTAAAAACACCATGTTTACCGGATGGCGAATATTCAGACTTGGATGATCTACTACAACTGCTATAATCCCTGTTTATTCATACAGTTTTAAGGTCTAGAGTCGTTATGGACGTGTACATTCCCCAAGCCGATGCTGCGCTGGGTGAAACTCAACATCTGAAGTTAAATGAGCTTAATGAGCGTCAATACGAGGCTGTTACTGCACCACCACAAAATATGTTAGTGCTGGCGGGTGCAGGATCGGGCAAGACCAAGGTTTTGATTAGTCGCATCGGGTATTTGATCCAAGCGCATCGCGTATCATCTTTTTCTATCATGGCGGTAACCTTTACTAATAAAGCGGCCGCGGAAATGCGCCATCGACTTGAGGGGGTGCTTGGGCAAGGGGCGCTAGGCTCACAATATAGCTCTCATGGCATGTGGATTGGAACCTTCCACGGTTTGGCGCATCGTTTTTTGCGCACACATTATCGTGAAGCAAAATTACCTGAAAGCTTTCAAGTACTCGACTCTGATGATCAGCACAGGTTAATTAGGCGCGTGATGAAGAGCCTAAACTTGGACGAAAAGCGCTATCCACCGAAGCAAGTCATGTGGTACATCAATGGCAAAAAAGACGAAGGATTACGCCCTAAACATATCGACACCTTTGACCCTACCGAACAAGTCATGTTGCAAGTTTACAATACCTACCAAGAGGCTTGTGACCGCGCAGGGTTAGTCGATTTTGCCGAGATTTTACTGCGAAGCCATGAAGTGCTGTCGACTCATTCCGACATTCTGTTGCATTATCGCAAACGGTTCAGACATATTTTGGTAGACGAATTTCAAGACACCAACAGCATTCAATACGCCTGGATTCGTTTGATATCAGGAGCCAATCCTGGTGCCATTGGTGAAGACATTCCGCCTTCTCATGTAATGATTGTCGGCGATGACGACCAATCAATTTACGGATGGCGCGGTGCTAGAGTCGAAAACATTCATAATTTTCAGCGCGACTTCGAGTCAGTTGAGATAATTCGACTGGAACAAAATTATCGCTCTACCGCCAACATATTGAAGGCCGCAAATGCAGTTATTGCCAACAACTCGGATCGCTTAGGTAAAGACCTTTGGACGGAAGGTAAAGAAGGCGATCCAATCGCTTTGTATTCCTCATTTAATGAGTTGGATGAGGCCAAATTTGTTGTTGGTAACATTAAAAAGTGGCAAGAGGACGGCGGTGCCTTATCTGAAACTGCCATTCTTTATCGTAATAATGCTCAATCTCGTGTTCTCGAAGAAGCGTTACTGCAAGCAGGAATGAAGTATCGAATTTACGGTGGCTTACGCTTTTTCGAACGTCAAGAAATCAAAGATGCCCTAGCGTATTTACGAATGGTCGCAAATCGCGATGATGATGCTGCATTTGAACGCGTTATTAATACTCCAGCACGTGGCATTGGTGAGAAAACCTTGCAAATGGTGCGAGATGCAGCCCGAAGTCAAAGTTTGACAATGTGGCAAGCGGCACATCGGTTGATAGACGAAAAACGTTTGTCGGGTCGAGCAAGTAATGCGATCAAGAGCTTCTTGGAGTTGATCCAAAATTTAGAACAGACGATTTCGGAATTGCCGTTGCACGAGCAGGCTGATCAGGTGATCCAGGGCTCTGGTCTTAAAGCCATGTATCAAGCGGAAAAAGGTGAAAAAGGTCAAACGCGAGTAGAGAACTTGGAAGAGTTAGTCACAGCGTGCCGACAGTTTGAGCCGGATGAAAATATGCAAGAAATGCCTGTTTTGGCGGCGTTTTTGTCTCATGCGTCATTAGAGTCTGGCGAGTCACAGGCAGATGCGTTTGAAGATGCGGTGCAATTGATGACCTTGCACAGTGCCAAAGGCTTAGAGTTTCCACTGGTGTTTTTGGTGGGTGTCGAGGAAGGCATGTTCCCAAGTCAGCAGAGTGCTGATGCACCTGAGCGATTAGAAGAAGAACGCCGTTTGGCTTACGTTGGCATGACCCGGGCAAAGCAGCGATTATTCGTCACTTATGCCGAAACAAGACGAATGTACGGACAAGAACACTATCATCGCCCTTCTCGTTTTATTTCAGAGATCCCCTCCGAATGCGTTTATGAGATAAAGTTGGGAAGTGCCCAAAGTCGCCCTTCTTCAGCCGGTGGTTATCGCAGTCAGTCTAGCTATGGCAGTTCTATGGGATATGGTTCAGGCATGAGTGGCGGTCGCACTAAGCCATTTGACAGTCAAGCCAGTCATATGAAGTTCAATGAAAGTAGCTTTTCGCTTGGTCAACGCGTGTCCCATGCCAAGTTCGGTGAAGGCACTGTGCTTAACTGCGAGGGTGATGGAGACAATGCGCGTATTCAAGTCAACTTCGATCAGTTCGGCGCCAAGTGGTTAGTCACTACTTACGCTAAATTGACTAAAGTTTAAGTTTCAGTCGGCATGATTGTTCACTTGCGCCAACAACTGCTCAAGCGGCAACAGCGAGCAATGTTGCGAATTGCAGGTGATGTAGACACGTGCCGACAATCCGCAGAACAATGCGTTGCTGAGTTAACCCAGGTTTGGCCTGAGCTTCGTGTTATTCGGTTTGGGCACGAAGGAGAAGGGGCCAGTGCAGAAAAGACGAATGATATCCGAATTAAAAAGTTTCGGGCTCTGCTAGGTCAAGAATGTGATCTACTTGTTTTTGATGTGTTTGCTGGTCTCAATGCAGATGCTTTAGCGGCTCTAACCGGAATGCTAAGAGCTGGTGGATTGTGTGTCTTATTAACGCCTACCGACTCTGATTGGCTATCTTTTCTAGATCCAGAAAAACAAAAACTGTGTGTTGCTCCTTACTCAGTGCAGCAGGTATCGAATTGGTTCGAGCGTCGTTTTATAGATTTGTTGAATCGGTCACCAGCTTGTCTCAACTATCCAAGTTCGTTGACTCAAGAGGCTTTTGATCATTTTGTTCAAATCCCGAAGCTAAACGTTGATGTTCAAAGTACTTTTCCAAATGGCGCTGCAACTAAAGAGCAAGCTGAAGCAGTAAGTAGCATTACAACAGCACTGGTAGATAACTTTGGTGCAACCTTGCTTATCGCTGATAGGGGCCGTGGTAAGTCTGCGGCATTGGGGTTATCGGTAGCAGAATTGTTCAGAACTTCGGATAAGCCGATGAATCTAGCGTTGGTCAGTGGTAATTCCGATTCTGTCCAGATGGTGTTCTACCACATAAAAGAACAACTGATTTCAAACAAAATTTCATTTTCATCGAATAAACACACAATCTCCACAGGCGATCATCAATTGCGTTTTGTGCCTCCGGATCAGATTGAAACACATGTATCTTTGGTTGACGCGGTGTTAGTGGATGAAGCCGCTGCGATTCCTGTATTTATGTTAGAGCCTATTTTTAGCCGCCAAGTTTCGGTTGTTCTAGCAACAACGGTTTCGGGTTATGAGGGCACTGGACGTGCTTTTGAGTATAAGTTGAAACCGAAACTTCGGCAGTGTTATTCGAACTTTCAAGAGCTAACACTTCAGACCCCTATTCGTTGGTCTGAGTCAGACGCACTTGAACCTTTGGTTCGCCAATTGTTGGCTTTGGATACAGAACTACCGACCAGTCCTTGTCCGCTTGATGGTGAACTGGCACTAGAGCTTGAACAGATTGATTCGCGCGCTTTATTCGAAAATGAGTCGCTCCTTAGTGACATGTTTGCGTTGTTGGTGAATGCTCATTATCAAACCAAACCCAGCGACTTACGGACGTTATTAGACGCGCCTAATATGTCCGTTTGGGTCATGCGCCATAATGATAGCCTGGTAGCTGCTATGTTGGTGGCGAAAGAAGGGCCAATCGACGACGAGTTAGTAGTGCCAATTTGGCGGGGCGAGCGCCGGCCTCGTGGGCATCTTTTTCCACAGTCGATGATTTGCCACGCTGGGTTTAAATCAGCTGCGGCATTTACATTTCTGCGGGTAGTCAGAATTGCGGTGCATCCAGAGTTGCAAGGGCAAGGAATCGGCACAGAGGCACTTCGTCAGTTGGCCTTAGCCACCGATACTTTTGATTTCTTGTGTACCAGCTTTGGTGCTGAAAATAAGTTGCAGAAATTTTGGCACAACGCCGGGTTTGTCCCGGTTCGAAAGGGGCTCAAAAAAGAAAAAGCGACGGGCGAACAGACCCTTATGATGGCCAAGGCTTTAAACTCAGAAGCCAATACCGAAGTGACTCAATGGTCAAAGCGACATAAGCAACAATACCTTTGCGAACAGTTATTGAGATTAAGGGACGAAGCTCATGCGGCTAATTTGTCTTCGGCTTTAAATGCTGAAATGACTGCGCTAGACCGAGAAGACCTCGTTTGTTTTGCCCAACATCACAGGCCGCTGGACAGTGTTTGGCTTCCGCTATGGCGCTTAACTCAAAGCCTAGCAAATACCGCAGCCCCCTCGTTATCGATTGTCTTAGACAACGCTGATGACTTAAACACAGCAATTGTAAAGCTTGGGTGCAATGGTGAAAAGCAAATGCTGAAGCAGCTAAAGTCTGATTTAGCGCCGATAATCACCAACTGGCAATAAATCAAAACATGATTGTTTGAACCTAAATCAGCGCCGAATAGACGCGGTTATTATTCTAAGTTAAAGTGTCAGCAAAAAAACAAAGGACTGAACATATGAAATTGTTTACCAGCATTTTGATGCTGTTCTTATTCATTTCGCCGACTTTCGCGGCGGTTAACAAACTTCCTGTAGAAGCATTCGCCAGTTTACCCGAAAAAAGTCTAATGACGATTTCCCCAAGTGCAAACCGCATAGCATTCCGTGCGGTACAAGATGGGCGTGATTTAATTGCGGTATTAGATAGAAAGACTGGCCAGTACATTGCGGTTGCCGACGCATCACAAGTTGATCCAAGAGCCATGTATTTCATATCAGAAGATAAAGTTATTTTGAGAACAGAGCAGAATGTTCGCATCGGCGGATATCGAGGCCGTCATGATATGAGCACGGCGTTTGTGTTTAACTTAAATAACCAAAAGATACATCAGCTACTCACTGCCGGCTACGGTATATTCAAAGGTCAAACGGCACTAGGTAACGTTTCTGGCATCAGTAAAGACGGTAAGTATGCTTATATGCCGGCTTGGAAAAGTCAAGGCGAGTACAGCTTGATGAAAGTGAATTTGGAAAAGCGTCGTGAACCAAGAGTTTACCAACGTGGAACGGCAGACACGATTGACTTTTTCCTCGATAAAGATAATCAAGTAATAGCTCGCGAGCGCTACAACAACAAATCCAACATACATCGAGTTCAAGCGCGAGTTGATGGTGAATGGGTAGATGTGTTTAAAGAAGAAACGCCTTACATGACAAAAGGGTTTGTTGGCGTAACGCCGGATGGCAAAAACTTAGTTGTGCGAATGCAGAATCAGCAGAATTGGCGTTGGTCTTATTTTACTATGTCATTGTCTACCGGAGAGTTCTCAGAGCCGCTATTCAGTTACGAAGACAAAGATGTAGAAGGCATGATTGCCAGTGTCGACAACAAAATCTACGGTGTAACTTTGTCAGGCTTCAAAGCCGATTATGAATTTTTTGACAAAAAGCTTAATGCTCGTATGCGCGGTATGAAAAAACTTGCCCCAGGAGCATCAATTGCCATTCATGACTTTAGCCCAGATATGTCAAAAATGCTGTTTTTCATTGAGGGTTCGGGGTTCTCGGGCGACTACTTCCTTTATGAACAAGGCGGTTTAGAATTTCTTGGCAAAAGTCGCTCTGCATTTGCACCTGAGAATGTAGCAACGATACAAGTTTCTGAATTTGCGGCCAGAGATGGCTTAACAATTCCAACCCTGTTAACTCTTCCAAATGGTGAAACCCCAAAAAAGGCGAAAACCATTTTACTTCCGCATGGCGGGCCGGAATCTTATGACCGTATAGGTTTTGACTACTTGGCTCAGTATTTTGCTTCACAAGGGTTTCTCGTAATTCAGCCTCAGTTTCGAGGTTCTAAAGGATTTGGCTCACGTCACTTGCAACTCGGCCGAGGTGAGTGGGGGCGTAAAATGCAAGATGATTTGACTGATGCCGTTAAACATTATGCAGAGCAAGGTTTGGTGGACCTCGACAATGTGTGCATTGTGGGTGCAAGTTATGGTGGATACGCTGCGCTTGCGGGAGCTGCGTTTACGCCAGAGCTATACAAATGTGTTATCTCAATTAATGGCGTTTCCGATGTTGAACGTATGATGGTGACCGAGCGTCGTGACCACGGCAGCCATCATTGGGTCGTGTCTTACTGGGAGGACGTAATTTCCAATGGCGACTTTAACGACGACCATTTGGAAAGTATCTCTCCAATTAATTTTGTCCAATCTATAACAGCACCGGTGCTACTGATTCATGGCGAATATGATGAGATTGTGCCGTTGAAGCAATCTGAAAACATGTTTGATGAATTAGAAGACTCTGATAAAGACGTGACGTTTGTTGAACTAGATAAAGGCAACCATTATTTAAGCCAAGCAGAAAATCGTATGAAGGCGCTTCAAGTAATCGACAAATTCTTGAAAAAGCACATGTGATAGGACGTTAACTAAATGAAAACACCTAAAATTGGCCCCGCGTTTTTAGTGACCGCCGCGTTTGTTGGCCCGGGTACTGTGATAACAAGTACCCTGGCGGGTGCCAATTTTGGATTTGCCTTGTTGTGGGCTTTATTGTTTGCGGTTTTCGCCACGTTAATTCTGCAAGAAATGGCTGCGCGACTAGCATTAGTAACCGGCCAAGGGTTAGGCGAAAACTTACGAAGTTTTGTTGCCAACCCGGTCTTGAAAAAGCTGCTAATTCTGCTCGTGGTTGCGGCGATAGTGATTGGCAACGGGGCATATCAAGGCGGTAATATCGCTGGTGCCGCTCTGGCACTAAATGCTCATCACACTTTAACCTTTGAACAACTAGATTTATGGCCCTTTATCATAGGGTTACTAGCTTTTATTTTGCTGTTTACTGGCTCTTACAAGCTCATCGAAAAAGCACTCATCGTGCTGGTCGGTTTCATGAGTCTCGCGTTTGTAATGACTATGGTGATGGTTAATCCGAATTTTACTGCCTTGTTCAAAGGTTTGCTCATACCATCTTTGCCTTCTGGGGCGACGCTGACGGTGATAGCACTGATAGGAACAACCGTAGTGCCCTACAATTTGTTTTTACACGCGTCGAGCGTTTGCCAAAAGTGGCAAGGTGTAGAGCACCTTTCGGATGTTAGAAAAGACTTGTTTATTTCTATCCCTATCGGAGGGCTGTTAAGCGTTGCGATCGTCTCAACGGCCGCTACCGCGTTTTTTGGATCACAGCTACAAATTCAATCGGCTGCAGATATAGCACCTGCACTGGAGCCATTGTTTGGCGACTGGGCGACTTGGTTCTTATCGGCTGGATTGTTTTCAGCAGGCATAAGTTCAGCGGTAACGGCACCGTTGGCGGCGGCGTTTGCGCTTTCTGGTGTGCTCGGTTGGCAAAATGATATCAAGGATACACGTTTTAAACTGATTTGGATTGTGATTCTGGTGCTCGGGGTTGTTCCAGCGATGACCGGGTTTCGCCCCACCCAAATCATTTGGTTTGCGCAAGTTGCGAATGGTTTGTTGCTGCCTGCCATGGCTGTTTTTTTAGTATTCTTAATGAATCACTCATCTCTTGGTGAGCACAAAAACTCCAACAAACAAAACATAATGGCTGGCCTAGTCGTCTTGATCACACTGCTTTTGAGTGGCCGCTCTCTCCTTTCTGCGTTTGGTTTTCTATAAAATTATCCGATAACGTCTATTCCTTTTTGACTGTGAACTTGAACTCGCGGTTAAAATGAGTATCCTACTCGGCCGCTTTTCTCGAGGTGAATCATGATTGGATTTGACTACGGCACATCAAATTGTGCTATGGCATTTATGCACAATGACCAGCCGGTTAAAGTGCAGTTGGGCAAACATGGCGATTACATGGCTTCAGCCCTTTATGCACCGGACCGTGAACTGATTGTTAATAAACTGGCGGCGCTGTTGCCAGAAAAGCAAAAGCAGGTGTTTGTTGGTGCCAGAGCGGGACTGATCCGTCGCGGACAAGACGCTATTGATGAGTTACGTTTAGACGGAATCGACACCGATATAAGTTTTGGTCGATTTGCTCTAGAGCGATACTTGGAAGATCCAAGCGAAGGGTTTTACATCAAGTCGCCGAAGTCTTTCCTTGGTACTAATGGCTTGCTAGCGCCACAGATTCAATTTTTTGAACATGTCGTAGCCGCTATGATGGCGGAAACGAAGCGTTATCTTGAACAACAGTTAGGGCAAGAGCAAACCCAAGTGGTAATAGGCCGGCCGATTAACTTTCAAGGCCACGACGCTGAGAAAAGCAATGAGCAGGCTATCAGTGTATTAACCAAAGCTGCCCACACAGTTGGGTTTGAACACGTCGAGTTTCAATACGAGCCAGTTGCGGCTGGGTTTGAATACGAAGCGCAGCTCAACGAAGAAGCACTAGTGCTTGTAGTCGATATTGGCGGTGGAACAACAGACTGTTCAATGTTGAAGATGGGACCAAAAAACCGCCAAGCGATTGACCGTCAGGGCGATCTATTAGGCCATGCGGGTAAACGAATCGGTGGTAATGATTTTGATATTCAATTGGCACTTAAGGAGATCATGCCAAATTTAGGATTGGGGACTTACCTCAAAACCGGAAAACCACTACCCGTCAGCAGTTATTTCGACGTGGTGGCAATCAATAATGTTCACGCACAAAGCCAGTTTTATAGCCCCGAAAACGGCCGTTACTTGAAAGAACTGGTGTTAGACGCCAACGAACCCGAATTAGTGTCGCGGTTACAGCAAGTCTATCTAAACCGTTCGAGTCACCAACTTGTTCATGCCGCAGAGCAGACTAAAATTGAGCTTTCTCAACATTCCAGTATTGAATTATCTCTCGACTTTATTGCCAAAGGCGTTAGTCAACCAATTGACCGATTGGCAATGTTGGAAGCCACAGCGCGGGAGTTGCAGGCGATACTAGAGTTAATGAAAGATGCGATAGCTCAGGCAGGCTCACAACCGGACGTCATCTTTGTGACGGGAGGGACGGCGAAGTCGCCAGTGATTCGAGATTTTATTGAGGCGGAGTTTGGTCGTTTGCCAATTGTGGTCGGGGATCACTTTGGCAGCGTAACAGCGGGACTCGCCCGTTGGGCAGAGCGGGTGTTCAAGTAACAAAAAAGGCCATCGATTGATGGCCTTTTTTATTTGAATTCGATTATGCGCGGCGGCTACGAACCATCATGCCAGCAACAATCACTAGGAATAGTGCTATTGTGCCAGGCTCAGAAACGTAGTTAACGTTGCCGAAGTAAACGTCGTCGAAGAAAGCGATGATACCAGAGTTTCCTGGATCAAATACGTCAACAAGGCCAGTTGCACCTGGGTTGAACAATTCGCCAACAGAACCGTTGAATGCCCAAGGCTCAGCAACGTAGTCGTCGTTTACGTCGAATACTAAGTCGATTAGACCTGCACCAGTGTCAAACGAGTCAATAGTCGCAAGGAATAAGAAAGAAGCGTTAGGATCTAGGTTGAAACCGAAGAAAGAGAACTCTTCCCACTGATCCATCTCGATGAAACCAAAACCATCGTCTTGGCCATTTGCAGTGTTATAAGTAATTGAACCAATAACACCAGAACCTTCAGAAACGATGTCCTGCTGGATGATTAGACCGGCGAAAGCGGTGTTAGATGCAAGCAATAATGCTGCTGCAGCGATTAGTTTGTTAAATACTTTGATCATTTTTTACTACCTATTTTTTTAGTTGGGCGCTCCCCCGAGCGCCCAGAAACATTACGGATTTGTAAACTCTAGAACAGTGGTGCCTTGCTCAACGCCGTCAGCGTCGTAGAAAGTCACTGCACCCATGTATAAGCCTGATGCCAAACCACGCGTTAGAACTGATACGTAGTTATAGCGACCTTCGATAGCGCGAGTACTGCTTAGAATACGAGTGCTTGAATCAGCAGAGTCAGCAACCCAACCTAACAATGTGTAGTCAGTGCTTGGTGCTTCACCAGTTGAATAGCCGTGTAACATAACGATATAGAAATCGCCCGCGCCACCGTCTGCAGCTGGTTCAGGGTTTACTAGCAATACATCTTCGTTGCTGCCTTCATTAGCTGAGCTGCCTACAGTCGCACAGCGGTAGCCGATACAACGATAAACGTACATGTCGATGTCTGCGCCTTCTTCAGCAACTAAAGAGTCAGCAAGAGCGAATCGAGCTACTTTTGTACCTTCAGGAACAAAGAACGCGTGGTAAGTTGTGCCAGCACCCAAGAATGCGAAGTCTTGGTTTGGATCAGCTTCAACGTTGCCTGCTACGCCAAATGGAGCAACTAAGCCCGCATAGTCGATGCTTGTACGGCCAGAGTAGTTCATTTTCACTGGGAAGCGGAAACGGCCACGGTTTAACTGACCAGATACAGTTTCTGGCACTTCAATAGTAACGTCTGATAGTGGCTTGATAGCGATCGGGCTGCGAACAGCGTGACCGAACTCATCTGTCCAAGTGATTGAACCAAATGCCCACTCACCTGCAACGTAATCTTCACCACGTGTGAACGTCAATGCGTAAGATGCGTTGCCGCTTGCAGGTACTGTTAGTACGTTGTCTGCAATCGGGTTGCCTTCGCTGTCGTAAGTTGCGACAGAAACCTCGATGCCCGCAGGAGCTTCGATTGTTGCAACGTAGTTTGACTCAACGTCAGTTGCGTTAGTTACTGTACGAACAACTGTTTCAGGGTCTAGTAGTTCTGCCACTGCAATTGACGCAATGTTCAATTGGCTAGGGTCAGTACTGAAACCTGCACCTGTTAAGTCTTCACAAGTTACGCCTTGAGCTGATACGAAGTCTGCTTCATCAAGACCACACATGAATGCTAAGTAGTCAGCGATATTTGCATCATAAAGTAAACCAGGGTTTTGCGCTGGAACTGGATCAACATGGCCTGCACCAAAGTTGAACGGATCCGCCAAACCAGACTCGTCTTCTTTCATTACATTTTGACGAGCAGTAGTCATCAATGCAGACTTGATTGCTGCAGGAGACCACTCAGGGTTGCTCTCTTTGAACAATGCCGCTAAACCAGCGATGTGCGGGCTAGACATTGATGTACCTTGTAGGTAACGGAAAGATTCGCCTTGTGCATCAAACATTGGTGCAGCCGTTGTTGCCGCAAGAATGCGTACGCCCGGTGCTGTGATGTCAGGCTTGATCACGTCATACGTTGATAAGTTAGGACCTTTCGAAGAGAAAGTTGCCATGATGTTACCAACTTCAATTGCGTCGCCAGTTTGTTGCTCTAGGCTGTATGCAACCATTGCAGTGTCTTCTGCCAAGTGGTTTGCTAGTGCGATACCGTCGTCGTAGCTGATCATTGCACTTGGAATTGCAACCGCTGCGTCTTCGCCACCCATGTTAAATGGCGTTGCACCGTCATAGGTGTATACCACAACTGCAGTTGCACCCGCTTCTTGAGCGTTGATGACTTTTTCAGTGAATGCACAAGAACCTCGAGCAATAAGAGCTACTTTACCGTCTAAGTCAGCACCGTTTGTAAGTGGATCGGCGTCACAAGCTTCAACCGGTTGCGCTAATACAGCGTCACCAGAGAATGCTTCGAAGTCAGGACCAAAGCCTGCAGGAAGAGCAATAACAGCTTCTTCTACTTCTTCGCCATAAGTGATAGTTAATGTATTACCAACGATTGCAGAAACACCGTCATAAGTAGATGCTGCAACACTTGTTACCCAAGGTGCTGGTGTACCAACAGTTTCGATGTCTGGACCGCTGTTACCCGCAGATACAGAAACGAAAACACCTGCTTGGCTTGCACGCAACATTGCGGCAGCTGGAGGTGTAGTAAGGTCAGTTAAAGAACCACCGATTGAGAAGTTGATTACGTCTACGCCGTCAAGAACTGCTTGGTCGATTGCCGCCATGGTGTCGCCATAGAAACAGCCTCTTTCGTTTACACCTTCAGGTGAAACGTAGTCTGAGTTCCAACACGCTTTGTATGCTGCAACACGAGCACGTGGTGCCATACCTGTTGCCGTTCCAATTGGAAGACCTTGTAAGAAAGCGGCAACTGACTCGTTACCTGCTGCTGTACCAGCTACGTGACTACCGTGACCGTCAACGTCGCGAGGACCAATAACTTCACCTAATTCAGTTTGAATTTGGTAAATACCTTCAAACGTGTCTTTGAAGTAGCGCGCGCCAATTAATTTGTTGTTACAAGTAAAGGTTTCATCTTCACCTGCGTCACAAGTACCTGTCCAACCTAATGCCGCTGGATCTGAGTAGCTACCATCATCCGCGAAGCTATCGTGCTCAGGCCAGATACCTGTATCGATAACACCAACAATAACACCTTCACCTTTATTGTTCAGTGAGTGTTGGCCTTGTGCGCCATTAAGGCCCAAGAACTCAGGAGTGTTCGCTGTGTTTAAAACTTGTAGTTCGTCAACCCAAACACCTGCAACATCAGGGTGGTTCTCTAACATGGTTTTTTCTTTTTCAGATAAAAACGCTGAGAAACCATTAAATGTGTGTTTGTAAGAACGGTTGATTTTTAGGCTGCCAATGTCGCCGGCAACTTTTTGTTGCTTCGCTTCCATTGCGTTTAAGTAGGCCTTCATTTTTGGTGTATTGGCGTCATAACGATTGCCAACGGAAACCATCTGATTTGAAGGTACTAATTCGCCTAGTTGTTCTGCTTTTGAAATCGCAGGGGAGTCTTTCAGCTGAACAATGTAACTTCTAACGTGTTTTTTAGAAGTAACCTTGGCCGCTGAGGACGTTAATTTACTGCCATCAATGAAAATCTCATTTGCATTTGCACCATTAGATAATGCGACCGCAATCAGACTTCCAAGCAAAGATGCTTTTAGATGCATGACTGTCTCCAATTATTGTTGTTATGTTCCCACCTTGTTTTAGGCTGCAGTGTTTGCCCAAAACAATTTTTTGGAGGTGCAGTAGCGCAAAAACTAAACCATGTATTTCTTAATTCGCTACAGGCCAATAAAAATGCACTATCTGTGATTTATTAGTCAGCCAATTTTTGTTGGAAAATCAGAGTTGTAAGAATTTTCAACAAGATCGAATATTCATTAAAAGTGACTAATTATTTGCCCCTGTTAGTTAAATCTGTGACTCTTGTTTCCGAATTATTAACAAAATGTCGATATATCCGATTCTGGCATCGTTGTTGCAGTGGCAACAAGTTGTAAAAAAATGTGACAATCAACAGAGTTTGTCTTGAAATAAAAGTGAAATATCCTTCCCTTAGAAAAATAATTTTTCTAATTTTTGCCGTTTGTTGGATGGTTGTTCAACTCTGTTTTGGCCCTTTTTTCCTATCTTCATCCAATATAAATAGATGCTAAAAGCAAGTTGGGGGATTTGGTTGCTGACTTTCGTATTAGAATAATTTTGTTTATTAGGTACAGGTACGACAAGAACAAAACAGTTAACAAAACTGTAAACTAAATTGATGATAGCGCTAGACATTTCCACGTAAAATGTTGCGACGCATTGGTTCTGGATATTTCTCAATGGCGTACCTCAGCATTGTTCTGGGCATTTTTTTTAAGTGCTCTAGCACGAATTCCTTACCGACGTCGTAATTACGATTGCTCACTTCTCTGAGCATCCAACCTACCGCTTTGTGGATCAAATCTTCCGAATCGTCAAAAAGATGCTGTGCGAGTTGCAATGTCACGTCATATTTGTCGCGTTTAATGAAATGATACGTTGTTATTATTGCGATTCTTCGACGCCATAAGTTCTCTGAAACCACCAATTCAAAGAGCACAGATGAGTCTCCATCGATAAGTTCGGGGCCTAAAATTTTATGGGCTGTTGCGTCGACGAGATCCCAATTATTCATTCGCTCAGCGTGCTCTAGGTAAAACTGACTGAGTTGCTCTCGCTCCTTTGGATCTTTGCTTTTTTCATAACATCGAACTAACGCGAGGGCCGCAAAAAGACGAGTTTCATGGTATTCGTCAAACAGCAGCGCGTGGATATCTAACAACCGAATGGCAGGCTGTGATTTCAGAAATTGGCGAATAACGGGTACTCGAATGCCGTGAAATTTGTCTCCGGCACCGTATTGTCCATCTTCGGTTTTGAAAAACCGTCCAGAGTGCGCTGCGATTTCAGCATCACCCATTTCAGTGAGCGCCTGTTTTATTTTTTCCACAAGTGACATAAATGGCCTCCATATGCTCGATTTTAGTGCAAGATTGTCCTGAATACGTATGTAATCAGTCATTCCGTATGGTCGATATCGGGTACGGCTTTTATGCTAATTAGCTCAAAACTAAAAATAAAAAACAACAGGACAATTCATGCGATCTATATTAGCGGCGGCGATATGTTGTGTTTCATTTTCTGGTTGGGCGCAAACCCATGTCGTGACTTCTCCGAATGGGGAAATACAGTTTGAAATCAGCGATGAACGTGGGCAGCCACATTACTCAGTCACATTTAGTGGTAAACAAGTGATTGAACCTTCAGCGCTTGGGATGGTGTTCAAACAACAGGCGGCCTTTACGGGCGGCTTTGTGATCGACGCAGTACAGACAAATTCAGTTGATTCGACTTGGGAGCAGCCTTGGGGTGAGCGTCGAGAAGTGCGCGACAATCACAATGAGTTAGTCGTGTCACTTAAGCATGAAGGACTGCCGCTACCAAAGATAGAGCAATCCTGGTGGCAGAGTTTGTTTTCGTCGCAACCAGAAACAGTCTCAGCCCAATACAAATTGCGCATTCGAGTGTTTGATGACGGTTTAGGTTTTCGCTATGAAGTACCTAAACAAGCTGGGTATGAAGCTGTTGAAATTGTCAAAGAAAGCACTGAATTTGCGATATCTGGATCAGACAAAACCACCGCTTATTGGATTCCTGCGCGTGGTTGGAATCGTTACGAATACACTTACGAAACCACCGAATTACATCAAGCCGCGCATGTCCACACGCCTGTTACGTTTGTGAACGGCGACAATGTGCATATCAGTATTCATGAAGCGGCATTGGTAGATTATGCAGCGATGACATTGAATCAACGCCGTCACGGTCGTTTTGTCGCAGATCTAACACCTTGGTACGACGGTGTAGCTGTAAAAACAGAGACGGACTTCAAGTCTCCGTGGCGTACAATTCAGATCGCACAACAAGCAACTGGCTTACTGAACTCGGATTTGATCCTAAATCTCAATGAGCCAAACAAACTGGGTGATGTCTCTTGGGTAAAACCAGGAAAATACGTTGGTATCTGGTGGGAAATGCACATTAATAAATCGACCTGGGGCAGTGGTGAGAAACACGGTGCAACGACAGAGAACACTAAGATATTCATGGATTTCGCCAGCGAATATGGCTTTGACGGCGTGCTTGTTGAAGGTTGGAATATAGGATGGGATGGTGACTGGTTCTTTAATGGTGATGTTTTCAGTTTCACTGAAAACTACCAAGACTTCGATATCAAAGAGGTGGCGCGTTATGGTAAAGAAAAAGGCGTGAGCCTAATTGGTCACCATGAAACGTCGGGCAATGTGACGAACTATCGCAATCAGATGCAAGAGGCACTCGACCTGTATGAATCACTCGGTGTTGAGCAGATCAAAACCGGCTATGTTGCTGACGGTGGCAATATCAAGCGCTTAGAAGCAAACGGCGTTGTACGTAAGGAATGGCATGATGGCCAGTTTATGGTCAATGAATACCTGTATAACGTAAAAGAAGCGGCTAAGCGTAAAATTTCAATTAATACTCATGAGCCGGTAAAAGATACTGGTTTGAGAAGAACTTACCCGAATTGGTTGGCTCGTGAAGGCGCACGAGGACAAGAGTTTAATGCTTGGGGCACGCCTCCTAATCCGCCTGAACATCTACCGATGTTAGCATTTACACGCATGTTATCTGGACCGATGGACTTTACTCCTGGGATTTTTGACATGGGCTTTAACGGTTTAGGTGATAAAACAAATCGTCCACAAACCACACTGGCGAAACAGTTGGCCTCTTATGTTGTGCTGTACAGTCCTATTCAAATGGCCGCGGATTTACCTGAGAACTATTTGGCCAAAGCTGACGCATTCCAGTTTATTGTTGATGTTCCAACCGATTGGGAGCAGAGCGTCGCGTTAGCGGGTGAAGTGGGTGACTATGTAGTTTTTGCACGTAAAGAGCGTAAAACCGACCGTTATTCCGGCAACGATTGGTATTTAGGCGGATTGACCGATGAGCAGCCCCGCGATGTCGAAGTTAAGCTCGACTTCTTAGATGAGGGCAAATCATTTGAAGCACAAATTTATCGAGACGGCGCTAATGCAGAGTGGAAGAATAATCCATACGATTATGTGATTGAAACAAAAACGGTCACAAACAAAGATGCCTTAATCTTGAAGATGGCGTCTTCAGGCGGCACAGCGATTCGATTTAAAGCACTTTAGTGTGAAAACAAAAAAGGTCAGCAATTGCTGACCTTTTTTAATGACGTAAACCCAAAATTTGTTGCCTAACTCACCTCGCCCGAAAGAGTGTCAGTGGTTTCTTTTGGCTCTGATGGCTCTTCAATTAATTCTTCTGGATATTCGCCCTCTTCAAATTGTTCATATCCCTGACCTTCAACAGGCGTGTTTTTAACAAGTTTTATTTTCACAATGTCTTCAATTCGAAAAATGAGATCCCCTGTATTTTCCCCATCTTCATACAGGTGGATAATGTTGTCATTACCCCAGTACTTTACGTTCTTGAGCAGAATGAACCCCTTATGCACTTCGTTGTTTTGTATCTGTTCCAGTAAGGGTTTGGCAACCTGACCATAGTAGTAGTACGACTCTAGGTCGTCGTCTTCATGAACAATATTGATATGAAAAAAGCCCCAAACGGTTTCGCCAGATGTGTCTGGAGATGCCA
>CAXRBI010000079.1:0-7459 GCA_964229075.1 Alteromonadaceae bacterium | reverse complement strand
ACACCTGACAATACAGGTACTCGGCCGTTAACAACATCAATCGCAGCTTGCATTACATCGCGTTTTTCCTGCGGACGTAATGAACAATTCTCGCCTACTGTACCATTCACAATAATGCCATGTACGCCCTCGTTTATAAGGTTGTCTAACATCTGTTGGGTGGTTTCGAAGTTAATAGAATCATCTTCATTAAACTGAGTGGTAACTGCGGGATAAACCCCCTGCCAATTAATCGACATTTTCTTTCTCCAATAAGTACCGCAGTTTCTACGGTTAGTTCTGACCAACAATTTATGGCTTGAGATAATAAGTATATTGTATACAATATTCAACAAATACTTTTAAAAAAGTTTGGTCGAACATGAGAAGCACTAAATGAAAATTAAAAATAATTATAAATATCAGAAAGTTAAAACTATTGATTTGCATACTGCGGGAGAGCCCCTTCGTTGGATCATAGAGGGTGTTGAAGAGCCTTTAGGGAAAACTGTCTTAGAAAAACGCGACTATATGCAGAAAAACTGTGACCAAATTCGACAATTGTTAATGTACGAACCGCGGGGGCATTTCGATATGTATGGCGCACTTATCACCGAACCTGAACGAAAAGATTCAGACTTTGGCGTGCTGTTTATGCACAATGAAGGATACTCTTCTATGTGCGGTCACGGAATTATTGCCTTAGTTACTGGTTTGGTGGAGTGTGGCGTTTATGCTCCAAATCATAGTGAAACTATAAGAATCGATTCACCTGCGGGCCTTATAGAAGCAAATGTGAATCAAGAGAATGACCAGCAGATATCGGTCAGCTTCAAATGCGTTCCTTCTTTTGTTGAGCAAACTGACATTACCTTAACATTGAACGACGGTAGAAAAGTTGCCGGCGATATTTGTTTCGGTGGCGCCTATTACGTCTATGTAAATGCTGACGAATTAGACTTAGATTTATCAGCCAATAACTTAGCAACGATTAAATCATTAGGGCAACAAATAAAGCTAGCCGCCAGTCAGCAATTTCCAGTGACGCATCCCGAACATGACGCCTTAAGTTTGATCTACGGCACCATTTTTTATTCAAATCAGGTAGAAAATTCTCTTCAACATTCTAAACATGTCTGTGTTTTCGCCGAGAGTGAAGTTGATCGGTCCCCTACCGGTACTGGGGTTAGTGGTAGAGCGGCCCTTCTCGCATTACAAGGAAAATTGGCGCCGAATCAAACGTTAGAAATCGGCAGTATCTCAGGTGGGTCTATGTCAGTTTCAATTGTCCCTACCACTTTCTATGGCAAACCTTCTGTCATTCCAATCGTTACAGGCAGAGCGTTTGTCACAGGCGAGCACCACTTTCTTTTGGATAAAAATGATTTTGTAACCTCGGGGTTTTTACTAAAATGACAGCTTTTTCTCCATATCATCAGTCCGAGATCCACTCGGCAAAAAATGTTGCGGTGATCGGTGGCGGAGTCATTGGTAGCTGCATTGCACAGCAATTGCAAAACGCCGGTTGTAAAGTCACACTAATTGACGCCAAAGGCATCGCCCAAGGTTGCAGCAAAGGCAATGCCGGACACTTTGCGACAGAGCAAGTTTTCCCGCTTGCGGAACTCAGCTTAATTCCCAAACTACCAAAAATGTTACTCGATCCATTAGGTCCTTTCCGAGTAAAACCGACATATTTGTTTAAAGCAATGCCCTGGTTTTTGCGGTTTATAGCCAACATGACACGGCATCGTTTCAGAAAGCACACCGACGCCTTAAAGCAATTAAATGAAAAGGCCCTTGATGCGTTTGAAGATATTTTTGAGCAGACCAATACACAAGGTTTAATTGTAAAACAAGGTAGCCTGCTTACGTTTGAATCTACGACGATCAAAAAAATTGAATCCATTCTTCAGGCGTACCAACGAGAAAGCATCGATGTAGAGCTTTTAAATAGGGAGCAAACCCTGCAGTTGGAGCCTAACCTGTCAGAAAAAGTAACACACAGTCTTTGGTTTAAATCAGTAGGACATACTTTGAACCCTGAATTTTTTGTACAGAGTGTTGTTAAGAAGGCACTTGCAGAAGGTATGGCCTATATCAAAGATGAAGTACTGAAAATCATACCCAAATCAGAGCGGATCGAGCTTATTTTCAAATCAAAAAGTCTAAGATTTGACAACGTCGTTGTTGCCAGCGGCGTTTGGTCAAAACCTTTGCTGCGGGAACTGGGTTATAAAGTGCCTTTAGAGGCCGAACGTGGTTACCACCTAATGTTACCGCAACAAACATGTCTTTCTAGGCCAGTTGCCTCGTATGAACGCAAATTTATCATGACGCCTATGAAGGAAGGACTAAGACTCGCAGGCACAGTAGAATTTGCGGGCGTGAATGGAGCTGTAAACGAAAGTCGAGCACTAGTGTTAAAGCCCCACGCGGACGCACTCATCTCAAAGCCATTAAGTAACAACAATGCAAGAACTTGGATGGGAAGTCGCCCTTCTCTGCCAGATTCATTGCCAGTGATTGGTCGCAGCGAACGTTTCGACAATCTGTATTTTGCCTTCGGCCATCAGCACTTGGGTCTTACCCAGGCTGGCATCACAGCAAAACTAATTAAACAATTAATAACTAACGAAACCCCAGAAATCGATCTTCAGCCATTCGCCATAGAACGATTTAACTAGTGAGAAACATTATGTCTGAATATCAAATTCACGTAGAACATTTACAGTCATTGTTTACTAAAGCGTTGGCCTACGCTAACTATGATCAGGTGCTAATCTATTCTGGAGAGCACAGCTACGGCTTTTTAGATGACAATGCTTTTGGCTTCAAAACTAACCCGTATTTCAAGTACTGGCTACCTTTGCCGCAACAGCAGAAATCCTTTGTTTGTATCGAAGCTGGCAAAAAACCAAAGGTTTACCTGTTTCAACAAGAGGACTATTGGCACGCACAGCCTAAACTTCCAGAAGGTGAATGGTTAGAGTATTTTGATTTAGAGATCATCGACGACCCAGAAAAAGTCATCCGCAAACACCTGATAAACAAATCCAACGCAGCCGCAATAGGTGATTTTAGTCTTCGTCAGTTTAAAGGCGAACATACCGCTGTTAACCCAAGTCGCTTGTTGAACTATTTAGATTATCACCGAGCCTATAAAACTGAGTGGGAAAAGAACAACCTGAGGCGCGCAAATAAACTCGCTGCAAAAGGCCATCTAGCGGCAAAACAAGCCTTTTATCAAGGCAAAACTGAGTTTGAAACTCACCTTGCTTATTTACAAACTATCTCAACGCGTGAAACTCAATTACCCTATAACAATATCATTGCGTTCGGCCAAAATGCATCTGTACTTCATTATGACCAATATCAAACACAAATCGTTGACCACCAAAACTGCTTCTTGATTGACGCTGGGGCGTCAGTTAATGGATACAACGCAGATATCAGTCGAACCTATGTTAAAGATGCGGAGCTTGACGGTAACAGTGAAACCTTCAGTGCAATGTTCGCAGCTTATACGCAGTGCTTTAAATCCTTATTGTCTGAAATTGAACTCGGGAAGTCTTTCCTAGAGTTTCATGACAGTGCGCACAAAAAGATGACTGAGATTCTTTGCCAATTTGACGTTTTGAATTGTTCAGTCGAAAAAGCCTACGACAAAGGCTACAGTCAAAGATTCTTTCCGTGTGGTGTTGGACACTATATTGGCGCGCAGGTTCATGACGTAGGAGGTTATTTGGCAAATGAACGAGGCGGTAGCTTAAATAAAGATCCTCGTTATCCGTTTTTGCGCTTAATCCGCCCGATGGAACAAAACATCGCTTTTACCGTGGAGCCAGGAATTTACTTTATCGACAGTATTCTCAAACACGAACAACTGAATCCTGATTTTAATTGGAAAGTAATTAAAAGCTTAAAACCGTTTGGCGGATTCAGATTGGAAGACACGATTCTAATGAATGCGTCTGGTGCCGAAAACATATCGGCGGAATGGGTGCCCTACTGAGTAAGCGAGCCAATGGGCAGTAAATGCTGCCCATTTGTTTAGCTTGTTACGATTACCGTCGTTATCAGAGTTGGCATGATGACCGCGATAAATACCGCAGCTTGGCAAGCGTCAATAACTTCACGAGTTATGCCAGCGACCATTTCACCTTTTGCAATTTGTTCAATACGACTTTTATAACGCTTGAGTTTGTCCCGATCAAAGTTATGTCTGAGCAAACCCACACCATGGGCAATGGAGATCAATACTACTGTTCGCGCGTCTATCTGTGCGCTTTTGCCCGTTATCGCGTCATCAATACGAGCGATGATATTCTGCTCAGGCACGGGATCAAGCTCAGGGTATACATCGCGATTAAAAATCAGAAACACTTTTTCTTGTTCAGCTTTTAAGATTTTTGCGTCGCATAACCGCACTGCAACTCGCTCTTTCAAGTTCTTTATAGATGCAATTTTGCTAATCCAATGTTTTAAGCCTTTTGTGTTTTCGCGCTCGCGAATTAAAGACATTGCCTCATCTAGGATGTCGTCGCCAAGTGGCTTTGCATTTAAAGTTGAGACTCGCTTTTGCTTTGACGAATCAATTGCAATTGTCCCAGCTAATACCAGTTCAGATATAATTGACCCGGCCAAAGCGTATTCCAGAAAATCAACTGACACAGTTCCTTTTTCATCTTTGAGTGCCAACAATAAAACTTCTTCAAATAACTTAAGCGTCATCGAATTCTCCTTGTTTATGTGTTCCTTTGAATTGTTGGGCTCAGACGTTGAGCCCGACCAAGTAATTGCAATGTTAGCGCTTCGACAATTGTCGATAGAGCGCAGACTTATAAGCTTCAATCGCTGGGAACAAAGCCGTCACTATCGTAGCAACCAAAACGACACCCAACAATTTAACTACGTCCAAAGATAGTATATTACTGCTGATAAACAGGCCATATTCACTGGCAAGGAAATCTTCAAACCCATAAAGTATCGCGGTTATCAACATGACGCTGAAAATGATCGCTGAAAGAGCCAGTAGTATTGCTTCGACGAAAATTAACAACATGATCTTCACAGGCCCGGCCCCCAAAACACGGAAAATCGCGATCTCCGCTTGCCGCTCGTTCATCGACGCCAACAACATTGTTGATAAGCCAAACAAAGATGACAACAGAACCAGTGCGGCAATCACTCGCAGTATATTCTCGACCGAGCCAAGTAGACTCCAAAGTTCGGTCATTGCTACTCCTGGCAATATCGCCATCATACGATCGTTAGGGTCTTGGCTAATATCTCGCTGAATCTTAAAAGTGGCAAACTTGTTCTTCAGTCCGACCAATACAGCGGTCACTGATTTAGGCGTTAAATCTACTGAGTTGGGATCGGCAATCACCTTCTGCAATTTTGCCGGTGTTAAATGTATTGCTTCGATGGCCTCTAAGCTAACGTGCACAGTTTTATCAACCGGTGTACCGGTTCTTTCTAGTATTCCAGCAATGACAAACGGTGATTTGTCATGGTTAGTGAAACCAACTTTACCAATGCCATGGGTAATAACGATTTGATCACCAACCTGATATCCAAGTGTTTTAGCGACATCCGCGCCAATAACGGTATCAAACAAAGTTTCTAGCTGTTTGCCTTGGCTTAAAGCCAACGGTTTTTTCTTGCCGTAACGAAAGTGTTCAAAATAGTCAGAGTTCGTCCCCAAAACACGGAACCCTTTATGTGAGTCGCCCAAAGAAATCGGTATGGTCCATTTGACCAAACGCTTTTCGTTCAGTGCTTGGAAGCTCTCATATTTAATATTTGCGGTGGGGGTTCCTATGCGAAATACAGAATATAACAGCAAGTTCAACTGCCCGCTTGGTCCACCGACGATGAGATCGGTACTGGAGATGGTTCTATTAAAACTCTCTTTTGCTTGCAGTCGAATGTGCTCCACGCTCAATAACACCAAAAGGCTAATGACTAATGAGCAGAACGTAAGAAAGACGGTCTTTTTGCGGCTCAGCAAACTATCCTTAGCGATTGAAAACAACATTACGACACCTCCTGTTTTTTGAGCAGGTCCGTCATATCCACACAGGTTTCAAAATACTTTTTCAGGTGCTGATCGTGACTAACAAAAATTAACGTAGTGCCATTTTCATTACATGTATTTAGTAACAAAGACATGAACGCGTCACGGGCCGACACATCGAGTGCAGACGTAGGCTCGTCTACTAGCAGGATTTCCGGTTGGTTTATCAGTGCCCGAACAATCGCGATTCTTTGTTGTTGACCAACACTTAACTCAGATACTTTTTTATCTAGTACTTGCTCGTCTAAGTTCAGCTGATTCATTAACGATTTTGCCTGTTCTACCAGATTTCGTTGAGCTTGTTTGGCTAAGTAACGAGCGAGTTTGATATTTTTAAGAACCGTCAAATACGGAACCAAGTTTAATGACTGAAAAACGACGCCTATATGCTGGGCTCGAAAGTTATCGCGTTTGGCGTTGGAGAGTGCAGATGTCACCTCGTCCAAAATACTGATCTCACCAGAGGTGGGTGTGAGAACTCCGGAAATCAAATTGAGTAATGTTGACTTACCACTTCCAGAATCACCATGTAAGAAAACTTTATCCCCTCGTTGAACCTGCCAATCATTAAACTGCAATTCGGTATCGACCTTGCCACTATAATGTTGCTTTAGGTTTCTCAGTTCGATTGCTACTGACAACCTCTCTCTCCCCTATCTAATCGTTCATCTATCGCATTTTTTGCTATGCGCGCATGATATGTTATAACATTGTTGGACTCAATTTTTACAGTACGAACCGAGTGATGAATCGATCGATAAAATTAATAAACTTAGTAATTTTTGTATTGTTTATGGCCAACAGTCTAAGCCTAAATGCAAAATCTCAAGCAAAGAAATACCATCAAATTGAATGGGAAGAACTTGTGCCTCTAGACGACTTAGAACTGTTGCTTAACCCTCCCGCCAGTATCATGAATATTCAAGACGGTTCAAGCCTCGACAGTGTTGATGCTTTGGCAGAAAGAGACGATTTAGACGAACAAACGAAACGTTATTATCAAGCGCTTAAATCTGACCGTGTAGTTGGCGCGCTTAATAATAAACCAGTAAAACTTCCGGGCTTTATCGTGCCACTTGAGGTAGACGAAGAAAACAAAGTGACGGAGTTTTTCGTGGTTCCATATTTCGGTGCGTGTCTCCACATGCCGCCGCCACCGCCGAACCAGATTGTTTACGCAAAAGTTAAAAAAGGTTTTGTACTAGAATCTCTTTACAATCCGTACTGGTTTGAAGGTACATTGGTCACGGCCACCAATGAACATGATTTAGGTAACTCCGCCTATCAAATTAACATTGATAGCTTCTATCTTTACGAGGAATAGACGATGAAAACGAAACTCATTGCCAGCCTATCAGTTGCGACTGCGACGCTAGCAACACTTTTCAGCGCGCAAAC
>CAXRBI010000078.1:0-50944 GCA_964229075.1 Alteromonadaceae bacterium | reverse complement strand
ATAGTCGCGCCATATCGCATGTTTCAGCGAATTCATGAGCGCCATCACGCATACACCAACGACCCAGCGCGCGACCCCGACCATTTTGTATTTGGTGATCGGTGGTATCACGTGTTGGCAAGTGTGTATTGGATGCCGTTGCGCTACCTTTACCTCAGTTATATTGAGCTGAAAAATGTGCCGCAGTTTCGAGCGACTCTTTGGAGCACTCTAGTGTATTTTACCCTGGTTTGGGGGACACTTGCGCTGCTGCTCAGCCAAGGTTACGTTGCTGAAGTCGGTTATTTTGTTGCGCTTCCAATGACGCTGACTTTGCTAATTTTGGTGCTGTTTTTTGACTATATTCCGCATCACCCCCACAAACAATTAAACCGCATGCACAACAGCCGAATTTATCCCAGCAAGCTGTTAAACCTGTTGTTATTTGGGCAGAACTATCATCTCGTTCACCACCTTTATCCGCGAGTGCCTTGGTATCGATACCAATCCTTGTATTTTCGTATAGAGCCTTCTTTAAGAGCGCAAAACGCTCCGATAGAGACCATTTGGGGAGCATCTGACAAGCCATTTATGCAAGCGCCGAGTTTGCGCTGGTGGCATCACTCATCGGTGCATCAAGTCATGCGCGTGGGCGCAATTGAGCGAATTAGCCCAGATGCCGTTATGGTGTCTTTTTTGTTGCCGCCGGGGACGCGATTTAACTACCAAGCCGGGCAATATGTGATGGTCAGTAAATGGTTGGATGGCGAACAACTGCAGCGTTGTTACTCTTTGTGCGAAAGCCCAGAACAAGGCGCGTTAAAAATCGCGGTGAAACGATTAGCAGACGGCAAAATGTCTCAGTACATCAACGCTTCGTTGCAGGTGGGAGGTGAACTTATAGTTCAAGGTCCTTTTGGTGATTTTGTTTATCGCCCTTTGTTCGCGAATATCACCTTATTTGCCGCTGGCAGCGGAATAACGCCAATCAAAGCGATTTTGGAGCTGGCTTTGCAGCAAACAAAAGGACAGATTCGTCTGCTGTATTTGAATCGGCAAAGAGACTCGGTAATGTTTAAAACGCAGTTGCAAGAGTTGCAGCGAACGCACCTTAAACGGTTAAAAATTGATTGGTATTACTCAGCAGAAGAAGCGCATCGTGAGCAATTAGTTGAGAGGTTGAAAGTGGCTTTGTGCGCAGACAATAACGACGCGTATTATTTGTGTGGGCCTCAAACGCTGGTCTCAAATTTGAAGGACCACATTCAGCAGCAGGGAACCTCAGCCAGTAGGGTGTTTACCGAACAATTCACCTCCACAGCCGCGGTGGCGCGTGGTGAACATCACCGAGTCAGTTTGACACTTCAGGACGGCACTAAACATCAAATACAAGTGGCAGAGAATCAAACCCTGTTGCAAGCGGCTCAGCAGCAGAAGGTGTCTATGGTGTTTGCTTGCGAGCAGGGCAGTTGTGGAAGCTGTCGATTGAAGGTGGAGCAAGGGCAGATGCAATCGATTGACCGGCCACTGCCTACTTTGTCACAACAGGAGCAACAGCAAGGGCATACGTTGGCGTGCCAATGTTACCCGCGTTCGGCGATGGTGGTCAGGGAACTGCAATAAAAAAAGCTCGGTGAATACCGAGCTTTTTTAACGTTTATTCAGTTATAGCGAGCGAACCGAGATGCTGCCGCCGCTAGTGTGCAGTTGCAACTCAGGGCCACCGCCATTGATTTCGCCACGAATCGATTGTTTTTTCACACGACCGTCAACGTTAAAGTCAGTTCTTACACGACCACCGCTGGTGGAAGCGTCAAGGTCTACTTTTGCATCGGACACTAGGTAAGCCGTGATAGAGCCACCTGATGTATCTAAAGTTGCGTCTTCCGTTAACTGTTCAGCAAACTTCGCGCGAATGCTGCCGCCGGATGTATGCGCGTTCAACGGACCGTAAATCTCTTCGGTTTGAATCGAGCCACCAGAGGTGTGCAGTTTCACTCGGCCTTTGATTGAACCAACGGTGATTGAACCGCCAGAGGTACGAACGTCGACGTTACCTGTTAAATCCGATACGCCAATTGAGCCGCCTGAGGTGTCAACTTCAACGTTGTAGTTTTCAGGAACAGTGACTTCAAACTTGATACGAAGATCACGGTTCCAGCCGCGGCCTTTTACTTCGCCGATCACTTCGACATCGTTGCCTGATTGATCTGTATTTAATTTAAATTCGTCGGCGTCGCGACCACTGACGTCGACTTCTAAAATGACGGTTGATGCTTTGTGTGTGTACACGCGAACTGAACCGCTTTGGGTGCGTAAATCTAATGTGCCTCCGGCTGCGACTTCGAAGGTTTCTTCGATAACGTCTGCACTCGCTGAGAAACTAAACGCTGACAGTGCTAGGGTGACGCCAGCTATCCATTTGGTTAAACCTTGTTGTTGCATTTTTCTGTTCCTTAAAAGTTGTTTACGACCATTATGTCGCGGGTCGGTTTAGAAAGGTTTAAAACAAAATGAATTTTTTTCCGTTTTTTTAACAAACTTTTTTTGATCAAAAAAAAGCCCCGTTGTAAACGAGGCTTTATGCTTATTTTTGGAACGCTTTTTTCAGGAAGTTGGGCAGTGCCGTGGCACCTTGGTGCAAGTCGCCGTTGTAGTATTGCAAATCCCATTCAACTGCTTTGGCATTTGCTTCGTCTTGGCGGAATGGGCCAAATTTGCCCGATTTTTTTGCCAATGTGCTTGACCACCAACCCGAAGGATAAATCATTTGCGGGAAATTAACGTGTTGTAGGTCTTCAAAGCCGACCTCTAACATGGCTTCACGCATTTCCTTCAATAGCGGTAGGTGTAATAGCGGTGATTCACTTTGTTGCACAAAAATACCGTCTGTGCGCAGCGCTCTTAAACAATTGGCGTAAAAGGCATGATTAAACAGGCCTTCGCCAGGGCCGACTGGGTCCGTCGAGTCAACAATGATGATGTCGATAGAGTCATCTGCAGCTTCGGCCATAAACTTAATGCCATCGTCAAATTTAATCACTGCGCGAGGGTCGTCGTTTGACTCGCACAATTCAGGAAAGTAGATTTCCGACATTTCTGTTACAACTTTGTCGATGTCAATTTGGTGCGCAGTCTCAACCTCTGGGTGACGAAGCACTTCGCGTAACGTGCCGCAGTCACCACCACCAATAATTACCACGTTCTTAGGGCTCGGGTGAGTAAAGAGTGCAGGGTGGCTCATCATTTCATGATAGAGGAAGTTTTCACGAGTCGAGACCATAGTGCAGCCGTCGAGCATCATAAGGTTGCCAAATTCTTCAGTTTCGTAGATTTCCACTAACTGAAAATCCGACTGTTTACTGGCCAGCTTCTTTTTAATTTTTAGGCCGATTGCTGCGCCGTTATTGATTTCGTTGCACCACTCGGTGTTAGATAAAGTTGGGTTTGTTGAGTTGTTGTCTGAATTGGCCATGAATGGCTCCGCAATTAACGCTGAATAACTGGCTGTATTTTCGGTGATATTCTTGAGTTCTGCAATTTTTTTAACGCGCTCAATGACAAGTTCAAACGGATGTTTAAATTTTGCTGGTTTTATTTCTCTTTGCTTGCGGAAATGCGCTAAAATGCGGCCCATTATTTGAAACTTTGAGACATATTGATGGCGAAGAGCTTAGTTGGAACGGCCAAGAGTGTTTACAACGTCAAACGTTGGGGCGAAGGTTACTTTGACATAAACCCGCAAGGTGAAGTTTGCGTGAACCCAAGTGCCGCGAAATCCGCGCCGATCAACTTGCCAAAACTGTGTGACGAGTTGAAAGACTCAGGACTCACCTATCCAATTTTGGTTCGTTTTACCGATATATTGAGTGACCGAGTATCACGCTTAGTGAACGCTTTCAAAGAAGCCAAGGCCGACCGCGGTTATCAAGGTCGATACACGGCTGTTTACCCAATCAAAGTCAATCAGCAGTTTTCTGTGGTGGAGAAAATTATCAGCCACGGCTCGGAAAAAGTCGGCCTCGAAGCAGGCAGTAAGCCTGAGTTAATGGCCATTCTTGGTGTTTCAAAACAACCGATCACCATTGTTTGTAATGGCTACAAAGACAGTGAATTCATGCGTTTGGCTTGCATTGGTCAGGCGATGGGGCACAAGGTTCACATCGTAGTTGAGAAAGTGTCTGAAGTAGATGCCTTGTTGCAAGCGGCGAAAGATATTGGTGCCATGCCTGCTATTGGCATTCGTATTCGTTTGAATTCCATCGGTAAAGGCAAATGGCAAAACACTGGTGGTGAAAAAGGGAAGTTTGGCCTGTCGGCCAATCAAGTGTTGCAGGTCGTTGAGCAGCTCAAACAAAAACAGCAGTTACAGTATTTGTCGTTGGTGCATTTCCACATTGGGTCGCAAATCGCCAATATTCGAGACATTCATAATGCGATTCGCGAGTGCGCTCGACATTACGCAGAGCTGTGTGAGCTTGGCGTACCGATTAAAACCATCGATGTAGGCGGCGGTTTAGGCGTTGACTATGAAGGTTCGGGTTCTCGCAGTGCCTGTTCAATGAATTATACAGTGGCAGAATACGCCAAAAATGTCGTTAACCCGATCATCGAAATTTGCGAAAAGTTTGATTTGCCGCATCCGGACATCATTACCGAATCAGGCCGAGCAATGACCGCGCACCACGCCATTTTGGTCACAGACGTCATTGACATTGAAAAAGCGCCAGTGCCGGAGTCGGTCGCAGCGCCGAGCGACAATTGTCCTTCGATTTTGTCAGAACTGTATCGTTCTTATCAGTTGATTGACGAACGCCATGCGTTAGAGTCGTTTCACGATGCAGTGCATTTGTTCGCAGACGCCCACCAACAATACGTTGTTGGTTTGATCAGCTTGAAGCACTGGGCGCTGATCGAACAGTTGTACTTTAAGATTTTATCGGAAGTGCAGAAAATTCTGGACCCTCGCTCGCGAACTCATCGAGAAGTGCTCGATGAAATTAATGAAAAGCTTGCCGACAAGGTGTTTGTTAACTTTTCATTGTTTCAATCGATGCCGGATGTTTGGGGGATTGAACAATTGTTCCCGGTAATGCCGATTAAATATTTGGACAAACCATTGAACAATCGCGCCATTATTCAAGATATTACCTGTGACTCTGACGGCCAGATTCGTCAATACGCAGACGGTGCCGGCGTTGAATCTTCTCTCCCGCTACCACCTTACACTGCGCACAATGATTATGTACTTGGCATGTTTATGGTGGGGGCATATCAAGAAATACTTGGTGACTTACACAACGTATTCGGTGACACCGATTCTGTGCATGTCGAGTTATGTGAGAGCGACCCTCGTGGTTACCGGTTCACTCAATCCCTCAAAGGCGAGAGTGTGGCGGAAGTGCTTCAACACGTTCAATTCGACAGCGGAAAATTGCTGGAGAGTTACGAACAACAAATAGCGGCCAAGGCGTTTGGTGAAGAAAAACAAGCGCAATTTTTACGTGAACTACGTGCCGGCCTTGCCGGTTACACTTATTTTGAAGATTAAGAGAGTAGATATTATGAAGAAGTGGTTTGAGCGAATTGTGGGCACTGTGGTTGCCGTTTGTTCTTTTTCTTTTTATGTCGTAAACACCTTATTTTGGTCCTTACCCATTTTCATTTTAAGCGTGTTTAAGTTGATTCCGGTAACGGTAGTGCGTAAGTACATCTCCATTTGCTTGGATTTTTGTGCCTCAGGTTGGGTATCGGTTAACTCTTTCATTCAAATGTTATTTAGCCGCATGAAAGTGAATCTCAGTGGCGATTTGAACTTATCAAAAGACGACTGGTACTTGGTGTTGTCAAATCATCAGTCTTGGGTCGACATTGTTATTCTGCAACGCATGTTCAACGGTAAAATTCCGTTCTTAAAGTTTTTCTTAAAAGAAGAATTGCGGTATGTTCCTATTTTAGGATTAGCTTGGTGGGCACTCGATTTTCCGTTCATGAAGCGTTATTCCAAGAGTTTCTTAGCAAAGAACCCGCATTTGAAGGGCAAGGACTTAGAAACCACCAAACAGGCCTGTGAGAAGTTTAAATACAAGCCGGTTTCTGTAATGAATTTCGTTGAAGGCACGCGCTTCACGGAAGAAAAACATGCGAAACAACAAAGTAAGTTTGAAGGTTTGTTGAAGCCGAAATCGGGCGGTGTTGGATTCGTATTGACGGTTATGGGCGAGCAATTGCACAAGGTAGTAGACGTCACCATTTATTACCCGCAAAAGATCCCAACGTTTTGGCACTTTTTGTCTGGCCGAATTAAAGATGTGTATATGCACATTGATGTGCATGAAATCACAAGCGACATATTAGGCGACTACGCCAATGACAAAGACTATAAAAAACGCCTGCATGCCTGGGTAAACGGCATTTGGCAAAATAAAGAACAAACCTTGCTGACGTTACAAAAACAAGCAAAATCAGTGAGCTAGGGAGAACACATGTTGTCATTTTTACCACCATGGATATTGGTGTTTATCACCGTACCTATCTTTTTCTCTATCACTGCGGTGGTAGGTACGAGTATTTTCCTTTTGGGTATAATTAAGCTCTTATTGCCGCTTAAACCCGTTAAAGTCGTGTTGAATTTCATAATTAATATGATTTGGCGCGGTTGGGCATTATTTAACTTGTTGGCCATCAACCTGACGAATCCGGTTGACTGGCAAATTAACTCAAAAGATAAGTTTGATAAAAAGAGTTGGTACTTACTTATCTGTAACCATATTTCTTGGGTGGATATCATGGTTTTGACGCAAGTGGCACTGAACACTTTGCCGTCACCAAAATTCTTCTTAAAAGAAGAGCTCAAACGCGCGCCTTTTGTAGGTATGGCGGCATGGGCCATGGACATGCCATTTATGAAGCGCTACAGCAGCAGCTATCTGGAAAAACATCCTGAGAAAAAAGGGCAAGACATTGAAACCACGCGTCGTTCGTGTGAAAAATTTAAAAATATACCGACGACCATCATCAATTTTGTCGAAGGTACAAGAGTGACAGCCGATAAATTAAAATCGACTAAGAGCCCGTTTAAATACTTGTTATCGCCTCGCGCCGGTGGCATAGCCTTTACCTTATCTGCCATGGGACATCTGTTTTCCGGGGTGATTAATGTCACTTTGAATTATCCAGATAATAAAAACCCAACGGTGGACATTTTGTTTGGCCGACTTAAGCGTGTGCAAGTAGAGATCGAGCTAATGGAAGTAGATGAAGCGGTTATTGGTGACTACTTTGAAGACGTTGCCTTTAAAGAACGCTTTCAATCTTGGCTAAACGGCGTTTGGCAAGAGAAGGACAAACTCCTAGCACGACTAAACAACAGTTAGTTAAAGGCCGCATTAGCGGCCTTTTTTGTCTAAACATAACACCATTGTCTACACTTTATATGTCGTTAAGTGAGGAACAATAGTGCGTCTACCTTATATTTTCTTCTGCCTGCTTTTAATAATCACTGCCCCCTGTAAAGCGGCAGAGGTGCCTAATGTCATTTTTATTAACCCAGGGCACAATACTCACAATTCAACCGGAAGCTTTTGGCAAAACGTGAGTCTGTTCGGTGAGGCTGCGGCGGAGGATTTGGGCGTAAACTTAACTACGTATTATGCTCAGCGGGATCACTTTTACATGCGGCAGTTGGTGAAACAGGCGATAAAGCAGTCTCCCGACTACCTGATTCTTGTCAACGAAAAGTCGGTCGGCTTGTCGATGTTGAAACAATTGCAAAAAAGTGATGTAAAGGTTTTCTTTCTGTTGAATGACCTTACAGAAAAACAATACGCGAGAGTGCCTAAGAAAGTGCGTGATAAAGTCATTGGTGGAGTGCAACCCAACAACTATCGCGCGGGTTACCGACTGGCGAAGATGCTGCTTGATGCCCAGCACTTAGGTCCTGATCACAATTATCAGTTCTTGGCGTTGTTGGGGGATCACGCGACACAAGCGTCAACAGATCGTGAGATGGGCATGTTAGATGCTCTCAGAGCCAGTTCAGTAACATACCAACTAGTCGACTCGCCGGTTGCCAACTGGTCGAGCGAATTAGGTTTCAACCTTGTTAATGGCCTGTTAACTCGCGAGTTGGCTGTGGACTTAATTTGGGCAGCCAATGATGCAATCGCCTTTGGCGCCCAAAAGGCGGTTCGCAGTCACGAAAAACAGACGTTGATTGGCGGAGTCAACTGGGATGAACCGCCAGAGGGGAGTCCTTTATACGTGTCGGTCGGCGGTCATGTTACGCTTGCTGGCCTAGCGCTGGTTTATATTTATGATTTTCATCACGGTAAGATCGCAAAACCACAACATTGGGTTGCTGAAATCTTTGCTGATAACAGGACCGAATTCAGTCAATCCTTTATCGAGCTCTTGAGCACGGGCATGGTTTCCGAAATAGACTTTTGCCAGTTCAGCCTCAAGTGGGCAGAAAATCCTCGTTCTTACAATATTGAAAACCTTGTACTCGCCAGTCAAAGGCCGTAGCGACTAGAATTTGTAGCCGATGCTTAAGGTCAATGTAGGGCCTTTTTTATCTGACTCGAGATCACCATCTCTGTCGTATTGCTTCTGGCGATGTTCTCCGATTGCAAATCCCAGAGTGATGCCCTCACTTTTGAATCCGTCTGGATGATAGTTGTAGGTAAGCAGAGAGTAGTAGTCGTTCTTATCGAGATTAAAATGAGAATAGACGCTTTGGTTTATGCCCAATGAGTGTTTGGTGTCTTCGTCGATAGCTCTCTGATAGCCCCAGCCGCCGCTACCAAACCCCAAGCTGACGTAATATCGGTCAAACTCAGAGGCAAGGGATAGCTGAGCGCCGACATTGGGGCCGTATTGGTTGCCGTAACCTGCGGCTATATCAAATGTACGATTCGCGTAACTCGAGGTGGAAAATAGTAAAACAGTGGCTGTAGATGCGATGCTGAGAGTTTTGTTCATTAGACAATCCTTGTTTTCAATACTTTACCAATAGAGTGACACATGTGCAATTAGTTCAAATTTAGCGTTGTAGCAGTAGAAAGACATTGTGCAGTAACGCTATTGAACAGTAAAAAAGGAAGTGGAAGTAAACAGGTAACAACTAGGGCAGTTGCTACCTGTAGGAAGCACAACGGACTAAAACTCCTGCATGAGTTTGTCTAAGTCCAATCCAATTTGTTCTTCGTGCTCTTTTTCGGCACGCCAACGACGCATATCCATCTTGGCCAGTTCTTTTTTCTCGACCTTTTTTCGTGCCTCATGGGTTGGCATGTCTTTGATGATGTCGTACAAGGCAGCAAATCCTGGATAAATCTCTGTGTAATCTTTTTGCCCTTGGGTTTCACGTTGAAAGTGATCTAACAAAACCCAAATTCTCAATACACCTTCAGAATATTCACATTGCTCTGCCTTCATCGCTTTCGCAATGTAGCTGATGCTGTCAGTGAGATAATCCACTCGCTTTTGTTTTTGTTCATTGGTTTGACGTTTTTGTTCTTGAACTTGCCAAAGTAACTGGCCTGCATAGAAGGCCAGCCCCATTATGACTAAAACACCAATCGAAATGAGCACGTACCACATCATATTAATCTTCGTCTCCTTCTAAGAAGTCATCCCATTCGTCGCCACCAAGTTGTGCTAATGGGTCGTCGTTTTCTTCTTCGTCTTCAATACCAAGCTCATCAAGTAATTCTTGGTGACGGGCCATTTGTTTGTTGAAGAACTTTGCGTCTTTGCCAGTTAACAGCTCGCCGTCTTCAACGCGTTCTACTAACGCGATAAGTTTCGGATCACTTTCGATTTGCTCCAACTCAACTTCTGGGGCGATGGTAACCTTAGCAACTTTCTCGAGGTTTACCTTTGGTTTGTGGTTGGAGTGGACCGGTTCTGGTTTTGCCACCGTTTCTTTTTGCGGTGTCAGCGAAATTTTTTTCTTACTGCCTAGTTTCGAATCTTTCTTGGCACTTGTACCCTTTTCTAATTGTTCTTTTTTCTCAACCAGCAAAGAATTTCGGTTGCCCGATTTTTGGCCCTTTGGTTTTTTCTTTTTGCGAACGTCGGATTTGGTATCTGCAGGACGGGTCTCCTGCTTTCGGACACCGATAGGTCCGGATTTTCTGCTCTTTTTAAGGCGAGTCATAACAAGCTCCAACGTATAAATTTAAACAAGACGGGATTTTACTCAAATCGCAGGCAATAAAAAAGGCGATAGTGTGACTTCTATCGCCTTGAATTCTATCAGTAGTCAAAACTCAGTTTGACACCTCTCCTATTTAAATTTCGAACATCCTTCCGAACGCACGACACCCCTGTCTTGTCACTCGATTATTCATCCGTATTATTGTTATTTAATATCCGTATATGTCTTTCTTATTTATATGGTCTTCATGACACTTATTTGGTTCATCCTTGCGTAGCCCATACGGCAATTCCGCAAAACTTCTTGCCACTTCTACTTCCTTGAGAATAGTCCGTGTTTTTATCCTGTACGTGACAACGGGGACTAATGTACTCCTTTGATCTAAAGTCTCAATAAAAATTTAATATTTTTTTACATTTATTCTATCGGAAATATGTTTTTTCTATGTTTTACAATGAGTTGTGTAAATAATGTGCAAATATTTACGCATTTTCCTATGAATGTAATGGTCGATGTCGCACAAAATTGGTTATCCAATTTCCAATTTTCTCAATTCTCAATTGAACTTTAGTCGGAAGTTCTGAAAGTTTTTTGAACTTTTTACGGTCGGCGACGTTGAAGGCAAAAAAAAAGCACCGAATTCGGTGCTTTTTCTGTTTCAAAAACAGCGACTAGTGAAGGCCAGACATATACTTTGATAAAATTTCGATGTCTTTGTCCGTCAACTTAACGGCGATATCGCGCATCATGCCGTTCATGTCGTTGTTGCGGTCACCGCTACGGAATTTTTCTAGCTGCGCCTTGATGTATTCTGGATGTTGAGAAGACACTTTAGGGAAACCTGCAAGGCTCTGGCCTACACCGCGTGGGCCGTGACAAGCTTGGCAAGATGGGATTCCACGGTCCATATCACCACCTCTATATAAGATTTGGCCTTCAGCAACAACGTTTTCTGGAGTTGAACCTGGCTTCGTTGTTTGTGAAGCGAAGTATGCCGCTAAATCTTTCATGTCTTGGTCAGACAAAGGTGCGGCCATAGGACTCATCGCTACGTCATAACGACCTTCTTTACCACCAGAATCTAGGCCCAACTTAAATTCTTTAAGTTGTTTGTAAATGTATTCCGCGTGTTGACCTGCAATCTTTGGGTACATTGCTAAGGTAGCGTTGCCGTCAGCGCCATGACAAGCCGCACATGTAACAGACTTAGATTTACCCGCCTCAGCGTCGCCGTCTACAGCGTGCGCGGAAGCAACAAGCCCGAAAAGCATAGTTAGTGATAATGCGATGTTTCTCATATTTGGGTCTCTGTTTTTTTAGTTTTCTCTTTATCCTTTCGCTATGAACGAGTTCTAGCAAAGAGTATAATTAGGCGTATTCTACACCAAATGTCACAATGTGAAAGTTTCAATAGTGTGTTTATTGCGCCAAGTCATTGAATTTCTGACATTCGAAGCAAGAAAATGAGGAAAACCTGTGTCTCGCTCCATTATTAATTATCGTAAAGCGTCGTTTTTAACCTCCGCACCGGACATAACTCGGTTACCACCGGACGAGGGATATGAAGTCGCTTTCGCTGGCCGCTCTAATGCTGGTAAATCTAGTTCGTTAAATACGTTAACGCAACAAACTGGCTTGGCGAGAACGAGTAAAACTCCTGGTCGAACGCAATTGATCAATGTTTTCGCGCTTGAAGAGCCCGATCGCCGTTTGATTGATTTGCCTGGCTACGGTTACGCAAAAGTGCCAATGGCCATGAAGTTAAAGTGGCAAAAGTCGTTATCTGAATATTTGCAAAAACGCGACTGTTTAAAAGGACTCGTCGTCTTAATGGACATTCGCCACCCAATGAAAGACTTAGATCAGGACCTTATATTCTGGGCCGTCGATCAAAAGCTTCCTGTTCTTGTTCTTCTAACTAAAGCGGATAAATTAAAACAAGGTAAACAAAAGAGCGAATTACTAAAGTTAAGAGAAGCTTCTTTGGCATTCCAAGGGGACGTAACGGTTGAGTTGTTCTCTAGCTTGAAGCGTACAGGTGTGCCACAGCTATCACGCAAGTTGGATGAGTGGTTAAATGCGGAAGCGCTGATAAAAGAAGAAGATCCAGAATGATCAATATTGGTTACTTTGGATAAAAACAGGTCGCTTACGAGCGGCCTTTTTTGTTTATTTAAAACTATTCTGTTATAAAAATTCAGTTTTTTACCGAAAATGCAAAAAAAAACCGGCGCTTTAAAAGCACCGGTCATAGCAAAAGGGGAGAGGCTATAAATTCTCGTCAAATATCAACAGGGTCAACTCATAAGAGAGACAATGCTTATCTTAATGATAATTTTTGCAAAGTAAAGTCTTTACTCTAAAAAAGTTGAGTTTATATTCGTTAAAACTTGTAAATGCATAATAAATAACAATAAACAATATTGTTAAATTTCTATTACAGGTAAGTTTTAGGCAAAAAAAAGCCTCATCTAAAAAGATGAGGCGGCAATATAAGCCCATTTCATTTCTGAAATAAAAGGTCTGAAAGATAGAACATCTTACGTCTGTACCCTACGCAAATAAGAATACGTATTGCTCAAATATAAATCAACCTTATTTGTAATAAAATTATGTAATTTATTTACAATTACTGGTTCTATCTTATTCAATTTTAGGATCAGTGCGCCTGATCCCAATTGTCTCCGACCCCTGCTTCAGCGATGAGTGGAACATTAAGCTCTGCTGCTTTTTCCATTAAATCAATGAGCTGCGGTACTAACTGATCAACTTTTGACGCATTTATCTCAAAGACCAATTCATCGTGAACTTGCATGACCATTGTAATTTCATTACGGGCATTTGCATTTATCCAATCGTTGACTGTGATCATAGCGCGCTTAATGATATCGGCGGCGGTTCCCTGCATCGGTGCATTGATAGCGGCACGTTCTGCGGCTTTACGCCTTGGAACATTACGTGCGTTTATGTCAGGTAAGTGCAATCGACGGCCAAAGATGGTTTCGACAAAACCGTTCTTTTCGGCATTTTCACGAGTGGTTTCCATATATTCAAGCACACCAGGGAATCGTTCAAAGTATTTGTCGATGTATTCTTGTGCTTCGCCACGTTTAATATCTAGTTGCTGAGAAAGCCCAAACGCTGACATCCCATAAATTAAACCAAAGTTGACCGCTTTCGCCGCTCGTCGCTGATTATCTGTGACTTCATCAAATGGAGTTGCAAAAACTTCCGACGCGGTAGCGCGGTGAATGTCTTGATTGTTGGTAAAGGCATCAACTAATGCTTTGTCACCACTTAAATGCGCCATGATCCGCAATTCGATTTGAGAGTAATCGATGGCAACAACCTTTCGTCCTTCAGGTGCGATAAAGGCTTGTCGAATACGACGACCATTGTCGTTACGAATTGGGATATTCTGTAAGTTTGGATCGGTTGAACTCAATCGTCCTGTGGCGGCAACCGCTTGATGATAGCTTGTATGGACGCGGCCTGTGGCTGGTTTGATCATCAGTGGCAATTTGTCGGTATACGTCGACTTCAATTTACTCAAGCTGCGGTGTTCTAGAATCAAACGTGGTAAGTCATGATTGTGTGCCAGCTCTTGCAGCACATCCTCAGCGGTAGATGGTGCACCTTTTGGTGTCTTTTTCAAAGGTGTAATACCGAGCTTATCGAACAAGATATATTGTAACTGCTTGGTCGATGCTAAGTTAAACGTTTCGCCAGCAACTTCATGGGCTTTGCGCTCAAGCTCTTCTAGTTTGACGGCAAATTCTGCACTCAGACCGTATAGATGGTCTGCGTCAATTAACACACCATTTTGTTCCATTTGACTTAACGCTGGCATGACTGGCAGTTCAATGTCATTAAACAAGTTTTCTAGGCTTGGCTTTTGACCCAATTGCTCGGTGAAATATTGATGTAAACGCAAAGTGATATCAGCATCTTCCGCCGCGTATTCCGATGCTTTTTCTAAATCCACCTGGTTAAAGGTCAGCTGTTTTGCTCCTTTACCAGCAATTTCCTCAAATGACACACATTTATGACCCAAGTATTTTAGCGACAAACTGTCCATGTCGTGGCGAGTACCTGTGCTGTTGAAAACATAGGACTGCAGCATAGTGTCACTGGCAATACCATTAATCGTTAGGCCGTACTTAACTAAAACGTTGATGTCATATTTCAGATTCTGACCGACTTTCTTGATCTCATCGTTCGCTAACAGTTCGCCAAGCCCTGATTTGATATCTTCGAGCTTAAGTTGCTCGGGCGCACCAGGGTAGTCGTGAGCAACGGGTACATAGGCGGCGGTGATTTTGTCTTCTTTATTATTATAGGCAAAGGAAAATCCGACCAATTCCGCGTCCATATAATCTAAAGAGGTCGTTTCAGTATCAATAGCAATCAGCTTTGCCTCGTAGATCTCAGCAACCAGTGTTTGCCAATCATCCATGGTAAAAATGGTTTTATAGAGAGAGCGATCAATGGCAACACTTGCGACCGGTACTTCCTCAGGTTCTTCACTTTTAACAGCTGAGGGTTTCGTCGCTTGACCAACCGGCGGAGGTGTTGCGCCGCCAGAGAGGACTTCTGCAAGCCAGCGTTTAAATTCACATTCGGCGTACAACTCAGCTAGGCGATCTTTATTCGGTGATTGGATCTGCATGTCGGCGTCGTTGATCCCATGATCCACATCGAGTTTGATCGTGGCTAACTCATAGGACAGTTGCAGTTGCTCTTTATTGTCTTCCAGTTTTGCTTTCATGGTTTTTGAACCACGGAAACCCAATCCAGCCACTTGATCTAAGTTCTGGTAAATGGAATCAATGCTGCCAAGGCCTTGTAATAAAGCGACTGCGGTTTTTTCACCAACTCCCGGTACACCCGGAATGTTGTCAACTTTATCACCCATCAATGCGAGAAAGTCGATGATCAATTCTGGTCCAATGCCAAACTTTTCGACTACCCCAGCTGGGGTCATCATGGTATTGGTCATGGTATTGATCAAGGTAACATGATCGTTGACCAACTGCGCCATGTCTTTATCGCCGGTACTAATGAGTACATCATTGCCCAATTTAGACTGTTCATCGGCAATGGTTCCAATGACGTCGTCCGCTTCAACACCGGGTATTGAGACAAGCGGCAAGCCCATCGCCTCAATAATTTTGTGCAATGGCTCAATTTGATAACGCAAATCGTCCGGCATTGGTGGACGATTGGCTTTGTATTCACTGTACATATCATTTCTGAATGTCGGGCCTTTGGCGTCGAAGATAACGATCATTCTTTCAGGACCGTATTGCTTGACCAAGCTCTTCAACATGTTTACCACGCCGTAGATGGCTCCGGTTGATTCACCCTTTGAATTTGTCAGGTGCGGTGGCGCATGATAAGCGCGGAAAAGATAGGAAGAACCATCAACTAAAATCAAAGGCTTATAATCAGAAGTTGTCATGTGGATTAATTCCATTTCGGTATGGATAAGTTGGTGCATAAGAATGCCATAAACTAGTGCAAGCCGCCATATTTAAGCAGTGCAAAAGAAATGAACAATTGTTGATAAAAATTTGTGCCTGTGGATAACTTAGTGGATTATTTATCCAATAGCGAATCTCTACTGACGCGCACGGCAATAGATAAAGGTGACATATATTTTTGAAAAAACTTAGAGAGGCAAGGCTCGCTATTTATTATTTTTTTTATTTGCGGCCAACCGAGAGTTGGTCGAAACTTGTCCTTCATTTCGAAGAGGACGAACAATGTACACATAAAAAGATCATTGATCTAGATCTTTTTTAATTTTTTTTTGATGATCTTTTTTAACCCATATAAATGACAAAAAACGCGGCCGATTTTCGTTCACTTGCTAAAATTTATATGATTTTTGTCAATAAATTGCCAATATATAAACCAATAATATTGCAAGGGTTATTTCCTCAGGTAGAATGTGCAGGATAACAAAGACCCCCGAAAAGATAGGTGAGCTCACGATGAGAAATATGCTTGTTAGTTTATTAACTGTTTTGTCCATTGCTGCAGTGCAGGCAAATGAACCCGCTAATGATGAAATTCTTGAACGCATTAAGCCGGTTGGGCAAGTGTATTTAGAAGGTGCTGAGCCAGTTGTTGAAGACACTGGTCCTAAAACACCAGAGCAAGTTTACAACACTTCATGTACGGCATGTCACGGTGCAGGTGTTATGGGCGCACCTAAGATGGGTGACGCTGCAGCTTGGAGCCCTCGCTTAGCGAAAGGTATGGAAACATTGGTTAGCAACGCAATAAATGGTTTCAATGCTATGCCTGCCAAAGGTGGTTGTATGGCGTGTAGCGACGATGAAATTAAAGCCGCTGTTGAATACATGGTTGACAATTCCAAGTAAAAAATTAGCTAATTTGATTAAAGGGCGATTTTTTCGCCCTTTTTTATTGCCTTTTTTTTATGCTTTTTATAGTTTATTTAGCTAAATTTTAAACAGTCATACTGCAATAGCTGGCCACAATGTATGGACGCCAAAGGTAATAAAGTCAACGCCGACAAAAAGATTAAGCGACTCGAAACCGTGATCGCTAAGCTTAAGCGTGCGCGTTCAGTCACCGACGGCTTATTGCAACTCTCTGAACTGGCTTACAAAGTTCATGAAATTTCCGAATTTTACCCAAAGCTTCAGGAAGCCGTCGCATCTGCATTTCAAGCCGATAACTTTTATGTGGTTTTGCAAAACCACGAGTCGCTAGAACTAGAGCTTGTGTATTTTCGAGATGAAATGGATTCACCCACGTTACCTAAGATCAAAGGCTTTGAAAGCGGAATTACTGGCTATGTGTTCCGTAGTGGCGAAACCTTATTGTGTGACAAAGCAAATTACCGCCAACTTGTAGAGAAAAAACGCTTTTTACAATTGGGCTCCGAACCTGAATTCTGGTTCGGCGTACCGCTAAAGCAAGGTGAGAGAACCATAGGGGTTATGGCGATTCAGTCTTATACTCGTGAGATTGAATTAACCGATCAACAAGTGTCTTTGTTTGAACACTTAGGCCTGCACTTGATGACCGCGATAGAGCGGGTGTCTTATCGAGAGTCTCTGGAGCGAGAAGTAAAGTTACAAACCTACAAGCTCCAGCAAGAAGTTCAGCAACGAAAACACGCCGAAAAATTACAAGAAGCCTTGTTCCGAATCTCTGAGTTGAGTGGCTCAAATGTGCCAATGGAACACTTTTATCAGCAAATCCATCAAATATTGGGTGAGCTGATGAAAGTGGAAAACTGTTACATCGCAATGATTGATGGAGACACCTTAGCCTTCCCGTTTTATGTCGACAAATACAATCCGGTCGGAAAAACACGGAAGCTGTCGAAGGGGCTGACAGAGTTCGTTATTGAGACACAAAAGCCGCAGTTAATCGACGTACAATTTGCTGATCATTTAATTGCCACCGGCATGTTGGTGAGATTAAAGGGCGAGTTGCATCATTCCACGTGCTGGTTGGGAGCACCGTTAATCGTCAATGAAGAGGTTATTGGTGTGCTGTCGGTGCAAGCGTATGATCATGACTACGAATATTGTCATTCGGATTTGCAGCTTTTAACGTTTGTATCTCACCACATCGCTACCGCAATCGGCCGAAAACATGCGGCGGAAGCACTGATTGAAAGCCATGCCGCCCTTGAACAAAAGGTATCAGAGCGGACAGCAGAGTTGCGCGATGCCAACGACAATTTGAAGCTGCAAATTGAACAAAGAAAGTTAATTGAGCAAAAGCTTTTCCATCAAGCCAACCATGACCTTTTGACCGACCTGCCGAACCGAGCCCTGTTCCGAACCAAGCTAGAGCAATGTTTACAACATGTAAAACGTCACAATGATCATCATTATGCGGTGTTGTTTATTGATCTTGATAACTTTAAGCAGATCAACGATCAGTTTGGTCATCAAGTTGGAGATCGCTTTTTGATTGAAGCCAGTGAGCGCATCGTCAGTAGTGTTCGAGAAAATGATGTTGTAGCGCGATTTGGTGGTGACGAGTTTGTGATTTTGTTGGATTTAGTCACCGACATTCGATTAATTGAAGAGATTGCTAAGCGCATTATCAGTAAAATGTCGGCACCGTTTGTTCTAAATGAATTCCCAACGCATTCCGGTGCCAGTATCGGTATTCGCGCGTTTGGTCAGACACCAGTTCAAGTCGATGAACTGTTGAAACAAGCCGATGACGCTATGTATCAAGCGAAAGAGCAAGGTCGCGGCTGCTTCGTGTTTTACCAGCAACAGCCGAAGAACTTCGAACTCAATATCAATTAACCTTTTAACATGGCCCGTAAGTTGGCGATGTTGGCTTTGTTTTTCTCTTGCCGTTGTTTTTCAGATACAGGTTGACCTAGTTTTTCCCAACGCAGATCTTTCTGATCTAATTCATCAAGAAAACGCGACGGCTCCGACATAATGGTTTCACCAAACTGACGACGCTCTTTAGCGTAAGTTAAGAACAACTCGGTTTGTGCCCGAGTGATACCTACATAAGCAAGGCGACGCTCTTCTTCAACATTGTCTTCATCAATACTGGATTGGTGCGGAAGCAAGCCTTCTTCCATCCCAACCATAAACACATATGGGAATTCCAGGCCTTTTGACGCGTGCATAGTCATCAGCTGTACCTGGTTGCTAGCTTCTTCTTCTTCATTACGTTCCATCATGTCGCGCAATGTCAGCTTATTCACTACTTCGACCAAAGTCAGCGGGTCGTGATCGGCGTCGCCGTCTAACATTTGAGTGACCCAGCCATACAATTCGCTGACGTTTTTCATCCGCATTTCTGCAGCTTTTGGACTCGAGCTGGTTTCGAACAGCCAGTCTTCGTAGTGAATGCCTTTCAATAAGTCCTTAACCGCTTCCTTCGGATCGCTGCGCAGAACCTGATCGCTTAACTCGACTATCCAGCGTGTAAAGTATTGAATTGCCGATTTCGCAGGGCCGTTGATTATCTGCAAAAATGCATCGTCGAAGGCTGCTTCAAACAAACTGATGTGCTTTTCATTGGCAAGGTGACCTAACTTCTCTAATGTTGCCGGACCTATCTGACGCCTTGGTGTATTGATAATGCGTAAAAACGCATTGTCGTCGTCTTGATTGGTCAACAGGCGTAAGTAGGCCATGATGTCTTTGATTTCAGCACGAGAGAAAAATGAGGTGCCGCCACTGATTTTGTATGGGATGCGGTTAGAGGTTAACACCTTCTCAAAGATACGACTTTGGTGATTTCCGCGATACAAAATAGCGTAATCGCCATAGTGGGTTTTCTTGGTAAAACGATGACCGATGATCTCGGCAATCACGCGTTCCGCTTCATTTTCTTCATCTTTAGTTTGAATGATACGAATGGGGTCGCCGTACTCCCCAAACGCTTTCAGTTTCTTATCAAACACGTGTGGGTTTTTGTCGATCAAGACGTTGGCTGCATGCAATACACAGCCCACTGAACGATAATTCATTTCCAGTTTAATCAGTCGAAGCGCCGGAAAATCTTTGCTCAAAAGAACGAGGTTTTGTGGCTTTGCACCGCGCCAAGAATAGATACTCTGATCGTCGTCACCAACCACAGTGAAACGAGCGTTTTGGCCGACAATCAGTTTCACCAGCTCATACTGGCTGGTGTTAGTGTCTTGGTACTCGTCAACCAACAGGTATTTGATCTTGTTCTGCCAACGTTCGCGAACTTCCTGATTTTTACGAAATAACAAGGTTGGGATTAAGATTAGATCATCAAAATCTAAGGCGTTGTAGGCTCTAAGTTGAGATTGGTAGCGTTGATAAAGCTCAGCAAATAGGGCGCTTTCGGAATCTTGCGCTTCGTATATCGCTTGTTCCGGCTCAATCAGATCATTCTTCCAAGTAGAAATGCGATTGATGAGTTGATAAATGCTCTCTTTGTCTTCTTCTAATTCCGGCTCGGTCAATTCTTTGAGCAGCGAAAAACAGTCTTGATCATCAAATAATGAAAAGTTGCTTTTGAAACCTAAAGTTTTGATTTCTTTCTTAATTATGTCTAAACCAAGGGTGTGAAAGGTCGAGATTTTTAGGCCTTTGATTTTCGACTTTTCCATCGAAGCGCCAATGCGCTCGCGCATTTCACGTGCCGCTTTGTTTGTGAATGTCACTGCGGCAATGTTTTTTGCAGGCATTCCGCAGTTTTCGATCAAGTGGGTGATCTTGTTGATAATTACCCGCGTTTTACCAGAACCGGCACCGGCCAGAACGAGACACGGCCCATCGACATAAGTTACAGCTGCTTGTTGTTCGGGATTTAATAACATGGATAACTACCTTTGGAATCAGCAGCGCATACTATCTAAATTCATGGGTGATAACAATTCACATCCTCGTTAAAAAATGGGCAATTGAGGGTGACTCACACTGGTGTTTTCGCCTTTATTGCTTACAATGGCGCAAGCAAATCATAAGGTTGAAAAAGATTATGTTGGATCCAAAGAAAATTGAACAATTGGCAGAGCAGATTGCGAACGTGATACCGCCGCAAGTGAAAAATATTGCTGATAATGTCGAAGATAAAATCAAAACCGCATTACAAGCAAAGTTAAGTCAGCTAGATGTTGTTAGCCGAGAAGAGTTTGATGTGCAAACGCAAGTCCTTTCTCGCACTCGTCAGAAACTTGAAACTCTTGAGCAAGAGCTGGCCGCGATTCGAGCTCAACTGGAAAACAAAGAAGAAGACTAATTGCTCAGTTGCCGCTATTTAGCGACAACCTGATTTCGTCCACCCTCTTTGGCTTGATAGAGTAGCTCATCGGCGGTTTTTACCAAGGAATCGAGCTGCTCATAGTCGCCGTTTATTACGCCAATGCTCATCGTGCATTGAATTGAGTGTTCACCGGAGTTAATGGTTAATTCGGCAAACGATTGGCGAAAATCTTCCAACATATCAAGCGCATCCAGCAGCGCCATATCTTCAAAATAAATACTGAACTCTTCGCCGCCAAGGCGGGCGATGAGTTGATCTGGGAAATGCGATTGCAACAGCTGTGAAACTGACTTTAAGACTTCGTCGCCGGCTTCATGACCGTAGGTGTCATTAACGGCTTTAAAGAAATCGATATCCATCATAGCTAAGGTTTGCGGTTGCTCTGAGTTGAGCTTTGGCGAAACCGTTTCAAAGTAATATCGGCGATTATACAATCCCGTCAAATAGTCGGTGTTGGCCTGCCGGGTAATGGTTTCGATACTTTCAATATACTCGACGTTCTGTAGCACGCGGCAATAAAACTCTTCAGGACAGAAAGGCTTCTTGAGGAAGTCGTTAGCACCATTTTTGATGAATTTGGCGGTTAGCGATGGATTGTCGGCACCAGATACACCAATAATACTGATTTCGTCTTTGGTGTAAGTCGCACGTATCTCATTACAAAGCTCGAGTCCGTCCATGTTCGGCATTTCTTTGTCGGTGATGACTAATTTGGTATCTGGGTGCGCTTCTAATTGTTTAAGCGCATCAGAGCCACAGCTGGCTATGATAACTTGATAATTATGACGCTCAAGCAAATGCCTTAAGTAGTTTCTCGAACTTGCGGAATCGTCCACAACCAGAACTTTGACATCTTTGTTCTGCTGCAACTTTTCAATCAAATGCTGCAGGTAGTTGTAGGCCTGTTTGCTTTCTTTAGTAATGTAATCAATGACCGGTAATCGCAGAATATTATCGCGGACTTTATCGTCCACCATGCCGGTCATAACAATACCTGGCACTTCGCGATCTAACAGAAACGAAATGGCTTCGCCTTCTGGAGCGTCCGGTAGGGAGTAGTCAATAATGGCACAGAAGAATTCATCTAATTGATCTTCCATAGCATGAACCTCCGCCAGCGTTTCCGCAGTCACGGGTTCAAAACCTGCCTTTTTGACTAAAAAGGTATGCAACTTGATGATAGGCAGGCTGTCTTCAACGATCAGTATTTTCTTCATTGGCGCTTAATTTATTTCCTGTAGCTTTGAGTTAAGCATATATCTATCTATATCGGCAACTAATTGGATTTTTTATCAATAAAATCTTTTACTTGCTCGTTTTCATTGATATTGCAAAAAAGCTTCCTTTTGTACTTTGCTGCAATGAAATCTATGCAACTAGGTTGCCATATTATGTGTTGCTGTAAATCTCTTTGTCTCCGAGCCAACGCTGAATCAGCAATTCTCCCAAATCAGGATGTGCTTGCATCAATTGACGCCCGATATTTGAAGCGACTTTTATCAGGTGTTTATCGCGTTCCAAGTCCGCAATCTTAAAATCCGCAAGGCCTGTTTGCCGAGTTCCGAGTATTTCACCCGCGCCTCTGATCTCTAGATCTTTCTGTGCAATGACGAAACCATCATTGGAGTCGCGTAACACGCCAAGTCGTTGTTGAGCCGTATTCGTTAAAGGCGCGTGATACAAGAGCACACAATGCGACTGCAGTGCACCTCGACCGACACGCCCCCTTAACTGGTGCAATTGTGCTAGGCCAAGACGCTCTGGGTTTTCGATGATCATTAAGCTTGCATTTGGCACGTCAACGCCAACTTCAATTACGGTCGTCGCTACCAGTAAGTTTAGTTCAGCATTTTTAAATTGTTCCATGACGAGCTGTTTTTCGTCAGGCTTCATTCTGCCGTGAACTAAGCCAATGTTAAGGCCCGGCAACAATGCTTGCAGTTCCGTCGCGGTATCTTCTGCCGCTTGGCATTGCAGCGTTTCCGATTCTTCGATCAAGGTGCACACCCAATAGGCTTGTTGCCCCGTTGTGGCGCAGACGTTTTGCACTCGTTCGATGACTGATTCACGTTTGCTGTCTGGAATGGCGACCGTCGTTATTGGTGTACGTCCCGGTGGCAGTTCATCAATGACAGACAAGTCCAAATCGGCGTATGCGGTCATCGCCAACGTTCGAGGAATCGGGGTCGCGGTCATTACTAACTGGTGAGGAGAATACTCAACGCCATTTTCGATGGTGACGCCTTTGTTTCTGAGCTCTAGTCGCTGATGCACACCAAATCTGTGTTGTTCGTCGATAATAACTAAGGATAATTGTTCGAATTCCACCGCATCTTGGAATAGCGCGTGTGTGCCTACAACCATTTTTGCTCGGCCTGTGCCAATCGCATCCAGTGCTTCTCGGCGCTGCGCCGCTTTGCTTTTACCGGCGAGCCAGGCAACTTCAATCCCCAGCGGCGACAGCCACTGCCGAAAGTTATTCGCGTGTTGTTCGGCAAGAATTTCCGTTGGTGCCATGAGGGCCACTTGATGTCCCTGTTCGATGACACTGAGTGCGGCCAAAGCGGCGACTAAGGTCTTACCCGAACCCACATCGCCTTGAACCAGGCGTAGCATCGGATGACTTAGTTTTAAGTCGTTGCGAATTTCTTCGACCACCCGTTGTTGTGCCCCAGTGGGAGCGAAGGGTAGTTGACTTAAAAACTCAGTGGCCAATGTGGTCGTATTATTAAATTCAAACGCTTGTCGCTGTTGAATTTTATGTCGAATTTTCAACATGCTGGCTTGATGGCCAACTAATTCCTCAAGTGCCAAACGTTGCTGCGCAGGGTGACTGCCTAACTCCAGAGCTTCATAAGACGTATCAATAGGCGGGCGATGGCAAATGCTCAGAGCATCTTTTAAGGTCAATTCGTTGGGCAACATGCTTGCAGGAATGAGCTCGGTCACTTGGTATTTGTCGAGTCTCTCAAGCGCCTGTTCGGTAATGCTTCGAAGCGTCGCTTGTTTAACGCCTTCCGTTGTAGGGTAAACGGCGGTTAAGTTGTCGTCGACTGAAATTGGCTGCAGTGGATCAACTTTTCGGTACTCCGGATGAGTCATTTCTGGACCATAGCGGCCGCGTCGAATTTCACCAAAACACTTTAAATGGCTGCCGACTTCAAACTGGTTTTTCTGTGCAGCTGAAAAGTTGAAAAATCGCATCGTCATACTGCCGGTGGCGTCCGCTAACTTCACCACAAGCGTTCGGCGTTTGCCAAACTGAATATTACATGACGTCACTTGGCCAACAACAGACACATGACTGCCGTTTATTGTGTCCGCCATGGCAACGACCCGGGTTCTATCTTCATACCTCAGAGGCAAGTGGAAAAGAGCATCTTCGATGGTTGTGATACCAAGCTTAAGCAGTTTTTCCGCCACCTTTGGGCCAACGCCTTTTAGCGAGGTAATGGGAACTTGCGAAAGTGAAGAAAGTGCCATCTAGTTACAGGTATCGGTGAGAGACTCAGGGTCCAGTTCAAAATCTTGGTCGGTATGGGTGAAGTCGACTCGCTTTTGTTTCTGCTCAGCAGATAACAACGCGTATTTATCTTTTAACAGCTGATACCAGCTTTTATCGACATTTATCTGCCCATGCTCATCAAGAGGTGGATAAGGGGTGTTAGTCCGAACACACAGTTCGGCGTAGATAGGATGGCCACCTTCGAATAACATCTGGTGACGAATGTCTTCGCTGATTTTTGGACTATCGTACAAACCCGCTTCTAATCTTTGGCGCTGCGCTTCATACATAATAAGCGCACCTGCGACACTGACATTCAGGGATTCAACCATGCCGTACATAGGCACAACCACGTGGTGATCGGCGAGTTCGAGCGCTTCATCAGAAATGCCGTCGCGCTCTTGCCCCAAAATCAATGCCGTTGGCTTGGTATAATCGATTTCTCGGAAATCTTTTGCACGGTCCGATAAGTTAGTCGCTAACACCTGCATGCCTTGGGCTTTGAACTGAGCAATGGCTGTTTTGGTGTCAGGTTGTTCGGTGACTTTAACCCATTTCTGGCTGCCAGATGCTCGACCGCCACTCAGCCAGCGGCTCTCCGTGGTGTAAATGGCGTGTATGTTATGAATACCGATGGCATCGGCCGTGCGGATAATAGCCGATAAATTGTGGGTTTTGTGGACCTGCTCCATGCATACGGTCAGGTCCGGCTGTCTTTTATCTAGCAGCGCGCTAATGCGCTGAAAACGCTCGGGTGTCATGGCGAGATTATACGCTAGCCAGTTCTAATACACCGTCGATTTCAATCTGAACGCCTTTTGGTAAAGCGGCGACTTGCACTGCGGCACGAGCAGGGAAAGGTTCTGCCACGTATTTCGCCATAATCTCGTTAACTTTTGCGAATTGACCAAGGTCAGTTAAGAAAATGTTTAACTTAACCGCGTTCGCAAGTGACCCGCCAGCGGCTTCACAAACTGCGGCTAGGTTCTTAAACACTTGCTCTGCTTGTTGCTCAAAGTCTTCAGAAATGATTTCCATTGTTTCAGGGATCAATGGAATCTGACCAGATAAATAAACAGTTGTGCCTGTCTTGATGGCTTGATTGTATGTGCCAATAGCGGCAGGTGCATTGTCAGTGCTGATGACAACTCGATTCATGTTCTTTCCTTAAAATTATTTTCTATGGATGCGCTGTACGTCTGGCATCGTTCTCAATTTCTTGATCAAACGGGCGAGGTGAATTCGGTCTTTCACCGTGACATCGGCCGTGATCACATAGAGGTTAGATTCTTTTTCTTCTGTATTGATGTGTTCAACGTTGGAATCCGAGAGTGAGATCAAGTGAGTCACTTTGGCCAACGCACCTTGGTGGTTGATTAGCTCAATCTTAATCGTCGCAACGTACTCACGTTCGGTTTGCTCATCCCAACGAACTTTAAAATATTTAGCGGGCTCTTTTTCCCAGTTACGGCAGTTAGGACAGTCTTCACGATGAATTGTCAGGCCTTTACCTTGGGATACGTGAGCAACAATTTCATCACCTAAAATTGGGTGACAACACTTACTGAAGTTCACCAACATGCCTTTCGAGCCAATGATCGGCGTCGTGTGTTCGTTGACGTTTTGGACGTCATCGTCACCTTCAAGTAAACGGTTGCGCACCGTTAAACTCATCAGGTTGCCTAGGCCAATCTCTTGGTGTAATTCTTCAACTGACTTCAAGTGTAAATCATGTAAGAGACGCTCTATCACGCTGGCGTCGATACTTTCAAACTCCAAAGCGCCGAGGGCTGAATTTAACAGGCGTTTGCCCAAGTTCACAGCTTCGTTCGTGCGTTGATGTTTGAGGTAGTTTCGAATGCCTAATCGCGCCTTCGCGGTAACCACAAAATTTAGCCAGTTGGCATTTGGCTTAACGTTCGGCGAGGTCATGATTTCCACCGTCTGACCGGAATCCAACGCTCGACTCAGAGGATGAGGTTTTCTATCCACTTTAGCGCCGACACAGGTGTTACCTACATCAGTATGCACCGCGTAAGCAAAATCTACCGGTGTCGCACCCATTGGCAACTCATGTATTTTGCCGTCTGGGGTAAATACGTAAATCTCTTCAGGGAACAGATCGGTTTTAACGTTCTCGATAAATTCAAACGAGGAACCCGCGCTCTGTTGAAGTTCCAACAAACTCGCCATCCACTGTCGGGCGCGTTGTTGCGACGTATTGCCGGATTCGTCGGTGGAACCTTTATAGGCCCAATGAGCCGCAACCCCTTTGTCTGCCATCTGATCCATGTCGTGGGTACGGATTTGGATCTCAATTGGAATACCGTGCGGTCCAATTAATGAGGTGTGCAAAGATTGATAACCGTTGGACTTTGGAATCGCAATGTAGTCTTTAAAACGGGTTTCAATCGGTTTATACAAATTGTGCATCACACCAATCATTCGATAACAGGTATCGATATCTGGCACGATAATGCGGAACGCATAGATGTCCATAACTTCGTTGAACATCAGCTCTTTGTTCTGCATCTTGCGGTAAATACTGTAAAGGTGCTTTTCTCGGCCAATGACTTGGGCGTCAATAGCGACTTCTTCCAGTCGCGTTTCGATTTCTTCTTTGATGTTCTGGATGACTTCTTTACGGTTGCCACGGGCGTGTTTGACCGCAGAACTTAGCGCTCGGCTGCGCATTGGGTGCAAGCCTTCGAAACCCAAGTTTTCCAGTTCATTTTTGAATTCGTGAATACCCAATCGATTGGCAATCGGTGCGTAAATCTCAAGGGTTTCCTTGGCGATGCGGCGCTTTTTCTCTGGGCGCAACGACCCGAGAGTACGCATGTTGTGCGTGCGGTCGGCAAGCTTGATCAGAATAACCCGAATGTCCTGGGTCATCGCCATGATCATCTTCCGGAAGTTCTCCGCTTGAAACTCTTTTTTGTCCTTGAAGTGCAGCTTATCTAATTTTGATACACCCTCAACCAAGTCGGCGATGGTGTCGCCAAATTCGTCGGCCAATTCTTGTTTGGTGACTTCGGTGTCTTCAATAACATCATGCATTAAAGCGGCGGCAAGGGTTTCGTGGTCAAGGCGCATGTTGGCAAGTAACACAGTCACTGCCACAGGGTGGGTGATATACGGGTCGCCACTTGAACGCATCTGACCCTCGTGCGCGTCACGAGCGACGACATAAGCACGCTGAACTATATCGACTTGCTCTTTTGGCAAGTACTCTGAGATTTGTTGTTTTAAACCTTCAAATAAATACACTAATTTTCAGTATCTAAGGGCTGATTAAGGGGATTACTTAGAATATACGATGTTTGGGAGGGAAAGCCAACGTCGAGTTGATATCGCGTTGGCTGAGCGAATGTGATTATTCGTTTCCTACGATCGCCGCTACTGCCGCCATCTCTTCTGCTTCACGCTCTGTTTCAGCTTCGTTGTCTTGACGATCCATGATGTCGTTGTCGATAAGACCGGCTTCAATTTCGCGCAATGCAGTAACCGTCGGCTTGTCGTGACCTGCATCTACCAAAGGCTCTTTGCCTTGAGTTGCTAATTGACGAGCACGACGAGCAGCAACTAAAATTAAATCAAAACGATTTCCAACTTTTTCAACAGCGTCTTCAACAGTTACGCGAGCCATTTATTCTCTCCAGTTACTTAGACCCGAATCTATAACTATTCGGGCAATCTCACAGCCTCATACGGGCAAAAAATTTTTAAGGGGCGCAATACTACACTAAGGTTAGCTTTTAGCCAACAACTCATTAATTAAATCGGCGTGTTTTGCTTGCTGATTTAATTTTTTCAAGCGGTGCGCTAAAACAATAGACTCAAAATTTTCCAATGTCTCGTCGAAGTCGTCGTTAATTAAGACAAAATCGTATTCGTCGTAGTGTGACATTTCGCTTTGGGCTTGCGCCATGCGACCTGCAATAACCTCTTGTGAGTCTTGGCCACGTTTGTTCAAGCGACTTTCCAACTCTTGGCGAGAAGGTGGCAAAATAAACACCGTGATGATGTCATCCACCAATTTTCGCATCTGCTGTGCGCCTTGCCAATCGATGTCCAAAAATACATCAATGCCCTGTGACAATTGATCTTCAATGGCTTGTTTACTGGTGCCGTAAAAATTACCAAAGACCTCTGCCCACTCGTAAAAGCCATCTTCAGAAATCAACTGTTTAAACGAATCAACGTCAGTGAAATGATAGTGAACACCGTTTTCTTCACCCGGACGCGGGGCTCGAGTGGTATGAGATACCGACACTTTCATGTCTTGATGTTTTTGCAACAATGCACTGATTAAGCTTGACTTCCCAGCGCCTGAAGGCGAGGAAATGACGAATAGGTTTCCTTTCATGATTTCACACGTTGTCTAGGTTTTAGGGCGGCAGTGTAACACTAAACGTCGAATTAGTTACCACCTTCAGTGGCTTTATCCGCTGCTTCTTTTAACTCTTCCATTTTCTTTTCAAGCGCTTCGACATTTTTCTTGGCATCGTCAATTGCGTTAGCGCGGTCTTTAACGTAATCAACGACGGCGTTGTCCATTGCCGCATCGGCCAATGGTTCGGCTTTTTCTATCAAGTCTTTGGCCGCATCCGGCATCTTGTCTTCGGCTTGTTCCAGGTAGGGCGAAAGGTGCTCCATCACATAACCGTTAACGTCGACCTTAAATACATACTGAAGCGCGAGGTATACCACCGCGATTTTGAAAATTAAACTGATCATATCCCACCTCTTCGATAGCAATGAATAACTGTAAAACTGTCCCTGATGGGTGGCAAGTGCCGAGTGTTGTTTTTAGCAAATTAAAGTCATACTTTACTCATTATGGACGATAACTAATATGACTCCTACTTTTTGGTACAAGGTTCAACATGCGTTTTTATCTGTTGCTTGCAACATTCTTCAGTCTTTCAGTGCTTGCTGCTCCCGATGACACTCCGCGGGCGATATCCGGCCAAGTTGCTGTGGTGGCGGATGAAAACACCTCCTTTGTCGCCAACTTCATCATTACTGATGACGATGGTAACCCTATCAGTACCACGTTGGAGGGTGATGACGCCGAGTTGTTTCAGATAGTGGCGGGGGAGTTGTCGTTTGTTTCGCCGCCAGACTATGAATATCCTCTTGACCAAGGCATAGACAACAATTATCAAGTTCGAGTCAATGGTCGCGATGTTGCGGGTGACCCTTACGCGGCAGACGTCAGTGTGACAATTATTGGCGTTAATGAAGCCCCGGACCTTGCCAATCAATTGAGTTATCAACGTACCGAAGGTGAAGGTTTTGTCATCGTTTTGGATGCCGAAGACGACGAAGGCGACAGTTTCAGCTTTTCGCTCTCAGGTGATGATGCTGCACTGTTTGACATTTCCGACGGGATTTTAACGCCCACTACGGCGTTTGATTTTGAAGCGCCGGCAGACGCTAATGGCGATAATCTCTACCAGTTTAATGTGGTCACAACCGACGAATTTTCTACCTCAGCAACCTTTGCCATGACATTAACTATAAGCAACGTTGAGGAGCAAGGGCAGTTTGAAAACAGCATTCGCACCGAGTTTGAAGAAGCCCAGATATCGGGCCACTCAACGCCTTTGTTTTCGAGTTTTTCTATGCTCGACCCGGACGATGAGCTTGACGGTCATCGTTTGATTTTTTCCGGACTGCTGGCGGAAGACACCTTTGTTGTGGATGACTCCGTGGATGCTCTGCTCAGTTATGACACTGAATCTGGAGGTTTTCAATGGGATGGTTCAGAACTGGCGACTCTAACAGCGACCACAGATGACAGTGGTGCAAAAGGTTATGAAATTGAATTTGCCGCAGCCGACAATGAAGCCGCTAATGCGCTGTTGGATTCGATTCGCTATCAAAGTGCGCACGATGTACCTACACCAAGTCGTAACTGGTTACTGCATTGGCTTTCGGACGAAGGGCAAGTGACGTCGAGTTGGCAACATTCTGAATACGTTCAACAATCATCTATCACTTGGTTATCAACCTCTGCTGGGGCGCAATTCAGTCTCTATGATGTTGACATGGACGGCCAAGTGGATTTGTTTGAAGTGGATGATCTTGGCCAGGTGGCAACCTACTTAAATGGAGGTAACACCACACCTGAGTTTTCTGCGATCGCAGAATCCAGCGGCTTTTTTACCGACAAGAACCTTGGCGTGGGCGCAAATTTGGCATTTTTTGATTTCAACAACGACCAGATTGTTGATGCGATGTCGGCCAACGAGCAAGGTTTTATCAGTTTCTATTTGGGGCAAATTTCCGGCGCGACCCAAAGCTTTGAATTACAAAGCGGCAGCAGCAATCCGATGAATTTGATTGATGTTGGCGACAATGCCCAGATCAGCGTAGCGGACATTGACGGTGATTTGGACGGTGATTTGTTCATTGGCAACTTGGCCGGTGACTTGTTGTACTACAAAAACGTTGGAACGTTAACAACTCCGATATTCGCCTTACAAAGCGAACCTCCTTTCGATGTCACGCTTGCTGGCACTGGCCTTATTAGTGCAATGGCCGATTTTGACAATGACGCCGATGTCGATGTGCTCCTGGGCAACGCCGAGGGTGAATTACGAATGTATGTCAACGAAGGTACTGCGACTGAACCGAGTTTTAGCCTGTTAGAAGACGAAGACAACCCACTGTTTCTCGACAGCTATTCCAATATCACCAACATCGCCGTCATCGATGTTAACGGCGACTACCTAAACGATATTTTGATATCGGATTCTCAGCAACACTATCTATGGCAACTGCAGGCTTGGTTTACTGTCGACATTACAAGGCGTGACAACGAAGCCCCCCAACTAATCGCCGACAGCAGTTTGGATATGGTGGGCAGTGTCGAGATTCCATTCCCTTATGCGACCGTCGATACGGAGGGCGATGTCATTGTTACTTCCTGGACGATTGCGCCAGAGGCGGGGTTAACTATTGTCAGTGACAGTGGTAGCGAACTGCACTTGATGGCTGACATAGTTGCGGCGGAAACTCAGTTTGTATTGACCGCAACACTGGATGACGGTCGGGACCAAAGCGTTACGAACATTGCGGTTACCGTGTTTCCTCTTGGCGCTGAGGTGGCGGGCTACAATGTCCCTGTCATAAGTCTGCCGACGGGACTTACTGCCGTGGAGGGCGAGACGGTCGAATTGACCGCGCAGATTTCAGATCTAGATGGCGATGAATTAACGATTCTGTGGCAGCAATTGTCGGGCCCAGCAATTTCCCTGAGCACGGTGGATACGGCATCGATCAGTTTCACCGCCCCGGAAGTGACCGAAGCTTCGGTGGTCAGGTTGTTGTTAACTGTGAGTGACGGTTTGTTTGAGGTTGAGGCCAATTTAAACATAACCATACAAGACCAGCAGGTTGCGGAAGAGCAAGCGGAAAGCGACGACGACGGTTTTCTGGGCTTGGCGCTCTCACCGCTGTCGTTCTTGCTGATAATCTTGATTGCTATGCGCCGGGGCGGGCTAACATACGCCCCTCGTGGGAAGTAAAAACTGCGCATCGAATGAATAATTCTTAGCTCGGTTGTTAAGAGCTTTGGTTTTACAATCTAAGTTCTAATTGGAATGAGAATCCAAGCAACAATCCATACAAACATCGAAACTAGAAAATTACTTGTTTTTCATCCTTGTTTTGAGCTTTTCAGCCACTGGTCTGTCATCAAAAATTAACTGTACTTAAACCCTCATTTTTTTCAATGTTGCTATATACTTAAAGCTCTTGTACCGAATTAGTGCATGACATCAAATCCCTCGCAGTTTGAGTTTTGGTGAAGATGGAATTTGTACAAAAACTTTAGTGATGGTTACTGTATGCAACGGATAAACTCCTGTCTGTTAGTTGGTTTGCTTGCGAGTTCGTTGACTTGGCCGGTTGTCTCGGCTCAACTTTCTTACAAGCAAGTGGTGAGTCAACTGAATGAAATGTTGACCGCTCGACAATTTGAACAGGCTTTTCAATTTGCCGATCAATATACGCTTGATCTCGGCGGTGAACCCCAATTCGATTTATTAAAAGGCTTAGCGGCTTATGGCAGCGGTCGCTTTCAAGAGGCTGTGTTTGCGTTTGAACGAGTGGTTATCAATGAGCCCAAATCTTACATTGGTCGCGTTTACTTAGCCCGAAGCTATGCCCAAGTCGATAATTTGGATGCGGCCCTAGTTGAGTTGCAGCGATTGGAATCCCAGCCATTGAACGAGATTCAGCGCGAAGAAGTGACGGACTTGCGAGATAGAATGAGTAATCGTATCAACAAACGCACTTCCAATTGGTACCACACCATTGCTGTTAATTTGGTTCAAGACAGCAACGTCAATAGCGGCACCGATGTCGACCAAATCGAGTTGCCAGGAGCGACCTGGATTTTATCCGAGTCATCGAAAGAAACCTCCGATAGTGGCTATCAGCTCAGCTACAGCGGCGGTTATCGCCACGCGTTTAATCAGAAGCAGTGGTTGCGATTAGAGTTTTCTGCCAATCAATTTGGCTTTCAGGAGTTTAGCCAATACGACAGACAGCAACTGTCCTTCAGCGCGGACTACGAACAAGACGTTTTGTCAGGTAAGTTTTCAATTGGCGCTTATACCCGCCCGATTTGGTTGCAACTGCAAGTTGAGAGCAACACGGTAGAGGACATCACGATCGACCCTGAAACCGAAACGGCTTTATACCGAATCGACTCTGGCCTCAGAACTTCTTATCAAAGAGCCATCGGCCAGCTCAGCGCCTTTCGCATTTCGGCGGATTATGGACTGATTGTTAACGAAGAAAACCCTGATTTAGATTACAGCAAAAGCAAAGTCAGCTTAGGCTTTAATTATCAAAGCGATTGGTTTCACGGGATCACTCTTTTATGGCAACAAGACACTGCCGACAACCAAGAATTTGAACACATCAGTAAAGACGTTATCGGGCTTGCTTATCAAGTTTCCATTCCTTACACCAACTCGCTTATCAGCTCACATTACATTTTGTTCGAGAATCACGAGTTTGCGCAGGAACATCCGCTGTTCCAAGAGACGAGAAGTGAAACTTTACTGTTGCTTTCTAACCAAGGGATTTATCGCTTAACAGAACATCAACAAATCAAAGCGACCCTCAACTACCAATACAAAGACAGCAATATCGACTTGTTCAAGTATGACCGCTTGGAAGCGGGACTTGGCTGGCAAATTCGGTTTTAGGAGTGCCTGATGAAAATACTAAGTTTATTTGCACTGATTTCGACAGTTCTTTTCTCAGGTCATCTAGTGGCAGAGGAGATTGCAGGTAAAACCATGTTGGCTCGCGGCAGTGTGTTGGCGGGGCCTGATCCGGAAGTTGACCCAAGGTCGCTCAAACGTCGTTCTCCGATTTACGACAGTGATGTGGTGGTCACAGGCAGTGCGGCTAAAGCGCAATTGCGGATGACCGATGGCGGCATGATAGCGCTGAAAGAAAACAGCGAATTGATGATTGCCAGTTATCAATACTCGGAAACAAATCAAGACGGTGAGGTTGTTCTCGAACTGATCAAAGGTGGGTTGCGTTCAGTGACCGGTAAAATTAAATCGGAAGAGGGCAACTACAAGTTAAATACGCCGGTGGGCAGTATCGGTATTCGCGGAACTCACTACGAAGTTGAACTGGTGGGCGGTGATATGTTTATCGCGGTGTGGGACGGCGCTATCGACATCGCCATCGATACCGGAGAGCGGGCAGGCTCCACGGTGTCATTTGGCGAGGGCGAAGACTACTCCTACGCAACAATTGATACGCAAGGCAATGTCACTGAGTTACTTGAGCCACCAGCGAATTTCAGCAGCGGCATGTCATCTGAAACTACTGAAGAAACCGAAGAAGATAGCGCAGGGCAAGAGGCTCAGCAGGAAGAGCAACAAGAAGAACAGCAAGAAGACGAACAGCAAGGGGCAAGTGATTCTGAATCCGAAGAGTCCACTTCGGAGAGCTCAGAAGAGAGCGAACCTGAAAGTAACAATGAGTCAACAAACGACGAGCAGCAGAGCGAGCAGCCCCTTGATTCAGGCGATAGCCGAGATGACTCCGGTGCCGAACCGCAAAATGCACCGCAGGGCGACGAATCACCTCAATCGGCTCCACCAGAGATTGTGCCAGAGGTCAGCACAGAACCAGAGATTCCTGAGCCCATTATTAACCCTGACTTGGATGAATTAGATGATATAGGCGCGGAACAACCGCTTGATGAATTACTGATGAATCGTTCTGGAATAGGAACGTATTCCCAATTTACCTCGCCGCTTCCAAGTGTCACTTCTACCGCGGGTACGGTCAGAGATTTTGAAGTGTCAATTGCAATCGATTTTGACACCTTAGGCGTCACGGCCGGTAATTTGAGCTTTTCAGATGATCAAGGGCAGTGGAACGCGACATTCTCCGGAAACATTACCGCCTCGGGCGACTTTAACCTTGCGATAAGTGAAGCAAACCACGGCAACAACTTTGCTGACGGCACCATTAACGCTTCATTTCTTGATGGTTTGGAGTCCATTCTAGGAAATTTTGAATTGTTTGAAATCGCTGATCCAAGTGTGAACAGTGAAGGCAACTTCCGAATTAAAGAGTAGGTGAGCAAGATGAGTATTAATGGAAAGACTCTTGGATTCGTGAACTATCGAGCGATGGGTGTTTGTATCGCCGCGCTCCTTGTGGGTTGCGGTGGCGAATCAAATAACGATTCTGCGCCCACGCCAGATAAAACGCTGATTCAACAGAATAACCCAGTTACATTAGACGCCAGCAGATTAACCCCTGTGGCATTGGTTCCTACGGCTAAAACGTCAGGTCAGCAGGTCGGAGGGCAAGTCGTCGCGCAAGCGGGATTACTCAATGGCACTGGCAATTTCGATTATCCACAGAATAATTCGGCAATGACAGGTAATCTCAGTTTGTTTGTCAATGCGGACGATCCCGACGGACTGCGGGCGGTTTATTTGTTTTTTGTTGGTCAAGAACAAAGCCTAGCGCTGTGCAGTGAAAATTGTGGCAGTAGCTTTTCGGCATTGGTTAATGGCATTAGTCCCGGGCTGTTTAATTGGCAAAACGGCCAAAATACCTTGGAGTTGTGGTTAGAAGACAACGCTGAATCGATGCAACAAGTAGCAACATTGTCATTGAACTGGTCTGCACCAGCGGTGAGCGGTGTCAGTGCCACATTTGGCCAAACCAATGACCAATTGACGATAAGCTGGAGCAGCAACAGCGACCTTCTGAGATACAACGTCTATATCGCCCACGAACCAGTAGTGACAGGCCCTGAAGTACTTGATTTGCAAGGTGGAGACGTGCAACTCGGGGTTGAATCAAATACAGTCACCTTTACCGGAAAAAACATTGAAACCGCTTATTACATAATGGTTACCGGGATTGATGGAACCGGTGAGAGTGCTTATAGCGACCTATTTGCATTGGCAGGCGGCACACGCATTGTTCCGCCAGATGCTGTGAACGATCAGTTTATTGTTGAAGAGGATAACTCAGTCAGCGGCAACCTGATGGAAAACGATACGACGCCAAGTGGCAGTACGATTAGTCTTAATCCCAGCCCAGTTGTTCCGCCGCAAAATGGCAGTTTAGTATTAGAAAGCAACGGTAACTTTACCTACACGCCTGTTGCTAATTTCAATGGCACAGACCAGTTTACCTACCAAATCATCAGTACCGATCAACTGGTTAGCAGCGCGGTAGTTACGATTAAAATACAAGCCGTGAACGACGCCCCTGTAGCCAATGACGAAACCTACGATTTTGACGGGGATTCAATAACGCGCGCTGCCCCTGGGGTGTTAGCCAATGATACGGATGTCGACCAAGATACGTTAACGGTTGTGCTGGATACCCTCATTGCCCCAGAGTTTGGCCAATTGGATATGAGTGAAAACGGCCAATTCACATATACTCCTGGTGAGGGCTTTGTTAATTTTGACAGTTTTCAATATCAGGTAACAGATGGTGAACTGACTAGTGAGTTTGCAACCGTTAATTTATCCCTTGAGACGGTCGGCGGCATTGCCCCAGTTGCAGTGAATGATGCATACACAATCGACGAAGATAATCTATTGCAGGTCAGTGCCGAAGACGGTTTACTGAGCAACGACAGTGACGCTGACTCTGAGCTCAGTACCATCTCGATTGGCATCACTGATGGCGCAGATAACGGCCAGTTGGTGGTCTCCAGCGATGGTTCATTCAGTTATAACCCCAATGCCAATTTCTTTGGTACCGACAGCTTCACTTACCGCTTGCAAGATCCAGAAGGCAACGTAGCGACCGCCGTTGTGACGCTCACGGTCAATAGCGTTAATGACGCACCAAATGCCATTGGTGAGCAGTATGTGGTGATTTCAAACCAGCAAAATGACATATTCCGTGGCATCGGAATCCTCAGCAATGACAGTGACGCCGACGGTGACAACCTAGTGATTGTTGCCGATAGTGTGGTCGGCCCGAGTTCCGGCAGTTTGACTCTGAGCGAGGATGGCAGTTTCAGTTACACCCCGAGCGAAGAATTTGTTGGGGTCGACAGCTTTACCTACCAAATTACCGATGGCACTTTGAGTAGCGGCACAGCCACCGTGCAATTGACTGTAGTGGATGTTCATGGCTCTATCGCCGACACGGAAACTGCAGAGATCACACTGGATGAGGTCGCGAGCAATTTGCCCGATGATGCAACCATTGTTTCTATCGGTGCCGAAAATGGCACAGTCACCATCAGTAATGGCGTGATTACTTATACCCCAGCACTCGGGGTAGGTGGACTTGATGTCATTACCTTGGAGGTTGAAATTGACGGTGAAACAAATGCGCTGGAGTTTTACATCGACGTTGACTCAAGCAATTCTGCTCCGGTAATCACTTCTGCTAATAGTTTATCGATTAACGAACATCGTCCCAATGGCACGGTAATCTATCAAATCACTGCGACGGATGCCGACGAACACGCTCTTACCTATTCAGGCACTGGGCTGGGTACCACGTTTGGCATTAACAGCAGTACCGGCGAGGTAACCGTCACTAACCAAAATAACCTGAATTACGAACAGGTTCAGCAGTTCAACATCACAGTGATTGCAACAGATGAAGTAGGCGCAAGTGATAGCCAAGTTGTTCAAATTACGCTGCTCAATATCAACGAAGCACCGGTAATAAGCGGCGCTAATAACTTTAGTGTTAGTGAAAATTTACCTAATGGGACTGAAATTTCTTACAGCTTGTCTGCCACAGATCCTGAGGGAAATCAGTTTGTTTGGTCGATCGTCAGCGATGTTTACGACATCTTCGCGATTAACAGCGAAACGGGCGTTATGAGCATAGCGGACAATACCAACTTAGATTTCGAAACGGTGGAGTCTTACAACATTTCTATTCGAGCCCAAGAAATCGATGCTAGCCCCTCCAACTTGTCGCAAACGCTGACGGTAACCGTTAATTTGACCGACGTCGATGAAGTCACAGACACCGACGGCGACGGCTTGTTTGACAGCGAAGAGAACTTCTACGGCTCAGACATCAATGACTCGGACTCGGATGACGATGGCCTGAACGATAAAGACGAAGTCGACCGCGGCACCAATCCTATCATTGCCGACACCGACGGTGATTTGATTTCCGATGGTGACGAGGTGGCAGCGGGTACTGACCCTCTTAACTCCGACGTGACTGCGCCTATGGTCGCCAGCGTAGAGCCTTCTAATGGCCTAACCGATGTCTGCGTCAACCAATTGGTAACGGTGAGCTTTAACGAGGCCATCGATCCTGACTCTGTATTGGAGACCAGCGTGACTTTGCTTGAAGGTAGTAGTGAAGTTGCAGGAACGTATACTGTTTCCGAAAATGGCCTAAAAATAGTCTATAAATCTGATGCCGCGTTTGCAGAAAACACGTTATATGACGTTCAAGTTAATGACGTTAAAGACGTTGCCGGCAATGCGTTAGCGAGCGGCTTTGCATCGCAATTTACCACTGGCACTTGTGTGGAGTCGGTCAAACCGACCATGATAGGCAACTCACCTGCCAATGGCACCCAAAACACGCCTTTAAATGCCCAAGTGATTGTCGTGATGGATGAAGCAATTGATCCTTCAAGCGTTAACTCTTCTTCGGTGTACGTGGTGGATCAAGTGTCGGGTGATAACGTCCCTGGCACAGTCTCGCTCTCTGCTGATGGCACCACTATAACGTTCATCCCGACTGATGCTTACGGTGTATCCCGTCGTCATTACGTTTACCTAACAACCGCTATTCGCGACTTGTTCGGCAATACGTTTAATGGCACGTATTTCTATTTTGACACGTCATTTGAGCAAGATTCGCTGGCACCAGAAATCACTGCAACTAGCATCCCTGATGGTTATGTCGGTTTACCCACCAATGGTGTGCTTGCGGTGCAATTTAACGAAGTGATCAGTGCCTCAAGTATTGGCAGCATTAGCGTCGTCGATAGCAGTGGTCAATCTGTTTCGACAACCGCCAGCGTGTCGCACGATCAGAGACGCATTGTGGTGACACCTGAAGCAGCGTTGACCGCTTCCAGTAATTATCAGTTTATCGTCAGCGGTGTCCGTGATGTGGGTGGCAACACCATGTCTGGCAGCGAAACGATTAACTTCACGACGGCGACCGATTCGGATACCAGCAGTGGCAGCATTTCCGCGTGGAGTTTGCGCGGCAACAATGTAACTGTTGCCAGAAATCCGTTACTGCGGGTGAATTTCAGTGAGCGAGTTGATCCCACAACAATTACCGCATCGACCTTCTACCTTTGGGATTCCACCATGGGGCTGGCGGTTCCAACAGAAATTGAAGTGGCAGAAGATGCGATGAGCATGAATTTGGTGTTGTCCGAACCACTGGATTTAGGCCACACCCACTATTTGTACGTTGGTTATTCGCCGTTTATATACGATCTCGCGGGTAATACGGTCGCGGTCAATAACTATCGTTATTTTGTGGTGGAAGAAGAAGTGGATGAAACTCCGCTGGCGGTCGCAGACAGCAGTTTCACCGACGGCGCCACCGGTGTGCCAATCAACGGCAGAGTCGTTGTCGTCTTTGATCAACCGGTTGGCGGCGATTGTGATCTGTCCGATGTGACCCTCACTCAAGGCGAAACGCTGGTGGAATTCAGCGGTAGCTTAAGCAGTGACGGTTTGACTTACACCTTTAGCCCAAGCGCGAATTTAGATCCTGATACGGCTTACACACTGACGCTCAATGGTTTGTGTGACACTTCGGGTAACCAAATCGTGGAGACCAGCTTTGGTTTTACCACCGGCTCTGATTCTGCGACTGACAATTCAGGACCTACATTGGTGTCAATGACGCCAGCGCACACGTCCACCGATGTCGATGTGAATACCTCGATTGTATTGGAGTATAACGAAACGGTTGATAGGTTAGCCCGTCCAACCATTACTGGTGGCGACATCACTGTTCCTGGCGACTACTCGGTCAGTGGATCAACGATTACGTTTACCCCAAGCTCGCCATTGCAACCGGGCACGCGTTACACAGTAAACTTGTCCTACAATGTCCCCGATCTGGCTGGCAATGTGGCCTGGGGCAGCACAAGGTATTTCGACACGGTCGCCGGCAGTGATACCGAAGCACCGAGCTTGATAAGTTCCTCTCCAACCGACGGCTTGGTTGGGTTTAACCCAAATCAAGATGTCGTGTTAACTTTCAGTGAAGCCATATTGAGTTCGACACTGAACTCCAACAATTTGGCTCTGTACCACGATGGCAATGTGGTTAACCCCAGTATTTATCGCTCTGCGGATGGCCGTGAAGTGACGCTTGTCGGCGGTAAGAGCGCCAATGAAATTATTAACGTAATTTTAACGGAACGCATAACTGACGTTGCAGGCAATCCGTTGGCACCCACTATGGTGACCTTCACGACCGGCAGTGACACCACGGAAAGCAACCGTCCGGCCATTTCGCGACAGATCCCGCTCAATGGTTCATCAGGTTGGTCGAACATAAACGAAGTGTATTTTTATGCCGATGAGGAGCTCTCTGCCGCGTCGCTCGAAGGCAATATTCGTGTTGCCGAAAACGGTGTTCTTATCGATGTCACTTACGAGTTGTTAGGTGATGGCCATACCATCAAAATCACTAAGTCATCGTCATTTACGGAAGGCGCTCGTGTTCAAGTCTACTTGGACGATGAAATTACCGACTTAGCGGGCAATCACTTATACAGCTATAACGGTTATTTCTTGATGGATACAAGCGTGGACGACATTGGCACGCCGGTGTATATCGAGTCGTACTTCCCTTACAGTACTTTCGACGGTATCCCGACAAATCCTCTGTTATTGGCCAAATTTACCGAAGATATCGACCCACTGTCGTTACAACCCGGTGTCATCTATTTGGAAGACTTAGGAAACAACAGCGAACAAGTGCCTGTGACGTATCAGATGGGCACCAATAGCCGTATTATCGAAGTGCGACCCGATGTTGAATTGACCCCAGGAAATGGTTATTACCTGCGATTCACCAATGCCATTAAAGATACTGACGGTGACAGCTTGGGCTCAACGTATACCAATTACTTTGTTGTCGCCGAAGACGGCGTCCGCGACGATCGCCAGCCGGTTGCGAGCAATTTCAGCCCGCCTGTTGGTGAAAACGGGGTTGGTATTAACGCCGAATTCTCAGTCCAGTTTGACGAGGCAATCAACCCAATTTCATTCGTGCATGACCAGGCGGTGAATATTCAGTTCAGCACTGATAATCGCACCGTGAAATACAACCGATTTGAGCCATTGCCACCGTCGCAACAACACACCGAACAGTTACCGCTTGTTATCGACATGTCGGGTAATCAGGTGGTTTCAATGACGACAACCTTCACCACCGACTCAGGCCCTGATTTTGTGCATCCGACGGTGCTGGATACCTCGTTTGATAACAACCAGTCGGATGTCTCGTTAGCGCCAGTGTTTGAATGGGTTTACAGTGAGCCGATTGACCGCAATTCGCTGACCGATAACGGCGTATACATTTGGGACAACCAAGACAATCTAAGAGTACCATCGACCTATGAGCTAAGCGCTGACGGTAAACGTTTAACTCTGATCCCATCAGAGCCACTGAAAGTGCTGCGTAATTACTATTCTTACGCCTATTACTTGCGGGACCTTAGCGGTAATTCAGCGACCAACAGTTATCGTTACGTCAACACTGGTCTGGAAGCTGATGAAGTAGGGCCAACGGTCGTCTCTAGTTTGGTAGAAAACGATGACACGGGCGTGGCGACCAATACTCGATTGAATGTGCGCTTTAATGAGGCACTGAATCCACTGAGTGTTGAAGGGGTCAGTTTAACCGATGAGAATGGCGACGATGTTGCGTTCGATTCAATGATCGATCGAAGCAGAACTCGTCTATCGATTACACCGAAACAGCTATTGCAACCAATGAAGCCATACACGGTCAGTGTGACTGGAGTAACGGATGTCAGTGGCAACTCGCAACAAGCGCCATATACCGCAAACTTTACCACTTCAGATGCGACCGACATTGTGTCTGGCTCAATCAGTCGTTGGAGTATTCCAAATAATGGCACCACCGGCGTTGCCTTAAATCCACTATTGCAGGTGACATTCAGCGAAAAAGTTGACCCGACAACATTAGATACAGACACCATGTATTTATGGGACAGCAGCCGCAGTCGCCGAGTGCCAGCGGTGGTGACCTTAAGCAGTGACCGTCAAACGGCGACTCTTACTTTGGCCGAAGTTCTGCGCGCAAATGCCACCTACTATTTATACGTCGGCTATTCGCCATATCTTCGAGATTCAGGTGGCAATTACATTGGACTGAATAACTACCGATATTTCTATACTGGCAACGACCTAGACAACGCGTCTCCAGCGGTCAGCGCAAGCAACTTTGATAGTGGCACCACCGACGTTGCGGTGAATGGTCGGATTGTATTGACCTTCGACGAGCCGCTGAGCGACGCCTGTGCGCTCGACCAGCACATCAGCTTGAGCTCGGCAAATGGCGACGAGGCATTTATTGCATCGCTGTCTTCGGATCGTCAGAGTGTTACTATCAATGCAAGTTCCAATATGGCTATTTCCACTGAATATACGGTTAGCATTAATGGCCTTTGTGATTACTCAGGCAACACGATTGCTAACTACACCCTGAGCTTTACCACCTCAGCCAGTGATGCCGAAGATACCACTGGTCCAAGTTTAGTGAGTATGACGCCTGCGCACACCTCGACGGGCGTAGCGACGGACATTAGTACCATCGTGTTTGAATACGATGAACCGCTAGATAAACGTGCGGCGCCGCCGATCACAGGTGGCTCGATCACGGTGCCAGGTTCATATTCTGTTTCGGGTAATACCATTACCTTTGTGCCAAGCATTGAATTGGCGCCGAGCACTCGTTATACCGCATCGTTGGCGTACAACGTACCTGATTTATCGGGTAATACGTCTTGGGGCAGCACCCGTTATTTCGATACAGTCACCGATGCAGAGCAAACATCTCCAACGGTCAGTGCGATTTCGCCAGCACCGGATGCCGTCGATGTTGACCCAGCGCAATCTATCGTGATCACCTTCAGTGAACCAATGGCGCAGTCGCCGCTCAATGCCAATAACATTGGGGTGTTCTCGAACGGCTCACTCATATCCTCTTCGAAAACCCGTTCAGCGGATGGCCAACAACTGACTCTAAACGCTAACTTGCCAGCCAATGCGGTTGTCACAGTGGTACTGAACGACGCACTGGAAGACTTATCGGGCAACTATTTAGCGCCATACGTGATGAGCTTTACTACCGGAGAAAGCGCCGACAACGCAAGACCGTCTGTGGTGAGGCAGATCCCGAGCAGTGGTAATTCAACACGAACCTCGTTAGACGAATTCACAATCTACATGTCCGAGCCTATGGACGCTTCGAGCCTCAGTGATACTTTGTTGATGGAAGAAGAAGGCGTTCAGATTGAAGGTGATGTCACTGTCAGCGGTGATGGTCGTATTATCAAAGTCAGTCGAGATGGCGGCTTTACTCCGGGGGTAAGGACCACTTTCTACCTCTCTGGCATACGTGATCTTAAGGGCAACTACATGTTTGATCACAGTGGCTACATTCGACTTGCCACCGACAGCGAGGAAGATGGCGTTGTGCCATACGTGCTCGGATATTATCCAGCCAGTGGCACCAAAGGCACACCTTTGAATCCAGTGCTGTTAACTCGATTCTCTGAGCCAATGGATGCAACCAGTGTGGCCGAGGCAGATATAATGCTGATTGACACCGACAATGGAAATGCAGACGTGCCAATTGAGGTCAGTCTAACATCAGATCCGTACGTCGTTGCTGTGACGCCGGTGGATGACCTCACCGCGGATACCCAATACTACTTGTACTTTACCGCGGGCATTTTGGATAACGATGGTGATGCGATGGCATCGAATTACGCAAACTATTTCCGTACCGAAGTGGATGCCATCGTGGATGATGCTCAGCCGACAGTAGTGGCAATGAGTCCGCCGGATGGTCAAACCGAGGTTGGTATCAATACTCGATTCTCACTGCGATATAACGAACCTATCAACAGCATTGGGTTTGATACGTCCGGTGATAAAGAAAATGTCCAATTCAGCGAAGACAATACCGTAGTTACCTTCGACACCTTGCACCCGCTAACACCGAGCTCTGAGTTCACACTGTCGACCAGCGGTGAAAAAGACTTGGCGGGCAACACCATAGTTGCGCAGTCCAATACCTTCACGGTGAGCGATGGGCCGGATTTGGTATCGCCGTCGTTGTTGGACGTGTTTGCGACCAATAATCAACAAGATGTGGTGGTGAATCCGGTGATGCGTTGGCAATTTAATGAACCCATCGATATTGTCACCATCACTGATTCTGGGGTGTACATTTGGGATGATACCAACGACGTTGTGATTGCAAGCAACTGGGAGCTCAGCAGCGATGGCACGCGTTTGTCTGTCAGTCCGGTTGACAGTTTAACGGCAGGCAATCGTTATTATTTCTATGCGTATTATTTGCGAGATCTCTCTGGCAACTTGTCGGGCAACCATTATCGTTACTTTACCGCCGGCAGTACCGAGGACACAGAAGCACCAATGGTTGAAAGCAGCACGGTTGCCGAAGGCGACTCGGATATACCGCTCAACGGTAAGTTGCAAGTGCGCTTTAACGAACCGCTGAACTTAGTAGACTCAAGTCACATCAGCTTGGTCGACAGCGGCAACAACAGCGTGCCTGTGCTGATTTCGCTGAGTCGTGAACGGGAATTACTTACTTTGACACCGAAACACTTATTGCAGTCGAGTGAGACTTACACCATGACCATCAGTGGGGTGGAAGATCTCAGCGCAAATGCCTTGGCCGATGATTTTGTTTTGAACTTCATCACTGCCAGTAACGTCGATTTAGTGCGGGGCTCCGTCTCGGTTTGGAGCATTCCAAACAATGCTTCCGATGTACCGTTGAATCCACTGTTGCAGATCCGCCTGAACGAGAAAGTGGATAAGACCAGCATAGATGAAGACTCTTTCTACCTGTGGGATACGTCAACGAATGCCAAAGTGGCTGCGTCTTGGAGTTTGGCCGCGGATGGCGTGACTATGACGCTGACACCGGATGCAGACTTGACGGCCAGCACACAATATTACCTGTATGTGGGCTATTCGCCGTATTTGACGGATTACGCCGGTAACTTGTTCTACAACAATTATCATTACTTCACTACTGGCACTGAGACGGATTCGATCCCAATCAGTGTGGCCCTAACCAATATCGCCAGTGGTGAACAGGATATGCCGGTGAACGGCAGAGCCATTTTGATGATGGACAACCCAGTCAGTGACGCCTGTTTGTACTCGGAGAATGTGGTGTTACAAAACTCTGCGGGCGTTGAAATCTCATCGACCGTCAGTTTAGACAGCAGTCGAAGAAACATTACGGTGACCCCGAGCGTGAATTTCAGCATTAGCGAAAATTACAGTGTGGCGGTCTCCAGTTTGTGTGATTACGCCGGCAATGAGTTCAGTGGCACACCGCTGACATTCACGACGCTGTCTTCCGACAGCAATGACACCACCGGACCATCGGTTGTCAGCATATCGCCGTTTAATGGTGAAACTGGTGTGGCGATTTCTTCGAGCATTGTCATTCAATACAACGAATCGGTGGATCGCCGCTCAACGCCTTTGATCAAGGCTGGCAGTACGTTAATTGAGGGAAGTTATTCGGTGACAGGTGACACCATCACCTTTACCCCAACCGATCCTCTTTCAAATTCAACCACTTATACGGTAGAGTTGTACAACTATGTGCAAGACTTTGCTGGGCGCACTTTAAACGGCGGTACGACAAGCTTTACGACGGTGGATTAAATGAAGGAAACATTGCGGTTAATTATTTGTTTGGTGACAGGCGTGGCCATTGGATGGTGGCTCAGTGGTTCAGGTGACAAGCGCCTTGAACAAACTGAGCCAAACCCAGACCAACAGGGACAGAGTGTGATCTCTGCCCCAGACGCCGAGGCCACAGAGGAGCAAGCACTGACCGAAGATAAAACGAGCGATGCTTCAAAGCTCAGTGCTCAAGAAATTGAAAAGCTGAAACTCGATATCGAAGTGAAAAAACAAGAGATCAACGAGTTAATGGCACAGTACGAAGCGTCGATGGACGACAAGGACAAGAAAGCCGCGCTTAAACAGGAGCTTGCGGTTTTGATGGAGCAATACAATCAAATGGTATTGCCGTTGGCGCTGGAACAAATGAAAGCGCAAACGCAGTAAATACAGGGCAATCGGCAGAGGGCTCTTCGAGCTCTGCCGATACATTTTTCTAGGCCGTTATGAACCGGCGATTAACTCTTCTACCAGTTTTTCCAACGCCTCAACCCGTTGCTCTAATTCACTGATCCTCGTTTCTTGCGATGAGCCGCTAGCAACTTTAGTCTCGCTTGTCGTTGGCGCCTCAGCCTGCACGTCGCCACAGAATAAATGGGCGTATCGAGATTCGCGTTTACCAGGTTCGCGCTCGAGTTTAACCACAATTTGGTTGTCGCTCATCGTCGCAAGCACTGCTTCCACTTCGTTTACATTGGCGAATTCAGCTAGGCGATTAGTACGAGTTCGAAGCTCTCCCGGCGTCTGTGGTCCTCGGAGCAACATCACGCAAACGATGGCCTTTTCTTGCTCGCTTAATTTAAAACTGCCAAATTCGGTGTTGCAAAAACGGTGTCGGTATTTCGCTACGCGGCTGCTGAAAGCGCCTTCGTCGGCCACCAGTTTTTTTTCTGTAAGCTCATCCAATAGGTTTTGCACGTCACCTTCAGATAACGACATTACAGGTTCGCGATTGCTTTTTTGATTGCAGCCTGTGGTGAGGCCGTTTAAAGACAAGGGGTATTGGTCAGGTGTGGTGACTTCTTTTTCTAACATAACGCCGATGACTCGGCACTGATCTGGGGTTAATTGCGGAAGCATGAACTCTCCTTAGACATTGTGACCGGTAGAGCTTGGTTATACCACAGAATATCAACTTGGGAATGGTAAACCGAAATAAAAAAGCCACGTAACGTGGCTTGTTTTAATTGTTCAGTAGTTGTCGTAACTCTTTCTTCGCGAGGTAGTTGTCCATTAACGAGCGCAAGAGCTTGTACAGCAATATGGAGCCATCAATTTCCTCTTTGCGATTGGTCAAACTTTCAATGTTAAGTCCAAGCGGCAGATCGTAACCAATGACCGCATCTAAAATCTGCTTCAAAGACGCTTCGCACAAGCGAATAGATTCATGCAGCGGATTGTCGGCATCGAGAATTCGCAAGCTGGTGGCTTCTGGGATTTTTACCCCTAACCAATTGATAAATTCCAAGGTTTTTTTACTGCCGCACGGGGAAAACGTCAGGATGATCCGCTGAGGTTTTAAACCGCGCTGTTTGCACTCAATAGCGTACCGCGTCAGTTTATCTATGGTCGCTTGCGGATCGTAAATCGCTTGTGAAATAAAGAAGTTACACCCTTGCTGGTACTTTTCAATGATGCGCTCATGTTCGTTGCCTTTGCTGGCATGGCGCTCGGCAATGGTGATACCGCCCGTAAAAAACTCGTTTTGGTTGTTTCGGATCACTTCATAGGCGTCGTTTAACGGTAAGTTCACTTGATTCTCTTTAGAAGGGCTGCCGACCAAAACCAGGTCGCGGACACCGTAATCGTTCCATGCTTCGTTGGCCCACTGTTCAAATGTATCCACGGAGTAATTGCCAACACTTTTGTACGTAATGACCGGGCGTGTCGATTTTTTGTTAAGCAACGACGAGTATAATCTTGGGTCGTGGGTACTTTTAAACGGGAAAGGTCGAGGCAGATTGGTGCGTGAGGATTCGTCTTGAATGTCATAGACAATAAAGCCATCTACATCGATGTCGCTAACACGTTCCAGCAATTTATGCGCAATGGTTTCCACCTGCTCAAGCGGGGTATCGCTTTTAGGTGGTGTAGTGCCGATGAAATAGACACCGCGGTTGACGTCGTTGTATCGCGCTTTTAGCTCTGAACTGGTTTCCAAAATTTGTCCTCTAGACACATTCATAATCACTGAAAATGAATATAGACGTTTAGACGTCTAAATGGAAGTTTTATTTCTAGGTTTGTTATAAAAGCCATTATTAAAACTTGGTATTAAATATAAGCTGAACAGCTAAGTGGTTGTTATAAATGGTCAAATCCTGCCTATATGTTTTGAAACAATTTTGCCGTTGAGTTGAGGCCATCGCCGGCTTACTCTAAGAACTGCCGACTTCTGCCTGAAAAGTGACCCTGTTATGGATGTATCTTCGATTCAAACCCTTGTTCTTACTGTGAGTGTGGGGCTCATCGCTGGCCAGCTTTTAGTAAAACAAAAAACGACCACTCATATTTTATTTGCGGTGTTTTGTGCGTCCGTCTCTATGTCATTAGTGCAATCGATGTCGGGCGCCAACGTCGGCGCATACCAATATCTGATTGGCATGGGCGCTTGTTTTACCTGCAATGGCTATTGGCTACTATCCCGCAGTCTGTTCCGAACGAAACAAGCGTTTACCTACCATCACCTGGCCCTCGCTGGTGTCATCGGCTTTTTGATCATGATGAATCAAGGGTATTTGTTTGCCAGTAATACGATGGTGGGGGTTGCCGAAGGAGGCCAGGCGTTCAGAGATGTATCGCGAGAAATCACCGTTTTATTGTCTTCTTGCATTTTGGTGCTGTCATTTTGGGAGGGCTGTCGTGGATTTACATCGGCATCATCCACAGAAAAAGCCCAACGACTGTTGTTTTTGGCGACCTTTGGTGGTGCAGTCGCTATCAGTAAAGTCGCGAACGTGCTGCTGGCGACTGAGCCAGACAGCCAGCAAATGGTGACCACATTGATCATCTTGTACGTGTTAGTGAACACTCAAGTTCTACTTTGGTGGCGCAGCGCCAAAGGCAACAACGAGCTAGCTCAATCGGTGAGTGGGATTATGGAAGAAGCAACTCAGCACGTTACCGAAAGCGATCGTCAGTTGGCTCAACAAGCCGAGCACTTGATTGTAGATGACGCTCTCTATTTGCAGCCCAACCTCAAGATTGCGGATGTGGCGCGCAAATTAGATGTCTCGGAATATAAGGTTAGTAAAGCGCTTAGGCATCATTTGAATGCGAAAAACTTCAATCAGTACGTGAACGAGTTCCGAATCAAACACGCGCAGCGGTTATTGGCCGACAGCGACAGCCAAAAGTGGCCGGTGTTAGTGGTTGGGTTAGAGAGCGGGTTTGCCTCGGTGGGGCCATTTACTCGCGCATTTAAGTCCTACGCTGGGTGCACACCCAACCAGTTTCGGCAAAGGCAATCCCAGCTTGTCAGTAATGTATAAACTTTTTATGTGACTTTGGGTCAGAATTTAAGGTGTTGATTTAAAAGGGCCTCATAGCTTTTTAAACGTTAGGTTACGGGAGCAATTTGTTAGCTATTTCGTAGATCAAATTCTGAATTCGGCGCGAATTCCGCCCTGTGTTTTTGCAAACTTCTTTACGATTTATACAAAGGAGTTTCAAACATGACAGCCTCGATTGCTAAGCAACCTATCCTAGCAGCGCGCACGGCTCGTAACGCTCTCGATCTAAGTGTTAAGAGTTGGGTCGCCATCGCCCTTATTGGTCAGTGGGCCTTCACTTTTTATCTACTCGTCATTTACGTGATTTCGTCCAGTTTTGGACTCGACCCGGTGGACTTTAGTCCGGCGCCGAGTATTCGTAGTGACGACGCGACTGTGCGTTCTGTGTTTTTTGTCCACGTGATACCGGCGATTTATTTGTCGTTTTTCGGGTTACTGCAATTGGTGCCCAAAATCCGTAACCGCTATCGAAATTTCCATCGTTTGAATGGTCGGATTTTCCTGGCGTTGGGCATGTCGGGTGCAATCACCGGGCTGTTTCTGCAATGGTCAAAAGGCGACGAAACCAATACCGCGGCGTCTCTTGGCATTACATTTAATGGTTTGTTGATTGTGGGCGCTGTTGTTATGGCTTGGTTGACCGCCATCCGCAAACGATTTGACTTACACCGACGCTGGGCTGTTCACGCCTTCATTCTCATCAATGGTGTATGGACGTTTCGCTTGTATTTGATGGGTTGGTACATGGTGAACCAAGGCCCTAACGGCAATACTCGAAACATCGACGGACCAATGGACATCTTCTTGTCATTCGCCTGCTATTTACTGCCGATGTTGTTAGCTGAAATCTACTTCTGGCTTGATAAAGAAACGTCCAACAAACGACTGTGGGGCGGTACCGCATTTATGAGCATCGGCGCAATCATCACCCTCATCGGCGTTGCCGCCGCCATTATGATGATGTGGACCCCTAGGATCTTAAAAGTATTCGCCGCGGTTTAGCGGAGAGCTAATACAAAAAAGCCCTACTTCAATGAGCAGGGCTTTTTTAATGATTGGAATGACTTAAGTGTTATTCAATATTCTGCAATTCAGACAGGAATAGGGGGTGTTTTTTCTATAAAAGTCAATCATATAATGATTTCATTAACCTAATCCCAGTACCACACTCAGTACCAAATCGGTCTATCGTACCGACGCCATTCGCAAGTTAGTATTCAATGTTCACGATAAGAGAAGTAGCCTACTGTGTCAATCGGCCTGAATGTTTCAGTATTTGAAAGTAAGCAATCAAACAACCTGCTTTGAGCGTCAGCGTTTAAAAATACCAGTATGATGAGCCCATACAGTTAGTAGGGCTAACCGCATTCTTTGGTCACGGCAACTGTTAACATCGGCCTAATGTTGTGGTCGGTAGTTTGGCAGGTGCTACAGAAAAATATCTGCCACTCTCTCCAAAATGGTCTGGCCACTAGTCATAAAAAAAGATATATTGATATAACTAACTAATAAATGTGGCTTTTTTAGAAACTAAAGG
>CAXRBI010000077.1:0-26198 GCA_964229075.1 Alteromonadaceae bacterium | reverse complement strand
ATCTGCAAACTCCTCTGCAAGCTTTTCGATGCCTTCGCTCATCGTCAAAGACTCTTCGAGCTTTGCTGGTAAACCACTCAACGCAGAAACGATTTGCTTTTGTGTTTCTGCTGTCATGCCTTTTTGCTTACCTAAGGCAACTGTTAGCATTAACAAAGCAACAAGCTGAGTTGTAAATGCTTTGGTCGAGGCAACGCCGATCTCAGCACCAGCGTTGGTCATAACCGCCAAGTCAGATTCACGCACTAGTGATGAGCCTGGAACATTACAAACCGTTAAGCTTGCTTTGTAACCAATCTCTTTCGCTAAACGCAATGCTGCTAAGGTATCTGCAGTCTCACCAGACTGTGAAATAGTGACAATTAAAGAGTTCTTTGGTACGAATGACTTTCTGTATCTGAACTCTGACGCAATCTCAACATTACAGCTAACGTTTGCAAGTGACTCAAGCCAGTAACGTGCAACCATGCCTGAGTGATATGAGGTACCACACGCAATGATTTGAACATGGTCGATACCTTCTAGAATATTGGCAGCGTTATCGCCCAAATACTCTTCAATTACTGTTTCGTCATTAATGCGGTTTGCAAGGGTATTGCGAACTGAAATTGGCTGCTCATGGATTTCTTTGAGCATATAGTGACGGTACTCGCCTTTATCACCTGCATCGTGAGATACGTTTGATTCATTGATTTCACGCTCAACTGGCTGCCCTTCGCTGTTAAAAATCTTCACTTCGGTACGAGTGATTTCTGCGACATCACCTTCCTCAAGGAATATAAAGCGACGCGTTACAGGCTGCAGAGCTAATTGGTCTGAAGCAACAAAGTTTTCACCCATACCTAAGCCAATAACCAATGGGCTTCCGGAACGAGCGACAACGATGCGATCAGGGTTTTGTGGTTCCATGATGACTGTCCCATAGGCACCATCAAGCTGTTTAACCGACGTTTGCACCGCCGCTAGTAAAGACTCAGAGTTCTTTCTATTTTCAGCTACCAAATGCGCAATTACTTCAGTGTCAGTAGCAGAGGAAAATTCATAACCTCGTGCTTGCAATTGAGTTCGCAATGTTTCGTGATTTTCGATAATACCATTGTGTACAAGGGCAATTTCGTTGCCCGACATATGTGGGTGAGCATTTGCTTGTGTAACCCCACCATGAGTAGCCCACCGAGTATGTGCTATACCTGTGCTACCGTTAATATCCGACTGTGCAACAGCGTCGGCAAGACTTTGGACTTTGCCCACTTCACGTTCGCGACTGATGCTGCCATTCTCGTCCATTAATGCGACACCCGCAGAGTCGTATCCACGGTACTCAAGGCGCTTAAGGCCTTCTAATAAAATATGAACAATTCGGCGCTCCGCTACGCCACCAACTATTCCACACATGTTGTGATCTCCATTAAACGGTATATACGGTGATATTATTGGCCTCTATTGCTTTGAGACTCTTTTTATCAATGTTTTTGTCTGTGATCAGTACGTCAATATCCGACCACGGAAGTTCTAAATTTGGAATCTTTCGACTCAGTTTTACCGACTCGGCTAAGACAATGACTTGCTTTGCCATTTTCGCCATCACTCGGCTTAAATTTGTGAGTTCATTAAATGTAGTTGTGCCTCGCTCAACATCTAAGCCGCTTGCACCAAGAAAAGCCTGGTCAAAATTATAGGACTCTAAAATTGATTCAGCGAGTTGACCCTGAAACGAATGTGACTGTTGGTCCCAAGTGCCACCAGTCATAATCAAGGTGGGCTCGTTTTCCAGCTCGAGGATTTGATTCGCTATTTGTAACGAATTAGTCATTACAACGAGGCCTCTAACATGTTGTGCGTTGGCCAGTACAGCGGATGTTGTGCTTCCACTATCAATAACGATGCGATTGTGATCTTTTATTAAACTCGCGGCTTTCTCGGCGATGGCACTTTTGCTGGTGGAAACTTCCGGTCCGTTCAACTCTGCAGACTCTTTTGGAAGGGCAACTGCACCGCCGTACTTGCGTAGAAGTAAGCCATTGTTTTCCAGTTCAGTTAAATCCTTTCGAATCGTAACCTCGGAAGTGTTATGTAAACTGGTCAGCTGTTCTACGCTCGCTTCGCCTTGTTCATTAATCAAATCTACAATGGCTCTGCGTCGAGACTGAGTGTTTCGTTTCTGCAAACTTACGTCCTTAAGTTTCGTTTCGAAATTATTATAGTTTCGAAATGTAAGTTTTCAACGATTATTTTTTATCCAACAAAAAAGGAGCCGAAGCTCCTTTATTTAACTCAAACTGTTTATATGGCCCTGAAGCCTTTTCAGCTCAGCGTGTTCTGGAAAATGTTCAAGAGCAGTATTAACAATCAATTTTGCTCTTCGCAAGTCGCCAGTACCCGCAAGTTCAATGACAGCTTCAACCACTTCTTCAATGAGTTGTTTTTGCAAACCAGGAACTTTATCGTGATCTGGTGCCGTTGCTATCACTCGTAATAATGCGGCATTTGCGTTATCTCGTCCCGAACCAAAAAATGAGCCATCGCGAATATAAACTTTGGTATTAGCTAATAAAGCACGGATACTTTTCTTCGACAACGTGGTCGAATAGTTTTGTTGAGCATATTGCAGTCTTGTTTCTCTAATATTGAGTTGTGCCTCTAGCTCTTGTTTAAGTCTTTCCCACGCTGTCATCGAAGGAATTTCACTAAGACCTTGCTCTAATAGGCTAATTGCTTGGCGCAGCTCGCCTTCGTTCGCTAGCTCCTGAGCAAACTCTGTAACACCAATGCCCAAACGGTGGATGTAATTCATCGCCTTTTGATTGTTAGGCTCGCTTTGTAACACACGGCTGAACTTATCGTATGCGTTTGCGCCTTCTGGGCTAAAGAACTCTTTGCGTTGTAAATAAGTACGTCCGTTAGTTAAAAGTCTATTTTTCACTCCAGACTTCAATTTCGCCACATATTGGTCAGGGTCGTGCAAACCCTCCGCGTGTGCCTGCAAGTTTTTGTGGCCTTGAGCTACTGCATACAATCCTTGAAGTTCATAATTGTCTGGCATCATCTCTAAGCCGGCACGAACAAATGATTCGGCTTGCGCAAACTGCTTGTCTTCAATCAACTCTTCAACGACGCCATATGATCTTTCAATGACTTTAAAATACAAGGAAATCGCTTTCTCGTTGCGTGGGTTATTGCGCAAAATACGCAACAAAGCATGCAGTGCATTCTTGCGTTCCGGCGTAAACAGTTGCTTGCGCGTTAGGTAAACCTTAGCGTTCTTATACAAGGTTGTTTCTTGACGAGAGGTCAGCTGTTCGCTAGCAACAGTTTGCTTAGGTGCATTGGCTACTGGCTGAGAGTTGCCTTTTTGTGCAACTGAGGTTGAAAACGTTTCTTCACCTAACAACCAGCTTGAAGGGGAGACTCCCACTTCGTATTGCAGCGATAAATAGTCTAATTTCAATTTTTCTGCCTGCAATTGGTCCGAGCGCTTTAGTGTTGCAACCTTATTCTTAACCGCTCGTTCCAACAAACTTGCGAAAGCTTTTGATTTCGGGTGTTCGGAGTCTGTGGACATCATCATACGGTAAGTAGCAAACGCAGATGCTGACGGACCAGATAAATAATCGGCAGAGACAAACTTGACACCTTGCTGAAATAACGTATCTAACACTAAGCTGTTATTGGCAAAGCTGTTGAAAGATATAAGGAAAATCAAGGCTGCAAATTTGGTTTTGAAGCTGGTTCTCATCAGTAGAAGAATCCCTTGTTAAAATTGCTCAAAAAAAAACCGCAATTATACTGATCTTGAGTAATTATTCTATAAGGGATAGGATACTTTTTGTCAAAAAAAGCGCCCATGTGTGAGCGCTTAGTTGTTATTTTTTCGGGCGTTGCCAGCCGCTTATATTCCTTTGTTTGCCGCGGGCGATGGCCAAACCATCTTCCTCAACGTTTTTGGTAACTGTAGAACCGGCCGCGACAAACCCGTTGTTCTCAATCGAAATAGGGGCTACAAGAGTTGAATTGGTGCCAATAAAGGCATTGTCGCCAATGTTGGTTTTGAACTTGTTTACACCATCGTAGTTGGCGGTAATTACACCAGCACCAATATTGACGCCTTCGCCTATGTTTGCATCGCCTAAGTATGAAAAATGGTTTGCTTTCGAACCAACGCCCAATACAGATTTTTTCATTTCAACGAAGTTGCCAACTTTGGCTTTATCTTGAACAACAGCGCCGGGGCGTAGTCTGGCAAATGGACCGATGTTGGCTTGCTCCGCAACTTGGGCACCTTCGATAATACAATTGGCTAGCACCTCTGTTCCATCGCCAATTTCACAATCGACTAATACGCAATTTGGACCGATTTTGACTCGATTTCCAAGCTTTACCTTTCCTTCAAACACGATGTTCACGTCCAACTCGACGTCTTGGCCGACTTCAACGTCCCCACGTACATCAACTCTTTGTGGGTCACGCATTGATGCCCCAGAAAGCATCAATACCTCGACTTCGCGCCTCTGATATTCACGCTCTAACGCTGCGAGTTGAACCCTATTGTTCGCGCCTTCAACTTCCATAGAATTGTCAGGGTGAGCTGTAGTGATCTCATACCCCTGTTGGTGTGCCATAGCTATAATGTCGGTGAGGTAATACTCTCCTTGGGCATTTTCATTCGACAGGTTTTCTAACCAATCTTTTAATAGGTTGCCATTAACTGCCATGATGCCAGTGTTAACTTCGTCAATAAGTAGTTGCTCTGGTGACGCATCTTTTTGTTCAACGATACCAACGACTTTGTCGTTGTCGCGAATGATTCGACCATAACCCGTTGGGTTGTCTAATTTTACCGTCAATAAAGCGATGCCTTGTTCAGGTTTTACGTCAAGAAGACGCTGAAGCGTCGAAGATTTAATCAGTGGAACATCACCATAGAGAATTAAAACGGTGTCTTCGTCCGGCATGTGCTCTTTCGCAACTTTGACAGCATGGCCAGTACCAAGCTGCTCAGCCTGTAATGCCCAATTTACATCATTGTGCGCTAGAGCGTCTTGTAGCATTTCGCCACCGTGGCCATAAACCAAACTTACATTTTTTGAGTTTAGTGATGTTGAGGCATCGATGACATGTTGCACCATAGGTTTGTGGGCAACATTATGCAGCACCTTTGGTAATGAAGAGCGCATGCGGGTACCTTTACCCGCGGCTAAGATCACGACTGATAGGCTCATATGGTTTAATTCCGTTTTCATTTCTGCGTTTGCGAGTATTATACAAAAACGATCCTTCAAGTCTTTTATATTTTCATGACGACGCAAAATAAATTACTAATATCTGCCTGTTTGCTTGGGCATCCGGTTAGATACGATGGAAAAAGTAAACCCCTGGCTGAGTTAGATTGGCTTTTGGAGTTGCAACAACAAAATCGATTATTTGTCATTTGTCCCGAGTCAGAGGGCGGTTTACCAACGCCCAGAGATAAAGCTGAACAGAAAGGGGAGCGAGTCATTACAATTTCCGGTGAAGACGTCACAATGGAGTTTAAACAAGGCGCTAGTTTGGCGTTACAGATGTGCCAAAGTCACAACATTGGTTATGCCCTTTTAAAGGCGAACAGTCCGAGTTGTGGCAATCAACAAATATATAATGGCGAATTCTCCGGCCTATTGGTCGATGGAGCCGGTGTTACTGCGGGATTGCTCATGGAAAACGATATCTCAGTTTTTTCTGAGTTGCAGTTAGAGCAACTTAAGACTTTTTTTGCAGACGTTGTTTGCAATTAGTGCTCGGCGACACAGGTTTTAATCTCGATAGGGCAATCAATAAGAGGCTAAAATGTACATTTTTGCGGACGCATCTCGCTTAAGCTTGATCCAAGTTAATTGATCTATTACGAATTCAAGTAAGTAATATTTTTATAAAAATTTTAGTGATAAGCTGATTTCAGATAAACATTAACAGGAGCTACCATGAAAAACTTAGTAATGACTTCAAGCATGTTGTTAGCGCTCGTAGTATTCAATTCAAATGCCGCCGACATTAATGCTGGTAAGGCAAAATCCGCGACTTGTGTCGCATGTCACGGAGCAAATGGCATTAGTGCAATACCAATGTACCCGAACTTGGCCGGCCAGAAAGAAATGTACTTGGCAAAACAGTTGAGAGATTTTAAGTCTGGTGCACGAAAAGATCCGGTAATGTCTGCGATGGCGATGCCGTTGAGTGAAGAAGACATTAAGAATCTTGCTGCTTATTACGCTTCTTTAAAGTAGCCTTACCTGGCGGCTATTCGCCGCCATTTATATGCCTTTCAATAACTGCAAGAAAGGCGTCGCCGTAACGTTGCAGTTTCGTTTCTCCAACACCACTGACCGCTAAAAACTCTCGTTGAGTGGTTGGCAGTCTCGAGGCCATGTCTGCCAAGCTTGCATCTGAAAAAACTACAAACGGCGGTACGTCATGCTCTTCTGCAATTGCTCGGCGTAAGCCTTTTAAGCGTGCGAACAGTTTTTTATCGTAGTTAACTTTGACGGTTTGTTCGTAGACCGCCCGTGAGCCAATTCTCGGGACGGCCAGAGCCAAAGGCTCTAATCCCTTCAATACAGGTCTCGCCTTTTCCGTTAACGTCAGCGCGCTCCCTCGAGCGATGTCCTGCTCGACTAAGCCGTTGTGGATGAGTTGTCGAATAATACTCATCCAGTACTCGTGACTTTGATCACGCCCGATGCCGTAGGTTGAAAGTTCGTGATGGCCGTGATCTTTAATTCTCAAACTCTGGCTACCTCGCAAAATATCGACGATGTGGCCAATACCAAATTTCTGACCGCTTCGGTAAATGCAGGACATTGCTTGTTGCGCAAGAACTAAACCATCAAACGATTTTGGCGGATCTAGACAAATATCACAGTTGCCACACTTTTCCCGAGTAGGTTCGTTAAAGTAATTCAAAAGCGACTGTCGACGACAGGTTTGAGCGTCAGCTAGAGCAGCCATGGCATTAAAACGTTGGAGCTCAACTTTAACTCGCTCCTCGTTTGGGTTGTCTGATATGAGTCGTTTCACTCTTGGCACATCGGCTAAATCAAAAAACAAAAGACACTCTGCTGGCAGCCCGTCACGGCCGGCACGGCCAGTTTCTTGGTAGTAGCTTTCGATTGTCTTGGGCAGGTCGTAGTGAACTACAAACCGAATATTGGGCTTGTTAATGCCCATGCCAAAGGCCACAGTAGCGACAACAATTTGAATCTGGTCGCGTTGAAATTGCTCCTGCACTGTTATGCGATGATCGTTATCCCAACCTGCATGGTATGCGGCGGCGTTGAATCCTTTGCTTTTTAGTTTTTCGGCGACGTCATCGACTCGAGCTCTAGAGGAGCAATAGACAATACCCGCCTGATCTTTTTGACTGTCTAAAAACTTGAGTAACTGGCTGAGTGGTTTGAATTTCTCTTCAATTGTGTAGCGCAGGTTAGGGCGGTCGAAACTACCGACATGAACGAACGGATCCTGAAGTTGCAATTGATAGGCAATATCAAATCGTGTTGCTTTATCTGCCGTGGCGGTCAATGCCATTACAGGAACATTTGGGAATTCAGCTTTTAAGGTGTTTAGCCGCAAATAGTCTGCCCTAAAGTCGTGCCCCCAGTGAGACAGACAGTGTGCCTCATCTATCGCGAACATGCTCACGCCGCAATGGCGCAGGTGCTCCAAAAATCTGTACTGTAACAGTCTCTCAGGTGCAACGTAGAGAATCTTGATTTCTCCGTGTTGAAGTTGATTCATCACTTGCATCTGCTGCTGACGGTCAAGTTGGCTGTTGATATAAGCCGCAGCGATACCAAGTTCGCGAAGTTGGTCGACTTGGTCCTTCATCAATGACAGAAGCGGTGTCACAACTACAGTGACATTCGGAAAGAGCAAAGCCGGTATTTGGTAACAAAGACTTTTTCCGCCCCCAGTGGGCAATAGCACCATGACATCGCGGCCGTTAAGTGCAGAATCAATAACCTGATCTTGACCAAGTCTGAAGTCTTGATAACCAAAAACGTGTTCTAAAATTTGTTTTGGATTTTGGGGTGATGAATTTAGAGACAAAAAAGACACAAAACTTAAAACATAATTGACGCGGATTGTATCACTATGACCGATAAGTGTGCGACTTAAGAACGGGTAATTTGACAAATTTTCTGATAACCAATCAATCGTAAAATTTAAGTTTGCTCACTAAATTAACGGGCCATTTGGCAACTCTATGAATACAGTAATTTTTTTATCAAATGTAAGATTAGTATAAGTAGTTACATTGCTTCTACTGTGGTGTCTATCAGGTTTAACTTAGGTTAGAATAAGAGACGCGTGCGCAGTACTCTTAAACCATTGTGATAAGAACCTGCGATGTTCCAACAATTTTCGTTTTTCAAGATGGCCTAAGCCGTCTTATTCCAGGCTTCGTTAATGACTCAATCCTTAAAACACGGTGTGCTTTTAGCCATCGCCGCATACAGTATGTGGGGACTCGCCCCTATTTATTTCAAAATGATCCAACAAGTCCCATCTTTGGAAATCTTAGTTCATCGAATCATTTGGTCGACACTGTTTTTGTTTATTGTGATTGCGGTGAAGAAACAATGGTCAAACATCCAGAAGGTGTTGGCTTCTCGGCGTCAGTTAGCAATTTTAACCTTAAGTGCGAGCTTACTTGGTTTCAATTGGTGGCTGTTTATTTGGGCAGTGAATAATGAGCAGATATTAGAAGCATCACTGGGTTACTACATAAATCCACTGCTAAATGTTGCGCTTGGAACCATATTTTTAGGCGAGCGGTTAAGTCGTTTGCAATATGCAGCTGTTGCACTGGCCGCAACAGGGGTACTAATCCAAGTGGTGTCATTTGGGTCGTTTCCAATTGTGGCTTTAGGACTGGCCAGTTCCTTTGCAATTTATGGTTTAATTCGGAAAAAGGTGTCTGTCGACTCTCTGTCAGGACTTTTAATTGAGTCGTTGATATTGGTAACTCCGGCGCTAGTGTATTGGTGGAGCTTTGCCAATTCAGACTATGCCAACATGTTTGATAATTCAGTATCACTCAATGTGTTGCTAATGTCGGCTTCTGTGGTTACGACTCTTCCACTTCTTTGTTTTGTTGCAGCCGCGAGACGTTTGAATTATTCAACGTTAGGGTTTTTCCAATATATTGGTCCGAGCATCATGTTTCTGTTTGCGGTATTTGTGTATGGCGAAACCGTTGGTCAAGATCGCTGGGTCACTTTCGCATTTATCTGGGGCGCGCTTGCGATATACAGCTTCGCAGCCTTAAAAAAACGAAAGTCGACTTAGTCCATATGGGTTTAAGATAGACGCATTTAAGCTGTTGTAAATTTGTTGTTACTGTAAAGTAACCACAAACAAAACACTTAAGGATTATTTATGCGTCTATATTTTTGGATAAAAATGACAGCGCTGTCATTTTGTTTGCTTGTACAAATTGGCTGTGCTGAGATTAATGCATCAAACAACCAACGCACTGTCGAGCTTCACTTAAATAAAACTCTCTTAGAAACTTATCAGGGCGTTTTTAATGCAAGTTCATCAGCCAGGATTTTGGCTTTGGGCGAGCAAACTCATGGTGCAGGTACCGTGTTTCAGTTCAAAACGGATTACATTAAGTGGTTACATCAACATCATGGTCTTGAATTACTAGCGCTTGAGAGCGGCATGTTTGACGTTTACAGGCTGATGGAGCGAATGCGCACTGGAGAAAGTCTTGCGGAGATTGCCCCTGGAAGTATTTTTTACATGTATGCAAACTCGCAGGAGGTCAGGGATCTTCTTGCCTATATCCAGGATACACAATCAACCGAACGGCCTTTGAAACTTGTCGGTTTCGACAGTCAGCATACTGGTGAGATGGCGCTCGACTATTTAGTGGCGGAGCTTAAATTACAGAGCGAAACAGAGGCGGTATGGTCGTCAGAGGTGGACTGGTTACTTATCCAAAAAGTGTTGGAAAACAAATCTTTTGCCGACGGTGAAAAGCAAAGGTTATTGCAAGGCTTAGGGGCTATGGCTAGTAGCTTTGACCGAAGTGGAAATGGGTTTTGGCAGCGCATAGTCTTAGGGCTCGTTGCTCAAGCCAAAAGGCAATGGGGTGAGCAAGACCAAAGAAGCTACGAAATGGGTCGCAACGTTGCTTGGTGGGCCAGTCAATACCCACAAGACCGAATGGTTGTATGGGCGCATTCCGTGCACTTAATGAAAAAAGGTTATCAAGGTGTAAATGCTGGGGAGTATTTATCTAAAACGTTTGGAAACCAATATTACATGCTGCATTTCACTGGATTGAGTGGTAGTTATATTAACTTTATCGATATGCAAGTCGCGTCAGTTTCAGCGCTCGAGAGCAATTCAATCGAATACGGTATGTCTGAGCAAGGGAAATTTGATCAACACTTCCTAAATCTGTCCAGCCCATTACCATGGTCTGGATACTCAATGTGGGCAGTGGATTATCGGCAGTCAGTCGCTGAGTCGAGCTGGCGAAAATTCTACGATGGTACCGTCGTATTCAATCAAGTGAGCCCTGCGACCTACAAAGAATAAAAAAGCCCGAAAGGGCTTTTTTATAGCGCTGCTAAAATAGTGTCAGCGTCACTGACTTGAAACTCTTTTGGCGCTTCAACATTGAGTAAAGTCACGACACCGTCATCTGCGATAAGCGCATACCGGCGAGATCTGACTCCGCCAAATATACCGGTCTCGGCCTCTAACCCTATCGCTGAAGTGAATTCAGCCGCGCCGTCTGCAAGCATGATCAGGTTTTCAGCGTTGTTTGCTTTACCCCATGCATCCATAACAAAAGCATCGTTAACTGAAAGGCAAATGACTTCATCTACGCCTTTACTCTTCAACTCATCAAATTTTACGACATAGCCAGGTAAGTGACTGTTCGAACACGTCGGGGTAAAAGCACCAGGCACTGCAAATAGGACGACTTTTTTGCCCGCAAACAAGTCCTCGGTCGTCGAAGTGACCATTTCTCCGTCTTTAAAGTATTGAAACTGCGCACTTGGTAACTTGTCGTTTACTTCAATCATTTTGATGACTCCCGCATCTTAATTCGCTAGACCATAGCGGCCTTAACGTATAAATCGAATCGATTCTTTTTTGTTGTTATTTGGCTGTTGGGCTTCTGCTCATTTAGAAAAGGCGCATAGTCCGGGCGTTTCACCACGACCCGTTTGCTCGCTAATTGATAAGCAAGTGGTAGTAAACTGTCAGCATCTTCGTCGAATCCAACAAAAGTCTGAAAGATAGCCATGTCTTTCTTTACTTTAGCGGATTTTTCTCGGTGAGGGAACATTGGATCGAGATAGACGACATCAAATACCTGTTGATTGGCAATATTATTCTCAATGGCGCTGTGAGCACTGTTGTGCTCTAGGCTCATTCGTTCCTCAAACCAAGGTAAACTGTCGCTCGCTTTGGCACGTCGAAAGCCGTCAACTAACAGAGCGTAAATTGGTGGTTGTCGCTCTACCATATGAACACGACACCCCAACGACGCTAGTACAAACGCATCTTTGCCCATGCCTGCTGTTGCATCTAAGACGCTTGGCGTAGCGCCTTTGTTCAAGCCTGCAGCTTTCGCTATGGCTTGCCCTTTGCCACCACCAAATTTTTGCCTGTGGGCATTGGCGCCCTCTGCAAAATCGACAAAAATATTCGTTTTTCCATCTGTGGTGAGGGCAAGACGATCATCCTCAAAATTTACATACATTGTGCCTTGAGTTGGCGAATGTTTTGACATTTGCCAGCCAAAACTTTCAGCAAGTTCAATAATTTCAATTGGCGCTTGGCGCCAACCGCAAAATGTTAGTGTTTGTTCACTCACTTGGTATGCCCATGTAGTTATCGCCAACGCTCATGGATAAAATGCGACTCAATTGTTTATAGCTATAGTCGTTTTTTTCGTACCAATGGTTAAAACAGGCTTGCATTGCCTTTTGGTTTTTCTTGCTGTTGATGCCGCCTTCAACAATACCTCGAGCTCTAAAATATGCTTCATTATCTTGGCTATTTAAGAAGGTATCCTTGCCCAAAAACCTCAACGCGTATGGCCCGGTGTTGCCACCCAGCCTGGCACCATGTTTTTTTAAGTAAGCCCAAAGTTCAATGATGTTGTAGCTTGGCCATTCACTGATAAACTTACCGAAGCTGATGTGTTCGGCGGCAACCTCATAAATCATTTGCGCGTTTTGTTTGATGGTCATGACTTTAGTAGCGTTACGAATAATGCGCGGATCTTGGCATTTCTTTTCCCACAACTCATCGGGCATCATCAGCATTTTTTCGATATCAAATCCAAAAAACACCTCTTCAAAATCTGGCCACTTCTGTTCAACTACCCGCCAAACAAACCCACTTTGGAATATTTGCTTGGTAAAAGCGGCTAAATAACGGTCATCTGGAATGTTCGCTAGCAGCGATTGGCTAGGGGCATCCCCAGCCATCTCCAATACTAATGCTTCACTGCCTTTTCGTTCGCTGGCGCGCTGCAAAATGGTGTCAAATGGTTCGAGCTTAGTTAAATCTGTCATCTATATTTCGCCGTTTTATGCAGATATGCCACTGTGGCGCAACAAGGCATCAATGTTGGGCTCACGGCCTCGGAATGCGGTAAACAATTCCATCGGTTCCGCGCTTCCACCTCTTTCTAAAATGTTGTTTAAAAACGACTGGCCGGTTTCTTGGTTGAAAATACCGTCTTCTTCGAACTTACTGAAAGCATCTGCAGATAAGACTTCAGCCCATTTATAGCTGTAATAACCTGCCGCATAGCCGCCAGCAAAAATGTGGCCAAAGCTGTGTTGGAAACGGTTGAACGCAGGGGCTGTGATCACCGAAACTTGCTCTCTAACTTGGTCTAGCACTGATTGAATGCTGAAGCCTTCGGTTTTGAATTCAGAGTGGATACGAAAATCGAACAAGCTAAACTCCAATTGTCTGACCATCATCATTGCCGATTGAAAATTCTTCGCAGCCATCATTTTGTCGAGCATGTCTTTAGGAAGTGGGTCACTGGTTTCGAAGTGGCCTGAAATAAACGCCAAAGCTTGTTCCTCCCAGCACCAATTCTCCAGGAACTGACTCGGTAACTCTACGGCATCCCATGCAACACCGCTTATTCCAGACACCGCCGCTTCTTCAACTTGGGTGAGCATATGGTGAATACCGTGGCCAAATTCATGGAATAGGGTGACGACTTCGTCGTGGGTGAACAGTGCCGGCTGGTCGCCGATAGGTTGATTAAAGTTACAGGTCAAATACGCTATTGGGTTTTGCAAATTACCTTGCGCGTCGCGCATTCTGGTGCGGCACACGTCCATCCATGCACCACCACGTTTTTTCTCGCGGGCATAAAGATCAAGATAGAAACTGCCTCGGTACTGTTTATCTGCGTCGTGAATATCGAAGTACCGGACGTCTTTGTGCCAAGTTTTGATGCCTTCTTTTTGTTCGGAAATGGTAATGCCAAACAGCTTGTTAACGGTTGTAAACAAACCACTCAAGACTCTGTCCTCAGGGAAATAAGGTCTTAACTCTTCATCGGAAATTGCATATTTTGCTTGTTTCAGTTTTTCACCATAGAAGCCGTAATCCCATGGGTTTAAATCAGTGACTTGATATTCAGATTGGGCAAATGTTCGCAGCTCTTCAACTTCCCGCAATGCTTGGGGGTGAGACTTTTCTGCAAGTTGATTGAGAAAGCCCAAAACTTGTTCTACATCATTGGCCATCTTTGTGGCTAAGGAGCTATCTGCATAGGTATCGAAGTCGAGCATTTGCGCCAGTTCGTGCCTTAATGTCAGCAGTTCATCCATGATCGCCGAATTGTCGAATTGTCCTGCGCTTGGCCCTTGGTCAGAAGCGCGAGTGACAAATGCGGTATACATTTCTTCGCGCAAACCCGCGTTTTCGCTGTATGTCATTACCGGTAGATAGCTCGGAAAATCGAGCGTAAATAGCCAACCGTCCAACTCTTTTAGTTCAGCCATCTGCTTAGCTGCAGCGATCGCAGACTCGGGTAAACCGGCAAGCTCCTTTTCGTCAGTAATCACTTTTTGCCAAGCATTCGTTGCGTCTAAAACGTTATTTGAAAAGGTTGAGCTTAACTCAGACATTCGCGCTTGTATTTCGCCATAACGCTTCTGTTTATCTTCGCTCAAATCAATACCCGACAATTTAAAGTCGCGTAATGCATTGGTAATAACTTTTTTCTGAGAATTGCTCAGGGTGGCAAATTCCGCTGATTCAGACAGTGTTTTATACGCTTCAAACAGACCTTTGTGTTGGCCAACCCAAGTACCATATTCACTCAAAAGTGGTAGACAAGATTCATAAGCTTCACGCAATTCATCGGAACTCAACACCGAGTTCATGTGAGAAACAGGAGACCAAGCCTTTGACAGCTTGTCGTCTACTGCATCAATCGCTAATACTAAGTTGTTCCAACTGACTTCTGCGTTTGCAGCTTGATCAACAGCGGCTTTTGAGCGCTCGATCAAAATTTCAATTGCAGGCTTGATATGTTCAGGCTTAATCGAGTCAAATGGGGGTAAATCAAAATCAGTCAGTAGCGGATTGGATGATGTATTCATAAATTGAAGAGGTCCGTAAATGCATTATTCAATTGTAAATAGTATCTATGTCAGCACATTACAAGTCGAGAACTTGCCATATTATTAATTTCATGGAACTTTTATCTGCGCAATTAGCCTAACTGTGAAATAAACAAGGAGCAAAAATGATGTTACGTATTTGGAAATCGTTGGCGGTATTGGCGGTTTTGTTGTCCTTTTCAAGCGTCGCCAAGGAGTTTGTCGAAGGCAAACATTATTACCAAGTGACCGGGGAAGTGAGTGCTTCGCCCACTATCACAGAATATTTTTCTTTTTATTGTCCCGCATGTTATCGGCAAGAACCGTTTATGAAGCACATCACTTCATTTTTGCCAGAATCACAGCAGATATCAAAAGTGCATGTGACGGGTATGCCTGGACGAGACATTGCCAGTGAAGAGAGATTGACTCAAGCTTTAGCAGCGGCCAAGTTACTCAAAGTTGAACAGGCGTACGTAAAAGAGGTGTTTAATCAGATTCATGTGAAACGCCAGAACACGTTTACTCGTGCCGACGTTGAGTCTCTATTTGCTAAAGCCGGTATTGACTCAAAACAGTTTAACAAAGCGTTCAACAGTTTTGCCGCAAAGGGCCAAGCGAAACAAATGGCCAAAGCAGTTCAGAAAATCCGAGAGCAAGGGTACATCGCAGTGCCTACTCTAGTGATAAACAACATCTACACGCCGAATATCAAGAGCATCACCTCGATGCAAGAATATGAAGCACTAGTGAAATATTTGTTGGCTAAAACCGGTTAACTAATAGGTCTGAAAAAAAGCGATTGGTAAAATCTAATTTTTCTATTTGGGTTTATGGCTTTTAAACCATATTCTTAAGCCAAGTTTAGTTACGGAAAAAGTTTATGAGCAATCATTTCGATTATATCGCCATTGGTGGTGGTAGTGGTGGCATTGCGTCCGCCAACCGAGCAGCGATGCGTGGTGCTAAAGTTGCCCTTGTTGAAGCAAAAGCTATGGGCGGAACCTGCGTAAATGTGGGGTGTGTTCCGAAAAAAGCCATGTGGTTCGGAGCCCAAGTTGCAGAAGCGATTCACAAATACAGCCCAGATTACGGTTTTGATGTGACCGTCAATAAGTTTGAATGGTCGAAACTGGTTGAAAGTCGAGAAGCATATATTGGTCGTATCCACGGCTCCTACGATCGAGTGTTAGCTAACAATGGTGTTACAGTTATTAACGGTTTTGCCAAGTTCGTTGACGCTAAAACGATTGAAGTGGATGATGAGACTTACACCGCTGATCACATTACCATTGCAACGGGTGGTCGTCCGACTTGGCCGGAAATCGAAGGGGCCGAATACGGTATCGACTCTGACGGCTTTTTTGCTTTGACTGAGCAGCCAAAGCGTACTGTTGTGGTTGGCGCTGGTTATATCGCTGTTGAGTTGGCTGGTGTATTACAGAGCCTTGGTACAGAGACTAAATTGGCGGTTCGTAAACACGCGCCACTTAGAAACTTTGATGCCATGTTGTCTGAGAGCGTGGTTGAGTTCCTCGCGCAAGAAAAGATTGAACTGCTAACTCATAGCACGCCTGCTAAATTAGAGAAACAGCAGGATGGGTCATTGCTTCTGCACTTCGAAAATGGTCAAGCGGTAGAGACTGATTGTGTCATCTGGGCAATTGGCCGTACACCGTCAACCGACAAAATTAACTTAGAAGCAGCGGGTGTAAAGACCGATGAACGTGGCTACGTTCCAGTTAATGAACATCATGAAACAAATGTAAAAGGCATTTATGCGTTGGGCGACATCCTGGGCAAAGTTGAACTTACGCCGGTAGCTGTCAAAGCCGGCCGTATCCTGGCTGAGCGACTGTTCAATGGTATGACTGACGTTGTGATGGATTACGACATGGTTCCAACCGTTGTCTTCAGCCATCCACCAATCGGCACTATGGGTTTAACCGAAGAGCAAGCGGTTGAGACTTATGGTGAAGGCAATGTAAAAGTCTACAACTCTAGCTTTGCGGCGATGTACACCGCGGTAACCCAGCACCGCCAAATGACCAAAATGAAGTTGATCTGTGCTGGCGACAATGAAAAAGTAGTTGGCATTCACGGTATAGGATTCGGAATGGACGAAATCCTACAAGGATTTGGTGTTGCCATTAAGATGGGCGCAACCAAAGCTGACTTCGACGCCTGTGTTGCTATTCACCCAACTTCGGCAGAGGAATTTGTCACGCTCAGATAATATGACAATTATATGACTATAAATGGGGAGCCTTGGCTCCCCTTTTTTTGATACCTTGCCGCAAAGCCAATTAAACAAAACCACCTCGTAGCCGCGCACTGTAATTTTTACCAAAGCGTTGACACAAAACCTTAATTTTCAGCCGTTTGTGCTTGTTTGTTGCAAGCCATTTACTCGCAGTTCCGACTATTTGACATAGGCTTAAGATAAACTTTGATGAGTAGTGGAAGACGTTTATGTACAAGATTCCGAAAGCGCATTTAAAGCCTGTTTTGTTGCTTGAGTTTATTGTGCTTTTTGTTGCGATTCCGATTTTGTTTTACTTTCTTAGGCATGATATCGCGCCTTACTTATTGTTGTGTCTGGTGACTTTCTTGGTTTGGTGTCTGATGTCGTTAATCACCGACCCGAGGTTCAAACGTTTTCGGCTTTGGAATATAGAAAAATTAAACGAGTTTCTTCCTTCAGTGCTCAAAACTTTTGCCGTCGCTGCAATATCGATAACCTTTCTCAGTTGGTGGCTCACGCCTCAGTGGCTGTTTTCTTTGCCCCAAAATGAAACCTTGATGTGGCTGGCACTATTGATTCTGTATCCACTTTTATCTGCCTGGCCGCAAGAGATTATCTTTCGAACTTACCTGTTTCATCGCTACAAAAAGGTATTTAAAAGTAAAAACTTAAGAGCTTGGTTGAGCGCATTTTGTTTTGCTTTAGCGCATTTGATGTTCGCCAATTGGATTGCGGTGCTTGGTTCATTTATCGCAGGATTGGTATTCGCCTACACCTATTTGCATTCGCGATCGACCTTGCTGGTGGCTTTGGAGCACAGTTTGTGGGGGTGCTGGTTGTTTACCGCGGGGTTAGGGATTCATTTTGACAGTGGCATGTTGGCCTAACGTTATCTGTTGGCCAACATGCACTTTATCTAGCTGCAAGCTTGCGTACTGCCTCCGCGCACTATATTGGTTATGATGCCGCGGTTATCAACCACTAACATAATGGGCTGGCCCAAATCATAGCTGCTGATTGGTTGTCGTAACCCCAGTTGCTTCATTATCTGCTCAGAAACATGGATCACGCCAATGTCACAGACTTCAATAGCTAACTTGTTGTTGTCGGCAATGACGGTTCCGGCCAAATTTTTTCGGTTTTTGAGTTGCTGTAATGATGCCAAAAATGCGTCGTAATGGGCATTCTTGTTGATCTCCACTGCGCGTTTGCGTTGGTCCACATTAATTAACTTCACATCGTGATAGAACACATTCTGGTTCTGTTCATTAATGGTTTGGCTAACTGAGTAGCTGGGGCGTTCATTGTACTGAGGGTTGTTTTTGACGAACCCATAAAGAGTGACCACCGCAAAAACGGCAAAACCGGATTGCCAATTAAACCAGCGCCACATTGAGGGCTTTTTACTCTTGGCATGATGAACTATGTTATCGCGCACGCTCGATGGCATAGACACTGTTTTTTTGTGCTGTTTGTACAAGTCTTGTAGAACTTGCTCTGAATGTTTGTCTGTCATAGTTACTCTCCCTCTCCGTGAAGTTGAAGAAGGTGTTTCAAATTGGTTTTAGCGTATCTTAATCGACTTTTGACGGTTTCCATCTCTGTCGCAGTTATGATCGCAATCTCGCGTAATCGCAATCCCTCTTGCTGCAGAATAAAAGCCTCTCTTTGAAGAAATGGTAATTTCGCCAAAGCTTCATCAAACTGAAGTTGGAGCTGGTTATTCGCAATGACTTTACTCATTGAATCAGCACTGTCTGCTTGCTCTTCCAGTTCAACAAATTGCCAACGTTGCAGACGTCTTAGTTCATCAATTAGAGTGAATCGAGCAATCTTAAAAATCCAACTTTTGAACGTCCCGGTCTCGCTATAGGAACGACGATTATTAATCACCTTTTCCCAGGTGGCCTGACAAATGTCGGCGGCAACATCTGGATCGCTCTGACTCAGGAGAAAGTGATACAAGTCGTCTCCTAGCCTCGAAACTAATATTTGTAAGTACTTTGATTCGCTGGTCATGCCATATTTGAGCATAAGGCTTTCATTAGACTCAGTAAATCTCAGCCAACTTTTGACACTTAATGTAAAACTCATTCATATCCTTAACTGCACTGGCCCCCGAAGGGGCCAACTATGATCTGAAACTTAACTGCCGCTCATATTAAATTCAAGTAAAATGGTCTGGTTATGTTGTGCTACCGCCTGACCATTTTCGATTCTTGGCTTATAGCGCCATTTTTTTAGCGCTTTTCTGGCCTCTTTTTCAAAATAGTGTCTAGGTTGAGCCTCGATTACCTTCACGTTGGTAACTCTACCCACTTCGTCGACCGAGAAAGACAGGCTAACCCAACCTTCTACCCCATCTCTTGCCGCCTTTACTGGGTATCTCGGCTCAACCCGGACGATAGCTGTTGCAGTTCCCTCAGACAATCCGCCAAGTGTTGGTCCCGGAATACCAATATTTGGGCCTTCAACTTCGATAGGACCTAAACGCATACCATCCAAAATGTTGTCGTTGTTCGCCACCTGTTTTGGCGGTTGTTCGGGGCGCTCAGACGGTTTTGGCGGATCCGGAAGTTTCTTTTCTATCTTTGCCGTATCCGAATCTTCTTTGACTGCCCCCAATTCCGGTGTAATCAAGGTCGTTTGGGGCTCTACATATGTGTTTTGGTTTTCCGCCAATTTGCTCATGATGACAAAGATGGAAAATGCCGATACCGCGCCCATGACCGTGAAACCAATAGCTTTACCTGTGCTTTGGATCAAACTGGGTGTTTCTAGTTGTGATGTATTCATATTTTGCTCCTTGGAATTAGGAAGCAACCTCAGCGCTGAATCTCACTTCAGTAATAAAACGAGGGGGCTAAAAAAGTGGGGTAAAAAAAATTCAAAAAATATTAGGAAAATAAAAAGCCAAGAAAAAACTTGGCTTTGCTAAATGAGTTTGGTGTTATTTAAAGGATCATTGGAGGTCTAAAATCTGTATTCTGCGCCCAACCCAATGTTGCGGTTATCGAGCCATTCGCCAAGGGATTGAACGTATCCAAAATGCGAATTGACAGTAAGAATGAAATGATCGAAAAACACCCATTCTTTTGTCACAGCAACACCGACACCATAAGAGACCTCATCAAAGTTGGTATAACGGGTGGGTGAACCACTGGCGTTTCGAAGTGTCCCTCGCAATTTTTGGGCGGAGATAACGGGGCCGCCATACATCCTTTTGCCTTCACTCCACTGCACGCTCATCATGTAACCAAGTTCAATAAACGTATTGTTTGAAGACTCGCCTGCAGATAAAAAAGCGTTATCAGCGGTATATTTACCAACATTAACAAAAACACCTTGAGTAAGATTTTCTGGATCGCCAATCTGCACCAGAGCGCCAAATCTTCCACCGCCTGGCTGAGTTTCTGCGTGAAACTCAATGTTTTCTAAGACATTGACGCTCAAGGTATATTTGGCTGTCATAGTACTGTAAACGATTTCGTTACCTTCCTCTGGCTCGGCGAAAACAACGTGATTATCGGAATAGGTTTGCTCACCAAAAGCGTTCGTTGTGAGCTTGAAGCGATTATCACTGACAAACTCAACGCCAAAAGTTACTGTCCGTTCTTTACTTTTAATTTCTGGGTCGACCGCATGCGGCGTGGCAAGGTGAACTGGAGCAACAGGCACTGTGGAGCCGGGCGAGACACAGCCAGTAACGATGACTGACAAAAATGCCAAAAGAATATATCGGAAATTCATAGACATAACACATCCTTGTTAATAATAATTATTATCATTTGAATTTAATCGTTAATTTAGAATAGTGCAAGTTTTTTGACCAGAGTGACGTAACTCTGCGCAATGGAAAAGTTAGAAAAATAGAACTATCGGGGGTGTGAGCCGCCCCAAAATTTGATTCTCGGCGGTCGGAGCACTTGCGGTTGACACCTGCTCGCAAACTTAAATGGGTTTGTTTGGCGATTTTTTTGTTGAAAGTGGGTATTTAGAGATAAGTCGAGGAATATGCAAAATAGGGCGGATCAAGCAAATCATGATCCGCTTTATTGGCTCGTTTAGGCTAATCGAATTGGTATTCGACCTTGAACGTGAGTTTTCGGTCGGACTGCTGTTCATCTAAAATGTCCATTTCATAACCCTGAAACTCTAAGCTAAATACCCATTGCTCAGTGAGACCGCTTGAAACGCCCAAATTAATCCCTTTTGTCTTTGTGACAAAGTCTAGATTGAAAACGCCGTCATTATTTAATATTGGACTGTCACTAGTGAACTCAGTCTTTTCTGCTTCTTGATAGCCTTTTATATTTGCAGACTGGTAGAAAGGGCCGCCATACACAAGTACGGAGTCGGTGACTTTATAACCGGCAACATAGGCAAACTCATAGGCTGTTACTTCGTTCTTGAATTTTAAATCTTGCTGGGCAAAGTCGGAGGTGTCTGCGAGCTCACCAAGATACTCGTTAACGTGAGTGCCGCTGTTCTGTAAGCGCTCAAACCCGACGACAACGGCGTGAACGAAGTTGCCATCAAACATATTGTCACTGGGAAGTTGGTATTTTATGCTGCCTTTGCCACCGTAATCTTTGCCTTCCAAGATGAATTCCATGTTATCCAAAATTCTGAGGTTTAAGCCGTAGACGCTGTACATGTTCATAAACTCGATGTCCGTCTGCCTATCGACAATGAGTTGGTCATCGTTATGTGCTTCTGTTCTCATGCCGTCAACGATGAGCATATTATTGTGATACGCGCTGATGCCGGCGTGAACGGAAACGCGTTTCGCAGATTGATTGACGGTGGGTTTGTGAGACATCATCACACTTTGATTTAGTGGTGCCCCGACTTTACAGCCAGCAAGCAAGATGCCGAGCGTTGAAATCGACAATAATTTGAATGTGTTACGTAACATAAATGATCCCTTTTCCCAGACTTCATACTGACGAGTTATTTGATAAATAAAACAGTCGGTCAAACGCCCAAGTCCCTATAAATATTCAAGAAATAAAATATTGCAGGGGGGACGCAAAGTCAAATTTTGGTCTAACCAGTTCAGGGTTTTTCAACTAAATTTGACATATCTTTATTTATACTACATTGTAGTTTTATATTGTTCTACTTTGTAGTGAAAACCAATGTCGAAGCAAAAGTATCTAGGCGAGTTTGAACAGTTTGTGTTACTCGCCATTTTAAAACTAAATCAGTTCGCCTATGGCGCACGTATCCGCCAGTTATTGGCAGATGAGATATCTCGTGACGTAAGTATTGGTGCCTTGTACACGACTTTGGAAAGGCTCGAAAAGAAAGGTTTATTGACCAGTCAACTGGGTGAATCAAGTGCGGAACGAGGCGGACGAGCGAAAAAGTATTTCCAAGTCAGTGGCGAAGGCAAACGTGCACTTAATCAATCAAAGTCGGCCATCGATAGGATGTGGCGAGATGTCGCGTTGTCGGAGGTACAACTGTGTCAGTAGTACAGCCCCCGACTTTCTATCAAAAGCTTTTAGTGTGGGCTTTACCCAATAACTTGAAAGAACCCATTCTGGGTGATCTAGATGAAGAGTTTCAATTACTTGCAAGTCAAAACTTAAGTTACGCGAAACAATGGTACGTTCGTCAAGCTTTAACCACGAGTTGGCGCTTTTTATGGAGAGCGCAAAGAGGAGTTATTATGTTTTTATTGAGTTTAATTGTGTTCGTTGCCATCTCATTAATGGGGATGGTTTTTGGTATCGAGATTTCGGCTTACATTGATGTTCCAAGCTTAATGTTGACTGTCATACCTTCCGTGTTTTTTGCGATGGCCGTCACGTCGCCAAAGCACCTGACTTCAGGAATTGGCTTGCTGTTTAATGACGATGCGGAAGCTGAACCAAGTGATATTAAGGCGTCTCAACTTAGCTTTAAAGTACTGGGAAATACGGCTTTGTTGATGGGGGTCTTTAGTTCAATTATGGCCGCAGTAGCGATGAGCAGTAACATTGCTCCCGATGACTTTGCCCAAGTGATAGGCCCAGCACTATCAGTCGCCTTACTGACTCTGTTTTACGGTGTTGGCTTAAAGGTAGTGAGCTATGTGGCTGAGCAAAAGCTACAATATCGATTAAGCCAACTTGAATTATCCTAACCGCGGATTTGACCGTTACCTGTAACAACAAACTTTTCTGTTGTTAGAGACTCAAGCCCCATTGGTCCATAGGCGTGGAGTTTACTGGTAGAAATACCAATCTCTGCGCCTAGCCCTAACTCTCCACCATCCGAGAAGCGAGAAGATGCATTGACCATAACAACAGCAGAATTTATTCGGCGCACAAACTCTTGTGTCGCACTGATATTTTGAGAAACAATCACTTCGGTATGTCCTGAGCTGAATCTTTGGATGTGCTCTACCGCCTGCTCAAAGTTTTTCACTACCTTAACTGCAATTTCAAGTGCTAAGTACTCAGCATCGTAATCTAGGTCTGTTGCTTCATCTGCGTTTGCAAAGTAGCCAATACTCTGCTGACAAGCATGCACTTTAACGTCACTCTTTGCGAATTCGGTAGCGGCCATCGGTAAGAATGCTTCAGCGACGTCCTGATGAACAACAAGCGTTTCCAGTGAGTTGCATACCCCAGGTCGCTGGACTTTGCCATTCAACAAAATAGGTAATGCTTTGTTCAGATCGGCGTGTTTATCAACGTACAAATGACAGACGCCTTTAAAGTGTTGAATTACAGGTATTTGCGAGTTTTTAGTAACAAATCGAATCAGCCCTTCGCCACCACGAGGAATCACTAAGTCAATAGACTCAGATAGTGTCAGCATTTCGTTCATGATTTCGCGATCTGGATCTGGCACCAGGGACACGACATCTTTGGCGAGTCCGTTATTCTCTAGGGCTTGATGAATACATTGAGCAAGGGCTTTATTGCTATTGAGCGCCTCTTTGCCGCCGCGAAGCACGACCGAGTTGCCCGCTTTAAAACACAACACTGCGGCATCTACGGTAACGTTGGGTCTAGATTCATAGACCATTGCAATCACACCGAGCGGAATACGCTGTTTCGCAATCTTCAATCCGTTCGGGCGAACATCGTTGTTGGTGATCATACCAACAGGATCGGCAAGGCTAGCGATGTGCTCGACTGCTTGAGCAATATTCTCAATGCGATCAGAGTCTAACATTAAGCGATCAATCATAGCGTCGGAGAGGCCATTGTCTTTGGCCGCTGCTAAATCAAGTTTATTGGCTTCAACGATGGGGGGAACATTGGCACGAAGATTTTCAGCGATTTCAAACAACACCTTATTTTTAGTAAGGGTGTCGGTATTAGCGAGTTGAACCGATGCGGTTTTTGCTGCTCTCGCCATAGCTTGTATTGAAAATGTCATGAATGTTTCCTTTAAAATAAAACAAGGTCATCCCGGTGGATGATTTCATTTTTGTGTTTGAAACCTAAAATGGCTTCAAAGTCGCTACTTTCTTTGCCAAGTAACAAAGACAACTCCGAGCTGGAATATTGGCTTAAACCTCTCGCGATGACTTTACTATCGACAACAATATCAACCGCTTCACCGCGAATAAATTCGCCGCTGACGCCGGTAACCCCTTTAGCCAATAGTGATGCTCCAGAGCCCGAAAGCGCTTGCTGCGCACCGTTATCGATAACAATCGTGCCAGCCGCTTGTAAGGTGTGTTTGAGCCATTGTTTTTTGGCATTGTCCTTAAGCTCAAGAGGTTTAAACCAAGTGCCAAATGTCTGCTTTCTAATGATAGCGTCAAAAACGTCGGATTTTTTGCCATTAATAATGAAAGTATGAATGCCGTTGCTGGTGGTTTTCTCCGCCGCCTGCAGTTTGGTTTTCATCCCTCCCGTGGCAATTTTGTTCGTCGTGCCACCCGCTAACTGATAAATTGCAGGTGTTATTGCCTCTACTTCGTGGATCAGGTTTGCGTCTGGATTTGAATTGGGATCCGCGTCGTACAAGCCATCTATATCTGAGCAAATGAACAGGGCGTCGGCTTCGCATACAAGGGCGACGAGCGCGGCCAAGTTGTCGTTATCACCCACTTTTAATTCTTCGGTGGCGACGGTGTCGTTTTCATTAATGATCGGCAGGACTTTGTTGGCAAGTAATTCGCGCACGGTATTCTTGATGTTTACATACCGTTTGCGGTCTTTGAGATCACCGTGAGTGATAAGTAGTTGAGCGCACGGAAAATCGAAAAAACGTTGCCAATTTTCCATCATTTTTGCTTGTCCAACCGCGGCCATCGCTTGTTTTTCGGCAATGGTAGTGCCCAGCTCGTTGCTGGTTATTGAACCGCGCCCGGCGGCTACCGAGCCGGAAGAGACTAATACAACTTCTTTACCCTGCGCAGTTACTTCATTAATAAACTTAGCAATGGGAAGCACATATTGGCCGCTGACATGTTTGCCATCGGGGGCAATCAAAGCGCTACCGACTTTGATGACTGCGCGTTGCCAATCTGAGCTTTGGGTGACCATGGTTTTTTGTCCTTTCATTGAGCCAAGCCTTCGGTAAAAAGCGAAACAACTAATGGAACACTTTGACCAAGAGTGCCTAGGTCGAAAATTGTTTAAACGCTGCCAGCGATTTACCTCGAAACCGTCATGCGGTTGAGTAAGAATAGAATAATTACTTTAACTCGACTCTACCCAATTTAGACACTGGGGTCGACCTCTATTCGTTATTAATTATGCCTTTAATGAGCGGCCTTTGAGTCAATGAGTACAGCTTTTGTTGGTGATTTTTCCAAGATCGGAAAAAAAATGAAAAATTAACGGAATTCGCCGCCTGTTGAGCTTTACGATGTTTAAAATTACTGCTAACTTATCTAACAGTTAGTGCATACCTGCACGTTCTGATCATTAATCAACAACTTCAAAAACTTCATATCAACATACAAGACATCCTTTATGCATTTACGTGAATTAAAGAATAAGCCTATCAGCGAATTGGTGCAGTTAGCTGAATCTATGGGCTTGGAAAATATGGCCCGTCTGCGTAAGCAAGACATCATTTTCTCAATCTTGAAGAAACACGCGAAAAGTGGCGAGTCCATTTATGGCGATGGCGTTTTAGAGATTTTGCAAGACGGCTTTGGATTCCTTCGCTCAGCAGACTCTTCTTATTTAGCCGGCCCAGATGACATTTACGTTTCACCGAGCCAAATTCGTCGTTTTAATTTGCGTACCGGTGATTCAATCTCTGGTTTGATTCGACCGCCAAAAGACTCTGAGCGTTATTTTGCGCTGTTAAAAATCGAACAGGTTAATCACGATAAGCCAGAGATC
>CAXRBI010000076.1:0-137407 GCA_964229075.1 Alteromonadaceae bacterium | reverse complement strand
ATGGCAGAGGGAATGCTTGCCACCGGCGACGAAATCCACAACGCCTACGGCCATCAGTGGGCTGCACTGGTGGACGGTGCATTGCGAGAGTTGCAGCCAAATACTCGGCCATTGATTATTATGCGCGCTGGATTTGCCGGTTCACAACGATTTGGCATGATCCCTTGGACTGGTGACGTATCGCGCTCTTGGGGCGGGTTAAAACCACAAGTCGAGTTAACGTTACAAATGGGCCTGATGGGCATGGCGTATACCCACTCGGATTTAGGCGGTTTTGCAGGTGGCGAATCGTTTGATAAGGAGATGTACATTCGCTGGTTGCAATTTGGCGTGTTTCAGCCAATTTATCGCCCTCACGCCCAAGACGCCATCGCACCAGAACCTGTGTTTCATGACCGAGAAACTTTGGATATCGTGCGTGAATATATCAAGTTGCGTTATCGTTTGACCCCTTATCTTTACACTATGGCTTATGAAAACAGCCAAAGCGGCATGCCACTGATGCGTCCGATGTTTTTCGACGGCGAATCGCCGTTGGGAATCAAAGATCAGTATTATTGGGGCGACAGCTTTTTGGTCAAGCCAGTGACAGATCCTAATCTGAAATCTATCGATGTGGCGTTGCCGTCGGGAGAATGGTTTGACTATTTTTCTAACCAATCGTGGCAGGGTGGCCAGGTGATCCAGTATCCATTGGATTTGCAAGTGATTCCGGTACTTGTCAAAGCTGGCGCAATCATTCCAACGACAAAAGCGTTTGATACTTTAGACAAATACACAACGCGCACCTTACAGCTGGATTACTTCTATTCATCAGCCGTAAGCGAAAGTCAACAAGCGGTCTACGACGACGATGGCCTAAGTGCGGATTCGATGGCAACCGGCGCATTCGAGCGACTGTTGTTTGATGCCAAGGCGAGTGCAGAGAAAATTCAATTCAGCATGAGCAAAGATGCTGCTGGCGAAGGGTTTAGAGGCGCACCACGGCAGCGAGAGATCAAATTGGTCGTTCATCATTGGCCTTACCCAAATGCCCAAGTTTCGCTAAACGAAACCGCGCTGAAGGCGGAACAAGTTAGCTATGACCCGCTATTACAACAACTGATCATTGAGATGCCTTGGAAAGGGCAGAAAACGGAATTAACCATCAAGAAGTAAATTATGAAGCTAAATTTCTCGACTAAACTTATGCGATTATCCTTTCTCACATGTGCCCTGGCTGGGAGTGCAGCACTGATGACAGCCTGTTCACCAAAGCTTGAAACAGAACCGATGCAATCTCAAAACGTTGCCGAAGTTGAACTCAAGCAAAAAGCCGTCGTGTATCAAATTTTCACTCGTCTCTTTGGCAATAAAAATACCACCAACAAACCTTGGGGAACACTGGAAGAAAACGGCGTTGGTAAGTTCAATGACATCGATGACAAAGCCTTGTCTGGTATTAAAGAGTTAGGAGTGACGCACGTTTGGTACACGGGTGTCCCTCATCATGCCGTCATCGCAGACTACAGCGACTATGGCATCAGTGCCGACGATCCAGATGTTGTCAAAGGCCGAGCGGGTTCGCCTTACGCGGTAAAAGACTATTACAGCGTTAATCCAGATTTGGCGGTTGATGTCTCTCGTCGATTAGAAGAGTTTGAGGCATTGATAGAGCGGACCCACAAACACGACATGAAAGTGCTCATCGACATAGTGCCAAACCATATTGCACGAAATTATCAATCGTTGGCTAAGCCAGACGGCGTAGAAGATTTTGGCGTAAATGATGATACCTCTGTTGAGTATCGTCGCGATAATGATTTTTATTACGTGGTAGGTGAGTCTTTCAAAGTGCCAGAAGCACAAAATGGCTACCAGCCTCTCGGTGGCGAATCGCATCCTTTAGCCGATGGTAAATTTGTTGAAACCCCAGCGAAGTGGACGGGAAATGGCGCTCGGGCGGCACAACCCAATGCCAACGATTGGTATGAAACGGTCAAGGTTAATTATGGCGTCAAACCAGATGGCAGTTTCGATTTTCCGACATTGCCTGCAGGGTATGAAAACAAAAGTTATCAAGAACATCATGCATTTTGGCTGAGTCAAATCGACGCGGATACGATTCCTTCGAGTTGGTACAAGTTTAGAGATATCGCACTGTATTGGCTTGATAAAGGCGTTGATGGATTTAGATTCGATATGTCTGAAATGGTCCCAGTAGAGTTTTGGAGCTTTTTGAATTCAGCGATAAAAACCAAAAACAGCGACGCGTTTTTGTTGGCTGAAATCTATAACCCGAGCATCTATCGCGATTATATATTGAAAGGCAAGATGGACTATCTTTACGATAAAGTCGACTTTTACGACACCATTAAACCTGTCATGCAAGGCCGCGGAGAGACCGATCGTTTGGTGGATATTCAGCAACAATTCAGCGACATCGAACATCACTTATTGCACTTTTTAGATAACCATGATGAGCAACGAGTTGCCAGTCCAGAGTTCGCCGGAGATATGAACGTGGGCAAACCGGCATTGGTAGTTTCTGCATTAATCAGTACTTCACCGACTATGGTGTATTTTGGCCAAGAGGTCGGTGAAGACGGCAGTGAAAACATGGGATTTGGTACCGCCAGTCGCACCACAATTTTTGACTATGCTGGCGTACCAGCACACCAACGTTGGATGAACGGTGGCGCGTTTGATGGCGGCGCACTAACGAAAGAAGAAAAAGCACTGCGCGACTATTACAAGCAAGTGCTTAATTTCTCGGTCAGTAATCCGGCGATTGCGGGTGAGTACATCGACCTGCACAAACATAACCGCACTGTCGCCTCCGGTTATAACGCTCAGCAAATGGCATTTGTGCGCCACGGTGGCGGTAAAGCCGTGATTGTTGCCAGTAACTTTTCGAACAGCCAAACGTCAGAGTATAACTTGTCTGTGCCAACCGACGTGCTCTCCTTGTTGGGCATAGAAAATGATATTGCGTTGTCAGATGTGTTAACCAATCAGGCGTACGTATTAGAAAATCAGAGCACTGGGGGCAAGGTGAAACTGCAATTGGCGCCGCTGCAGTCAGTGATCCTTGAGTTCAATATGTGACAAAACACACTCTCTTTAAACAACAAAAGGCTCTTGATTGAGCCTTTTTTTGTGGTTTTTATGATGTGCATCAAATCTAGCTAAGTTTCTCTAAATTCAAAATGTTTCTGATTTGTTATAAATAACAACTATATTTGCTTATGGCGGGTAGGCGTTTCGGGTTTTGACGAGAGAGGAAGAGATATGGGCAGAAGGAACCAATCTGTTATCGATGAGGAAATCACATTTGAACAACATGAAGAGCTGGTTTCAACCACGGATTTACGCGGCGTAATAACCTACGCCAACGACGTTTTCTGTCGAGTTGCGGGTTTTGAGCCTGATGAACTGCTAGGCAAGAATCACAATATTGTCCGCCATCCTGACATGCCAAAAGCCGCGTTTGCGGATTTGTGGGAACACTTAAAAGAAGGCAAAAACTGGCGCGGCGCCGTGAAGAATCGTTGTAAAGACGGTCGCTACTATTGGGTTGATGCCTACGTCACACCTATCTTTGAACATGGAAAACTCGTTGGTTATCAATCAGTCCGTGTCAAATTGGATGAACAAACAAAACGCAAAGCGGAAGCAATTTATCAAAAGATAAACCGTGGTGCGGCATTGGAGAATAAGCTCGATCAATTGCCAACTCGCCACATTGGTTTTGCTGCCGCAGGGCTCGGCGTATTCGCAGCAACGTTTGTATCTAATTGGTTCGCACTTGGACTGTTGGCCTTACCTTTCGTTTTATACCGTCAAGAATTGATCTCCACACCAAGTTTCCTAAACACGTTGAAAGCCAAAAACGACAGTGCCAGTCGTTACGTATATTCCGGTAAACAACTACTCGATGTCGCTGATTACCAGTTGAAATTGGGAGAGGGTAAAACCAGAACCATATTAGGCAGAGTTGTAGATTCGACTCGTGAAATGGAGTCTGGTGCTGAACGCATGCAACAAGCAGCTTCTCACGCCAAAATGGGAGTCGAACAAGAAACTCATGAGTTACACCAAGTGGCCTCTGCCGTCGAGGAGATGGTGTCAACAATAGATGAAGTCGCTACCAACACAGTCGAAACCAATAGCAAAGTAAAAGGCGCGCACCATAATTGTCAGAGAGCCACTGAGGCAATGAGTCACACGATGGCACAAGTCGACGCGTTAGCGGAAGAGGTTGCCAAGAGTGCGTCTTCTGCCAATGAGTTGGCGGTAGAGGCGGAGCGCATCGGGGAAATCATGCAAGAAATTCAAGGAATCGCCGATCAAACCAACTTATTGGCACTGAACGCTGCCATTGAAGCCGCTAGAGCTGGTGAACATGGACGTGGATTCTCAGTGGTAGCCGACGAAGTCAGGGCACTTTCCAGCAGAACACACGGGGCGACTGAGCAGATCCACAAATCCATCAACGAGATTCAAAATACCTTATTGTCGTGGTCAGAGGTAATGGCACAGGGTAAAGAGTCGGCGGATTCCTGTGTGCAAGAAACCAAAGAAACGCAGAGTATTGTTGATGAAGTTTATGCAGCCATCACAGACATTTCCGATTTGGCGATGCAGATTTCGACCGCTGCAGAGCAACAAAGCTCGGTCTCTCAAGAGATTAGCCGCAACATTATTAACATCAGCGATGCGTCAAACAGCAATCTGCAACAAGCGGAGTTGGTCGAACAAGAAGCTAACTTAATTCAACAGCGCTGCCACAAACTTGCATCATTGGGACTCAGTTTTAAGTAGCTTAAAGCTAGGCCATTGCATGGCGTTTCTGTGGCAAGCGGCTGGTGGCTAGTAGTGCCAGCCAATCGTCATACGGCAAAGGTTTCGAATAAAGGTAGCCTTGAATCAATAGGCTGCCGGTTCGATTGAGATATTCTCTTTGGTACTCATGCTCAACGCCTTCGGCGACCAAATGCAGCTTCAGTGATTTTGCCATGGTAATAATGGTGTCAACGATAGGGACATGGCAGTCGACGCTGACAATGTCATCGATAAAGGCTTTATCAATTTTCAGCTCATCCAAAGGTAGGCGCTGCAGATAGCTCAGAGATGAATAGCCGGTGCCAAAATCGTCGATTGAGAAACGTATCCCCCAACCCGACAATAACTTCATATTTTCAATCACTTGTTCAATGTCGGTGGCCAAGGTGCTCTCGGTAATTTCAATCGTAATACTGCTCGCTGGCACTTCGTGACTGGTAATTGCGCCCAACACGAAATTCACAAAATCGGCTTGTAGAATCTCTTTCGCACTGACATTAACTGCAATGTTAGTGGCGTAACCCGCTTGATGACTTTGGGCAATATACTTACACGCTTGGTTGAACACCCAGCGACCGATATTTACGATTAATCCGCTTTCTTCCGCTACTGGGATAAACTCCGCTGGTGAAATGAATCCCAATTTTTCGTTGTTCCACCTCAGCAAGGCTTCCGAGCAAACCATGACGTGACGTTTATTGTATTGCGGTTGCAATAACAGGCTGAGCTCATTCCGTTCAATTGCCTTTGATAATTCTTGTTCAAGGACAAAGGTTCGGGCGTATTCACGCTCAAGCGTATTGTCATAGAAAAAGCTTTGGTTGCGCCCAAAACCCTTGGATTTGTGCGCGGCAATTTCCAGTTGGTGAATGATTTTTGCGGCATCTAAATGCTCGGCGTTTTGAATTGAAATACCAATATTTGCTGAAAGTTTATGAGTGCCATAGCTGATATAGATCTCTTCTGCGACGGCACTGAATACACGTTCACTCAGTTCTTTCAACTGGAGTTTTAATCCCTCATGGTCGGTTTCATTGCCTTTGTAGTGGATAATGAAATCGGTGCCTTCAGAGCGATACAAGATGGCGTTGTCAGGCAATTGCCATTGAATTCTATCCGATAAGAGAATCAACAGTTGATCGCCGATGTCGTGACCATATGCCTGGTTAATTCGATAGAAACCTGAAATGTCGACTAACATCAAAGGCACAGCCACACCGAGCGGTAAGGTTCGTTCAACTTCCAGCTCAATAGCTTCAAAAAACTTCGCCAGGTTAGGCAACCCGGTCACCTTGTCTTTGTATGCAAGGTCGTAGATTTTCTTTTCGTTGACACGTTGTTGTGTCATGTCTCGCATTACTCCAATGAAGCGCTTGCCATTCGAATTGCTAAATTCGGTAAGGGTTAACTCCATTGGAAACGTCGAGCCGTCTTTACGTTTTGCTGGAAGAGGGCGACTCTGGCCAAACACTGTTTTACCGGCGTTTCTGAGGTGATTATTTAGGTAATGTTTATGCCTTGAAGCATAAGGTTCGGGCATGAGTACCTCGACCTTACTGCCGAGCAGCTCTTCTTCTGCATAATCGAACAGCGACAGCGTCGCCGGGTTAGCCGAAATAATGTAGCCATCACTGTCGATAACCACGAGTGCGTCCGAAAGTGAGTTTAATGTGTTAGTTAAAAACGAGGTGGCATTCGCTTGCTTTTGCAGCAAATCCATATAACTGGTGACGTTTTGCACGGCGCCGTATAAAAGTTCCGTATCCGCAAAACTTTGGTCTTTTTCCGCGCGAATGCGCAGATAGCTTCGATTCTCGGTTTCGACTTGGACGTCAATCACATCTTCATTTGCTATTTCACTGAGTTCGAAGGCTTCAATAATATACTCTTGCAACTTCTGGCGAGCGTTCTTTGTATGTTTGTCGAAACAACTCGCCAAAATGGCTTCCGCACCATCAGTGAATTGCACACAGCGCTGCTCTAAGTTCAAAGTCCAGCCAGCAACTTGAGCGAGGTTTTCGGTCTCTTTTAAAAGGTTAATGGTTTGGTTTTGATTTTGCTGACTGGCGCTTAATTCCTGAGTCAGCCCTTTGAGCTTATTTATTGTGCAGAAGCTTCGTAGACAAGTGGTGAGCACTGCTTTCAGTTTATGCGTGGTTAACTCTGCCTTGGTCAAGTAAGCGTTGATTTCAAGTGAACTGGTAATCTGTGGATCTGCAGCTTGTCCTGACAGCAACACCACTTGCGGTTGGTGTTCTCGTCGCAGTTGATTTAACTGATTGAGAAAATCGAAACCTGCGGTGTCGGTTTCCATCACCATATCGAGCAACACCAATGCAATGTTTGAATTTGACGTCAGTAGGGCGACGCCCTCTTTTGCTGAGGATGCAGAGTGGAAGATAAGCTGGTGACCCAAAATCACCTCGTTCTTTAAACTTAACTTAATTGCGGAATGAAGATCCGGCTCATCGTCGATTATGGCGATGTGAAACTCTTGCATCTATGGTTGCCCCTAACACTAGGATCTGCTGAATAATTTTAGTCGCAAATTATACAGTTTACGAATCGTTAGAGAATTTAAATAATTAACAAAATATTGACTGAAATTAATTTGTTGGTCGCAAGGGCTGGTCACAAAGTGTTGATATTAGGGTGAATACGTATGTAAAAGTCTGTCGTCCATGCGAAAACCGCGATAGTCTCCTAAGTCGTAATTAAAAATAGCCGCGATTGGGTGAATTTATTTCGTCTATCAATAGGCAATCTTCACAACAGGACTACTTATGAATCAGCCTAAACTTTCTTTTTGGCAGGTTTGGAATGTCAGTTTTGGATTCCTTGGAGTTCAAATTGGCTTTGCACTGCAAAATGGTAATGTCAGCCGAATCTTAACCGATTTGGGTGCTGATCTATCTTCGTTATCTTTATTCTGGTTGGCTGCGCCAATCATGGGCTTGTTGGTTCAGCCAATCGTAGGTGCTGCTTCTGACGTCACTTGGAATAAAATGGGCCGTCGATTGCCGTTTATTCTTGGCGGTGCAATAGTTGCCGCGATGGCAATGGCACTATTGCCGAATGCTTCCATGGTCGTCGCCTTCTTACCACCTATGTTGTTTGGTTTGCTGATTTTCGCAATTAAAGACGCGGCGTTTAACGTCACATTCCAACCCTTTCGTTCATTGGTGTCGGATATGGTTCCGCCTGAGCAACGAAATTTAGGTTACTCTGTGCAAACTCTGCTGATTAACATCGGTGCAGTTGTTGGCTCGATTTTACCTTTTGTACTAACCAATGTAGTGGGTTTAGACAACGTTTCAGAAGCTGGAACAGTCGCGCCTTCAGTGGTTTGGGCGTTCTATATTGGTGCCACAATCTTGCTTGGTTCTGTACTTTGGACGGTCTTCCGTACTAAGGAGTACCCACCTGAACAATACTATGCCTATAAAGGTATGGACTCTGAGAAGGTTGCAAAAGAACAAGCTGAGAAGAAACCTATGTCTGAGCGCTTTGCTGGCTTCTGGCAGCTGTTGAAAGACTCTCCTGAAATTATGAAACAGCTTGCTATTGTTCAGTTTTTCTCTTGGTTCGCTTTGTTCATCATGTGGACGTACTTGCCTGCAGCACTGACTCAGCACGTTTGGGGAGTGGATGTTAAATGGTTTGATTCCGCTTATCTTGCGGCCAATCCAATGCCAGCCGAGATCGCCCAGGCGAAAGGGGCTGCTGGTGACTGGGTCGGTATTTTGTACGCGGCGCAATCAATTTTCTCGGTCTTGTTCGCTCTTGTATTGACCAAATTGGCCGACAGTTTTGGCCGTCGTTTGGTGTACTCCTTATCCTTGCTGGCGGGTGGTTTAGGTTACTTAAGCATGTACTTATTCCAAGACACCTCGTTGGTTCACGTGGATCTCTTGATTACCCAAGTAACGGTGAGTCAAGGTGCCGTTGGCATTGTTCTGTCCATGGTTGGCGTAGGTATCGCCTGGGCCGCGATTCTAGCGATGCCTTACGCCATCCTTGCCGGCGCTTTACCAGCCAACAAAACTGGGGTCTATATGGGAATTTTCAATTTCACTATCGCCGCACCACAAATCGTTTCCGGTCTTGTTGCAGGTATGATTTTAGGTAGCGTGTTTAATAACAATGCCATCGCAATCATCATGCTAGCAGGTGTTTGTATGGTGTTAGGCGCAATTTCTGTTCTATTTGTAAAAGAAGATGCCGGCCAGCCGGCAGAAGAAGCAAAAGCGACGGCATAAACCACCACTTCCCTGGAAGGGCCTAATTGGTCCGTAAACGCCCGATGACTATCGGGCGTTTTTCTTTGAATCATGAAAATTTACTTTGCTTGTTTCTGTTGTTTCTTTCGTTAAAATCGAAAAAAAATAACAAAGAGTATCGTAATGAACATTTCAATAATCTCAGGCAGTACCCGCGCAGCATCAAAGTCGAAAGATGTTTCGACGTTTCTGAAAAATCACATAAATAGCGTAGATGGCAGTGTCGAAACCGAAATTTTTGATCTTGCAGAACTGAATCTACCAATGTGGGATGAAAATACCGATTTGGCGTCGCTAGCGGATTCTAAGGCCGCGTTAGAGCAAGCCGATGCGTTTGTCTTTGTAATTCCAGAGTGGCACGGTATGGCGCCTCCTGCGGTTAAAAACTTATTCTTCTTGTTTGGCGGTGTGTTCCGTCATAAGCCGGCGTATCTAGTGACGGTATCGGCTGGAACCGGTGGTCGTTATCCAATCCCTGAAATGCGCAGCAGCGCATACAAAAACAGCTACATCAATTACATTCCGGTGAATACCGTCATTGACCGTGTAGGTGCGACGATTTCTGAACAAGGTGAGTACATTGCCGAAAAAGAGTTTGTATTAAGACGCTTGGATGAAGGTGTAAGGTTACTGCTTGAATATGGCAAGGCATTCCAGCAGATCCGTCAATCTGACATCGTTTTGGAAAAACGATTCCCGAACGGAGTGTAGTTAGTTACATATTAAAAAAGGCCGATTTAATCGGCCATTTTATCCGTTCAATTGGTTTGACGTTTCAACAATGGAGTAGACAAAAGCTTGCGCGGTCTTACCGTTTTCAAGCGTCACATTAATCAAAACCCTTTGGTACTGTTCGCCTTCAAACTCATCGAGTCCCTGCCAATGATGTTGTAACTGACTTGAGCTAAACAACCAACCACTCACTTGCTCGCCATTAGGATCTGGGGTTAACCCCGGAAATCCAAGGTCAGCCCCCCATCCCAAGGTTTTCAGAAAGCCTTTGGTTGTCGCCGATTGCCAATGACCGTCAATCGTCTCCATTACCCAAGCATTGTCTCGCCCCGGCGCTAAAGTGCCATATATGAATAAGTGTTCAGTCACTCAGTTGCTCGCTAATTTCTGTTCGCTGACATCGTATTTGGCTTGTAAATCCGCATAAAACGGCTTTGATTTTAACTCACGAAAAATCTGATTAAATGCTTCGCGCTGTGCTGCTTTCCTCAACGCCAAACTGTAGTCTGTGGGAGGGAAGATTCGGTGAATTTTAAACTCCGTTATTGAACGGCTACTGAGCACTTTTAAGAAATGTTTAAAAATATTGATATCAATGACTAGCACTTGCACTTTGCCATTTAACAGCAGTTGTACTTGTCGCCCTTGATCTGGTACTTCCGTAAAATATCTAGCGTTGGTAGTGGCTTGAGCATAGTCCCTACCAAGGATTTTTTGTGAATTTTGAAAGGCGGCGATGGTATGGTGCTTGAGATCCGTTACGGTGTTAATTGCTAACTGTTTGGCGTTGAAACTGATGGCTACATTGCGATAAGTGATATAAGGAATCGTAAGCTTTTCAGTATCTTTGATCAGAGACGGGTTGACCGTCAAAATGCCATCGACGTCGGTTTTGTCGAACATTTTCGCGGAGCGGCCAAATGGGACAAATATGAACTCAAGATCATAACCGAGCTCATTGGCAGCCGCCTGCAGCAGCTCCAATTCGTATCCTCGATTCCGCTTTTCAAACACGTAAGGCGGCTTGTGGAATCCAACCACCATATTAAGGGTTTGTTTTGCGGATGCGGAATACGCAAACAACAGGGCAACGACAAAAAGTATACTGCGCAATGTAAGTGTCCTTTAGAAGACCTACTTTGAGTATCCTAAAGGACTAATATTACGTCAAACTAATATTCGGAATTCTGTCAAAAAAACAGTTAGGCCCGCATTTCTTCCAGTTCCAGCCCCTTGGTTTCGTGAACGTATTTATAAACAAACCAAATCGATAAGCCAGCACAAATGGCGTAGAAGCTGTAAGCGCCAGCCAAACCTATGACGGCCAGCAGAATAGGGAAGGTCATAGTGATAGCAAAGTTAGAGCCCCATTGAGCAAGGCCACTCACCGCTAAACCTGAGCCACGCATTTGATTTGGAAACATCTCACTCAGCATGACCCACATCACTGGCCCCCAGGACATGTTAAAGAAAAACACGTATGCGTTGGCAGCAATCAGGGCTAGCGCACCCATGTTGTCGCTAAGCTGCAATTCGCCTTGATTGGTGAGCTCACCACTGATAAATGCGAAAACCATTGCTGCTAGCGAGATGGCCATACCCACCGAGCCCCAAAACAAGAAAGGTTTACGACCTACTTTATCAATCAAGAAAATCGTAATGACGCAGGCGGCGATGGATAATCCCGCGCTGAGGACATTAATCAACAGTGCGTCTGCCTCTGAGAATCCTACCGCTTGCCACAATACAGCTCCATAATAGAACACAACGTTAATGCCAACGAGCTGTTGAAACGTCGCCAAACCAATACCAACCCACACCAGTGGTTTGATTTTGTTCTCAGTATTGAGCAAATCTTTCATACTGGGTTTGTGATCGGCAGCCAAAGAGTCGACTATTTGTTGGTGTTTCGCTTTGGCATTATCTTCGCCGTAGAGTTTGGTTAATGTCTTCAAAGCGGTTTGTTCACGCCCGGAGAAGACCAAGAAACGCGGGCTTTCAGGGATAAAAAACAGGGCAACAAAAAACAGCAGTGCTGGCGCAAGCTCGATCCAGAACATCCAGCGCCACGCTTCGAAACCAGCCCATAGCGGCTCAGTCGAGCTGCCCGCGCTGACTGCTAAAAAATAGTTACTCAAGAAAGCGGTGAACAAACCGAGAATAATCGCGACCTGTTGAGCGGTTGCGAGGGCGCCGCGAAATCGAGCGGGTGCCACTTCGCTGATGTAAGCAGGCGCCATCACTGAGGCAGCCCCAACTGCCACGCCTCCTAAAATTCGATAAACAATAAACTCCAACGAACTGCCTGCAATGCCTGAGCCCCAAGCTGAAACGATGAAACAAATGGCGGCGACTTGTAGTAACGTCTTTCTACCAAATTGGTCGGCTAAGCGACCCGCAAAAAAAGCGCCAACAGCGCAGCCCAATAACATTGAGGCTACATTAAAGCCGGTGCCAATGTCGTCGGCATTAAACGCCTGTTTCAAACCATCAACTGTGCCGTTAATGACGCCACTGTCAAATCCGAAGAGAAAACCTCCGAGCGTTGCTACTAGGCTAATAATGATAATAAATGGAAGATTTTCCCGTTGATTTTGCGAAGTTTCACTCGATGTCTGACCAGTCACTAGTGTGTCCTCATTTTTATTGTTATTGTTTGTTTAAGTAGATTATGAACCTTAGTCGTTCATTTGATTATTATTTATTTTCGTTCTCAGAGTGAGAAATTAACGTGAACTATGACATTGTAATTTGGGGTGCGACAAGTTTTGTCGGCCAGTTGGTGGCAGAGCGTCTTTTGAATACGTATGGAAAAGACCAGGGGGTGTCTATCGCATTTGCCGGCCGCTCAAAGGATAAATTGGAACAGTTAAAACGAAGTTTACACTCTCCAGATGTACCCATCTTGGTCGGTGATGCGAAAGACGAAACATTCATAGCTGGGTTAGTGGCCAGTACCAAGGTGGTAATCTCAACGGTAGGCCCTTATGCGCTCTATGGAGAAACTCTAGTTAAAGCCTGTTGCGAGCAGGGGAAGGACTATTGCGACCTGACCGGAGAGCCCCAGTGGATTGCACAGATGCTGCATAAATATGAAAACTTGGCCAATACGACCGGTGCCCGGATTATCAATTGTTGCGGCTTTGACAGTATTCCATCGGACTTAGGTGTTTTCTGGATGCAGCAACAAGCAAAACAAGATTTCGGTGAATACTTACAGCAAATTCGATATCAATTCCGGGCCAGTAAAGGCGGAGTTAGTGGTGGTACCATCGCAAGTATGGTGAATGCGATTAAATCGATAAAAGAAAATCCGCAGTTAGCGAAATCATTTAAAACGCCGTATGCGCTACTGAAAAACAAACCTGTTGAATTGCCGTTTCAGCCGAATGTCAGAAGTGTCAAGAAAGATCCAGAGTCTGGCACGTATCTCGCCCCCTTTGTGATGGCTAGCATTAACACTAAAATCGTCCATCGAACTAACTACTTGAATGAGTATCAATGGGGTAAAGACTTCTTGTATGACGAAGCAATGTGCATGGGCAAAGGCATCAGGGGCTGGTATCGAGCGACTTGGTTAACCCTTGGATTGGGGATGTTCGCACTGGCGGCGTCATATGGTTGGAGTCGAGGGTTACTGGAAAAATTCATTCTGCCGAAACCGGGCGAGGGGCCTGAGCGCGAGCTCGTTGATAATGGCTACTTTAATGTCAGAATGCATGGCCAAACCGCTCAAGGTCAAAAGTTCGCCATTCGAGTCAAAGGCCAAGGTGATCCAGGCTACGGTTCGACCTGTAAAATGATCAGTGAAGTTGCATGGCTATTGTTAGAGTCTAATCAGCACAAAGGTAAATGCGGGTTTTTAACGCCAGCGTTTGCGTTTGAACACAAGTTAGTCGAGCGACTTCAACAGCGGGCAGATTTCACCTTTGAAAAAGAATAAAATGACAGGGTAATATTGATGTCGGTCGTTGAAAAAGCTAGTATGACCGACTTCATTATTCTGTAATATTCCCTCAATCGCCCACTGTTTGAATACGTATGCATAAGTCCATTATGCTGTTGAAATTCTGGAAAAATAATGTTTTACAGACATTTTTTCAGAGAGTAGTATTAATTATCTTAAACATCGGGACGTCAGTATTTGTGAAAGGTAAAGCCACCTCTTTTGACATTGCATATCGAGCGGGAGTATCCCAATCTACGGTTTCTCGTGCCCTTAGGCATAGCCCTTTGGTCAGTGAGGCTACGCGCAAAAAAATCCAAGAGATAGCGAAAGAACTTAATTACACGGTCGACAAAAATGCCAGTAGTTTGCGTTCGCAATCCAGTACAACATTAGCACTGTTGCTGTTTGAAGATCCGACGTCGGATGATTCTTTAGTAAATCCATTTTTTCTGTCTATGTTAGGCAGCATCACGCGTGAATGTGGCTTGATGGGGTACGACTTATTGGTGTCTTTCCAAGAGTTAAACGCCGATTGGCATTCAGTGTTTAAAGACAGCAATAAAGCCGATGGGCTCATCTTATTGGGTTACGGTGACTACTTGGATTATGAAACAAAGTTAAAGGAATTGGTTGAACACAACACGCCGTTCGTTCGTTGGGGCGCCGCGACTGAGAGTGTTGAAACGACATCGATTGGCTGCGACAACTTCCATGGTGGTCAAATGGCGACAAAACATCTCGTTGATTTAGGTCGCAAGCACTTTGGCTTTGTCGGCACCTCAAATGAGAGTGCACCGGAGTTTATGGCTCGTTTTAACGGGTTCACACAGGCCTTGGCCGACGCTGACATCGACTATGACCCGGGATTACAAGCCGATGCGGTGAATACTGCGGAAGAAGGTTATGAAGCGACCAAAAAGCTGCTTAGTGAAGGGCTGCCGCTAGACGCAATCGTGGTGGCCAGTGATTTATTGGCAACCGGCGTTATCACTGCGCTCAAAGATGCTAATTTACGTGTCCCTGAAGATGTTGCTATTGTCGGCTTTGATGATATTCCTATGGCTCGTTATACGACACCGGCTCTGACAACGTGTCGTCAAGACACCATGGCGGCAGGAAAACTGCTGGTAGATAAACTTATTGAGATGATCAAAGGCGAACCGGTCAGTAATACTTTCATTAAAACTAGCCTGATCGTTCGAGAATCCTGCGGTCGTTAACAAAAAGACACATAATGTCGTATTTTAGCCTCCTTTTTAGGGGGCTTTTTTGATCGGTTTCGTTATACACTAAGTATTACCAACTTGCATGATTCATAAGGCAAAGTCTATATCGATAGGCCATTGCCCTGTAGCAAATTTAAGTGCGTGTGTTTCAGTGTTATCTTGCATTAAGATGCCTTCAGAGCATTGATTGTTGCGAGTTGAAGTTAAACAAAAATAGGATCGGGTTTTATGAGTGAGTTTTACGATTTTTCAGCCAACAGTCTCCAAGGACAAGAAACAGACTTTTCGGCATACCGTGGTAAAGTGGTATTAGTGGTTAACACCGCCAGCAAATGTGGATTTACCTATCAATACGAAGGCTTGCAGGCGCTGCACGACAAATATAAAGACAAAGGATTAGTTATCCTTGGCTTTCCATGTAATCAGTTTGGTGAGCAGGAGAAGGGCAGTGCCAGTGAGATTACCGAGTTTTGTCAGTTGAACTATGGCGTGTCATTTCAAATGTTTGAAAAAGTTGATGTTAATGGTCCAAGCGCACATCCTGTATTTGAATTTTTGAAACGCAATAAAAAAGGCGTGCTGGGAACGGAAAAAATTAAATGGAACTTCACTAAGTTTCTGTTGAATAAAGAAGGTCAGGTTGTTGCTCGATTTGGCTCTATGACCAAACCAGAAAAATTGGAAAAACAGATTGAAGCTTTGCTTTAATTAATAAACATAAAAAAAGCCGGCGAAAGCCGGCTTTTTTGTTTCTGTCTTACTACAGTCTGAATTGGTCGACTGACTGACGTAACTCTTCTGCCAATCTAGCCACCTCTTGCGACGACTGGTCTGTTTGCTCAGCGCCTGCTGCTGTTTGTTCTGCAATTGCAACGATGGACTCAAGTCGCTCACTGATTTCACTGCTTACTTGATACTGCTCATTTGCTGCTGTCACAATTTGTTCACTCATGTCATTGGCTTGATGAACTGAATCAGTGATGCCATTCAACGCGATTGCGGCCTGTTCTGTTTGCTCTACACAAAGCTCCGCTTGGTGCTTGGAGTTGGTCATTACCGTTACCGCAGATTTAGAACCGCGTTGCAGCTGTTCAATCATGTTTTGAATTTCTTGCGTTGACTCTTGGGTCTTCGATGCAAGAGAGCGAACTTCGTCGGCTACAACTGCGAAGCCTCGGCCTTGTTCACCCGCTCGAGCTGCCTCGATTGCCGCGTTCAATGCCAATAGGTTGGTTTGTTCTGCGATACCGCGAATAACATCCAAAATACCGCCGATCGCTGCACTGTGATGGTTCACTTCGTTGATGACACCAGACGCTTGCTCAATCTCACCCGCTAAACTGATGATAGTTTGCTTGTTAGTATCCGAAATTTGCTTAACGCGTTCAGCTTCCTCATCTGCGTGTTTGATATCAGATAAGGCTTCGTTAGCACGTTCCATAACGGCAGATGATGTACTGCTCATTTCTGTTGTCGCTGTTGCTGCTTGCTCTACCTGTGACCGCTGGTCGTTGATAGCAACGGTAGACTCTTTAACAACCATAGATGTTTGTTCAGAGGCAGTGGCAAGCTGATTTGAGCGGTTAACGATACCGTTTATCAACTCTCTCAAGCTTTCGATAAGCTTGTTACAGTTTCTGGCCAGTTCACCGAACTCGTCTTTGCCTGAATCATCAAGGCTAGTTGTTAAGTCACCTGTGGCAACAACGTTAAGAATGCGATTAACTTCAGCCAATGGACGAGTTACTTTCAGTACTGTGTTGATGGCGATACCAATTGAAGCAAGTAGTGAAACAAGCACAACGGTCACCAAAGTAAAGATGCCAGTACCAACGTTGTCGGTTACGTGGGTTGTGGACTCAGTCAGCTCGCTTTTCACTGCCGCTTGCAAGTTATCCAATTGTGCTAAACCTTCATCGATTTTCGTGTTGGTTTCGGCAAGTAGGGTATCAGTGCGGGCGATTTGGTCTAGCCACGCAAGCTTTGTGTTTTGGACTGAGTTAGGCGAGTTTAACAACTCACGAACCGTTGCAATCTGGTCGGTTATATCGTCAACGCCTTCGTAATCCTTACCTGCAATCTTGCTGTTGAAGCTATCCATCGACTCGTTGATGCGATTGATGGTAAAGCCCAACTCTTTGATGATGGTCTCGACGTTCTGCTTTTTATTTTCTTTTGCAATGTCAGTAATCGCACTGATCACACTGACCATAGCGGACTCAACGGTAGACACGGTTTGGGCGATGTCGCTGCTGCCGCTCACTGCGTTTAGGTCAATGAAATCCAACAAGAAAGTTGCTGCGTCATCAGCGGCAAACTCAGTTTCTTCTAGTTGGGTTACAACCTCATCGGCCAACTCCAGAGTTCGCTTCTTTGAGTCAAATAATTCATACGAGGTCGCTTTGAATGCATCGAATGTGTCAGATACATTTGGAATTTTTGAGGATAAGCTTGGTGTATGTGCAACCACTTGACGCAGGAGCTTTAAGTCTGCTTCAAATGCCGTGGCTTGTTCATTGAACGCTGCAACTGAAGCTTGGGTGGTGGCTTCATCAGTTGCGTAATAATCGAGTAAAGTAGTTTTACTCATCATTAAAAATTGTTGTTGTAGTTTCGAGCTGTTTTCCAGTGCAGGAACTGAAACGTCGATTACACTTTGCGTTGATCCGGAGATTCGGTTAAGTACCGTATAGGTGCTCGCACCAAGGACCAATAACAAGACACAGGTGATTGCGAAACCACCTATTACTCTCATCGCAACAGTTAAATTCATATCCGCTCCTATAAAACCGTAAAATCCGACCATCAGTCGAATTAGTTTATCGGCAGGCAAGTCATTATTATTAGTGGTATTTTAATACTAACATCAGATTCTGGATAGTACAGCCTTGTGAGCCTTTATTTATCCGGGACCGGGGAATAATGTTACTATTTTGCTTCAACCTGCAATTTTTCGCCTGACTTCCAATCTAAAATCGTTAATGAATTGCCCCAAACGTATCCTGTATCAAGGGCAATAACTCGATCATTGTTGGTCGTTCCCATCAATGACGCCCAGTGACCAAAAATCCATTTATTTTTTGTAAAGCGCTTAGGTTTAAATTCAAACCAAGGTTTTAAGTGTGTGGCACCCTTGTGTTCCAAGGAATCGGGAGAACACTTAAATTCAAAATCCAACTCACCGCTGTCGAAGCAATATCGCATTCGAGTAAGGGCGCTGATGGTATATCGTAACATGTCTTGTTCACTCAGGTCGTCCAACCAAAGTGAAGGTTTATTGCCGTACATCAAAGGTAAGAAAGAAACGTAGTCTTTGCTTTGCAATTGAGTTTCGACGTTCGCTGCCCATGTCTTTGCCAGTTTTGGCTTCCAATGAGGGGGAAGACCTGCGTGACTGATGTAACCTGATTTGTCTGGTAGCGCTAACACCAGAGGCTGTGCTCTAAGCCAGTCAATATAGTTGCTCAGTTTGGGGCTGGCTAACAGCGGCTCTAACTTGTCTTTTGGGTTGGCTTTTTTTATACCGTTCGCTACTGCGAGAAAGTGCAAATCGTGATTGCCCAATACGGTGCGGCAACAATCAGAGTTTTTATACAAAAAGCGGAGGGTTTTGAGCGAATCTGGCCCGCGAGCAACTAAATCGCCAGTGAGCCAGAGGGTGTCTTTGCCTTTTTGAAAGTCAACTAAGGAAAGGGCGCGTTTTAGACCGGTATAACAGCCCTGGATGTCACCAATAAAATAGTCCGACAATCTAAATCCTAGTGAACGATGTTTGGCACGGCCAATCGGAATACCGGGATAGTCACGTTTTCCAATTCACTGTTTGATTCAGACATCTGATAATAGCCTTCCATCGTACCAACTTCGGTTTCTAAAACGCAGCCTGATGTGTAAGAGTAACTTTTACCAGGATCTATGGTCGGTTGTTCACCAACTACACCCGCGCCCTGAACTTCAATTTTTTTGCCGTTGGCATCAGTAATTAGCCAGTAACGGTTGAACAAGGTTGCAGGTTCTTGCCCTGCGTTGTGGATCGTAACTGTGTAGGCAAACACATACCTTTGCTTGTTTGCATCGGTTTGTTCGGGAATATTGCGGGTATCGACTTCTATTCTAATATCCATGATTACTCCGCTGCTTGTTGCGCGTCGAGCCAATTAGCAATAGTAACAAATTCATCAAGACTGAGATTTTCTGCCCTTAAGCTAGCATCTATCCCCAACTCTGCAAGGTCCTCGGCAGTCATGATGTTTTGTAAGCTGTTTCTCAACGTCTTTCGACGTTGGTTGAATGCTTCTAAACACACGCGATTTAATGATGCTGGGTTAGCACGGCTACGCGACGCTTTATCTTTCGGGATTAATCGAATCACCGCTGAGTCAACTTTAGGCGGCGGGACAAATGAGCCTGGTGGAACATCGGTGACCGGAACCGTGCGGCAATAATACTGAGTCATAATACTGAGGCGGCCGTACGCTTTCGAGTTAGGTGCCGCACACATACGGTTGACCACTTCCTTCTGCAACATAAAGTGCATATTTTCGATTTGGTCTAAAAACTCGTAAAGATGAAATAAAAGTGGCGTCGAAATATTGTACGGAAGATTTCCAAATACCTTGAGTGGTTTGTCTTCTCGAGTTACTTGAGAAAAATCAAATTGCATTGCATCCGCTTGAAAAATGTTTAGCTTTTTGCCGATAAACGGGTGGGTCTGTAAACGCTCGGCGAGATCTTTGTCAAGCTCGACAACATTGAGTAAATCCGTTAACTCAGCCACTGGTTCGGTAATCGCACCAAGGCCTGGTCCAATTTCTACGATATTGTCTCCTGGCTTTGGCGCTATGGCTCGAACAATGCGTTCAATGATGTTTTCATCGGTTAAGAAGTTTTGACCAAAGCGCTTTCTGGCTTTGTGCCCTTGGTGAATGCCTTTGGCAGGGTCAAAATATTTTTTACTGGATTTTTTGCTCATCAATTAAGATCTTGTTTTCTGTTCTTTTGCCATTTTGATTGCGTGACCAATGGCGACTTCTAAACTGCCGCTGTCGGCCTGACCTGTGCCTGCTAAGTCTGTTGCAGTACCGTGATCAACAGACGTCCGAATATACGGCAGTCCCAAGGTAATATTTACTGCGTTGCCAAACCCTTTATATTTTAATACAGGTAGGCCTTGATCATGATACATAGCCAACACCGCATCAGTGCCTTCCAAATACTTTGGCTGGAATAAGGTATCGGCCGGCAACGGACCGACTAAGTTCATGCCTTGGCCACGAAGAATTTCGAGGGTAGGCTCAATCGTTTCAATTTCTTCACGGCCCAAATGACCGCCTTCACCAGCATGTGGATTTAAGCCACACACCAGTATTTTAGGTTGGTCGATGCCAAATTTAGACTGCAGTTCGCTGTGCAGAATGCTGGTCACTTTTTGCAACCGATCTGGCGTAATAGCAATGGAGACGTATTGCAAAGGTATGTGGGTTGTTACAAGCGCTACTCGAAGTCCTTCGGTCGCCAATAACATGACAACATCTGTCGTATTTGAATGATTTGCAAAAAACTCAGTATGACCACTAAAAGGAACACCAGCTTGGTTAATAATACCTTTGTGTACCGGCCCCGTAACCACTGCATCAAACACACCGTCCATGTTACCTTGACTGGCAAGTGTCAATGTGTTCACCACGTAGTGACCATTCTTGTCGTTAAGCTCTCCGGCAATCGCTGGCTCAGCCAGGGGCTCATGCAATATGCTCACTTGACCCTTTTGGTGCTTTCGTGCGGGTTCATCGGCATCAAAAGGCACAAGAGTGAGCGGCAAACCCAATTGCTCCGCACGGGATTGCATTAGCTCTTTGTCAGCTATGACGACTAACTCTGCATCCCAATCCTGTTGCGCGATCTGCGCGACTAATTCAGGACCAACTCCCGCAGGTTCACCTGGCGTAATTGCGATTCTATGTGTCATTAGTTTGTGTTTATTCCGCTACGATATCAATAAATGCTTGTTCACGAATTTCACGAGTCCAAGATTCTACCTCTTCGTCGAACTTACGCTTAAACAAAATTTGGTACGCTCTGTCTTGTTTGTTTTGTTCTGTGGTATCCGCTAAACGTTCGTCCATCAACTGCACAACGTGCCAGCCGAATTGTGAACGGAAAGGTGCTGAGTACTCGCCTTTTTCCAGTGTTGCTAATGTTTCCTTGAATTTAGCGGTATAGGTTTCCGGATTAGACCAACCTAATTCTCCGCCTTTTAACGCTGAGCCCGGATCTTCAGAGTGCTCCTTTGCAAGTTCGCCAAAGTCTGCTTTACCTGCTTTTACGTCTGCAACAAATTGATTCAGCATGTTTTGTGCTTTCTGTTCACTAAGAATAATAGATGGTTTCAATAAAATGTGACGAGAAAGTACTTCTTTAACTTCAACGGTTTCTCTGCCTCTAACATCCATAACTTTTACGATGTGGAAGCCTGCGCCACTTCTTAGTGGACCAATCAAGTCACCTTTTTTCTTGCCTTTCATTGATTCAGCGAAAAGTGTTGGCATCTCATTAATGCTCATAAAGCCCCAGTCACCGCCTTCAAGCGCTTTGGAACCGGAAGATGAAGCGATTGCAATTCGCTTGAAGTCGCTTCCCTCATTGAGGAGTTCAATAACTCTGTCCGCAACATCTTTGCGCGCATCAACTTCAGATTGAGTGGCCTTATTGTCAATTGCAATCAGAATATGGCCTATGTGAAATTCTTCTTTACTCGTTTGTTGGTCAATGAGATCAACGAGTGTGGCGATCTCTTGTGGTGAGATACTAACGCGACGTTGAACATTGGCTCTAGTCACTTCATTGATAGCGATTTCGTCACGGACTTTTTCGCGGTAGCGCTCGTAATCTTGACCTTCACCTACGATGGCCTGACGCAATTGCTCAATAGTTAGGTTCTGATTTTGTGCGATGTTTTGTAACACAGAGTCTAAGTGAGCGTCACTAATAATGATGCCCATTCGTTGTGCTAATTGCAGCTGTAAGCTACTGAGGATTAATCGATCGATAGCTTGTGCACGCAAAGCTTTATCAGAAGGCAAGGATTGACCGTTGACGACGGCTTGTTGTTTTACTTCTTGCACTATGGCTTGAATTTCACCCTCTAAGATGACGCCGTCGTTGACGACGACCGTGACGTGATCAATTTCTCTTGGTGCGCTGTGTGCCGACACTGAAAACAAGCCCAGAAGTAGGCCAGCTGTGGCTAATGCGTTTTTAATCATGGTCTTTCTCGTGTTAATTGGTTATGAGGTAAGGGCGGCGATATGCAAAAATACTGTCGTTAAACATCTTCGCTACAGAAGCACCTGCTTCGCCACCTAAACCATTAATACTAAAGCTGATCCCAATGCTGTTCTCATACTCAACGTCAGAGTTATCGATTGGAATATCACTGTTTAAATCTAAACGAACTTGTCGTTGGGCGGATACTTTTATGCTCCAACAGCACGCTCGGTACTCAAACCCTATTAAACTGTCCAGATTAACTTCGCGTTCTGAGTCATAATGATAACTCGCGGCGACAGACCAGTTTGGGTTGATTTTATAACTGGCAAAAAAGCCAGTTTGATTGATTTTTATTCCTGCTAAATCTCGGGCATACCTGTGGTTAATCTGGATGTTTTTGTCCGCGGAAAGGTAGTAGTCTAGTGCGGCAAAGCCTGTGTCTACTTCTTTAGTGTCGCGGTTATACAAAAAACCACCGTCTAATTGCCAGTTTTGCGAGATTTGGCCAAAGAATTCAAAAGCCAATGCCGGCTTAGAGTCAGTCTCTTGTTGATTAGTTCCATCGAATCCTAAGCTGTCGTCAAAGCGATGAACTTGACCAATCCCTAAGCGCAATAATTCTGCGTTTTTATTGTCAAAAATACTGGTAGAGAAACCTATTGTTGCTTGGTTCATCGCCGCAATTCTATCGAGACCAGAGTATGCTGTATCCCGAAACAGTGCGTAATAGTCTTCTTTTAATAGCTGCGTGTCAAATAAGCCAATCTCGCTTTGTTGAGATTCCTCTACATACACGTATTGAATTTTAGGTTCGACAGTTTGACGAACGTCTTGGCCAAAAAAACGACCGAGTTTTTCAAAGGTTAAACCCGTCAATAAGCGGTACTTAAACAAACCTCTGTCGATTTCTTTTGTCTCGATATCGTTCAAATACTCTTGGCGGTAATGAGTCGATAGATAACTCGCGGACGTTTCAAATTGAAAGCCAGGGCTATAATATTCATATTGTACGCTAGGTTCAAAGTGAAAGCGGTTCGCTACGGTTATGTCCCGTTGACTTTGTCTGAAGTGGCTGTATTGACTCATAAGGTTAATATTGAAACCACTGTCAAACTCTTGCACTCGCCAATCGGCTTGCATTTGGATTGGCACTTTGTAGCTTTGTAAATGCGGCCCTAATTCATATATGTCTTGAGATTGAAAACTAAGTTGTAAATTCTCGGTCGCATAACGTAAATGAACAAAATTGTTTAAGTGAGTATCAGCCTGATGATGGTAGTCGCTGTTAAATTCGCTGATGTAGTTGTCGTCGCTTAAATCCGTCCATTGAATCTGCAAGTGCCAATTTTCAGCCCAATCAGACTCGTGTTGCCAATATGCCAGAAAACGCTCACCTAAATCGGGCTGATTTTTGTCTTCGTTTAGATATTCCAGTTGCAGTACGTTGTAGCTTGACTCAGTCAAATAGCGGAAATTGTTTTGTAAAAGCCAGCCTCTATCCGACATGTATTTTGGCGTAATAGTCGCATCCATATTGGTGTCTAGGTTGAGGTAAATTGGCTGAGCGTAGTATGCGCCGTATCGACTAGAGTTGCCAAATTCAGGGAACAGCAGTCCGGACTTACGCTGATCGGTGATTGGGAACGTAATATACGGCAAAAATACGATAGGGACGTCCTTTATTTTAAAGACAGTATTCCATGCCTCTCCCCAACCTTTGTCTTGATCGATGAAAATGTTGTTTGACGCAAATACCCAACTCGGGTTTTCACCCGGACATGTTGTAAATGTGGCTTCTTCAAGTTTTAATTTTTGGTTGTTCTCAATCGAGAATTCTTTGGCCTTGCCACGGCCATCGTTGAATCCAAATTGGTAGTCAGCGTCGAGGAGAATGAAGTCTTTGTTAATGTCGTCAATAAATATTGACTCGCCCCGGACTGTCGCTGCATTTGAAGACAGGTCAACATTTCCTTTCGCTTCAAACGTTGAATTGGTCTCGTCGTAAACGGCATAGTCGGCTTGAACAATTTGCTGCTGCTGAAAAATTATGACGTTGCCGATGAACTCAGTCGAAACATTACGTTCCATTTCGGCATGGTCGCTTTCAACGATAATGTCACTGAGCTTAGGATACTTTTCCTGAAGGTTGGCGATGATTTGTCGTCGCTGATCATCGGTTTGGTCAGTTGCGCTGCAGCTTCCAATAAGCTCAGCATAACTTGGTGAACTGATAAAAGCTGAACTTGCAATAAGCAAAGTTAATGGCTTCAGCTTTACATCGAAACCTGCAATTGGTTTTGATAAACAGTTCAAATTGACCTCTAATAAATCGATTGAAGAGAAAAAATAGACAGATAGACTGCAGGTGCTCTTGTGACACCTATTTTATCCTCAAAATTCTATCCGATTTTTTTGCGCTATACCATGAAGGCAGTGTAAATTGACCGGTATTTTCTGTACATATTGTGCGTCTGTTTAATTATTAATCTATTTGGTGTTTTGTGGTTGGAAAAATTGCGGGTTTACTCATTGGAACCTTGTTGTTTCGTTATGTTGGAGCTTTGATTGGCCTCTACGTTGGCCATTTATTTGACAATGCATTGAAACGCACGGCTGCTCGGCAAAAAGTCGACGACTGGTTGCAAAGTGATGACTCTAAACAGGCCATTTTCTTCTATTCGACGTTTTCTGTTATGGGATACGTCGCTAAGTCTTCCGGGCGAGTGACCGCCGAGCACATTGAAATCGCCAGCAAGCTAATGACTGAAATGCGCTTGGATGAGCGCCAGAAGGAAGAGGCTAAAGACGCGTTTCGTGAGGGAAAATTGCCCGGCTTTCCCCTGAAAAAGAAGCTTGATCTTTTTAAGCGCCATTTTTCAGGGCGGCGAGATTTGGCCCAGTTTTTTGTCGAATTACAGATCCAAACTGCCTACAGCGACTCTGTACTAGAGCCAGATGAATACCAAGTTCTGTTGAAAATAGCGAAGCAACTAGGATTTGATAAACGTGTTTTAAATCAAATGATTGCCATGTGGGAAGCGGAGATGCGCTTTCAGGCTTTCAAGCAGGAAAAATACGAGCAGCATAAAAAATACGATCGTCACGGTGAGCAAAAACGTCAGCGCGCAGAGCAGCAAAGCAACAATGATAAGTTGCTCGATGCTTACGCTATCCTTGGCGTGTCGCAACGAGATTCCGCTCGGGACATAAAACGTGCCTATAAGCGACTGATGGCACAGAACCATCCAGATAAGTTGGTTGCCAAAGGTCTGCCTCCAGAAATGATGGAAGTAGCGAAACGAAAGACGCAGGATATTCAATACGCTTATGAGATTGTGAAAAAAGAGCGGAATTTGTAGTTGCTTAGCTTCCTTGTGGCAGGCATTTACTTTCGAGGCTATCGGATGCTAGCCGGGTCTCTTCTCCATGCCCTAGGTAGCGAGCTTTGAACGGAAACAATTCCGTAGGCTGCATTAACTTGTTTACTTCTCGTTGCAAACGTTCAACCACATTTGGACCAACATTTTTGTTCAATGCCAGATAGTTACCACCCAGCGAGGGGTTGTCGATTGCATAGACCGGTCTTACGTCGTCAACAGTCATTGATAAGTGCTCGAGATGGGACGGCAAGGTGATTACTGACGCCAGAAACAGATCGAGTTTGCCCGCTCTAAAGGCACTCACATAGTCAAATTTATTGGCGTGATAGACATAGTTTGTGGTTTTTGACATTCCGAAGCTTGTTAACAAGTCCTCGTAAACATCGCCCCTCTGCAAGCTGATGGTGTAATTCTTAAGGTCACTGTTTTTGTTGATCTGCACACTCTGGTTTTCCGCTAGAGTATAAAAACAGGTTGTACTCGCAACTAGTGGTCCAACCCACAAAAACTGCTCTTCTCGGGACGGGGTTCTTGACGTTGAAACAAGGCCGGCGTTATGTCTTCTTTTGGTCAGGCTTACGGCCCGATTCCACGGGTAGATTTCGAAGCGACAGGAAATTTGGGCATGGAAACAAGCGCGTTTGACAATATCGATGTTGATGCCCTGAATCTCTTCATTTTTTAAAAAATTATAGGGCGGGAACTGTTCGTTATAAATCACCAACTCATTGCCCTTGGCACTTGATAGCACCAAAGCACATAGGCTAATCAAAAAGAGTGTGATTGCTTTCAATAACATAACTTACCTCAGGTGTCATGAGATAAGTATAAACGAGATTTTGAGTTGCGCTGTTAAATACGAGATTACATACCAACAGCTGTTAAGAAGCCATAGATCTCTTTGATCGCTCTGTCACCCTGACCATGAAAGTCGAAATGTGAGTTTAATTTGCGCTGACGATAATTGGTTTTGTAATTTTTTCTAGCCATGATGCGGCGTTCGCCAATCGTCTGGTGAACCCAAGGGTTATCGCGATCTTGATACAGATCTAAAACAGGGTACTCTGTCTTGGCAATGTTTACTGCTAAACGGTCGTTCTGTTCCGCGTCCGGCATGTGCGCGCTAAGCATAATCATCGCATCAGGCGCTTGAAAACCTTCCGATTTAAACAATTCGCTCAACCAGTGACAGGATTTGCCTTGGCAAATCACTAAATAGAAGCCAGGATAAGTGCCAGCGAGTTCAAATGCCGCTTGTAATCGCAACGCAATCTCTTCGGATACTTCGTCTAATTTCGCCTCAGAGTAATGGGCGAACTGATGAAATGCCTTCAGGTTTAGGGATACTCCATCCATATTAATAGGATTTTGTTCGGCGTTTTCCGCGGCGGTTGATTCGTCGTCTGGACTCTCCGTATCGGCTTGCTCTGGAGTTGCATTTGCTGGAGCTTGCTCAGTATCGGTTGTCGCCAAGTCAGGTACCGCGCTCATTGCACCGTGAACTGGCTCTGACTCGCTAGGCATTGTAAGTAGTAGTGTGTTCCAGCCTAACTCAGTCAACTTATCATATGTTCCGCTGACGGCGGCTTGCTTGTGAATCGATTGATTGATCTCCGGGACGATGATCGCTGTGCCTTTGGCGAAGCCTGAGGTCTGTTCTTTCAGCAGTGAGAGAAACTCGATGTCACCAGCTTGTAACGTCTTTATTTCCTTATCTCGAACAAAGTATTGAATGTCGTTGTACTGCATCGAGGCTTGCGAAATTGGATAATCAATGCTGGTTGCAAAACTGGCAAACGACAGCACACTCGTGAGCAGCAGTAAGAAAAAAATAACCAAAGGGTTGTCATTTTTCTTTTGAGTCGCAGTTTTTGTCTCTATTTGGCTATCATTAGCTCTGACTTTCAGCATAAAATGTCAATGATTTAAGTGTCTTGATTTATTTATCGACAAAATTTGCAATCTCTAAAATCGATTTTCCTAAATTTGTCGTATATCAAACTTTTTAACTGAGCCGTAATGCATGAAATATAAGAATACCCGTGACTTTGAACATGGTCGCCAAGCAAAACTTGGTGTTTTATTAGTGAACCTGGGTACGCCGGAAGCCCCCACTCGAGGCGCATTGCACAAATATCTGAAGCAGTTTCTGTCAGATCCCAGAGTTGTTGAAGTGCCAAGAGCGGTATGGTTTTTGGTCTTAAATGGCATTATTTTGCCATTCCGTTCTTCTCGTTCAGCAAAGGCTTATGAGGGGGTTTGGACTCAAGACGGCTCGCCATTACTGGTGAATTGCAATAATATAAAAAATGCCGTAGCACAGCGATTCGACTCTGAACAAGTCGAGGTTGAGCTAGCGATGAGATATGGCAACCCGTCGATGGACAGCCAAATTCAATCGTTAATCGACAAGGGGGTTACTAAATTATTGGTTTTGCCTATGTATCCTCAGTTTTCAGCAACCACGACGGCATCCACATTTGATGCATTGGCCGCTTCATTCACTGGTCGCCGTTGGTTTCCCGAATTGAGGTTTGTCAATCAATACCACGACGAGCCCGCATACATTGCTGCTTTGGCCGACAAGATTCGAGCTCACTGGGAGCAGCATGGTAAAGCCGACAAATTGATCTTCAGCTATCACGGTATCCCCAAACGTTATTGGGACAATGGCGATCCATACGCGTGTCATTGTTTCAAAACGTCTAGATTGTTAATGGAAGCATTAGAGCTTGAGAAGGATGATGCCATGACGTGTTTCCAGTCGAGGTTCGGCAAAGAAGAGTGGTTACAACCGTACTTGGACAAAACATTACAAGGCTTGCCAGACAAAGGTGTCGAAAGTGTTCAAGTGGTTTGCCCGGGCTTTTCCGCAGATTGCTTGGAAACGATTGAAGAAATTGCGGAAGAGAACCGCGACTATTTTCTCGAAGCTGGCGGCAAACGATTTGAATACATTGAATGTTTGAACGACGACAAGAATCATATTGACGCATTAAACAAAATTATCGGTCAACACCTACAGGGTTGGACGATTACCGAGAACCCTGAAATTACTCGAAATGAGTTCACCGCACGAAAATAATATTTTGGACGTCTATATGTCTTGATGTTCATGTGTTACATTCGCGTCTCAGTTTTCACTTAGATGCGGATGTTTCATGTCACAGCAAATTCCACCAATGACCTCAGTCGCTGACCGCGGCAGTGCACTGGCACTAGCTCCTTTGGGATTGTTTATCCTGCTTTTTTTGGGCACTGGCATATATTTACATTTGACTGGCGTTGATTTCGCCTTCTATCAGTTGCCTGCTCCTGTTGCTATCATCCCGCCAATTTTACTGGCTATTTGGCTTGATAAGAGGCTAAACCGTTTGGACACCGATACTGTCGAACAGAGTATTGGTCGTTTCATTTCTGGCATGGGTAACAACAAAGTCGTTACGATGTGCCTCATCTATTTGTTGGCAGGTGCCTTCTCAGCGGTTGCCAAAGCATCTGGTGGTGTCGAGTCTGTTGTATCTCTGGGCCTCGGCATTGTTCCACCTGCGTTCGTTCTGGCAGGACTGTTTATCATATCGGCTATTATTGCCACGGCGATGGGTACCTCAATGGGTACCATAGGTGCAGTGGCACCAATCGCTGTGGGTATCATTGACGTAACAGGCCTAAATCCCGCGATTGTTGCTGGTGCGGTAGTTGGTGGTGCAATGTTTGGTGATAACTTGAGTTTTATTTCGGATACGACGATTGCATCTACTAAGACTCAGGGAGCGGAACTCAAGGATAAATTTAGAGAAAACTTGAACATAGCGTTACCCGCAGCCGTCATTTGTTTGTTGATATACGCGGCACTTGGGCTGGAATCTGTCGCTGAGTTGGCACCCAAAGAAGGTGGTTCGGTCATTCTTGCATTACCGTATTTGTTGATCATTGCATTAGCGGTGATGGGCGTTAATGTCTTTTTGTTGTTAATTATCGGTATCATACTTTCTGCGCTTGTTGGTGCTGTCGTTGCAGATTACAGCCTGAGCAATTTGGGGAAAGACGTGTATGCAGGCTTTGCTAACATGCAAGAGATTTTTCTTTTGAGCATGTTGATTGGCGGCCTGAGTGAGTTGATGAAACAGCAAGGTGGCTTGGCATTTTTAGTTCGAAAAATCGAACACATTGCTCAAAGAAATCCAAAAGCATCGAAAAAGAGCAGTAATCAGTTTGCAATCGCCGGATTGGCGCTCGTGACAAATTCTGCGGTCGCAAACAATACCGTCGCGATTATTGTGACTGGTGATACCGCAAAACAATTGGCGCAAGATGGCGACATATCGCCGAAACGCAGTGCCAGCTTATTGGACATTTTTGCGTGTATCGCCCAAGGGCTTCTTCCGTATGGGGCACAAGCGCTGCTCGCTGCTGCTACTTTTGGAATCTCGCCATTAGATGTCGTTGCCAATGTCTGGTACTGCATGGTGCTGTTTGTTGTGAGTTGCGCAGTGGTGTACCTAAAACGAAAGAGTGCGTAGTTTGACCATTAAAAAGCCTTGATACTAAATATCAAAGCCAAAAAAAATGCCGCTATAAGCGGCATTTTTTTTGTTCTAATGATTACTTCAAAACGGTTGCTAACGACTCGGCAAGATAGTCGATATTGTCTTGGTTTACGCCCGCAACATTGACACGGCTAGAACCAACGATGTAGATGCTGTAATCGTTTTTCAAAGTGTTGATTGCTTCTTTATCGATGCCTAAAAACGAGAACATGCCATTTTGCTTGGCGATGAATTCGAAGTTGCCAGGCACGGCTTTCTCAGCAAACTTTTCTGCAATGAATGTACGAAGACCATTAATTCGAGCACGCTTTTCATCAAGCTCTTGATGCCATTGCGCGGTTAACTCGTCACTGCCAAGGATTGTGGCAACAATATCGGCACCATGTGCAGGAGGCATAGAGTAAATAGCACGTATTACGCTTAGAGCATTAGAAAAGGCAATTTCCGTCTTAACGCTGTCTTTACCGATGATGCTGATTGCACCAGTACGTTCACGATACAAACCAAAGTTCTTTGAACATGAAGAACATACAATCATTTCTTCAACTTCGTTTGCTAGTAATCGAATACCAGCTGCATCTTGTTCTAAGCCTGCGCCAAAACCTTGGTATGCAGAATCGATTAGGAAAGTGAAACCTTGTTCTTTAGCGATGTCCGCAACGGTTTGCCACTGCTCTAGGTTTAAGTCCATTCCACTTGGGTTGTGACAACATGCGTGGAACAAAACAACGTCACCCGCAGGGATTTGACTCAGGGCAGCTTTGGTTTCTTCAAATTTTAGGCCCATAGTTTCGAAGTCAAAGTAAGGGAACTCTTTTACTTGCAGACCAGCAGCATTGAAGATACTCATGTGGTTGGCCCAAGTCGGGTTTGTTACCCAAATCGTTGCTTCCGGGTTAGCGCGCTTGATGAATTCCGCTGCAACGCGCAGGGAACCTGTACCACCTGGTGTTTGTGCGGTTTTTACGCGGCCTGCCTCGACAACTTGGTGCTCACCAAACAGTAGATTGGTAATTGCGTTATTAAACTCAAGATTACCCGCAAGACCTAAATACGCTTTCGAAGTTTCGTTTTTCAAACGATAAGCTTCAGCTTCTTTGACGGCTTTAAGAACTGGCGTATTACCCACTTCGTCCTTGTAAACACCGACGCTTAAGTCCACTTTTTTAGGGTTGTTGTCGGCTTTAAATTCAGCCATTAAACCTAGAATTGGATCGGTTGGGACGGGTTGTAATTGATCAAACATTGGTTTCTCGCTTTAACCTACTTTGGGTTTATTGTTTGGATGATAGCAGTGTCGACAGTACTCGACACACCGTATTAAATATTTCTTGGACTTCTGGAGTGAAACAATCCGTTTCAAAACACTCGGCGTCAATAATACCAAGGATTTCGGTGTCTGTGTTACTCTCAGTTGAATTTTTGTTGTCTTCGTAGGTTGACAGAATCGGCCAACACAACTCGCTCTTAACTTTAGGGTCGCAAGTATAATATTCGCCGCCTTGAGCGACAAATTCTTGCACGTTGTTTACAACTCTTTCCTCACCTGTCAGCGCAACTTTACTGTTGTTACTGATTTGGGCAAAGCTCTCGTTCACTGGGAATTCTGCGCGTGAAGGGGCGCCCAAATAGGCAAGTTTTGTTAGTACCGCATCCTCAGTTTGAGAATTCCGCAGTAAATAAATGCCAAACCAATCAACGTCGGTTTTGCGCTCCACCCAATTTACAATGGTTTGAGCCTTAGCTACGAATTCTAATTCTTTTTCGGACAGCACAGCTGGTAAGGTGAATGGTTTCGGATCCAATTCGCCAAACAATGAGCAGGTGCCACCTTCGCCCAGTAACGGAACTTGATATTCTAATCGCAGTTTTGGTGTGTGACTTTCAAGAAAGTCGATGAGTTCAATTTGTAAATCAGTAAGCATCTTAAAATTCTTAATTTAGAGGTTTAGACGTCCAAACGTTTAGGATGCTAACGCTAGAAAAGTGGAAAGTAAACTTCTTTTTTTGCACAACTCATATTTTATTTTTTGAGGCCCAAAAATGGCGGGGTAGGGGACTATAGAGTCGCGACTGGACTGTCGAGTTTGTATGTGATTGACACTTGATTTCCAAGGCTATTGTAAACCACGGAATGCGCTAATTCTTGCAGCAATAAATTGCCTCGGCCGTGCTCCTGGTCGCCTTCAATACGGACGGACTTGCTTTGAACATCGAACCCAGCGCCACTGTCAGTGACATTAAATAAAATGGATTTTGATTGGGGCTGGTAATTAATGTCGATCTTAATTGACCCTTTATCTAAGGTTTCTAACTTTTCCGCCCGCTGAATATAATATTCGATGAAGCCATCTTCATTGTCTTTGATGTTTGAATCCAGGCCAAGCAGGCCGTGATCTAAAGCATTGTTGTACGCTTCGGATAACAACAAGAACAAGGTGGAACGGTGTTGCTCTGCGCCCTTCAAGAAACTCAACATATCAACCACTTCAACGACTGGGTCGGTGTTTTTAATTTGCTCAACGTCAAGGCGCAGTTTAAATCGATGCGGCAGTTGAGAGTATTGGTGATGATTGTCCTCAAGGTCTGAGTTAACCGCGTCACAACGCAGCGACAATATCGAAATATCATCGTCTTGTTCGGCGTTGCCGCGAAAGTCATTCAGCGCATCAACGACTTGTTGAATTGTGTTATTGGAAACGTCGTTGAGTAGGCCTTCCAATCTCTCATAACCAAACATTTCTTGTTGCGCATTAAAGGATTCGACGACACCGTCAGTAGCAACGTAAAGCTTTTCTTGTGGGCTAACTGAATAGTTTTCAGTCCCAATATCAAATTCGTCACTCTCTAAAATACCCAACGCCATGTGCTGGGACGAAATGTGTTGTTTGATACCGTCGTTCTCATTGACCAGATACATATCTGGGGTACCGCCTGCCCATATAGACAAACTTTTACCTTTGCTGCTCAGTTCAATAAGAGATGCTGCACAGAACATATCGTCTGGCAACAAGGTCAAGAGAATGTCATTAATCTCCCGAGCTATATCTCCAACTGATAAACCTTTTTGGGTCATGGTGTAGAAGGTTCTCGAAACCGGCAATGTCCCTACTGCAGATGACAATCCATGGCCCGTGAAGTCGCCCATCATCACATATAAATTGCCCGTTGGTCCAAGCGCGACTAACATAATATCGCCATTAAACATCGAGGCTGGTGACAGATGGAAATCTAACAGGTGGGGAACATGGTAGTTGCCTTCGAGCGCCCGGTTGAATATGTGCTCAACGATCTGATGTTCTCTTTCCGTTTTTAAACGGTAGAAATCGAGTTGTTTGTTTTGCTCAAAGGTTTTAATGCTTAGGTTACGTATCCGTGAGTGCGCTTTGATTTTGGCCTGAAGGATAACGCGATCGAAAGGTTTGTTGAGGAAATCATCGCCACCGACTTCCAAACAACGACGCAGACTATCTTGGTCGCCCAGAGCTGTGATGAAAATGATGGGTAAATATACGTCAGTTGAAAGTTCTTTTAATTTGGGGGCGGTTTCGTAGCCATCCATCTCTGGCATGACTACGTCAAGCAACACTAGGTCTGGGTTGTGTTGTTTGCACATTTCAATGGCTTGTACACCATTTTCTGCGAGAACAACATCAAAACCCTCATGCTTCAACATGTGCCGAAGCAAGTTCCTGTTGAGCTCCTGATCGTCAACAACTAGAACTTTCAATGGAGTGTCCGTTTATTAATCGATGTCGAATTTTTTGTCGAAGCGAGAAATCTGTAAAATCTTTTTGATTTGCGGACGGCAATTGGAAATTTTGATTAAGCCCACTTTGCCGTTAAGGGTTTTTTGCATGTTGAGTAACATGCCTAACGCTGAACTGTCCATATACTCAGTCTCACGCAGGTCGACGATAACGGACGCCAAATCACCTTCAATTTCAGAATAGGCACTTCTAAATGCCTGTACCAAATTAAAGTCAAACTTGCCTTTAATCTGGATTGTGAAAACCTGACCATCCGGTGATGTTGAGGTGGTTAGACTCATTTATAATACTCCTAGAACTCTTCAAAAACGCCGTCCAGACATAGTAAACGGATTAAATTGCGTTCACGTGACAGCGGATAGAATGTTTTGACTATAATTAACAATAGTTGCTTCAAGACTAATCCTTGATTCGGGAAAAATCCAGTTTTAATCAAGCAATTAATTTTATTCGATTTAATCATAAGCTAAAGCTGTGTTAGATTGCCGAAAAATATCAAATCTGAGGACAAATAAATGTCGAATTGGCAGGATCAGCTGAGCACTTTAGTGTATTCCACCGATGTCGGAAAAGTTGAGCAAGCGCAAACTGCACCAGAGACCTTGGGGGAAGCCTACAAAGATGGCTTTGTGCGAATAGGCAGGGAAACAAAAGGCAGAAAAGGCAAAGGGGTGATTATCGTTAGTGGCATCGTTCAGTCGCCTGAAGAGTTCAAAAAGACCGCACAGACTTTGAAGAAAAAGTGCGGTACCGGTGGTGCGGTCAAAGGCGACGTTATTGAAATTCAGGGTGACGACCGTGAAAAAGTGAAATCTGTGCTTGAATCTATTGGGTACAAGTGTAAATTGGCAGGCGGTTAATAACGCGACGTCTATGCGTTAGCGTTTAGATGTACAGTATAAGAGAAAAGTATGATTGAGTTATCTCCAAGTGATTTATCAATTTTATTGATAGAGCCTTCACCTACTCAGCAAAAAATTATAGCAAGACAACTGCAACAAGAAGACGTGAACAACATTGAGTTTGCTTCGGATATAGCGTCAGCCAACGCATATTTACAGAATCACCATCCTGATTTGATTGCCAGTGCAATGTACTTTGATGATGGCACTGCATTGGACTTGGTCAAGCAACTAAAAGCTAACGAGGCCACAGCTGACATTCAGTTCATGTTAGTGTCCAGCGAATATCGAAAAGAGCAATTGGAAGCGTTCCGTCAAAGTGGCGTAGTGGCGATACTACCAAAACCGTTTTGTAGCGACCATTTGGGGACTGCACTGAACGCAACGCTGGATTTACTGACGGCTGAAGAATTGGATTTGTCATACTTTGACGTTAAGTCTCTGCGTGTACTTGTTGTAGACGATAGTCGTTTTGCTAGAAAGTTTGTGACCCGTGTTTTGAATACCTTAGGTATCGAGAACATCACAGAAGTAGAAGATGGCTCTCATGCTATTAACATTATCAAAGAGCAAATGTTTGATCTCGTCGTGACCGACTACAATATGCCTGAAGTGAATGGTAAGGAGTTAACTGAGTTTATTCGTAATGAAAGCGAACAGTCTCATATTCCTGTATTGATGGTCAGCTCGGAAGCCAATGAAGCACACCTAGCGAATATCGAACAATCGGGTGTTAATGCGATGTGCGACAAACCATTTGAACCCGAAAATGTGCGAAAAATTTTGTACAACTTGCTTGAAGGCGATGATCACTAGCATTTGTGAGTTTCATCAAAAGCCAACTTTATGTTGGCTTTTTTTATGACCTCAGGACAAGCACAAACGTACGAGGTCTTCTGTCCTAGCCGACACCCCTGAAGCTGTGTTAACATCGCGGTTTTTGTAAACAAGTAAGAGAAATTTTAATGTCTCAATTCACAACTGTAGAACAACAAGCAAGTTACGGTATTGGCCGTCAAATTGGCGACCAAGTTGCTAGCAACCCTTTTGAAGGTTTAGACGCAAATGCAGTCGCTCAAGGTGTCGTAGACGCTTTGAACGGTGCTGAATATGCCGTAGAAATCGAAGATCTTCGCGCAGCATTTGGCGTTATCAATGAGCGCATGCAAGCTGAACAAGCTGAGAAAGCGAAAGAAGCATCTGCCGAAGGTCAAAAGTTCTTGGATGAGAACGCAAAGAAAGACGGCGTTGTTGTTTTAGAATCTGGCCTACAGTACGAAGTATTAGTTGAAGGCGAAGGCGAAAAGCCAACGGCTCAAAGCACAGTAAAAACTCACTACCACGGTACGTTAATCGACGGTACTGTTTTTGATAGTTCTTATGACCGTGGTCAGCCAGCTGAATTCCCAGTTGGCGGCGTTATCCGCGGATGGACTGAAGCATTACAGTTAATGTCTGTTGGTTCTAAATGGCGTTTAGCAATCCCTTACGACCTAGCTTACGGTGAGCAAGGTGCCGGTGGAAAGATTGGTCCATACGCTACTCTAGTATTCGATGTTGAGTTATTAGAAATCGTAGCTTAAGTAATTGCTATTAAAAAAGCCCCGAATGGGGCTTTTTTTTGTCTTAATTTTATCCAAAAAGTCTTCGTAACCAAGAGGCGTCGTTACGTTTTTGCGTTGGCTTGAGGTCACAGTCCGACAGAGTCAAGAACTGGTATGAGTGATGTTTTGGTAAAAAGTCACCTGACATTGGGTCAAACTCGTAATCCTGCTGCCATTGTTCAATGTTGTTAACAATCGCCGTTACCGCTTCGACCAAAGCATGCGCTTCAAGGTCGGTGCTTGTTGGATGTAACGAAAGGCGAACCCACCCTGGTTTAGATGATAAATCCCCTCGATCAATTTTAGCCGTTATAGACTGAGACTGATCTTGATCGACATCTAACAATATATGGCCGTATGTGCCGGCACAGCTACAGCCACCTCGAGCTTGAATACCGAACTTATCGTTGAGCAGACGAACCAGCAAGTTGTAATGAATCTTTTCGCTGTAAAACGACACGATGCATAGTCTGTCGCGGATGTCTTGCTCGAGCATTTGAATAGTGTCAATTTTGCACAAGCCATCCATTAGGATGTCGGTGAGCTGAGCTTCTCTTGCTTGAATTTGAGCTACGCCCATTTGTTCTTTAAGCTTAATTGCCAAGGCAACTTTTATTGTCTGCAGAAAACCCGGGGTGCCGCCGTCTTCACGGACTTCCACATCATCGTAAAATCCTTGTTCACCCCAAGGGTTAGTCCAGGTTACTGTGCCACCACCAGGCTGATCTGGCACTTTGTTTTGGTATAGCTCTTTCTTAAATACTAAAACACCGCTACTGCCGGGGCCGCCTAAAAATTTGTGTGGTGAAAAAAAGATGGCGTCAAGTTGTTGCTCCGGATCCGATGGGTGCATATCAATATCAACATACGGTGCTGAGCAGGCAAAGTCGACAAAACAAAACCCGCCGTGTTGGTGCATTATTTTGGCTAAGTCGTAATAGTTGGTTTTGATGCCAGTGACGTTGCTGCAGGCTGAAAATGAGCCAATTTTAAGCGGTCGCTGCTCATATTTTTTTAACTGAGCACGCAAATCATGTGTGCAACATTTACCGTCCTGGCTTCGCTTTATAACGACCACAGAAACATCACAAGCGTTCCATGTGGTTTGATTTGAATGGTGCTCAAGGTGACTGATAAAAACCACCGGCTTTTGCTCTTCTGGCAGTTCGCACTGTTTATTGAAGGGTTCTGGTACCCTCAAACCAAGCATGCGCTGAAGTTTATTTACCACCGTGGTCATGCCCGAGCCTGCGCAGATAAGCGCGTCATTTTCATTCGCGTTGACGTGCTGTTTTATCAGCGTTTGAGCTTCGTGATAGGCGTGTGTCATGGTCGAGCCGGTTAAATTCGCCTCGGTATGAGTATTGGCACAATAAGGGCCGAGCTGTTGTTCTATAAATTGCTCAATAGGGCGATATAGACGGCCCGAGGCTGTCCAGTCGGCGTAGAGAATATCGGTGACTTTGCCATTGATTTCGTGTTGCAGGTCTTGGCCGATAATGTGTTGTCTGAATTGAGAAAAATATTGCTCTAACATGTCATTGCTCAAATGAGTAAGAATGACAAAATTATAAAAAAGCTCGACGGGAATGTTTTTTTTAAGGTTTGTTTAAATTGACTCGTTGTTAGAAAATAGATCTAGATTTAAATTAAATTTTCGATCTATTTTCTACAGCCTATACTTTACTTGGAACTCAGCAGTAGTTCAGTGGTACCTCGGTTGAGTATTTCATCTGTTCCATTGCGAAACTTGAACTTACATCGCTAAAGCCGGCTTGGCCAATCAGTCGCTGATAAAACGCATCGTAGGCTTTCATGTCTGGCACGAGCACTTTCAACAGATAATCAGTATCACCACTCATCCGATAAAACTCTGTCACTTCCGGGGAGTTTTCTGCGAATGATTTCACGCTCTCCAACCACTCAGGGTTGTGCTGGTTGGTTTTTAGGTTTACGAATACCGTAAGGCCGACGTTAAGTTTTTCCGCGTCTAAGAGCGCCACTTTTTTGCGGATCACGCCGTTTTGCTCGAGTTGCTGGATGCGTCGCCAACAAGGGGTTTGGCTCAAACCTATCTTGTCTGATATTTCGGCTAGAGATAAAGCGCCGTTCTTTTGAAGGAGCGATAAAATATGACGGTCAAAATTATCCATTGTGCTACTTAAATTCATCAAATTTTGGAAATTCTATCTAAAAGAACCTGGTGATAGAAATAATTTTCTAAAATAAAAAGGCCGGTGACCCGACCTATTTTAGGTAAAGTGTATGCGCTAATTTACGCTTTTTGCCACTTGATGGCCTTGTTGAGCTTTTCCGTCCAATTATTCACCGATTGTTTTTTGTCGGTAATAATGACCATAGACGCTTTTTGCGTTTCCACCGTTTGACCGTGGTATTGCATATCACTGAAACGATCGCTTGCTTTAAGGCCACTGTCTGATGGGACAACAAAGACGGTCACGTCGCCGTTTTCACCTTGGAACACAAGGTGCAAGCTGGTGGTTCCATCAAAGTCGCAGAAGTTAGCAAACTTAATTGGCGCGATATCATTTGCCATTTCGCCGCCAAAGTGCACTAACTTACTATTTAGCTGCTCCAGGGTATACGTTGCTGTACCGGGAATGTGATCAACTTCTGAAATCATGTGTGCCAGAGCGTGGTCACTTAAATTATCGTACCGAGGGCTCACACCATTCATCTGAAATACAATGCCGACGGTAAATGCTACAGACGCGGCAATCGCTAGATGAACCCGGTGCTTTTGTTTTTGCTTACGCTGAAAGTCAATGGTTTGGCCAAGTAAAATGCGCTCAGATAAATTTTCTGGCGGAGTGACCTCCATCGCTGCAGCGATTTGCTTGTCGAAGTCTTGCATATCGGCTCGAAACTTAGCCAGTTGCTTGTCTTCTTGACATGCTTTATTGATGTCGGATGCAGAGTCATTAGGATCGGCATAAATACGACGTCGGAAATTTAATTCATCCATTTTCTGCCCCTTTAAATTGGTTAGTGCTTTCAAGTGCTTCTTTCAGTTGGTTACGAGCGCGAAACAATCGTGTCATTACGGTATTGCGGTTCAGCCCCAAAATGCTCGATATCTCATCGCCCGAAAACCCGCCAATTACCTGCAGTAATAGTGGCTCGCGGTACTCTTCTTGAAGCTGGCCAATCTGGCGTCGCAATAAGTGATTTTCCATTTCTTGTTCGCTACCAACACTGCCGGAGTCTTCAACTTTATGGTCGTCAATATCAACGAGATCGAACTGCTTGCGTTCAAAACGGCGAGCGTTTTCTCGGCGTAGAATAGTGATCAACCACGACTTTGCCGCGTTTTGGTCTTTTAGCGATTCTAGTGATCGCCAGGCACGTAAAAAGGTTTCTTGCACGAGATCTTCTGCTATCGAACCATCATGGCATAGCCAATAGGCGTATCGGTATAGATCTGTGCTGTAGGCCCTTACGAGCGCTTCGTATTTGAGTTGTTTCGCTTTCATGTCAGATAAGACCTGAGAACGCTTAAAAATATTTCCCATATTTTTTTAATTTTTTCGGTGGGATAAAACTTCATTATATGGCCATAATATAGGCAAGCAAGTAATTGAATTTAAATTGGTTCTATGTCTGATAATAATTTGCTGTCGGAAATATCTTTGACCTCAGTAATCGAAAACCCTCGTGGTTCGAAAATAAAATTTTGGTTAGCGCGATTAGCGGACCGAGTCATGGGCCTCAATAAACTGCAGTCCATCTATGATGACTCTGGTATGTCCGGTTGCAATGCTCATGATTTTGGAGAACGCTTTTGCGAAGTGTTTAATACGTCTTTAGAAGGGGAAGAAGCGCTTGCGGAGAAAGTACCAAGAGAAGGCAGTTTAATTTTAGTAAGTAATCATCCGTTTGGCTGTATGGAAGGCATTGTGCTGGCGCACGCGTTGGCTAAGTTGCGACCAGATGTCAAAGTATTGGCGAATACGGGTCTACAAATGTTTAAAGAGATTGAATCTCACTTCATTTTTATCAATCCGTTGAAAGCTAATGATCCAGCCAATTTATCGGCGTTGAAGCAATGCAAAAGCCATTTGAAGCAAGGCGGTTTATTGCTCGTTTTTCCAGCCGGTAAAGTCAGCTACTATCGTCCCGAGAAAAAGCGTGTTTGCGACGATGAATGGAATCGGCTACCTGCGCATTTAGCCAGAACCACCGATAGCCCTGTTTTGCCGATTTTTGTTGAGGGTCAGAACAGCCGCTTTTTCATCAATATGGGCCGAATTTATTTCCGGTTCAAGCTGTTGTTGTTGTTCCGCGAGATGATGAAACATCGCAATCAAAATGTCACAATTCGGGTGGGAAATCTGCTATCAACCAAACTGTTAAGCAAGATGAAATCGGTTGAGCTCATCAATGACTATTTGCGTTGTCAAACATATGCACAGGCCTCTGAGTACATAAATCAATGGCCAGAAGATGTGGTAAGTGAGCACTTACCATTACAATCACCTGTTGCTCCAGAGTTATTGGCGCAAGAAGTGGCGGCATTGGACGAAAGTCAGAGACTCGCAGACTACAAACAGTTTTCTGTTTTTTACTGCCGTCAACACCAAGCGCCTAATGTTATTGCCGATATTGCGCGCCTTCGAGAAAGGGTGTTTCGGCTGTATAACGAAGGCTCGGGTCAGCCATGTGACACTGACGAATTCGATGCAACTTACCTCCATTTGTTTATTTTCGATAACGAGGCTCATCAAATCATTGGCGCGTATCGCATGGGCCAAAGTGATGTGTTATTGCGTGAGCAGGGATTAAAAGGTCTTTACTTGTCTCGCATGTTTGACTTTTCACCCAACTTTATTAATCACAAAGAACCCTGTTTGGAAATGGGGCGCTCTTTTATTGTGCCGGAACATCAACGGAGTTTTTACGGCCTGTTTTTATTATGGCGGGGCATCGGTGAATTTGTCGTGCGCCATCCGCAATATCGAACCCTATATGGCACAGTTTCGCTTAGCAAACTCTACAAGCGGCAAAGCGTTGAGTGCATCGAAAAGCTCGCTCTCACACCTAGCTCAGAGGTGAGTCCAGTGACACCATTTGAAGCGACCAACAACCCAGAGTTAAATGAATTTATTGTGAAACATAATAAAACGCCGGGTTTGTTGTCTATATTGGTTCAGGGACTCGAAGATGACGGCAAAGACGTACCGATTTTAATGAAACAGTACGAAAAATTAGCAGCTAGATTCTATACTGTTGGCATCGACAAAAATTTTAATCATACTCCGGGATTGTTATTAAGTGTTCATCTGCCCAGCGCACCGACTAAGGCGTTAAAACAGTATTTATCGGATGGACTTGAGCAATATTTAGCGTTTGAAAATAGGTAGATAATGCGAGCAAATCGACTTACTCAGGTGTTTAGTTTTTCAGTGATGTCGTTTTTAAAGGTGGTAACTTATCCATTTTACCGCTTTGATAATAAGTGGTTAAGTGAAGAAAAGTACGATGCCTTGGACAAGGTAAAGCTAGTTGTCCTCCTTAACCATACCAGTCTATATGAAACACTTTTTGTCCGATTAGCGCCGTTTCGGTTTTTGTGGCGGATTGCGCGCTACATGTTAGTTCCTGTCGCTGATATCACTACTAATCGGCCTTTAGTTGGGCGTTTTTTTCATGCCTTAGTCCCAGGAGTTGTGCCAATCAGCCGCAAACGCGACGAGTCGTGGGCAACCTTTTTAGGCCGAATCAACCATGAGGCCATTGTGGCAATCTTGCCTGAAGGGCGGATGCGTCGCCGAGATGGCAAAGACAAACATGGCAAGCCAATGTCTGTCCGTGCAGGTATTGCTGACATTATTGAAAAAATCGACAGTGGCAACATACTGTTTGTGTACAGTGGCGGCTTGCACCATATTCAAGTACCGGGTCAAACCCTACCTAAGCTGTTCAAGCGAATCAAAACCCATATGGAAATGGTGTCAGTTGAAGAATACAAAGACGCCTTGTACCACCCTGAGGTGAATAATCGAAAAGTTGCTTTTGTTCGAGACATTCAAAACCGCTTGGAAAAGCTAACGCCTTATTGCGAACAACAGCCTTATAATCAGGGCAAATCATAATCTGCTGGTAAGATCAGAGAATTCTTGTATTATCTTGCGACATATCTCACAAACAAAAATACGAAACTTTGTCATACTCAAATAACAAATCGAATACTGTAGCAGCATCGTGGACGCCTAATGGAGAGGGGACGTATAAAGTGACTGAGATACAAGATTCTTTGAAAAAACTCAGAGCGGCTCAAGAGAGCCTGGAAAAAAGTGTTAACAAAACCAGCTCTGATGATGAGTATGTGCAAACCTTAAAATCGACCCTAGATGAGATTAATTCTAATATGGAAAAACTCAAGAAGGGTGTTGAGCAATACCAAAACTCGCCGATACGATTTCGAAAGTAGACGATTTAGACGCGTTTCGGTAGAAAAACTACAAATCTTGCGCCATTTTCGGCGGCCTGTTCTGCTGTTACAGTACCTTTGTGCCACGTCACTATCTTATGAACGATGGCCAAGCCTAAGCCAAAACCGCCACTGGCCTTGTTACGGCTTGCTTCGATTCGAACAAATGGCTTAAACACGGCTTGAAGCTCTTTTTCGGCTATTCCTGGGCCGTCGTCCTCAATGACCAACTTGACCCCATTGGCTGTCTCGTTCACTTTAAAGGACACCTTGCTCTGTGCGTAGCGCTGGGCGTTTACAAGAATGTTTTGCAGTGCACGCTCAAGCAGATGACCGTCGCAATGGAATGAAATAGCCAGCGGACAATCCAGTTCAATCTTTTGAGCGTTTGTCCGGTTTAACTTGCTAACTAAATTGGCTGTGAGTTCCCTCAGATTGACCTCTTCATAAGTTAGCTCAATGGCGTCGGATTCCAGTCGGCCATAAGTCAACATCTCGTCTATCAATAACTCTATCTCAGCGATGTCTTGGCTCATTTCGGTCGTTACCTCAGAGCACTGGTCTTTCTCCGCGTTTATAAGTGCCAAGGAAAACTTGAGTCTTGCCAATGGCGTGCGAATATCATGGCTCACGGCGTGTGTCATTTGCTTTTGTAAGGTGAGAAGATCTCTTATCTTATGTGACATTTGTTCCATTGCCTTCGCTAAAGGATAAACGACGGACGTCCTAGTGACTTGCAATGTGATGTCGTATTGACCATTGGCGATGGAGCGAGTTTCGTTGGCGAGTTTATTGAGGTCATGCCACAAAGGGCGGCTCCAAATGAGCACGAGTAAGGCAAGCAAAAAGTAGCTGAATATATACAGATACATCGCCAATGGAGAGTTCTGGGGCATTGATTCAGAAGGGCCAAAGGGGCCCAGTTGCAGAAAGTGTTCCGAATCGTATGGCAGCAAAATGTAATGTTGGCTGAGGTGGTCTTCATAACTGACTAATTGCCCTTGATTGAGACTGCTTTGTTGCTCAGGCAGTAGCGCAATGTCATCAACGGCGACCAAAGTACTGGCTTGATCCAGTTGCGATTCTAAGTTCGCTCGCCACTGCTGCCTGAGGCCGATGTCTTTGGGAGCTTTCAAAAGCTTGGTTAGAGGCTCGGCAAGCAATTGAGTGGGCATCCACTCTGAAGTATGAGCATCTGCGGAAAAGGTTTGATATAACCATTCACCCGTTTGTTTTATCAGAAACAGGCCCAATGCTAGGGCAACAAATAAGCTGACAAATAATCGAGTCATCAGCGGTTAATCCCACGCAGTTGGACAGAGCATGTAACCTTTGCCCCAAACCGTGACGATTCGATAGGGGTGAGTCGGTGAGTCTTCGAGCTTTTTTCGTAACCTTGAGATTCTAACATCAACCGTGCGATCCAATCCGTCGTACTCTCTGCCAATCATAGCTTGGTGGATATCATTTCGACTTTTAGGTTCGCCCGCCACTTCTGCCAATAGCCACAGCAATTCGAATTCGTGACTGGTTAAGTCTACGTTTTGCTGTTTTAACTTTACCTGCCGTGCCGATTTATCGATTTCAAGATTGCCAAACTTCAGATTGTGACTGGTCTCGACCCGCTCTGCCGTGCGCCGGAGGACGGCATTAACTCGGGCCACTAAAACATGCGGATCAATGGGTTTAATGATGTAATCATCAGCGCCAATTTCTAACCCCATGACGTGATCAATAGGACTGTCTTTTGCGGTTAGGAATAAAATTGGATTGTGAAACTTATCTTTGATTTGTCTGCAAATACTAAAACCATCAAGCGACGGTAACATGACATCCAAGATCACAACATCAGGGTTAACGGTCAGAATGGTCTCGGCCGCTTGCTCGCCGTCGTGAAGCACAGTCACAGCGAAACTGTGCTGCTGAAGAAAGCTCTTTACTAGGTTAGCAAGGCGTTTGTCGTCCTCAACTAACACGATTTTTTTCATTAAAATATGCTCCATCTTGGTTTTAAAGGGCGACGATAGTTTTTAACGAAGTTCATAGTTATTGTGTGTTTCGCAAGCTTTTGATTGTGTTCATTGTAGAGCGCAAACTCAGATGTTTCCTCTAGAGATACCGCCACCACGGCAGACCCGCCGCTACTGTCCCGCCAACATTTGAGCTGTTTCTTTTGCTGAGTAAAACACACATTCAATTTAGCTTTGCTTTGCCATTTAACCTTAACTTTTAGTTCGCAGGTTTGTCCTTGATATTGAGCGACGCAAGCTCTCGGAGATATTTCAAATACACTAATCGGGCCATTCGCAGCTAACGCTGTTTTTGTATGTCCAATAAAACTTAAGACTACACCCACAACCAAAACTGCGACTTTGATGGTAAGGCTAGAACGCATAGGTCAGTCCTATGAAATAGGTTTCAATTGCGTCATCTGTGATCAGCGGACTTGTTGCAAGTGCCGAGTCGAGCCACTCATACCGATAAAATAATAACACGCTCCAGTCGTTACTCAGCGGACGAATAGCGGTAACCGAAATTTCTGTATTCAAAGCGTTTTTAACAGAAAAGTAGACTGAGTCGTTGTCAGTATCTCTGGCATCAATGCCGAAATAATATTGACTGGATTTGTCGTCGATATAGTGCAGACCAGCGGAGAACAGCGGTTGCCATCCAAGGGTTTTTGGTAGTGCCCAGTTAATTTTAGAGCGCATTCGACTGCCAGAATGTACGCTAGAGATGTCGGTATAGAGCTCGGTAATTAGCGTCAGATTGTCACTGATAAACCAGTTATGTTGAAGGCCTGCATCTACCGACCAATCTAACGATTCTAAAGGTACGTCGGCTAAAGTCGGCGAAGGGCCTTGGTAGGCGTTTCCGCCATCGCTGGCATTGTCCTCTACCGGGCCCGCCACTTCACCGCTAGCGTCACCAAACTCATCAGCTTGTTCAACGCTAGGAGAGGTTAGGCTGTCGCTCACCGCAGTAGGGTTAAAGATGTTGTCTGGGTGGTATTGCTTAAATTGTGCGACCAGTGGGTTTAACTCTGCGACAGCGCTAAATGCGTGATGACGGGTTTCAAAAAAGGTGTAGCCGAGTGTACCGTTGTCAAAGAAAACCCGCTCACCGTAATACTTTATACTTGGAATAATGTAGAGGTTTCGGTCATCTTGATCATACACAACCGAGGTTTTTTGTCCCAATCCTAGGCCAATGGCAAATTGCCACTCGCCGACTTTTTCAACGTTTTCGGTAGCCGTATTCGGTGCGTCAACCACGTCTGCGTTGCCTACATTTGCGTAGGTGTCAAAATTTGCCAAGAAAACTAGGGCAAAGGTGGCGCAGTACTGTTTAACACGGTGATAAAACATAAACTCGGTGAATACTGTTGATTAGTTAAATCGCAATTTAGCACGACTCACTGTTTGTTTTATAGTGAGATTACAATTGATTACAAATGGTTTCATCATGCAACAGCATTTGTAACGACTATCGGTAAAGATAACCTCAAGGAACTAAACCAGTGAGTAAATCATGAGTATAAAAATGAAAAAAACAATTGTCTTGGCGGTTGCAGTTGGGGTCTCTACCGGTTGCAGTTTTGACCCTTTTGGGTCAAGCGATGACGACCACCCTCAGGTGTCTGAATTGGAGTTATTGAATGTCTCAGACAGCAAGTTGAGTCGACCTGGCGCGAAAACCACGGAACAGGTGATCAAAAATGGCATGTTAATGAATCACTATGGCTATCGAACCCAGAATTTTAGTTGTTTCAACTGTGACTTGGCGCAAGCGGAAGCGACGACAGACAGTTCCAGCGCAGACGGTGGCTTTTCGTCTACAACGACACAAGAACAAGGTGTTGATGAATCTGATAGGGTTAAGTACGACGGCAATACGCTTTATTTGGCGAGCAACAATTACGGCGGGTACTACTGGCCGGCGGACACACAGCAAGAAGACGACATTCGTAACTTACCGCATGTACGCGTAATGCATCGCAATCCCGACGACTCTCTCAGTGAACACGCTCTAATTGCCCTGGGCGATGGTGCAGCATCGGTTAATGATTTGTATGTCCACAATGATACCTTGGCGACGATTTATGATGTGTTTGAGTATCAAGACGGCAGCGGCAACAGCAATAACGCAAGTGATGCAGTAATTGATATCTGGTTCCCGTACGAACAAAAGTTTGGCGTTGACTTTCACAATGTGGCGGATACCACCAACGTTGAGTCATTAGGGCAGTTTAAAGTCGATGGCTACGTGCTGTCGAGCCGACGTATCGACGATAAAGTTTATATTGTCAGCAGCTATTCCAACTATCTAGATACCGGTTCAATAGAGACCGAACAAGAATTACAGGCGGTATATGAGGCGTTGTTAGAAGACCAAGACCTGCAACTGCTGCCTTACATCGAGATTGCCGGCGAATCCCAACCTTTGGTGTCTCTCGATAGTTGTTATTTACCAAGTGGCTCGAACGACACTTTTGGTTACTCGTCGGTTGTTACTTTAGTTACGTTTGATTTAAATCAGCCGCAAAATTACCAAACCGAGTGCGTAATCGCGCCAATCCATGGGTTTTACGCCTCAGCCAACGGAATGTATTTTTTTGCTACGGAATATATTGAACTCGATGGCAGTGATGGCCAAACATGGCAACCTCAAACGATTTTGCATCATTTTGCGTTTGACGGTAACTCAGCAAATTACCAAGCGACCGGAAAGGTGAACGGTGCGCTTGGTTGGAACAACAGTCACTTGAGATTCAGCGAAAAAGACGAGCTGTTGCGTGTGGTTACCTCCACGCAAAGTGATTTCAACGACTTTGAACACAAATTATTTGTTTTGGAGTCCGATTCGAGTTCGCAAGAAATGACGGTGATCAGCCACCTGCCGAATGACCTCCATCCTGAGAAAATTGGCAAACCAGGCGAAGATGTCTATGCAGTTCGTTACTTTGGTGACAAAGCTTATGTTGTTACTTTTGAGCGAACCGACCCGTTGTATGTGATAGATCTGGCAAACCCGCTGAATCCAAAAATTGAAGGGGCGTTAGAGATCCCCGGTTATTCCGCTTATCTGCAACCTTTAAATGAAAACTACGTCGTTGGAGTAGGTCAACAAATAGATCCTAATGTTGCAGATGGCGGCGGCAGTATTGATGCCATAGAAGAGGGCGCCAAAATCGAATTGTACGATGTTTCGGATCCTTCAAATCCAACGGTAGCAGCGACGATTGTGTTTGAAAATCAATACTCGCCGGTTGAGTGGGATTATCATGCGCTAACCCAGCTGCAACTTGATCAGGACCGGTTTAAATTCGCGCTGCCAACCCATGGTTGGACAGAGCAAATCGTTGATGGTGGCATTAGCTGGGATCGAACCTACGCAATGCAACTCATAAATATTGATCTTTCAGTGAACGAAAAAATGACGAAACAAGGTCATATAACAGTGGAATTAGAAGAGTTTGGCAGTTGGGGCGACCGCGCTGTATTACACGGAGATTTAGTGTATTACGTCAGGCACAACAGCGTTTGGCAAAGTTTCTGGTCCACCCCTGCCGTGGTGAACGGGCCATATTAAACGTTTTCCAGGGGCGAAAGGCCACTCTTGCTTAGAGGCAGAGTGGCCTTTTTTTTAACTTTGCACTTGTGCAGGCTCGACGTCCTCACTTGGATAACAGCCTAGCACCTTAAGATAGCGAGTGATTTGTTTTAACTCCTGCAGCGCGTTTTCTAAGTTCTGGTCCCGCACATTGGCCAAAACATCGACATAAAACATCTCTTCCCAAGGATTGCCTGTGATTGGACGAGATTCCAATTTACACATATTGACGTCGTGTTGCTTCAGAATCAAAAGCGCATCTACCAAGGCTCCTGGCTTCTGCTCTGTTGACATGATCCACGTAGTCTTAGCTGGGATTTGTGTCGAAACAGATACATCATTCGACGCTAACACAATGAAGCGACTGAAGTTTTCTTTTTGGTTAGCCAATGCTTCGGCAATGACTTGCAGGCCATACAGTTTCGAACCTTCGCCAGAGCCCATGGCAGCCACTTCGCCGGTTGTATCATCTTGAATGGCTTCGAATGCTGCGGACGAGGCTTCACAATACTCAATTTCAACGTCCTGAAATTGCGCTAAGTAATTACTGCACTGGGCGTATACTTGTGGGTGGGCATACAGCTTTTTGATTTTGTCAACGCTGGTTTCTACCGCCGCGACCATGCAATGATTGACCGGGTGAGTCAATTCGCCGACGATCGACAAATTGGTGTGTTGAAGTAAATCGAACACTTCATTGATTGAGCCAGAAGAAGTGTTTTCAATTGGAAGAATACCGTGATCAGCATGGCCTTGTTCGACTTTATCGATGATTTCTTTAAAGCTAGTGCAACCGATCTGTTTTAACTCGCTTGGGTGACGCGAGAAGTATTTCTGTGTGGCTAAGTCGCTGTACGAACCTTGAGAGCCGAGATAAGCAACGCGATTAATTGGAAGCGTGCTCGATTGCGCATTGGTGTGGCGCTGCAACAAGGCTTGTTGGTGCAACACAGAGTCTTCGATAATGGTTTGAAAAACCTGCTTGATGTAATACGCATCTAGACCCAGTGACTTGCCGCCTTGAATTAACTCGACCAACATTTCTTCTTCGCGTTTGATGTCGCGAACGGGTTTGTTTTGAGCGATTTTAGCCTCTGCGACCAAATGGGAGATGCGGCGTCGTTTGGCCATCAAGATCATCAATTCATTATCAATTTCATTGATGTCTTTTCTTAGTTGACTGAGTTCTATCACGGACCTTTCCTTTTACTAAAAAAAAAGCCTTCCACTTGGGGAAGGCTTTTCTATTGCGTGTGCTTTATTTAATAGCTGACCGCTGCCTTCCACTCTAAAAGAGGAAACAGAAAAAAGCCAAAGTTAAAAAAGCGAAAATTTGTATTCATGCCACCAATCTATTTTTGTTTAAGGCTAATGTCAACGTCATTCTAAAGTTTTTACTTTAACTTTTTTGCAATCATAAATTGCCTATTGCGGAAGCAAGGTCAATCGGTACTTGCTCGGCCCTGGCAATAATGGAGTGGCCACCCCTTTAACCCAAGCTTGGTGGCCAGCGCCATAATAGGGTGAAAGCGGATGTCCGGATTGCGAAGACGGCATATGTAAAATCGCTCGGTCTTCATGGCCAGGAGAAATCGCAAATCTCTGTGAAGCGCCAAATGCGGGTCCTTGAACTCGAGGCATATAGCTGTCTCCGTTGATCGCTTGGGCGGGCATATCGAGCAACCAACCCAGGGCCGGAATTGCCTTGGACAGTGGGTGTTGAATTCGACTGGTATTTCTGGCTCCCCAAGTGGCCTGTTCTAATGAACCGTATTTTTCAGTCAGTTCTGAGACGGTTTGATTGACGAGTGTTTGCATCATAACCGTCCAACTTCTGAATTGTTTTGGCAGCAGATGTTGCGGCTGTTGTGTGATCATTTGCCACATAGGGATCTCAAGTTGGTGGCGAATAGGCCCTAAGGAAAATTCGTCACCTAAAGATGTTGCATTTAATTGGTCAGTCATTGGAGCAAACAGCGCTCGTCTGACGTTGAGACGAAACTCACGGACAAACAAATAGCCTACCGAATCGATGGCCGCTCGACCTTGCCAATTTTGCAATTGAATCACCAATTCGCTCAGACCTTCACTCTGGACAAAGTCGTGGGTCAGAATCTGCTGCAACAAAAATTCATGCCAAGGCTTTAAAAACAAGGCTCTGTCATCATTGTGAATGTTCAATAGGGCTTGTTCATCAAACTTTGTTTTTGTGAACATAAGGTCGCGAATTTGTTGGCTTCGTGCACCTAATGCGTAACCGCCATTGCCAATTTTTTCGAGCATTTGGTTACCAACGACTCGACTGTTTGCGGTCCAGATGCGGTGGTGTTCGGGGTTTACTATTTTGGGGTATTCGGCGCTTGCAAGATAGCCGTTCCAACCTATGTCACCTCGGCTCCAGTCCTGAGGTACTGCAAAGCCTGAGTTGTCGCTATTACTAGCGCCGAATTTACTTGGTATCGCGCCTGCAATGGTCCACGCGATGTTGCCTTGACGGTCACCCAAGACAATGTTTTGAGCGGGGATACCTGCGGTGTGAGCTATCTCCATAGCTTCGGTAACGTTATTCGCGAGTTCCAAGTCCAACAGATTGAAGTTGATACCGTTGCTGTCGTGTGCAACCCAGCGCATGGCGAGCAAATTGCCGGCATAGTCTTTGCCGATCACTGGTCCCCAAATGGTATTGCGAACCTCCACCGTTTCCGCTTGTTGACCGCTGACTAAAACAACTTCGGTGGAAATATCAAATGGACGGTAACCGTCGACTGTAAGGTATTGTTTGCCATCGTCGCTGAGTTTTAATCGAACAAGATCGTTCCAGTCTCCATAGCTGTTAGTGAAGCCCCAAGCGATTTTGCCTGTTGAACCTGCAACAAGCGCAGGAACCCCCGGCAAGGTTAGACCGTCAAGCGTCTGCTTGTCGCCAGCTTCTTCGAATCTCAAACTCGCACGATACCAGATGTTTGGCACAGAAATTCCCAAATGCATATCGTCGGCGACAATCGCGCTTCCGGTGTCCGATATCGCGCCGCCAACTGCCCAATTATTACTGCCAACGAGCGCTTCGTGCTGGTGGTTGAAAGGTGACCAAGTTGGCCGTTTGGCTAATGTTTTTAGTACTGGAGCTAAATCGAATGTATTGGTAGGTAGCGGTGAAGGTCGGTATTCGGTGTCATCCAGTGCCGCGTCCCAATCAGAGCCCGCCGGTGTTAAAAAGTCGTATACATCTGGCATCAGGTTGTTTTGCAACTGGCCCAATGTCAGTTCTCTATCGCCATATTCGTATTGCAGGTCCATGTACATACTGTAAAGCACCAACATGCTGTCGCTTTCCTGCCAAGCGGCAGGTGATTTGTTCAGTAACCAATATTCAAAAGGTTTGGTTCCCAAGTCGCCAATGCCTTGATTAACACCGTTGGTGTAAGCTTTGAGTGCTGCCGTTTGACGAGGGCTCAGTTGTTTAATAAATCGATTGGCGCGTTGTCTAAATTGATGGGCTCGAACTTTTTTGTCGTGGGGTAAAGCAATGGCGCCAAATAACTCAGAAAGCTCACCGGCAGAGTTCCGACGCAACAGGTCCATTTGAAAAAATCGTTCTTGGCCGTGCAAGTAGCCCAATGCAAAGCTGGCGTCGCTACGGTGTTTGGCGAAAATGGTTGGGGTCCCTTCATGGTCGCGGGTTATGCTGACCTGAAACTCGGTGTTGGCATCTATGTCGCCATCTAAGGTTGGGAGGCTGGCTCTGAGGCCGAAGTAAATGACGAAAAAACTGATGAGCAATAAAACCATAAACAGTTTTATCAGTGTCACGAACAACGTTTTCATTGTTATTGTACCTCTGTTCATAATGTGGTGGTGTCTCCATTCCATCATGACAGATCGGAGCAGAATTGGTAGTCGGAAAAATTTAATTCCTGTCGACCTTTATATTTCCTTGATTTTAATTCAAAATTCAATGAGGTTCGGTAACTTGGCAGGTTTGAGTGGGTATTCTTAATTTTCGCAGCTTAGCTTTTAAAGTCACCATGATAATGCTGCTATTTGCTTTAGCGGTAGGCTCGTTGGCAAGCTATCAATACTCCGAGGCACTGAAATCATCTTTCACCGAGCGCTTTCAACTGCAACTGCAAGACCGAGTTGAAACGACACAGATCCTAATGGACAGTGAGATCTCTGAATTGCAAAATTCAGTCAAACGTTTCGCAAAGTCCTTTCAAAGCCAGTTGGAAAATATCCCTGCCGAGCAAGCGTGGCAATCGGTAGGACCGTATCTCACAGACATAGCGACAGTTACCTATTTTCTCAGCACCAATGCCGACTTATACGCTTACCCGCAATCATGGCAACAGAATGTTGCAAAACAGTTGGATCTGGAAAATAGCCTGTATTTTAATGTGGTCAGCCAACAGCCAGAAGAATTCCCCCACGGCCGTTGGACCCAAGTTTACCTTGATGATGAATTGCAGCAGTGGCTAGTGACCTATGTTGTGCCTATTTTTGAGCAAACGGAATTCACCGGAGTTCTTGGTGCCGGCACTGACATAGACGCAATTATTAAGCGGTACTTACAGTCGAGCGAAGGCTCGGACATTCACTACTTTGTTTACGACGGCAATAAGAATATTGTCTACCACCAAGATTATGGTGCCAGTTTGCTGCGACAAGCCGATGCAACTTCGGGCTCAGGCACCAGCCAAGGATTGATTCGACAATCGTTGCAAGAGTTTGTCAGCAACAATAAACCTGACAGTGGTGGCGCAGAATTTCAGGAGTGGGGCAAGAAAATGTACGCTGCCAGCCGTAAGCTAAAAAGTAACGGTTGGGTGTTAGTGGCATACCAGAGCGAGCAATCTATGTTAAAGGCGCAACTGGATGCGACCCTCAATTTTGTGGTTATGGTCTCATTGTGGGGTGTTGTCAGTGGCTTAGTTTTGTTTGCTTGTCTTAAGTACCTGTTATCAAACCGCTTAAGTCGAACCACTGTTGCTGTTACGAAAGCAGGCACCGGCAGTTTCGAGAATTTTAGTTCTATTCGAGGCCAAGACGAAATTGATCAACTTAACCATCAGATCAACAAAATGTTTGTTCGGGTTAAGTCTAATTTGGCCGAGAAAGACAAAGCGATATCGAATCTCAAAGCGGATGTAGAATCAAACAAGGCACTGGCCCAAGCGGTAAGTTACTCCGACAACGCAGTCATTATTTTAGAATTGGACTTCACCATAAGTTATGTCGACACTAAGTCTTTGGCAATGCTCAAAGCCGAACGCGAGCAGCTGATGGGGAGCCGGTTCTTTACTTACATTCACGAACATATGGCCTTTATTTCTGAGCAGATAGTAAATGAAATTCGCCGTAAAAAGTCCTGGCATGGCGAGTTGGTTTTAAAAGATCAGAAGCAGGGTGGCCAAGTTTGGGTGAACAGTACCATCACGCCGATGCGGGACGATAACAGTAACGTCACAAAATACGTGCTGTCGATGCAAGACATTTCTTTCATCAAAGACTCACAAAGTAAGATTGAGAAATTAGCGTATACAGACGAATTAACGGGTCTAGCCAATAGGACCTTTTTTATTGCACAGTTAGAGAAACTGGTAGAGATCAGTAAACGAGGGCGTTACGAATTTGCGCTATTGTATTTCGACGTTGATGACTTCAAACGGGTAAATGATATTCACGGTCATGAGGCCGGGGATATGTTGTTGTGCGATGTAGCTAATCGATTAAGCGAACATTTGCGCACGGAGGACGTGTTAGCCCGCATGGGTGGCGATGAGTTTGCACTGATATTAGGCGGAGCCAACAACGAACAAGACGTCATTAAAGTTGCCAATCAAATATTGGCGATGGTCAATACGCCATTTGAAATCCGCGATCGGGAAATTCAAACCGGCACCAGCATCGGCATCACAATGTCGATGTCGGATGAAAAAGAAGCTGAAGTCATGTTGCAGCACGCCGATTTGGCAATGTATGAAGCGAAAGGCGGAGGCAAAAATACCTACCATTTCTACACCGAGCAGTTAAATGAAGTGGCGAAGGAAAGACAAGTCATTGAAACGGCACTACACGGTGCGATAAAAAATGAAAAGTTTGAACTCTACTACCAGCCAAAAGTAAACTTTATTGAAAAACGATTGGTCGGCTATGAGGCCTTGATTCGTTGGCGAGATGACGACTTAGGCTTTGTATCACCAGCGAAATTCATTCCGATTGCCGAACAAAGTAACCTAATATTGAAGCTTGGCCGCTGGGTTATCGATAAGGCGTGCGAATTCGCTGCAAGCTTGCCTGAGCCAGTTCCGGTATCTATTAACTTGAGTGCAAGACAGTTTGAATCTGGGAATTGCGCATCGGAGCTTCGCGTCAGTATGGAACGCTTTGCAGTTGCACCCGAGAATATCGAATTGGAGATCACTGAGTCGCATTTGATGTCGGACGTTGAAGATGCCATTCGCCAGTTGCACACCATTAAAGATTTAGGTGTCAGCATTTCTATTGATGATTTCGGCACGGGGTATTCATCGTTGAGTTACCTTAAGCGCTTTCCTGTCGACACCTTAAAAATTGACCGTTCTTTCATCAAAGATATTCCCGGTGATATTAGTGACGTAGAAATCACTGGGGCAATCATTGCGATGGCGCAAAAACTTGGCTTAGAGGTTATTGCAGAGGGGGCTGAAACCCAAGAGCAAATTGATTTCCTCAAGCAAAATGGCTGTTACAACGTTCAAGGGTATTTCTTTAGTAAACCGTTGCCAGAGCATGAAGCGCGGGTATGGCAGTATCAGGATCGTTAATACAAAAAAGCCGGTGTATGACCGGCTTTTTTTTAGTTTAGAGGCTCTAGCGCTTGTTCTTTTTTATTGTTTTGTTTGCGCTTTAATTCATTGACAACCGTGTGCCAAAGGTTCTGTCCCTGCCACTGGCTCGGTGTTTTTGAATACTGTGACAAATTCAAACGTCGAATCTCTCGCTGCATTTGCGGCGACACTTTGCTTTCGATATCAGCCAAAGAGACAATGTTGGCTTGACCAAACGTATCTTGCCCCCAAGCCAGTAAATGCACTCTACAAGCCTTAGCATCGTTATTTTTACAAGCGTGTTTTAAGTCGTATATATCGAACGAAGATGTCTCACTCGATTTGCTGTCATTGGACCCTGTGATGTTGTCAGAAGGACGCAGAATCGTCCAAGCTAATATTGCCATGGCGATTAGCCAACCACTGATGCAGAACCACAAGGTTTGATACCAAGGAATCTCTGTACCTTGCATGCAAGGTTCGACCGCTGGGCAACTGCTATCTGCTTGTGGCAAGGAGGTTTGAGGGAGCGTCGCTACTGTATTTGTTCCAGTCGGTGCCAAGATTGTAACGGTACGGCCAGGTACAGTCGCGGTTTGTTGGCGTTTTGTTTTGGTGTTGAACCAACTTACACTGACCTCTGGCAATTCAAACGTGCCCGGTCGGTTCGCCACAATCGCCTCGGAATTAATGCGTTGAGCCACTAAAGCATTTTGGCGCAAAGCTGAGGCTGTCTCGCTCTGATCTGGATAGACTTTGAAGCTGTCAGGGTATTGGCCAGAAACTTCTGGTAATTGCTCTTCATTGACATTAAGTGCCACTAAAGTGAAGGTTCGGGTAATGGCCTCGCCAACTTCAAATGTGTCTGCCTGCGGTTGCCATTCCTCATTGAGCTGCACTAACTCACTGGCCAACCAAGCGCCCTGATAATCCGCGGGGATAGGTCTAACTTTCAAAGTAATATCGTCACCAAACGCCGTCACAGGTTTGGTTTGGCCAAAGCTGGAAAACAGCCTGCGGCGGGCACCGCTAGATACCTCACCATTAAACGACGGTGAGGTGATGACAAAGGTGCCACTGCTTTGTGGTGTCACTGTGTAAACACGCTCTATCACTCGGTATCTAACGCCCATAATGATTTCGCTGGTTTCTTTGTCTTTGCCTTGTTGCTGAATTAACGCACCTTCCAGTTCTGGCTCAGACAGTGAACCGCTTTGCAATTCCACTTTCGGAGAGAAGTATAGGCGAGTCACCAAACGTACCGACTGTTGTAAGTAAATATCGTTGGACTCAATGGCATTCTTAAGAAAAATAGGGCGGTCGTCACTGCCCGACTGGGCACTGGATTTGACGACTTCGACTGTGATTGGCTCAGAGCGATGGCCATTGAGTTCAAGTGCAGGAATCGTATATGACCCCGCGTTTTTCGCTATTAAAACCACGCTCCAAGTGGTTGTCTTGGAGACGCTGCCGTTAATTATCTGAGTTTGAGAACTTGCGCTGGTGCGGCCGACAATCAAGCCAGAACGTCCCAGTGTCGATATGTCTAGCTCACTGGTATCAACTGAATCATCCGCGACGATTTGCAAGACAAATGATTCCCGCTCCATAACCGGATTGCGATCAACGGTCGCTGACAATTTAGTCATTGCTTGGGCGTAAAAACTGAATAGGGCAAGCGCCACTATAAGACTTACCTGAAACCTTCTTACCACGACTTTTTAGCTCCTTTCGGGGCAGAGTTTGCTCTCTGCCTGCGTCGATTTTCTAACATCATTTTATTTCTCAATAACACAGCGGGATCGTCCGATACTTTGCGCAATAATTGTTGCAGTTTTTGTTGTTGTTCCTGTTCTGCCAATTGTTCAGCCGTTAGTGGTTGCACAGATTCACCTTGCTGCTGCTCTCCTTTGTCCTGTTTAGCCCCAGCTTGAGCTTGCTGTTGTTGAGCGGTTTGCTCTGCGGTTTCCTGCTGTTGCTGTTGGCTCTGTTGTTGTGACTCTGAGCTGTCTTGCGGCTGTGGCTCTGACGCACTGTTTTGTTGTTGTGACTGCTGTTGACCGTCGGATGATTGAGATTGATTGTTCTGCTGAGATTGCTGTTGTTGCTCAGAAGAGTCTTCCGATTGCTGTTGCTGACCGCCTTGCTGATCTTGGTTTTGCTGTTGAGAATCGCCCTCTTGCTGCTGGTGCTGTTGCTCCTGCTCCTGCATTTTTTCTAGCAAGTCTTTATTTTCCTGTGCTGCTGTGAAGCCTGGGCGCTTTTTCAATGCTGTTTCATACGCCTTAATCGCTTCGTCCAACTTATTTAGGTGGGCAAGGGCATTACCACGGTTATACCAACCCAGGGCAGAGTCGTCTTTGCTGTAGTTGCTAAGTGCCGTGTCGTAATCGCCATTTTTATAGGCTGCACTCGCTCGCCATTGAGGGTCGTCAAAACGTTGTTGTGCCTCGGCAAACATTTGACCGTTGTAGGCTTTTTGACCCACTTGATCGCGAGTATTAAAGACATAGTCGAGCCAACTCTCTTCGATTTGTGGTGCAGAATCTTGGGCGCTAAGTTCAGGGTTATTGTTGGCTTTAGCCGGGCCTGAGGCCGGTAGCATGAAAACAAATAGCAAGGCGACAAGTGATTCGCCACGACGGAACTTGACTAATACCAAAGGCAAAAGCAGTAGCACTAGATAAGGACCGAACTCCTGCCAATCGTCACCGGTAAGCAGATTGTCGTCAGCGGATTCGGAATCTTCGACGTCCCGCTGTTGCGGAGTCAGCGCCGCCAATGCTTTGATGTCGGCGTCATTAGCTGTGGTTGGAATAAACACGCCGCCGGTTAAATTCGGCACTAGGCTCAGGCGTGTGGTGTTAAGCTTCGGTATCACGATAGAGCCGGTTTGGTCTTTCAACAAACTACCGTCTCGAAGTTTGATCGGTGCACCTTGACGAGTTCCTACCGCCAGAACACTAATTCTGTATTGGCTGTCACTTGCCAGTTGCCGCAGTTCTGGTAAGTCGTCTTCATCAATACCATCGGTGATCCAGAAAATATCCCCTTTGACATATCCCGCTTGTTGCAGAAGTCGTTCGGCTTGTTCTAGGCCTAACAGTGGGTAACTGCCTTTTTCCGGCATAATCTCTGGCGTTAGGCTTGGGATCAAAGCTGTCAGGTTGCGAGCGTCTGGCGTTAATGGCGAAATGGTAAATGCATCTCCGGCATAGGCAACAAGCGCTACTTCACCATCTCCAATAGCACTGGCTAAGTCTATGGCTTTGAACTTGGCTTTGGTCAATCGGTCAGGTTTGACGTCGGTAGCGCGCATCGACAACGACATATCCATCAAAATGACACTGGCTCGTTTAATTTGAAACACAGGTTTTTCTATCTTTTGCCAAGTTGGACCGGCTAAAGCAAGTACACTGAGGAGCCAGATGAAAGCCAATGAAAGGCTCAAACGTTTTTTCAGTTTCACTGGTTGTTCTAATAGCGCTTGCGCTAAGTGTGGCGGAATCACTTGATGCCACTGAGTACGATCTTGGCTTTTGGACTTTGCTAGCCAAAGCATAAACAAGGGAACCAAGGCTAGTAACCACAGCGGGCGTATGAAGTGAAATTGACTGAGTTGGTCAAAACTCAACGACAGAAAATCAGTCATCTTTAACCTCACTTGGGTAACGATAACGCCATTGATTGAACAAGTTTAATAGTAGCGGGGTTAGTATCATTAGTACGGTCAACAATAGCGCAGCGGCCAATGGGTAATGAAATAAGGCCTGCTGCGGGCGCAATTGAATCGGCTCATCTTCAATTGGCTCCAACTCATCTAAGATCTGATAGATTTTTTCCAGCTCTTGGGTGTCACGTGCTCGGAAATACTGCCCACCTGTTTGGGTCGCAATGTCACTGAGAAGTCGCTCGTCCAAGTCGCTTGAAGGGTTAATTTTTCGCGTTCCAAATATACTGCGAACCAACATCTCATCGGCACCGACGCCAATTGTATAAACCCTTACCCCTGCTTCCTTGGCGATTTCCAAAGCTTCATTGGGCTCTATGTTGCCAGCTGTATTGCGGCCGTCGGTTACAAGGATCAGAATTCGGTTTGAGTCGCCTTTTTCATTAAATCGTTTTGCGGCTAGCCCAAGGGCATCTCCAATCGCGGTTTTTTCGCCCACCAGTCCAAGTTCAGCCTCGAATAACATCTGCCTTACGGTTGCTCTGTCGTAAGTCAATGGGGTTTGAACATAAGCGGTATCTGCAAACAGAATGAGGCCTAGCCGGTCGCCGACACGGCGGTCAATAAACTGATTGAGTACGTGTTTTAACATATCGAGTCGGTTCACCGTTTGCCGACCAATTTGCATATCTTTTTCATTCATTGAGCCTGAGAGGTCAACCGCCAACATCATTTCTCGTCCCTCTTGCGGGATTGTCACAGGCTCGCCGAGCCACTGCGGCTTGGCTACAGCCAAAACTAGCAATATCCAAACCAGAGATAATAGCCAAGGAAAGTTGCGTTTAGTTTGCGTTGACTTGGCATCGGCAACGAGTGAAAACGTCGGCAAATAAAGCGCGGTTTTTGAGCGATTGCTTTTGCCTGGCAACAAACGCATCAGCAGAGGCAAAGGCAGTAGGGCAAGGAGATAAGGCCAAGCAAAACTAAACACCGGCACGCTCCTTCCGTTGTTTTAGCGGTAAGTTGGTTTTGATCCAATGCTCTGTTTGCAGTTTCAAATTCACAACTTGCTCGTGACTGCAGTCGCGTTGGTATGCCAATGACAGCAATTGGGTATCAAATTGCGGGCCTTTGCTGTTGCGACTGTTCAGCCAAGCGGCCCAGTGTTCGCCGTGCAATTCCGCAACCACTTCTCGATCGGTGTAAGACAGTGCCGCACGTTTTAATATGGTATTGATTTGACGGAGCTTTTGTATGTTTGTTAGCGAATCATCAAGTGTCGCTAGCATTTTTAGCGCCTGTTTTTTGGCCTTTAACAATTGTCGGCGACGACGAACGAAAACGACCAAAAGGGCAATCGCCGCAATTACGAAAATAGCGAGGGCGTACCAACCCCAGGCGAGCGGCCACCAACCCACTTGGGCGGGCGTTTGGATGTCGTTGAGTTGCGATAAAATATCTGGTTGCATGATCAATCCTAAAGCTGCTGATGCAATGGCACGCCGGCACTGAGCGGCAACCAACGAATATTAAACTGGGTCATGTTCTGCTGCGTTTTACTGAACAAAGAACGGGTTCTTTGTTGGTATAACTTTATTTGTTGTTGGCTCTGAATCGATTTAATTTTGTTGCCGTCAGTGATAGGCAAGCCTGCAGCTAATTGGGCTGGCAATGTGTGTTCGATGGGGTCGTTTATCCAACATGCGACTACCTCGCAATGTTTTTGCAATTGAAACAGATGCTGCAGTGCCGTGTCACTGAGGTGCTGAAAATCACTGACTAAGTAAACCAGACTGCCTGGATGAGCAACTCTACGAAGATGGGCGCAGGCTTCGACAAATCTTTGATCCAAAACATCATTATCATCTGCCACCTGATGTTTAATCGGTAACTGATTGTGTTGTGTTTTTAGCGCGTCGAGCCAATTTAGAACGGCTTTTTGTCTGCCTCGTGGTTTGGCCTCAAAAATATTGTTCTCGGATAATATAAGGCCGCCAATTTTGTCGCCATTTTCCTTTGCTCGCCAAGCGATGAGCGCACTTAAATGACATGCCTGTACCGACTTGAATAACAACTGGCTACCAAACCGCATGGTGGGTAATAGATCACAGAAAACAAATACAGGTCGGTCTTTTTCTTCGCGGAATAGTTTCGTGTGAGTTTTGCCTGTTCGAGCGGTAACGCGCCAGTCGATGGTTCTAACATCGTCGCCTGGTTGATAATGCCGCGCTTCATCAAACTCCATACCGCGCCCTTTGGTTTTCGCCAAGTATTGCCCAGAGAGGTGGTGCTTGATTCTCGCATTTGCTTTATTTGCAAGCAGGTAGGTGTACTTGCGATACAGCATCAACTCCTCTAGGTCAATTTGAAACCCAGAGATGTTTTGCTGCTTTAGCCAGTCAAAGTTCGCCTGTTGGTCTTGTGAGTACATGTTAACCCTTACGGTACAGCCACTAACTCCAGGATTCTATCGAGCAGTTTATCGGCTGTTACGCCAGCCGCTTCTGCCTCATAGCTTAACAACATTCGGTGTCTTAAGGTGTTATGGAATACCGATTGAATGTCATCTGGGGTGACAAAATCGCGGCCATCAAGCCATGCATTGGCTCTGGCACATTTATCTAGGGAGATGGTTGCCCTTGGGGATGCGCCAAACGCGATCCATTTAGACAGCTGCTCGTCGTATTTTTCAGGCTGTCGGGTCGCAATAATTAAGTCGACCAAGTACTGCTCTAGCTCCGGTGCAAGGTGAATCTGTAAAATCTCTTTACGAGCGCTGAAGATATCGCTTTGGGTCAGTGGTGTTGGCGGGCTCACAACCTCCGCCAATGCTTCACCTCGGGTTAGCCGAAGTATTTCAATTTCGGTGTCCGCGCCCGGGTAATCTATGTTCAAGTGCATTAAAAATCGGTCGAGCTGCGCTTCTGGTAACGGATAAGTACCTTCCTGTTCAAGTGGGTTTTGAGTGGCCATTACCAAAAACAACTCAGGTAGCTGATAGGTGGTCTTGCCAACAGTAACTTGGCGCTCGGCCATGGCTTCAAGTAAGGCAGATTGAACTTTGGCTGGAGCACGGTTGATTTCGTCCGCAAGCACTAAGTTATGAAAAAGTGGCCCCTTTTCAAAGACAAACTCGCCAGTTTCAGGACGGTAGATGTCTGTTCCCGTTAAATCCGCTGGTAACAAATCCGGCGTAAACTGAATTCGGTGGAATTCGCCTTCAATACCGTTAGCTAATGCGTTGATCGCTCGTGTTTTTGCTAAACCAGGGGGGCCTTCAACTAATAAATGACCGTCAGCGAGTAGAGCGACCAGTATCGCTTTAGTGAAGTCAGGTTGGCCAATTACTTGAGAATCCAGATATTTTTTTAATTGTTCGAATCGCGATACCGACATTTGTCCTACACTTCCTTTATCAGCGTGCTTGTTGTTATTCATTCCGGTTAGGGAACCACCGGAAATCTACCTGAGTATGACTAACCGTTAGTTATAAGGTTCCCGAGCAAAATTACAAGTGATGGAAATACGACCGATGGCAAAATAAGCAAGTTTTTGCAAAAAGTTTTGTTTCAAGGTTTTACTTTTTCGCAGATGTGGTTAGAATCAGCCAAATGTTAGAGGTCTGACCAGATAATTTCGGGATAATAATAATGGCAAAAAATAGATTAGAAACAAGAGACGGCGACCGCATTGCAGTCGTAGCAGGGTTACGTACTCCTTTCGCAAAGCAAGCGACTGCGTACCACGGTGTGCCGGCTTTAGATCTGGGTAAGATGGTGGTTGCAGAAATGCTGCAACGCGCAGAATTGGACCCAAAAGAAATCGAACAATTGGTATACGGTCAAGTTGTGCAAATGCCAGAAGCGCCGAATATCGCACGTGAAATCGTGTTAGGCACAGGAATGAACGTCCACACAGATGCGTACTCAGTATCTCGTGCGTGTGCGACCAGCTTCCAAAGTACAGTCAATATTTGTGAATCCATTATGGCTGGAAACATTTCTGTAGGTGTTGCAGGTGGTGCCGATTCATCATCTGTTTTGCCGATAGGCGTCAGCAAAAAATTGGCTCGCGCTTTAGTTGATTTGAACCGCGCACGTACCTTTGGTCAACGTTGGAACGTGATCAAAAAATTACGCATCAAAGATTTGGCACCTGTGCCTCCTGCAGTTGCTGAATACTCCACTGGTTTATCGATGGGACAGACGGCTGAGCAAATGGCAAAAACGCATAGCATTAGCCGTCAAGACCAAGATGCCATGGCGCATCGTTCTCACTCGCTTGCAACCAAAGCTTGGGAAGCTGGCTTGATGAAAGACGAAGTAATGACAGCGCACCCGGAACCGTTCAAGCAGTTCATTGAAATGGACAACACGATCCGAACGAATTCTACGGAAGACGGCTATTCGAAGTTGCGTCCAGTGTTTGACCGCAAACACGGCAGTGTAACCGCAGCGAACTCTACGGCACTGACGGACGGCGCGTCAGCGATCTTGTTGATGTCAGAGAGTAAAGCCAAGGCACTTGGTTACGAGCCACTTGGATATATTCGCAGCTTTGGTTTCGCGGCCATCGATGTTTGGGAAGACATGTTAATGGGCCCTTCATATGCAACACCAATCGCACTAGATCGGGCAGGTATGAAGTTAGCCGACTTAGACTTAATCGAGATGCACGAAGCGTTCGCAGCGCAAGCACTTGCGAACATGAAGATGTTTGGCAGTGACAAGTTTGCTCAAGAAAAGCTCGGTCGTACCGAAGCTATTGGTGAAATTGACATGAGTAAATTCAACGTAAACGGCGGCTCGTTGGCTTATGGTCACCCATTTGCCGCGACGGGTACACGTTTAATCACGCAAACCATTAACGAACTTCGTCGTCGTGGCGGTGGTGTTGGTTTGACAACCGCATGTGCGGCAGGCGGCTTAGGTGCTGCGATGATTGTAGAAGTAGACGGTTAATAGCCAGTACAAGATTTGAGAGTCGAAAAGGAACTCCCATGACAGATAAAAATACACAATCGGCATTCAGCTTAGAAGTACTCGACAACGGTGTTGGCATCATCCGCATAGACGTACCAAACGAGTCAATGAATGTGTTAAAAGCTGAATTTGCCGACCAAATTGAAGCGGTATTCTCAGATGTTAAAGCCAACGGCAGCATTCAGGGTTTAGTTGTCACCTCGGGTAAAGACAACTCGTTTGTCGCCGGCGCTGACGTAAAAGTTCTAGACGCCTGTGAGACAGAATTGGATGTTAAACAGATCGCACAAACTGGACAGGTCTTGTTTGATAAAATTGAAGGCATGAAAATGCCGGTTATCGCTGCAATTCACGGCCCAGCGCTCGGTGGCGGTTTGGAATTGGCGATGGCTTGTCACGGCCGTGTTGTCTCTGATTCTGATAAAACCGTATTAGGTTTGCCAGAGGTTCAACTTGGTTTATTGCCTGGCTCTGGCGGGACCCAACGTTTACCTAAATTGGTCGGTTTGCAAAAAGCGTTAGATATGATGTTGACTGGTAAGCAGCTGCGAGCGAAACAAGCGCTCAAAGCCGGTCTGGTGGACGACATGGTACCGCAGAGTATCTTGCTTGAAACAGCAGTCAATATGGCTCTAAAAGGCAAGCCAAAGCGTAAAGCGAAAAAGCAACCATTAATGACTAAGCTTTTAGAAAACAACCCATTTGGCCGCAAAGTTTTGTTTGACCAAGCGGGCAAGCAGGTTATGCGTCAAACCAAAGGTAATTATCCTGCGCCGCTTAGAATCATCGAGTGTATTCGCACTGGCGTTGAAATGGGATATCGCAAAGGTTTGGAAATCGAAGCCCAACGTTTCTCTGAACTTTGCATGACGTCTGAATCAAAGGCATTGCGCAGCATTTTCTTTGCGACTACCGAAATGAAAAAAGAAACGGGTGTTGAAGGCGTTGAACCAGATGAAGTATTAAAAGCGGGCGTGTTAGGCGGTGGTTTGATGGGCGGTGGTATCGCTTTTGTTACAACCAATAAAGCCAAAGTTCCGGCCAGAATTAAAGACATCGCCCATGAAGGCATTCGCAACGCCTTCAAATACAGCTATGACATTCTGAATAAGAAGGTCAAACGTCGTTTTATGACCAACGCGCAAATGCAAAAACAATTGTCATTGTTGTCTGCGGGTACAGATTATGTCGGTTTTAAAGACTGCGACATCATTGTTGAAGCGGTATTTGAAGACCTAGATTTGAAACAAAAAATGGTCGCTGATATCGAAGCAAACTGCAGTGAGAATACGGTATTTGCTTCAAATACCTCGTCATTGCCTATTCGCAATATTGCTGCCAAAGCAGAACGTCCAGAAAACGTGATTGGTTTGCATTACTTTTCGCCAGTAGACAAAATGCCTTTGGTTGAAGTTATCGCCACCGAACAAACATCGGATAAGACCATTTCAACAACGGTAGAATTTGCTCGCCGTCAGGGTAAAACACCTATCGTAGTGAAAGACGAAGCTGGTTTCTTCGTTAACCGTATTTTAGGGTTATACATGAACGAAGCTGCAAATATTGCGATGGAAGGTGAGCCAGTTGAGAACATCGACAAAGCATTAACCAAGTTTGGTTTCCCTGTCGGACCAATGACTTTACTTGATGAAGTTGGTATCGATGTCGGCTCTAAAGTGTCGGCCATATTATTTGATGCATTCGGCGAACGTTTTTCTGCTCCAGCGGCGATGGAAAAATTAACCAACGACGATCGCAAAGGTAAGAAGAACCAGAAAGGTTTTTACTTGTATGGTAAAGCGGCTCAGCCGAGTTTAATGGATAAAATCACGTTCAAGAAGAAAGGCAAGCAAGTAGATGAATCTGTTTATCGAGTGCTTGGTGTTACTCCAGCGTCAAAATATTCAACTGACGAAATCGCTCAACGCTGCGTTGTGCAACTGTTGAATGAAGCGGCACGTTGTTTGGACGATGGTATTGTGCGCAATCCGAGAGATGGTGATATTGGTATGATTTTCGGTACCGGTTATCCACCGTTCCAAGGTGGCCCTTTCCGTTACATGGACAGTTTTGGAATCGCAAATTTGGTTTCAGTGCTAAAAGAATACCAAGCGAAATTTGGTGACCGATTTGAACCAGCCCCGCTATTGGTTAAAATGGCGGAAGACGGTAAAACGTTCTACTAACATCAAAAAAGCCAGCGTTACGCTGGCTTTTTTATTTGAACTTCTAAGATTACTGGCAATCTTTACATAAACCTTGCAGTTCAAGCTGTTGAGTCGTTAAGGTGAATCCGGTTTTTTCTACACTCTGTTTTAGCTCTTCAAGAATATTGTTGGCGGTACCAATCTCAGTCACCTTTTGACAGTTTTCACAAATCAAAAATTGCGGTATTTCGTGGTTGTGAGAACAACTGATATGCGAGCACGCAATGTATTTATTTGCAGAAGACAGCTTGTGCACCAATGACAATTCAACCAAAAAGTCCAATATGCGATAGACCGACATCGCAGGCATGGATTGGCCGTGTTCTTTGCGGTAAAGCTCGGCCAGTTCATATGGCGATACAGCCTCTCCCGCGTCAATAATACAAGCTAGGATATTCTCGCGTTTCGTGGTCAGTTTTACCCCTTGTTGAGCGCAAGTTTCTTTGGCTTTGCTGAGGATGGAATCAGTGTTGTTTGACATATTTACGCCTAAAATTCTAATGTCTTGCTTTCATTCTAAATTATTAAAATATTCAAACAAGTCGTTGCATGTGAATACTGCATATTAATATTTGTCATAGATCACACCTTTTTCCTTATGTTAATTCATAATTCGTTCTAAACTTGATACTTAATGATGAATTAAGGTGTTGATTCTCTATATGAAAATGGAAACAAACGTCAAGGCAGAGCCCACCATTTACGTGCAGTTACTCCGCATGTTATTTGTCTTTTCGTTGTTGCCTTTGTCGGCAGTGTCTTTGTTCAATTACCATCGTGCAACCGCCGAGCTAGAGCAATTTGTTGACAGTGAAATCAGAAACCACGCGGAAGTTAGAAGATCGTTTATTGAAGATTGGTTCAAACTGCGGATTGCTGAGTTGCAACTATTGGGACGGGCGCAGAGCACTAAAACTATGCTTGCTGCACTGGCGGATCAGCGCAAACAATTTCAAAGCAATCAAGCGTTTTTATCCTCAGCGCGGTGGGTCGACATCAATTCTCTATTAGGCCGCGAGGTTGCTCAGTTTTCGTTGAGTTATGAGCATGTATACGACGTTTATCTGATAGATATGGACGGCAACATCCTGTTTTCCCTCGCAAAGGAAGAGGATTTTGGTGCCAATCTAAACCAGGGGACGCTGGCGAATACGCCATTTGCAACCTCGGTAAAACGATCTCTAACGACTCCGGGCGTTCACTTTTCTGACCTTTTCAATTATCAGATATCCAACGGATTAACTTCAGGGTTCTTGTCGCAGCAAATCAGCGATGAGTTTCTAAACCCAATCGGTGTCGTCGCGATTCAACTCCGTTGGGAAACTCTGTTTGATGGTATAGAGCAACAACAAGCTTCTTATCAAGACTTACGAACATTTGTTGTTGGTCCAGAGATGAGGTATCGGAGGATAGGCAATAGTGAGGCCGCGTCAGAATTAGTGGAGCCTTACTTGCAACAACCATTGTTATCAACTTTAGGAACGCAACAGAGTGAGCTAAGAGAGTTGCAGTATTCTTCGCCGGAAGGCGTTGATTTTGTGGCGGTTACGACGCGAATGTTCTTGGTTGATAAGTCTTGGTATTTACTCCTAGAGGTCAACAAAACAGAAGCGGTTGCTGCTATTAACGAGCTATGGCGTTACCTGCTACTTTCGTTAGTGATCGCGTCATTGATTGTGTTTTGGTTAGCGAGAAAGTTTACTGAAAAGTTCTCCGTCCCTATCGATGCAGTGGTGGCGTATAGTCGAAATGTCGCCAGTGGTGGGGTAAAAGAGCGATTGGAGCTAAGCGGATCACAAGAGGTTTTGGCTTTATCCAACGCTTTAAACGACATGTTAGAATCGTTGCAAGACAACAAAATTGAACTAATAGCTTCAAAACAAGAACAAGAAGCCAGCTTGAACGAAGTACAAGAATTGCGATTTGCGACGGATCAACACTGCATTGTGACGATAACCAACTTACAAGGAAAGATTGAATACGCAAACGACAAGTTCATTGAAGTTAGCGGCTACAGCAAAGAAGAAATTCTAGGCAATACTCATCGCATCATTAATTCAGGTATTCATCCAAAGCGATTTTTTGAGCAAATGTATCAAACCCTTGAGAGCGGTATTCCATGGCATGGACAGATTTGTAACCGCAACAAGAACGGTGACTTGTTTTGGTTAGATACGAGCATTATCCCCTTCAAGGGCTTCGATAAAAAGACCATTAAGTACTTTGCGATTCGCAACGACATCACAAACCACAAATTGTCCGCCGCTGCGCTGGAGAAAAATAAGCAACAATTGGAGTTGCTGATCTCGAGTACTGGAGTTGGCATGTGGGATTGGAACTTGGACACCAACCAAATTGATTACAGTGAGCCCTGGGCGCGTCTTGTTGGTTCAAGTTTAGTGGCACTGCATCCGCTGAGTGAAAACACTTGGTTGGGGCGAGTACACCCCGATGATTTACCTCAGTTGCAAGAGCAACTGCAAAAGCTACGTAAGGGCGCTATCAAGCAGTTTGAACAGGAACTTCGACTGCAACACAAAACCGACGGCTGGGTTTGGGTATTAGATTCGGTGAAAGTTGTGGAAGCGGATAAACTTGGAATTCCGCAGCGACTTATTGGTACCACTTTAGACATTTCCAAACAGAAACAGACGACAACTCAACTAAACCAAAGTCGTGATCAATTTCAATCTTTGGTGGATAACATTCCTGGAATCTCCTATCGCTGCTTGCTCGATGCACATTGGACCATGTTATTTATCTCGCATCAGGTTAAAAGGGTGCTTGGCTATGACCCCGCAGACATTATTAACAACGCTAAGATCCCATTTGCAGAGGTGATACTTCCGGAGTTTCGGGACTATGTAGAAAACACAGTATTAGATGCGGTTTATAGCAACAAAAGTTGGACACTTGAGTACCAAGCAAAAACCAAGTCTGGAGACATAAAGTGGTTGTATGAAAAAGGCCAAGCAGTAACCAATGAGCATGGCGATGTTGAATGTCTTGATGGATTTATTTTGGACATCACCGAGAGAAAGGAGCAACAGCAAGAGATCTTGAAGTTGTCACGGGTTGCGGCACAGACGAATAACGCCGTTGTGTTAACCGATAAACAAGGTTTCACTGAGTGGATAAATGGCGCTTTTACGGATATTACAGGTTTTGAGTTACCGGAGCTGCTTGGCAAGAAGCCGGGGGCCTTGCTGCAAGGCGAACTCACAGCTCGCGCATCTGTTGCACGAATGAGAGAAGCAGTTCGAACGATTGAGCCGTTCCAAGAGACTTTAGTGAATTATCATAAAGACGGCTCACCTTATTGGATTGAAATACGTTGCAACCCTATTTACGACGAATCGGGCCAGCACCAAGGCTTTATTGCGATTGAGACGGATGTATCAGAGAGCATCCAAACAACAGAAGCATTGGCTCTGCAAAAACGATTGTTGGAAAATATGAGTCGCTTAGGGCGCATCGGTGCCTGGCAGGTGGACTTGGTTTCTAACAATATTTACTGGTCGTCTATGACCAAACAGATTCACGAAGTGGATGAAAGTTTTGTTCCAGAGCTTGATACCGCGATTAATTTTTACAAGGAAGGTTACAGTCGAGACAAAATTAATGAAGTCGTCGCAAGAGGCATGGAAACCGGTGAACCTTGGAATGAAGAGTTACAGCTTGTTACTGCAAAAGGCAATGAAATTTGGGTAGCGGCCTACGGCGAAGTACAGAAGGATGGTGATCAAGTTGTTCGTCTGTTTGGCTCATTCCAGGATATCAATGAGCAAAAGTTGGCTCAAATCGAAGAGCAAAAAGTGGCTCGCCTAAACAAAAGTTTAGCCCAAATCAATGAGGAGCCAAGTGTACTCAATGGTAAGTTATCTTTAGCGCGGGAAGTGATTACAACGCGAGTCGCTAGTGAGTTGGACGTGGCTCGCTGCGCCATCTGGCATTTTGACAGCACCAACGATGAGATAAAATGCATTCAGTTCTATGACCGGGTAAATAAGTCGTTTCATAGCGGTATGACGCTCAATCGCTCAGAACATGGAGCGTATTTTGATCTGCTTGATTGTGAGCCCCTGATTTGTTCCGCCGATGTTCTAAACAATTCAAAGTTAGCGCCATTTGCGGGTTACTTCAGCCAATTAAATATCTCTTCCGTACTCAATCACGTATTCCAACTGGGTGATGGCGATATGGGCATATTGGTGACAGAGCATATTGGAGATGCTCGAGAATGGTCTGAAGCAGAACAACAATTTGTTGTGTCTGTCGGCATTATTCTGGGGGGAGTGTTCCTCTCTGAACAAAGTCGATTGACACAACAGCGTTTATTGATAGCGAAAGAGCAAGCTGAACAGGCTGCGAAAGTAAAAAGTGAATTTTTGGCCACTATGAGTCATGAAATTCGTACACCGATGAACGGCGTCCTAGGTATGTTGGAGTTGTTGCAATCTGATGATTTGAGCATGGAGCAACAACGAAAAACTCAGATTGCGATTTCTTCTGCTAACGCCCTGTTGACCATTATTAACGAAATTCTAGATTTTTCTCGATTAGACTCCGGAAAGCTCGTGCTCGAGCACATTGAATTTGAGCTGCGAGAGCTGGTTGAAAACACTTTGAGTTCCGTTGCATTGTTGGCCCAGGAGAAGGGCTTAGAGTTGGTCTCAGACATCAATTTACCTGACGAAATTAAGGTAAAAGGTGATCCGGTCAGAATTCGACAAATCATGACCAATTTGCTGGGCAATGCCGTTAAGTTTACTCATCGAGGCAATGTCGTGTTGTCTGCGTTTGGAGTGTCGCAAGACGGGCAATATCAATTGCATTTGTCGGTCAGTGATACCGGTGTGGGTATTGCCAAAGAAAAACAGGCCACTTTGTTCGAACCATTCACTCAAGTCGATGCATCGACTACACGTCGTTTTGGCGGCAGCGGACTGGGCCTGGCAATTTGTCATAAATTGACAATAGCTATGCAGGGCAGCATCGGCGTGGAAAGTGATGAGAATCAAGGCTCGACGTTCTCAGTGTCACTGCCGTTAACCTTTATTAATGAAAAAATTGATAGCACTTATTCAGATTTAAAGGCAAACAACCTAGTTGTTATTGATGAAAACGTGCAGGCGATCCAGGCACTTAAATCTTGCTTTAAAAACTCGAAAATCACAATTCGCGGATATCGCTCAGCAGATAAGTTAATGGCAGACGACATTCAAGATTTCACAGTCGACGCCATTTTACTTAGCCGAAAAGTCACTTGGCAGAAAGGTAATGAGGTATTGGCATGGCTGAAACAGCACTTTTCCACAGCCGATATTATTCTAATGACAGAACTCACCGATAAGGGCGGTATTGTCGAGTTGCAAAAGTTGGGGGTCAGCGGATTTGTTTCAAAACCCATCTTGAAGCGTGATCTAATAGATAGATTGCTCAAGCGCAGCGGCAACATTATGGAACAACAGGAAGTTAGCGAGGCCGCGAAACCGTCACCAAGCACGCAGCTCCCTTCTTCATCGGATACATCAAATGAAGAGGCTAAACGAGTGTTGCTGGTGGAAGACAATAAAGTGAATCAACAAGTCGCTTTGATGATGCTCAAAAAGCTTGGCTACCGAGCTGAGGTTGCAGAAAATGGGCTGCAGGCTCTCGCCACCTTACAAGCAACCGAAATGCCATTTGACTTGATTTTAATGGATTGTCAGATGCCTGAGATGGATGGGTATGAAGCAACCAAACAAATAAGACAAGGCAATGCAGGTACGGCAGTGATTGAGATACCAATCATCGCGTTAACTGCAAATGCGATGGCAGGAGACGCTGATAAATGTATTGATGCAGGTATGAATGCATATCTGAGCAAGCCAGTGCAAGCTTTGGCGCTGAAAGGGGCAATCGAGAAGTTTGTATAGCGTTAGCGCTCTAACGCTTTAATCGAGTGCCATAGACGTTGATTCTCTGGCGCGGGGATTCCGGCTTGTTGAGCTAACTTAACGACGTAACCATTGATGAAGTCTATTTCTGTGCGTCTGTTATTGATAACGTCCTGGCGCATAGACGAAGTGTTTTTGGCAGTACTTTGGATTACTTCTAACACTATGTTGACGCACGTTTGGAATTGTAAAACGACTTTGTGGGCATTGGCCACAGCGACAACTTCCGCCACAATGTTCTGAATGACGTTTCTATACTGCTCATCTGCTAACGCACCATTTTCTACCCGCTCTAAAGCGGTTAGCGGGTTGATTGCGCAGTTTATCAGCAGTTTTCGCCACAATAATTCTTGCAGATCCGTCGTCGGCTCAGACTGACGAAATAGATCCTCGAAGTCTTTGTTAACGAGTTGACGGCTTTCATCACCAATTGAAATGGCTTGCCAAAAAGACTGGCCAGTCCCAGCTAATACCACTGAGTTATTGTCGCGAAAGGCACCATTTGAGGTGGTACAAAAATATAGGTTGACGTCATTTGACAGTATTTTTCGAACGTTATCAATTGTGCCCATACCGTTATGACATAAGACAATATTTGCACCGGGAACAAGCTTGGGTTTCAGAATGTTGAGGGCTGGCAGAACGTCGTAGGCTTTGGTCGGTAATAACAGGTTGTCAATCGGTCCACTCTGCATTGCAGAAATAGCAGGCCCGAGTGATAGATGAAAATTATTTTCTGTAAATGTCCAAGTCTTACCGGGCTCTCTAGCGATAAACCTAACTTCGCTGTCTTTTTTAATGATATTGGCACCGCAAAAGGAGCCAATCGAGCCTGTCCCGACGATGTGCCAACTACGATTGGCCATTACTTTGCTCTTGCTGTACAGAGTTTGTTGTTGGTCTTGGAAAAATTCTTTCTGCGATTCGGCTACCAACCCAGACGTAAAAAATACCGCCTGCAAGGTCGGCAACATAATCTGCGATTGATGCGCTTCGACCATCAATCATTCCCTGAATAAGCTCTACCGCAAGGCCATAAGATGCGGTAAAGATAAGTAATGATTTGTAGCCAAGCGCATAAGCGAAATCGAGCAAGAAGCTCAGGCCTGCAAAAGCTACGAAATGCATAACTTTATCAATATGTGGAATTTCAATGCCGGAATCCACACCAGTAGAGAAAAACATGAAGCAGCTGTAAAACAGTGCCAGCCAAAATAAACAGCGATAAATGGTCGAAAGTGTCATAGTCAACGTATACAAAGTAGCGTGGCGAATTCCTCTCGCCTAGGTGTGTTGGATGATTTTATTTCAATAGGGTGGCAAATGTCGACCTAAACTTGTTGAGTTTAGGGTTTACAACCAGCGCACAGTATGGTTGTTGTGGATTGGTTAGAGCATACCCTTGGTGATAATCCTCAGCGGGATGAAACGTTGATGCAGGACTGATTTCCGTAACAATTTCGTCAGGCCAAATCTGTTGTTCACGCATGTTATTAATAAATTCTTTTGCCTCATCTTGCTGGCAAATCGAGTGATAAAAAATTGCGGAGCGATATTGGGTGCCCACGTCATTGCCTTGGCGATTGAGTTGTGTAGGGTCGTGTAATTGAAAGAAGATTTCCAGCAACTGTTGAAACGTTATTATATCTGCATCATATTCAATCATCACCGCTTCTGCATGACCTGTGGTGCCAGTGCAGATTTGTTGATAAGTGGGGTTTGGGGTATCCCCTCCGGTGTAGCCCGATGTCGCTGATTGGACGCCTTTTAACATGTTGACTGCGCTTTCTATGCACCAGAAACATCCTGCCGCGAGCGTTGCTTTCTCTACATTTGCCATATACATTCCCATTCAAAAGGTAACAGAAATTGTTTATACGTTATGAAGTTAAAAACAGATTGTCCAGTATGCAAACGAATTCGAGCAGGCATTCTATGGTTGATCATTTGTTTAGTGTTTTATTTTTTGTTTAGGCCATTTTGATGAAGTTACCTATCTTAATCCAGTCGAATGACCGCCAGAATGCTGACCTTTTTATAGGTCTTGCACTTGTCATTGCGGTATTGAACCTGCTAGTCCATAGCCTTTTTTTACAGCAGATGTATATCGTGAATATGTTTCTATACGGCTTTGCCATCGCATTAGCCTTGCTAGGCTGGTTGAAACATGGAGAACCGCGAAATCTACTTACGCTAACGCCTGAGGGATTAATGTATTGGCACCGAAAGCAGCGACTGTTTATCCCTTGGCAAAACATTCAACGTATAGATATCCCTTACTTTCGAGATGCGCTTGGCTACCAGGAGTTGGATTACATCGGTGTTAAAGTGAAAGATTTGGAGTCTTTTTACGACAACTTTCCGCTTCGACTGGCGTCAAAGTTATTGGTTGAACACAGACCGCTGTTAATGACGGTTGCTGGTAGAAGTTGCAAAACAGGACAGTGTGTTCCTGAGGATTTCGTAGATGCGGTTGAATACAAACTGGACTCAGGAAAAGTCTACAAGGGCCTGATTGGGATGTTTGTGAATCGCACAGAAGTGATGCAGAAAAATTTGGGCTTCCATTTCTATATACCACTCAAATCCACCGATTTACCGGCGCATAAGCTACTGAATTTACTAAAAGAGGCGAAAAACTCAGCAAGTAACGTACAAACTATCGACCAGCCTTGATCAATCCCTGACAAACGGCTATTGTCTAATGATAACCTTAGTGTATTTATAGTAAGAATTTTAAGGCAAAACGTAACAATGTCTGATGCCCCATATATCCGAAGTGGTCGTAACACCATTATCCACAAAATTAGAAAGTTAGATTTAATTATTTGCAACGATATCGAACACCCGAACATCAAAGTCACGCAAAACGGTGTTGCGCCTTATGATGGTCCTGTACCTCGAAATCGACGTGAAGCGAAAGATGCGTATGTTGAAGTAGTAAACGTCTCCAGCCCAGACGTATTCGGTGAGCCAAAAACTTTATTGTTTGTGCAATGTTTAAACGGTAAAGAATACAAAGTGGATTACTCAAAAGTGAATACATCTCTGTTCATTCGAGTCCATCAACAAAGCTACATCTAACAAAAAGCCGACATACGTCGGCTTTTTGTTTTTGACTTCCTGCAATACCTTTACTGACTCTGTAAGTTGTACTTATTGAGCAGCTCGTCATAACGACCACTCTTTTTGTAACGCTTTAACATTTGATTGAAACGATCAACGTTGTCGGTATCGGAGAACGCTAATGAATAGGGGTTAGGTGGAAAGATATAGTGCACCTCAATGTCGTTCAGATTGCCGTCAATCAATTCGAAGTAATAATTAAATATATTGATGTCCATGATCAATACATCCACTTTGTTTTCAACGAGGAGCTTCACTTGGCGAAACTGGTTTGGGACTTCAAGGTATTGATTTGAACGACTAACCGTCTCTTCATATTCTTCGCCAAGGTATTGATTGGCCATTTGAAAGGCGGCCACTTTGAAGAATTCAAGTTGACTGATACTGCCGATACGAATCCCATCACTTTTTAACGTTATCGCAACATTTTGATAAATGATATAGGGTGCTGTTCTCATCTTTTGATTAGGAACTATGTTCTCGTTAACAGTAAGAACAGCTTGCCCGACATTTTCTTTAAGGCTTTTGGCGTCCCTTCCAAGAGGAACATATAAAAAGGTGGGAGTGAGTTCCATCATTTCTAATACGTCAGAAATAAGATCAATTTCAAATCCTGCGCCTTGCTCTTCAATGATGTAAGGCGGTTTTACTAGGCCAACAACAACGTCAATATTGTCCGTCCACGCTTGGGTGTTGAGACTGAAAGTTAAGGTTAGAATAGTCAGCAAAATTCGTATCATTAGTTGAGAAACCTGTAGTTCATTTCTGTACTATACAGTTTATCTTAGGATAGGAATTTTGCGGTGTTTATCAAAAAAATTAGACAAGCAATTATTTTTCTATAACAACATAATAATAAAAAAAAATTGGAAAAGTTATGAAGATAAAACAATTTTTTACACTTAAGCTCATGTTGATTACCACAATTTTACTGAGTTTTAGCGGTTTTAGTCAGGCGAAGCAACAAAGTTTCGCTCCGGAACTTAAGATTTTTGAGGCCTACTTGGGAACATGGGTAGCGGTTTTTAAGGAAGAAAATGGTGTTCCGACGGTGGTGGATGTGTCTAAGTGGGAACGAGTGTTAAATGGCAAAGCACTTCGTACATTGCACTCGATCAACAATGGCGAATACGGTGGTGAGTCGATCATCTTCTTTGATAACAAAGCCGGTACACTTAAGTTTTATTATTTTACGACGGCAGATTTTTACACCCAAGGTCGAATTGAAGTGTTAGATAACAATACATTTGTCGCTTACGAGAAGGTGACTGGTGAGAGTTCAATGAGTCAAGGCATCTCGGAGGTAAAATCAACTTCTAAATTAAACGGCACCGAAATGATTGTGGAAACGTCTTACTTGAAGAATGGCAAATGGACCAAGCCCGACACTCGGAAGTACACCCGCAGTGATAAAGAAGTATTGTTCAAGTAATCTAAAGGAATTCGCTCGGGTATTCACTTGATTAATGCGGAGTATTGAATTTATTAGGAATTTCCTTAGTGCAAGGTGATCAAGATTTGATTAAAATAGCGCCACTTTAAATTTGGAGATTTGGAAATTTCATTCGATGTTAGTTTTGCTTGTCATGTTAATTGTATTTGCTTTTTCAATTTACTTAGCGATTGAAGCGATGAAAAATGGAATGTGTGAGCGTAAATGGTTTTTCGCAGGTATGGTGTTAGGCCCGGTAGTATGGCCAATGTTTAATGTTAAACGCCAAATGTTACTGCGTAAGCAGCAGGGGCTTGAAGGCGCAAGCATCCGAATGTAATTGTTGGATTTAGAAAAAAGGCGTAGTAGTTACTACGCCTTTTTTAATACCGGCTGTTGCCGTTCCGCAAAATCCATAAGTTCGTCACCAGACAATGGTTTTGAGTACAAATAGCCCTGAAGAACATCACACCCCATACTCGCCATGAACTGCTCTTGAATATCTGTTTCAACACCCTCAGCTACGGTTGACAAGCTCAAGTTGCGAGCGATTGTTACAATAGTATCAATCATTGCTTTGCCGATTTCAGTTTTTGAGTCTTCAACGAATGCGCGGTCAATCTTCAGTGTATTAAGTGGGAACTTGCTTAAATAACTGAGTGAGGAGTAACCCGTACCAAAGTCATCTAATGCGAGCTGGATACCGCGATCTCGCAGTTGATGCATGACATTAATGGCTTGCTGCGGATTGTCCATAACCGTGCCTTCGGTAATCTCTAATTCTAGGTTGTTTGGGCTTAACCCAGTTTCCTTTAAGATTTTGTCTATACGTTGCGTGAGATCCGGCAGGTTAAATTGGCGGGCCGAGAGGTTAACCGCCACTCGACCAGACATAATGCCCATATCAATCCACTTTTTCATATCGATACAAGCCTTGCGAAGAACCAAGTCGCCGATTTCTACAATCTGGCCAGTCTCTTCTGCAATAGGTATAAATGTACCAGGACTCACTAAGCCTTTTTTAGGCGTGATGAAACGCACTAAGGCCTCCATCCCGACCAGTTTACCTGTGCTGAAACTCATTTTAGGTTGATAGTAAACGTGGAAGTAATCTTCCTTAAGACCAAGCCGTATCAAGTTTTCCACTTGCAGTCGCTTAACTGCACGTTTGTTCATGTCTTCATTGAAAAACAGATAGCGGTTGCCGTCTTCTTTCGCGTGGTACATAGCGGTGTCTGCGTTTCTCAGTAACGTTTCTGGCTGTTTACCATCGTCCGGATACAAGACGATACCAATACTTCCTGCAACCACAAATTCGTGTTGGTCAATGGTGTATGGGGTAGAAAGTTGCTTCAGTACTTCTTTGGCAGCAGCCGTTACTTTGTGAATGTCGTTGGTCTTTTCCATAACCAGAGCAAATTCATCGCCGCCCAGACGGTAAAGCGAATTTAGTTGGCTGGTGAGCGGCTTGATTCGTTCGCTGATCTGAATCAGTAAATTATCACCAGTTTGGTGACCGAGTGAATCGTTGATTTTTTTGAAGTCGTCTAAATCGAAAACGAGAACCGCAGTTGGTGACTTTCTCTCAACGCAGCGCTGCAAGCGGGAGAAGAAGACGTTTCTGTTTGGCAGGCCGGTCAAGGAGTCTGTGCGAGCCATTTTTATTAACTTGGCTTCCGCTTTTTTGCGCTTTGTTGTGTCCGATACAATTGCGACATAATTTGAAATTGCACCGTCTTCATCTCGTATGCAGTTCGCGGTCACAAACGCCAAGAACATCGAACCATCTTTCGCTTGCCCAGTTATATCGCCTTGCCAAATACCTTTCAAATCAACTTCTTTCTTAATGTCTTCCATCAAGCTTGAACTGATTGCATTGAAGTTAAGCTTTTTACCTTCTACGTCAACAGCTGCGTAGCCGGTAATGTGACTGTAGCCAGGGTTAACGTGAATTATCTTCAACGTTGGATCTAAGATGATCACACCTTCAGCAAGACTCTCGATGCTTTTGGCAAAGATCTCAAGGTCACTTTCCGCTTGCTTTAACTTTTGAATGTCCTTAAACGTGCCGGTCATTCGTCGCGGTTGACCGCTCGATGCGGTTGATACTACTTTACCTTTGTCTAATACCCATCGCCAGGTATTAGAGTTAGTCTTCATCCTGTAAACGCATTCAAACGCTGCGTTTTCACCATTTAGGTGGGCTTCCAGTTTCGCTGCGACGCGGTGCAAGTCTTGGGGATGAATATGAGGTTTGTTCGGCGGGAATAGGTCAGGGTTCACACTTGGCAGTTCGTAAGTCCCGGCACCGTTGGTGCGGAATAGCGAACCTTCTTGAATATTCCAATCCCACATTTCGTCGCCACTGGCCCACAAACTCAAGCGAAGACGTTCCTCGCTTTCAGTAATTTGAGTTTGGTATCGACGGAAACGAATAAAACCGTAGATTAAAAATAGGAGTACAGCGAGACAAAAAACTAACAGAATAGTCAAAGAGACTTTGTCTGTAAGAAGTTGATATATAAATGTTTGAGGCTCGCCAAGTGCTCTCGCTGATGAAGAAAACAGCAATAGCAAACCAGCCACAACAATGTATGTGATACGAATACTTAAACTAAACACAACAACTTAACTTAACGACTTATGAGCAGGGTTAAAGTACCCCAAGTAGGTAGCGCTGTCAAAGGTTGCCAAATGGCATTTTATAAGGGCGTGATAACATTTTGTTATTTATAAAAAATTGCTCAAACCTTAAGCGATTGATAACAGTTCCAATCCGCGATTTTGCGATTTATCGCTGACTGAAATGAGCCAATTAAGTAGCTGATTGCGATCTAATTTTGCGATTTCTTCGGCGATTCTGGATTTCTGATCAAATCCGTAATCTTTATTGCCAATACTAACCCAAAGCAACTGGCACTTCTGGCTCAAATTTGCAGGTTGCTCTAAATACTGATGAATCACCGCGTGCTTGTGGGCGTTAAACTCTTGCTCTGTCATGGCAGACAGTTCCTCGCAAAACGCCTGCAAACATTGGTGCAGATGACTTATTAAAGCGTCGCTTGGAATATTGTGAGATTGAACATATAAGACGAGACCAGGCACGTTGCACAAGGGCATGTAGCCGCTACCTGCCATATATCCGAGTCGCTTTTCGGTTCGCAAATAGGCGAAAGAGTATGGGGCAAGTATCTGGCTAGCGAGAATAAACAGCGCTTTTTCAATATCGTCGTTTTGTGTTTGCATGTGCCCTTGCAGGTAAACCACTGCAGCCGAATCAGGGTGGGGTATTGATTTAGACAAGGTTGTCATACCCTGTTTGGGCAGTGCCATAATGGTTCGTTCAACCTCATTGCAACGCTTTAGTCCGTCAAAGTGAGCTTTAATTTCTTGGTTGATGGTGATTGCTTGGCCGGTTGTCCAATTACCGTATAACAATAATTCAGCGCTGAATTGTTCGAACAAATGAGTACAAAACTGGGTAAATTCTTCCTCTTCAATCTGCTCAAGGTGGAGGCAGAGCTCTTGGTTGTTAGCCATATCTGGTATGAGATGGCTGTTCAGCAAGTTGAACAGTTGCGACATTGGCTTATTAGAATCGCTATTGCGCCAATGTTTTAGAAGTTGGCGTTTTATCTCTTCAAATCTCGATGTACTGAATTTAAATGCCAACATGTTATCAACTAAATTGGTGAGAAGTTCATGTTGGCTATTACTCAAACCGGACGTATACAGTGTCACTCCGCCATTGTGGGCATATAAGTTGTAGTGCAGGCCAGCGGTCTCTGCTTGATAGTGTTGCTCTGAAACAGAGTCGAGAAACAGGTCACAAAACAAACGCATCATAGTTTGATTACGCTTATTGCATACACCATTAGGGAGGTCTAGACCCAAGTAGATATTGCCCTTGGGAACTCGGTAACTGATGTCTTGTTTGAACCATAATTGCCAACCCAATTCATTATCCAAACTGATGGGAACCTGATGGTTGAAATCCATCTCTTCGACTTTTATGGCTTTTTTCAAGTACGGATTTAACGCAGGAAAATGAAAGTCATAGGTATCACTCGACAATTCCCCGTAGCGTGTAAGTTGATCTTTTGAGATGGGACATACGGTGTATGGAGTATGATACCAATGCGCTTCCTTGTCTGTTTCAACGGATTGGCAAACATGGGTTATACGAAGGTTTTTCGGGTTAAAGTAACTAACCACGTTTTGCCAGCCCTTGAGATCAAACCCGGTCATCTTGTAATCACCAAATATGTAGTCCGCCTCAGGATAATGCTGCATGTTAAGTGCAATTTGGTTAGCGAGTTTGATTGGCTTGATGTCTTCCTGGTACTCAAAGCTAATTTGACTCAGTTTTTTCTGCTCCAAATACAGGGCGTCGTCCGGAGTATTACGCTTGAGGAAATCTAAGTAGGCAAACACGGTTTCAATAATGCGCTCAATCTGACTTTCTCCTAGCTCAGTCAGTTCAAGTGAAATATTAAAGTCTTTAAAATTGGAACCTGAGATGCCATTACCTGCACTCAGGGCATTGATTAAATTGTCTTTTTTGAGAACATCAAAGAGCGAACCTTTGCCTTCATCACCAACAATATGGGCAACAAAACTGAGCATTTTGCTCTCATAAAGGCTTTGCATGCTCGACATCGCGAAGGTTAAGTTGAGTTTATGAAGTTCTTTTATTGGCTTAATAAGTACTTTAACCGCCAGGTTTTCTGTTTGATACAGGGGCGCTGTGATGCACTTTGAGTCCGGCTCATTGCTATCTGACTCAATTGCTGAAAACAAACCTGTTATGAACTCTTCCAGTTCCGCTAATGGGGCGTGATGGACAATGGCCAATGTCATATATTTGGCCTGGTAATGTTGCCGCCAAAATGCGTTTAACTCTTCTGCAACCGGCCGACCAGGAAGGTCTGACAAAGTATGACGATTGCCGACTGAAAACTTGTGAAAAGGATGGTCAGGATTCGAGGTTTCTTTGTGAACCTGCTGAATACGTCTGCTGTCATCTTTGAGTTTCAGCTTGTATTCTGAATGAATAGCTTGCTGTTCTCGCTCTAGCGCGTCAGGTGAAAAAAGCGGACGAACAAACAAGTGGGCAAAATAATCCAGCGCTTGCAAAAATGCATCTGGCTGGATATCGATAAAATAATTGCTGTGCTCTGTGCCAGTCCAAGCGTTGCAATGTCCGCCATTTCTTGCGACAAATTCATTGATGCCATTTACGTCTGGGTATTTTTCGTTGCCGTTAAACATCAAATGTTCAACAAAGTGGGCAAAACCGGGCCTATCGACTGGGTCGTCAAAATGCCCAGTATTTACGACCATAGAGGCGGCTGACTTATGTGCTTCAGGCGCTTCGACATAAACAACCCTTAGACCATTATCTAATGTAAATGCATGATACTGTTTGTCATCATTAGGGCTGGTGATCACCAAATATTCTCGCTCGAACGGGCCTGATTCGGGTTGTCAAAAGGTATAGTTCATCGTAGCGTGTTTTTGAAAAAAATCGAGATAAATAAACGGGATAGCAGTAATTAAAAATCGGTACAGCAATTTCACCTTGGTAAACATTGCAAATTTATTTATAGTAGCTCGAAAAACACCGCCACAAGACTATTTAGGATCCGAATGAGTATTTATTTATATATCGTGCGACACGGTGAAGCGGAACCCATGGCGGCTCAAGATCAGTTGCGGTGTTTAACTGAACATGGCTGTTGGGAGGCGAAGCGCACGGCACTTTGGCTGAAAACTCAAGTATGCCAGTTTGATCAAGTGTATGCATCGCCTTACGTCCGAGCTCAACAAACCAAAAATATCATCATTGAAAAAGGGCCTGACGCTTTAGAGTTAGAGACTGTGCCTGGTTTGACTCCGGAAGGCGACGCTAAGCAGATCATGGATTTTATTCTGGCAAGCATAGACGCGCCCGCTGATTCAGAGCACAACATATTGTGTGTCTCTCACATGCCTTTGGTAAGTTATTTGATTGGCGAATTCACTGGATATACACCCATAATGGCCACTGCTGGTGTTGCTAAAATAAAGTTGGATATTGACAAATGGCAAGGGCAATTAGACACCTTAATTGCGCCTGAACAAATGCTTTAAGATTTCAATAAGTAATCCAGTTCTTCTCCAAGGTCGACGATAAAGACGACCGCCCCTTGGCCTCCCCATTCTAATGGGGCTTGGTGCAATGCTGCGACATCTGGGTGCTGAATTAAATAATGTGGCACCTTCTTTTTTAAGATGCCGCCACTCACTCCGTGAACAATGCAAGCACATGGCAACTGCTCTCGTTTGCAGGTTTCAATCAGTTCCGCGATATCAAGCTTTGCTTGTTCCTTGGTGTAGCCGTGCAAGTCCAAAACAACGTCTGGCGCGACATCTCCGCGGCGAAGCAGTTTAGCTAAGTAGTTCGGACACTCTGTTTTGACGTAACTCAGCGTTTCCGCCGGGTCGAGCAAAGGTTCATATTCATCAGAAAAATGGAAACTGGCATCGGCGCGAACACGGTCCTTATTTGAATTACGTCTATCATCTAGCGTATTGTTTGAAGCATTTGCTCTATTTTTCTTGCCGCTGCGTGGGGCAAAGTGTATTTTGTCTTGATGCAAGGGTTTTATGCCCTTCATGGCATTTGCAAAATCATCGCTAGAATCGGCTTTATCGTTTGAATTCGACAATAAGTCAGCGAAAGAGTCTTTTTTTGAAACCATAAGTTGATGAGCACTAAATATCTGAGCAAAGTAATGCAGAATATTGTAAATTATGCGCCATCTCACGACTAGTGTTATTAAGGTCTCAAATGCAAATTGATATTAGCCAGTTGGCACAAGAAGCGGTGTTGGAGTTGTCTACAGTGAATGACTTGGTGCGCTGGGGGGTAAGCCGTTTTAATGAATCGGATGTTTATTTTGGTCACGGTACTGATAACCCTTGGGATGAAAGCGCAGCTTTAGTGGCGTTTGCACTGAATTTACCACCGTTTTTGAACGCAGATTTGTTGGCTGCGAAGTTAACTAAGAGCGAAAGACAATTGGCCGTTGAGCTGATTATGGAGCGAATCCAAAGCAGAAAGCCTGCGTCTTACATCACAAATCTGGCGTATTTTTGTGGTTTGCCGTTTTATGTCAACGAAGATGTATTGGTGCCGCGCTCTCCGATTGGCGAGTTAATTCAAGGCCGTTTTGAAGGGTTGATCAACAACGAACCAACACAAATCATGGATTTGTGTACTGGCTCAGGGTGTATCGCTATCGCGATGGCAAAACAGTTTCCGCACGCTGCGGTTGATGCTTTGGATATTAGTCCTGAAGCGCTCGCGGTAGCTGAAGAAAACATCTATCGTTTGGGTGTGCAAGAGCAAGTCATCCCTGTGATGTCGGACATATTCTCTGGAGTGATGGGACAGAAGTACGATTTAATTGTTTCCAATCCACCTTATGTTGATGCTGAAGATCTTGGCGATATGCCTGAAGAATTTCATCATGAACCGGAGATAGGTTTAGGCAGTGGTGCAGATGGTTTGGACATCACTCGCGTGATTTTGAGAGAAGCGTCGAGTTATTTGAACGACGGCGGCGTGTTGATCGTTGAAGTGGGCAACTCAATGATCCATTTGCAGGCCGAGTTTCCGCAAGTGCCATTTAATTGGATTGAATTTAAAAATGGTGGGTTAGGCGTATTCGCACTAACAAAAGACCAGCTCATCGAGCATCAAGACTCGTTTTAAGATAAGGGGTAATAATGTCGGGAAATACCATAGGTGAACTGTTTCGAGTCACAACATTTGGCGAAAGCCACGGCTTGGGATTGGGTTGTATCGTAGATGGCTGTCCTCCGGGACTCGAAATTAGCGAACAAGATTTGCAACGAGATCTGGATCGCCGCAAACCTGGTACGTCTCGTTTTACCACGCAGCGTCGCGAAGCCGACGAAGTAAAATTCATGAGCGGAGTGTTTGAAGGTAAAACTACAGGCACATCGATCGGGCTTATTATTGAAAACACCGATCAACGTTCAAAAGATTATTCCAACATCAAAGATAAGTTCCGTCCAGGGCACGCTGACTATACCTATCATCATAAGTACGGTATCCGAGATTATCGCGGCGGTGGCCGTTCCTCAGCGCGTGAGACTGCAATGCGAGTTGCAGCAGGCGCCATAGCAAAGGCTTGGTTGCGGCAAAAAGCGGGCATTGAGGTGTTTGCTTATATGACTCAGCTTGGACCTATTAAGACTGAAAGTTTTGACCAGAGCTTAATTGAATCGAACCCATTTTTTTGCCCCGATGCGAAAGCGGTAGAGCAATGGGATGAATACATGCGCGACCTGAAAAAGCAGGGCGACTCAGTGGGTGCAAAGATCACTGTGGTCGCGAAGAACGTCCCCGTTGGACTGGGTGAGCCGGTATTTGATCGACTGGACGCAGATATCGCCAAATCATTAATGAGCATCAATGCTGTGAAAGGTGTTGAAATCGGCGATGGTTTTGACGTTGTTGCGCAAAAGGGCTCAGAGCACAGAGACGAATTAACGCCAGAAGGTTTTAAATCGAATCACTCCGGCGGTGTTCTAGGCGGTATTTCTAGCGGTCAGGATATTGTTGCGCATATCGCATTGAAACCCACTTCGTCGATAAGTGTTGAAGGTGAAACCATTGACGTTAATGGTGAAACTCAACCGGTGATCACCAAAGGTCGTCACGATCCTTGTGTTGGCATTCGCGCTGTACCCATCGCGGAGGCCATGTTGGCGATTACCTTAATGGATCATTTTTTACGACATCGCGCGCAAAATGCAGATGTTGTTGTTGATACCCCTGTAATTCCTTCATCAATCTGAATTAAATGACAAAATCACATTGGTATTCACTGTGGCCAGCGGCTGCAGTGAACTTTTTTTACTACGCCATCTTCGGCGGATTTATTTCATATTTGGCGATATGGCTATCACAGCGTGAGTTTAGCTCGGTTGAGATAGGCTCATTGTTTGCCAGCTATACCCTTATCCGAATCGCTTCAGGACAATTGTGGGCGTATCTCTCGGATCGTTCCAACAACCCCAAATTGTTCTTTCAACTCGGCATGTCTATCGCTGCGATTTGTTTAGTGCCCGTATTTTTCACTGAGCAGAAGTTGTTTACTTTTATTGCAGTGACGGCATCGATGACATTTGCCATGTCAGTCGTATCGCAATTGGAAGTATTGTCCTTGATGGCCGCAAAGGACAGCGCCAAAACTTATAACCGCATACGCTTGTTTGGCAGCGTCGGCTTTATCGTCGCGGCAATTTTCATGGGTTGGTTAATCGACGTTTGGCACCCGGATGCGATTGTCTATTTTGCCATTTTCGTTTGTTTAGCAGGCACTGTGTTTGCCCAGTTACTGGATAATGGCGCGCGATTGGCAGATGACAGTGAACAAGGCGCCAGTTTTTGGCGAAAATGCATGGACCTTGGCTTCATTAGTTTCATGTTGGCGTCAATTTTATTGCAAGTCAGTTTTGCGCCGTACGTTGGATTTTTTACTCAATATCTGGCGAATAACGATTACTTGGGGGCGCAAGTTGGCGTTTTATTTGCGCTTGGTACCTTTTCGGAAATATTTTTATTTGCCTTTGCTGGCGCCGTGTTGGCGCGTTTTCATTTAAAACGATTGATGTATGTGTGTTTATTCCTCACCGCTGTAAGATGGGGGTTAGTGGCGGACTATGTTGAATCAGCCTTGGTGATAACTCTGACACAGATCATTCACGCTTTGAGTTTTGGTCTGATGCATTCTTGCAGTGTCTATTACATTCGTCATCACTTCAGCGCGAAAGAGCAGAACCGTGGACAGTTTATGTATATTGGCGTGTCGTTTGGTATTGGTGGCGCAATTGGCGCGGCGTTGACCGGGGTTACATGGGCAAATGGTGTAGGCAGTCAATTGACCTTCTATTGGGCTGGTGGCGCGGCCTTAGCGGCTGCATTAATCATTCTAATAACGCCGAAGAAAAAATTTCAATTTCAGCAAGCCAGCTGATGCCGTTATAATGCGCGAGATTTAATTTTTGGGTGTGGCAACCATGTATACAGTCGCTGATTTGCAGCAGATATTCTCTGCCTGCTTTCGACAACAATACAATACAGAATTGGTCATCGGTAACGATGAGCCCATCTATTTGCCTGCCGGTATCAGCGATATTGGCATTGATTCACAAGACTACGCCCAAGTTGTCCTCGCACATGGTTTTTTTAATAGTGCTTTACACGAAATAGCACATTGGTGTTTGGCTGGGGAGCGCAGGCGTCAGTTGGTTGATTTTGGGTATTGGTATTGTCCCGATGGCCGCAGCGCTGAGCAGCAAAAAGCGTTTCAAGACGTTGAAATCAAACCACAGGCAATCGAGTGGGCGTTTAGCTTGGCCTGTGGTCGCCCGTTTCGGCCCAGTTGCGATAACTTGAACGGCGACGAATTTGGCAACCAGCCAGATGTTGAGCGATTTTGGCAAGATATCTACTGCCAAGCAGAAGTGTATTTACAGCAGGGCTTCCCGTCTCGAGCAGAGGTTTTCATCAAAGCGTTAGCCGACCATTATGGCCAACCTTACCCTTTGCAGTTGCAACAGTTTAAACAAATAGGTGATGCGGCATGAGCCAAAGCAAATCAACCAAGTTCAAACTCGGACTCATCGTCAATCCAGTGGCCGGTGTCGGTGGCGCGGTCGCGCTGAAGGGTTCAGACGGTGTTAACACGGCTGAGTTGGCCACTCAACTAGGTGCGGTCGCAAAATCCAAAGACAGAGCCAAAGTCGCGCTCGATATGATTGTAGATCGCAAGGCAAAGCTCGACGTTGTTACCGTCGCTGGTGATATGGGTTCTTCAGTACTGGATGAATTGAATATTGGTCACCAAGTCATTTATACGCCACCTCATTCAACAACAACACCTGAAGATACCGAAGCCGCAGCTAAGTTGATGTCATCGATGGACTTAGATTTGCTCTTGTTCGTTGGTGGAGACGGTACCGCTCGCAATATTTGCAGCGCAGTGAAAGAGGGGAGCACAGTGTTAGGTGTGCCTGCTGGGTGTAAGATCCATTCTGGTGTTTATGCAATAACGCCAAAAGCAGCGGGACGAGTGTTACAGATGCTTATCGATGGCGAGTTAGTCTCAATTGCTGAGGCGGACGTGATGGATATCGATGAAGAGCAATTTCGCCAGGGCGTGGTGCGAGCTAAACGTTATGGCGAACTTATGATCCCGAGCGAACTTAGATATGTTCAAGCAGTTAAAATGGGCGGCAAAGAAAGCGACGAATTAGTGCTCCAAGACATTGCCGCTCATGTCATTGAATTGATGGAAGAAGATGAGACCTACATTATGGGCTCTGGCAGTACGGTTGGGTTCATAATGGAGGAGCTCGGTCTGGAAAATACTCTGTTAGGGGTGGACCTGATTCAGGATCACGAGTTACTCGCTCAAGATCTCACTGCCCAGCAGCTGCTGCAATTGACCGAGAACAAGTCGACTAAGCTGGTGATTACCTTGATTGGCGGTCAGGGGCATATATTTGGTCGTGGCAACCAGCAGTTGAGTCCCGAGCTTATAAAGCGGATTGGTAAAGAAAACATCATCGTGGTTGCGACTAAGACAAAACTGCAAGCGTTGAATGGTCGTCCTCTCATCGCAGATACTGGCGATGTTGAGTTAGACCAATTACTTTGCGGCCCGATCAAGGTGGTCACAGGATTTCATGACCAAGTATTGTATCCCGTTGGTTATCAAGAATTATAAGAGAGAAACATGTTAGATTTAGAAAACTTAAGTGACGTATCACAAGCGTATTTCGACGAGTATGTGGTCAGTGGCAGTGATGATGAATTGTTTGCCAGTGGCTACTTGCGTGGGCACGTTGACCTAGTTATCGGTGGCGCTATCGTCAATCAAGAGACCTTGGGTCTTGAAGAAGTCGTCAGTAAAATTGAAAACAGCGTTAATACCGCGATTAAAAACGGCGAGCTGAGCCAGAGTGATGTTGAGTCGGTCAATAAGGTTTTGAACTCGTTGATCGCTAAGTTGACTGCCTAAACCCAGTTTAGGCAGGTTGTTTGTTCCCTATCACTTCTAATTTCCACATCGCTTTCTCGGCGTAAAAATCACGCTGCACGTAACTGATAAAGTCTTCGTGCGGCAGTGGTTTTGAGAAGAAAAATCCTTGGATATGTTGGCAACCAAATTCGTTCAAGATTTTCAATTGCTCAATAGTTTCAATGCCTTCGGCGACGACTTTCAGTCCCATTGTTTCTGCAAGTACCATAATCGCTTTGACGATTGCCTCGTCGTTTTCGTCTGTGGCGATGTCATCAACAAATGAACGGTCTATTTTCAGGGTGTCAATTGGGAAGCGTTTCAGATAACTCAGAGATGAGTAGCCAGTACCAAAGTCATCTACAGCGACGGTAATCCCCATGTTTTTTAGTTGTTGAAGACGCTCGATGTTGTCTTCCACATCGGACATAACCGCACTTTCTGTCACTTCAAGTTCCAGTAAATGTGGTGGCAGGCCACTGTTGAGCAGGGCCGATTTAACTTTTTCAACTAAAGCGGTCTGCTTAAACTGAACACTTGAAACGTTGACCGACACTCGGCAGTTGTCGAGACCATGGTCCAACCATTCTTTGGCTTGCAAACACGCAGTATTTAAAATCCAGTCACCGAGCTCGATGATGAGGCCAGATTCCTCGGCAATTGGAATAAAGTCACCAGGCGAAACAAAGCCAAGCTCAGGATGAATCCAGCGAACGAGCGCTTCCGCTTTGGTTACCTTGTTACTCTGCAGGTCAACTTGCGGTTGATAGAACAGCGTGAACTGTTGCTCCGCGACGGCGGTACGCATTTGCTCTTCCAGTTGCAAACGCTCTAAGGCTCTATCGTTTAGTGAGTTTGAATAAAACTTGAACGTCCGGCGTCCACCTTCTTTCGCTTCATACATGGCAATATCGGCATGTTTCATCAACTCGCTCACGGTAGTGCCATTGTCAGGGTACATGGCGATACCGATACTTGGTGTCACCGTCAGTTCGTAGTGATCAATTTTTATCGGTCGAGACAAACTGTCGATAATTCGCTGAGTGACGGCCGATGCTTCATTCGGCGACTCGATATGACTCAAAAACAGCGTGAACTCATCTCCGCCTAAACGCGCAATTTCGTTGTTGAATGATTTCACTTCGTAATTGCGTGCAACGATATCACTCTCTCTGACGCTTTCTTTCAGTCGATGCGCGACCTCTTGTAGGACTTGGTCACCGTAGTCATGGCCAAGGGTGTCATTTATCCGCTTAAATCTGTCTAAGTCGATGAACATCACGCCGGCGCGATAGTTGCCGCGACGGGCCAGAGATATAAACTTCTCTAGGTTTTCATAGAAACTCTGTCTGTTTGGCAAGCCAGTTAAAGAATCGTAGTAAGCCAGTTGGTGTAATCGGCGTTCATGCGAAAGTTGTCGCTGGTGCTTGATTTGCTGCTGGCGCATGATGCTTAGTACCACCAAAATGGTTACGAGCAGATAGGTAAAATACGCATACCAAGAGGCCCAAAGAGGCGGCAATACTTCGATGTTTATTTCTATTTCGTCCGACCAAACGCCTTCGTTATTGCTACCGCGTACTCTCAAGGTGTAATCGCCATCAGGAAGATAGGAAAAGAATACGTGGTTGTTAGTCCCTAAATCTATCCAGCCCTCGTTCTGACCTTCCAAGTAATACTGGTAACGGTTGTTCGATGGTTTAGTGTAGTCCAACGCAGCAAACTCAAAATCGACGATGGTTTCTTTGTAATCAAGCTCTAAAACACCGTCACTGCGCAATAGCGACTGTAGCGGTTTCTCAACATTGGCATGGCTGAATTTGGTTAATCTTAATGGCGGGCGGTAGTTGTTCAACGGTACGTTGTTTGGCATAAACGTATTGAAGCCATTGGAACTGCCAAAATACAGGCGCCCAGAGTCGTCTTTTAAGAATGCCGAACTGTGGAAGTCTCCATCAATCAATCCATGGGTTGTGTCAAAGTTGTTGATTCCTAGCGAGTTTTTGTGAATTCGGGACAATCCCTTGCTATGGCTTACCCAAATGTAGCCGTCGTCTGAATCTAAGATGTTGTAGGGAAAGCTGCTGGCTAAGCCACTCGAGTTGGTCAGGCACTGAAAATTGTTGGTATTAGAAAAGGCGTCCACTCGAGAGATTCGGCAGATGCCGCTGTCGTAGGTGGCAAGCCACAACATTTCATTGTCGACGGTAATACCGTACACGTCGCTGTTGATAAGCGGGACGGATGTTTTGGGATCGATAATTTGGAAGGTTTTACTGTAGTCTGGGGTGACATAATTTAATCCACCGCCGTTTGACGCTAGCCACAGGTAGCCCTGATTGTCTTCTTTAATGTCGACCAACATGGTGGTTTGTTCTGCTTCTGGACTGACAACAGAAATTTCATCATTGCTCGGGTCCAGTAAATGCAGTCCGCCGCCATAGGTGGCTACCGCAATGTTACCTGTGCGCAGTTTTATCAGTTTACTGATGGCATTTGCGCGCAGGGTAGGCGTATTGTGAGTTGCAAAACGCGCGATCAAAGATTGAGAACGCAAATCATATTTGAGTAAACCGTTGTGGAATGTTCCTATCCATAAGGTGTCACCATCCACTAATTGGGACATGGCTGAGCTGGCATTAAAGTCACCTAATTCTTCGCTGCTCAGATCAATTTTGCTAATGGATTTGGTGTTTTGATTAAAACGGTCAAGGCCAGCAAACTGCCCGCCGATATACAAATTAAGGTCGCTATCCGCGGCGAAAGACATGACGGAGGAAGAGCTTAGTTCGCCATAGCGGCTGTTTTTCTGAATTTGCTCAAAGTAGGATAACGATGCGTTCCAATAGCTAATGCCTGATTGAGTTCCTACCCAAATAACACCGCCTTTGTCTTGCATCAATTGAGTAACAATGTTGTGCACTAAACTCGAAGCGTTATCGCTTTCTTTGGAATATCGAACAAACGAGTGGGTGATTGCATCTAGCTTACACAAGCCAGTGTCGCTGGCGATCCAAACATTGTTGTATGTGTCCTCTATAAAGTCGCCGATATTCTTGACACAGTTGGCCTGGTCACCTGAAACGCCGGTGCTGATGTGTTCAGCGATTTGACGAGTATCAGGGTCAACGATGAACAATCCGCTCTTTTTCGTCGCAACAAACAACATGCCGTTGCGCGCTAAGTGTAAGGTTTGTACATCTTCAACGTTTACTTTGCTGCTGAGGCGCAAGTATTCGAACTTATCGCTACCAGGTTGTTTGAAACTTAGGCCGCCTTTGTCATTACCAACCCACAAGGTTCCGTTATTCGAAAAGCTTAAATCCAGTGTGTGATTGGTTGTTAGGGCACTGTTGTCTTGGTTGTAGAACTTTAGATCACCAGTGGTAATATTGAAAACAGCGATGCCGTGGTCTTGGGTTGTGAGCCAGATTTCACCGTCAGGAGATTCTTCAAGTGAGGTAAATGTCAGGCTAGCCAGATCTTTTACTGAGTTGTCGATTTTGTTTTTACTGATGACATTTTGGAACGCATCTTTTTCAGGCACGTAAACATCGAGGCCTGCGTCGGTTACAACCCAAAGTCGTCCTTCGGAGTCATTAAGGAGTCGAACAACGTCGCTGTCGCTGAGAGAATCAGCTTGACTGGGGTCGTGCAAGTATCGAGTCGCTTCTTTACCATCGTATTTAAAAAGGCCTTCTTGGGTTCCAAACCAAATGAAACCGAGCTCGTCCTGCTCAAGGGCCGTGATACCGAGGTGAGACAGCAAATCAACTGAATTCAAATTCGAGAAATGAATTGAGGCGTCGTCAGAAAATTGTTGCCCAGCGAAAGATGCGGAAGAAATTAATGTACAAAAGCCGAACAGTACACGTTTAAGTGTCGTCCTCAGCGGCTTTTTATTATTGTTATTGTTAGCGCGAAACAGCATCTCTATTCGATTTTAGAGCAATTATAATTCTGTTAGTTTTATACCATAGCAGTACAGGTATGTCACACAATGGAGCAATAAAAAAGGCCCTATAAAGGGCCTTTGGGATAAGGTCTAATGGAATTATACGGCTCGGGTCGTGCCAGTCTTTTTAGCACCCCAAACAAAACCCGCTACGCGAGTCGTGCCAGTCTTTTTAGCACCCCATACGAAACCCGCCACGCGAGTTGTACCTGTTTTTTTTGCGCCCCAAACGAAACCCGCTACGCGAGTTGTGCCTGTTTTCTTTGCGCCCCATACGAAACCCGCCACGCGAGTTGTACCAGTTTTCTTAGCGCCCCAAACGAAACCCGCTGTTTCTGCGTTGTTAGTTACGCGCAAAAGAGGGTTCATTTCAGTTAGCTTGTTTAATTCTGATTCAGTCAGTTCAGCTGAAATTGCTTGGATAACGTCGATGTCTTTAATGACTTCGCCGCCCGCTTGTTGAACCAAAGAAGTCATAGTTGACTTGCTTGCACCTTGAACTAAGTATGTAGTTTCTTGGTTATCAGCCTGGTAGACATTTGTAGCAGCAACCAATGTAAGGAAGCTTGCCGTCGAAAGTAATATTGCTTTTTTTGATTTAGTAAGGAAGTTGCTCATTATTATTAGACCCTTTTCCAATATTAAGGACCTGTTCAAAAGCACAAATGATGCCATTTTTTAAATTATTGTTTTTAATAGTGATTTTTGGTTTTTGTCGAAAGTGAGGGGCAATCGTTAGTTTTTTGACGGAAAGATAAAGCGGCAATGAGCGGCAATTGTTGTAAGGGCTGGAGGTAAGATTGCCGCCTTTTTGCCGCAAGAGGCAAAGGGGGCAAAAACTTGCCGCTTGTTGGCATGGTTCAGATGTAAAAAGGAACAAAAAAAGGCTGGTTCTCCAGCCTTTTTTAATTTAACCGAAGCTCTACAGAGCCCGCTTTGCTATAAGTCTGCTCAGGGCGACTGATATAAGACTTATTGAATAGATGGCGAAAATAACCGCCATCCACTGAGGCATCGATAAGCCAATAAACTGCCAGTCAATATCGCCACACATACCGCGAGGTTCAAATACCGATGGCATCAGTTTGTGAAGTTGCAACCAACTTGGAAATTGCGGAATTACATCGCAGCCAAGCAATAACATAAAGTTATCTGGGTTCTGCATTTGCACGTGTTCGTACGCGATTTTAAAGCCCCACACTGAAGCGACTAAACTGCCAACTAGGCTGACTGTACGAGCGAGTAGGTTGGTAGGTGCAAAACAAGCAGGCAACGCTGCTATAAATACACCCATGACGGCGACTCGCTGATAAACGCACATTACGCATGGGTCAAGCCCCATGGCATATTGAAATACCAATGCAGCGACTTCAAGGCCCAATGCACTGGCGGCGAGAAGTAACCAAGGCCAACGCTGAGTTGGCCAGTTTGAAATAGTATTGATTACACCCATACTTAATGTCCGCTGGTGCTCTCGCCCACACCTTCACGGAAGTGGATCAGTTCCATATCATAAAGGCTTTGAGTCATATCCATTAGGCCATAGTAAGTCATCAGCAAGCCAACAATAGAAAGTACAATTGTATAAGGCAGTGCCATATAGACCATTTTGCCGTAAGACAAACGAATCAACGGTGCAAGCGCAGACGTTAACAAGAACAGGAAGGCCGCCTGGCCATTCGGCGTCGCGACACTTGGCAAGTTAGTGCCTGTGTTGATTGCAACAGCTAACAGGTCAAACTCTTCGCGGGTAATGATGCCGGCTTTTAGCGCATTGGCGACTTCGTTTATGTAAACTGTTCCCACAAATACATTATCACTGACCATAGACAGCAAACCATTGGCAATAAAGAACATGACCAGTTGTTGTTTGCCTTCAAACGTTAATACCCACTCAATGACAGGACCAAACAGCTTTTGGTCGATGATCACGGCGACGACCGCAAAAAACACACACAAAAGGGCAGTAAACGGCAACGCCTCTTCAAACGCTTTACCAAGCTGATGCTCGTCTGTAATGCCCGCGGCACTGGTGGCGAGAATAATAATGGATAAACCAATTAAACCAACCGTCGCTAAGTGCAGTGCTAAGCCAACAATGAGCCAGATCGCGATTACGCCTTGAGAATATAATTTTACTCTGTCACGTTGGGTCATTTTGGCATCGTTTTCGATGTCGTATTCAACCAGGATATTGCGAACGGTTTCTGGCAATTGAGCGCCGTAACTAAACCATTTCATTTTTTCAAGAAACGCGGTTGTGAGTAAACCAGCGATTAAAACTGGAATAGTAATTGGTGACATACGGATGGCGAATTCGATAAAGCTCCAACCGGCACGTTCAGCGATAACTAAGTTCTGCGGTTCACCGACCATAGTACATACACCACCTAATGCAGTACCGACACCAGCGTGCATCATGATGTTTCGCATAAAGGCGCGAAACTCATCTAAATCAGAGCGGGTAGGGTGGTCTAAATGGCCATCGTCTGTGTGGTCATGGCTTTTGTGGTGATAGTGCTTACCGGAGGCCACTTTGTGGTAAATCATATAAAAACCAGTGGTTACGGTGATGATCACGGCAACGACGGTAAGAGCATCTAGGAACGCAGATAAAAACGCAGATGCGAATGCAAAAGACACAGATAGAGCGATTTTTGAACGGACTTTAATCAGCATCTTAGTGAAAGAATACATCAATAGATCTTTCATGAAATAGATGCCCGCTACCATGAAGACAAGCAGCAAAATCACGCTTAGATTTTGCGTAATCTCCATTTCTATGTGGCCTGGACTGGTCATGCCGATGGCGACCGCTTCAATAACTAAAAGACCACCGGGTTGCAATGGGTAACACTTAAGTGCCATCGCTAAGGTAAAAATGAACTCAATTACTAGTGCCCAGCCCGCGATATATGGGTCTAGTGCAAAAAGAATTGGGTTGATGATGAGACAGGCAATAATTGCCAATTTGTACCAATCAGGAGAGTGTCCTAAAAAGTTCTGGTAAAAAGCATTCAGGGGAGATTTCTGCATACTTTTATGGCCTTCCTATTATTTCGAGTTGTAATTGTGAGATCAAGCCCCACTTATGGTTGCGCGTAAATGTACTAGAAAAAGCCACCAAAGCCTATTTAAATTAACGTTTTTACTCAAAAAAAGTGCTTCAAATAAAGCATTAACGTGGTATGTTGTGCAAATGGTTCGATCTGGTACAATCAGTACCCATTATTAATAGAAGCTGTAATTTTAATGAAAATAATAAAAGCTCAAAGTCCGGCGGGATTCGCAGAAGAATACATTGTTGACTCTATTTGGAATGATCGGTTTCCGCCAGGTTCTATTTTACCGGCAGAGCGAGAGCTTTCAGAACTCATTGGGGTGACAAGAACCACCTTGAGAGAAGTATTGCAGCGACTAGCACGTGACGGATGGTTGACAATTCAACACGGTAAGCCAACCAAAGTGAACAACTTCTGGGATACCTGTGGCGTCAACATCTTATCGACACTGGCAAAACTGGACATTGAAGGCGCGGTGGATTTGATCGACCAATTGCTTTCAGCGCGAACAAATTTAAGTGCAATATACATACGTGGTGCAATCAAGAACAATCCTGAAAAAGTAATCGAATTGGCTGAAAAAGCCTTGGCAGTGTCGGATGACCCGCATGATTTTGCTGACATGGATTACTATCTAAACCATGAGCTGGCACACGCGTCAGGCAATAACATTTATGTACTTGTGTTGAATGGCTTTAAAGGGTTCTGGTCAAAGATCGCTGGATACTATTTCTCACATGACGAAGCGCGTAAGTTAGCTCGTGATTATTATGCAGAGCTGGTGAAATACGCTAAAGCTGGAAAACATGATGAGTCGATTTATATGATCCGTAAATACGGTATCGACTCTGGTAAAGTTTGGCAGGAAGTGAGACAAACCTTCCCAACGGATTTAATCGAATAGACCAAAGCCTGCTTATGCAGGCTTTTTTGTTTGGTCTGATTTTGGGAGTTTGGCTGTCACTGATATCGGCAGCATAGGCCTGTCCATCCTTGCGAAATCACTTGTCATAGTTGGTAGGGCTCAATTACACTTAGGTTATGCCACAGTTAGAACTCTTCCATATACCAAGCCCATGTAAAGGCATCTGTCAAAACGGTGAAAACGGATTCTGCCGGGGTTGTTATCGCAGCCGCGATGAGCGGTTTGGCTGGATGCAGTATTCTGACGAAGAGAAACGTCACATCATTCGTTTGTGTAAGTCGCGAAAATATCGCTGGCTGAAAAAACAAATTGAAATTCGCGATGCTAATGCCACGCCTGAAAAAGCACCGACCGCCGATTTGTTTGGCGACGAGCCCTAATAAAAAGCGGACAAAGCCCGCTTTATGTTAAGGAATTGGGCGAACCAAAACCTTTGAATTACGTTGATAATTGTAGAGCTGTTTTTTACCTTCCGGCAGCGCATCAATATTAGCTTCAACAAAACCCTGTTCTTGAAACCACATGCCACTCACCGTGGTCAAAACAAAAATTGACGACAAACCTTGAGCCTCAGCTAAGTCGGTTACCGCTTGAAGCAGCCTTTGTCCTCTGTTGCCTGAGCGGTAGTCGGGGTGAATCACGACACACGCGAGCTCACCTGTCTGCTCCTGCGGGTAAGGATACAGTGCAGCGCAAGCAATGATCATTTCTTCTTTTTTCAGCACAATAAACTGTTCAATCTCGGTTTCTAATTGATCCCGCGAACGTTTGACTAAAATCCCATCTTGTTCAAGAGGTTGAATCAGCTCCAAAATACCAACGACATCATCAATGGTGGCGGTATTTAGTTGCTCTCTGTGGTCATTGGCGATCAGAGTGCCAGCGCCGTCAGGGGTAAACAGTTCCTGCAATAAAGCGGTGTCACTTTGATAATTCACGCAGTGACAGCGGTCAACGCCATTGTCACCAGCCTTGATGATGGCGCTCAGTAATTGCTGTTGTTGGTAGGTTTGTTCCTGCGCTCTTAAATTGCGTACCGTATTGACACTGCAACTGCGGATCAGCTCACCTTGATTATCTACCAGGCCATCACTATTCGAAAATGTGATCAGCTTGTCTGCCCCGAGGGCAATGGCGGTTTCCGTCGCAACGTCCTCAAGCGCTAAGTTAAACACTTCTCCTGTGGTGGAATAGCCGATAGGAGACAGCAGTACGATTGAACCAAAATCTAACTGAGCGTGAATGCCATCAGCGTCGATGCGCCTGACCGTGCCGGTGTATTTGTGGTCAATTCCGTCTTTTACGCCGACGGGTTTGGCAATCACAAAGTTGCCCGTGCTCACTCGTATCTGTGAGCCGTGCATTGGCGAGTTAGCAACGCCCATTGTCAGCAGACCTTCTATTTGCAGGCGCAAAGAGCCCGTTGCGTCTTTAACCGCCGTTAAGGTTTCGGCATCGGTGATACGGAGGTTTTCGTGAGTAGTGCAAGTTAATCCTCGTTGGTCGATACGGTCTTCGATTTGGGGGCGGGCACCGTGCACTACCACTAGCTTCATACCGAGACTGCGCATGAGCGCAATGTCGTGAATGATGTTGGCAAAGTTGGCATCTTGGATTGCTTCACCACCAAACATCAACACGACCGTCTTGCCGCGGTGTGCGTTAATGTATGGCGCCGCATTTCGAAACCATTTGACGTAATTTTGACTGTTGCCGTTCAGCATGGTGAATTTTAACCTTTGTTTAAACTGTACAACATAGCGACTTCATCATCCGGATTCTTATGTGGGCTAGGCTCGCTATCCTCGATGATGTTGTCGGCAAGCGACGATTTGTCGATGTTGGCAAAACCCAGCGGGGCGAAGTAATCTGGAATGTAGGTCAATACGATAATGTCGATAAGCTCCATTTGGTGGGCATATTCCATCAAGTATTGAACCATGGCTTTGCCTTGCCCCTGCTGATGAAATTCCTGCTCAACAACAACAGAGCGTATTTCCGCTAAATCACTTTGATAGATGTACAGAGATGCACAACCAACAACTTTGCCAGCAACCTCTGCAACAACAAAATTCTGAATCCCGTGAATGATGTTATCTAAGCTTCTTGGCAAGATTTCGCCTTTGTCAGCCCAGTAGTCGACGAGTTCGAAGATACGTTGAGCGTCAGACATTTTGGCGCGACGAACTGAGGTTATTTCCGCCTTGGTCGCATTCAGTCTTTGTTTAACCTGTTTCAGTGCACTTTGGACTTTGCCCGGGGCGCCAACCACCTGGGCGTTGAGACTGTCACTGGCGCCACTTTGTGAATCGGCAAGCGCTTTTTCCACCTGCAATCGAGATGTACCACCAAGGGCTAAGCGTTTGTCCAATGTCGATTCAATGGATAAATGTTGGTACACGTCTTTGTCGATTTTACTGCTGAACTTTTGTAATTGAGTTAAGGTTAAGTCCTCAAGCGGCAAGCCTTTTTCAATAGCATCCAATACAACTTCACCAACGATATGGTGCGCTTCCCTAAACGGAATGTCTTTGCTGACAAGGTAATCCGCCAATTCTGTGGCATTGGCGTAACCTTGTTGTGCCGCTGCCAATGTACGCGCTTGATTTACTTTCAGACCATCGGCCACCAATGTCGCCATTTCCATGCATTCTTGCCAAGTATCTAAGGCGTCAAATAAACCTTCTTTGTCTTCTTGCATGTCTTTGTTATAGGCCAGCGGTAGCGCCTTCATGGTCATTAACATGCCAGCTAAAGAGCCGGTAACACGGCCGGATTTACCACGGATCAACTCACAAGCGTCTGGGTTCTTTTTCTGCGGCATCAAGGACGAGCCGGAGCTGACGAGGTCACTCATTTCAACAAAGCCAGCTTCACCACTGTTATAGAAAATCAGATCCTCAGCGAAACGAGACAAATGAATCATTGAAATACTGGCGGTTGAGAGCAGCTCAATAACGTGATCGCGATCTGAAACCGCGTCCAAACTGTTGAGCGTAGCGCTTCTAAAACCTAAGTTTTGTGCCAATAATTGGCGGTCGATTGGGTAGGCCGTACCGGCCAACGCGCCAGAACCTAGCGGTGACGTATCGGCACGGTATAACGTATCTTTTAAACGGCCAATGTCGCGATTGAACATTTCGACATATGCCAGACACCAGTGACCAAAGGTGACTGGTTGTGCTCTCTGCAAATGGGTGTAGCCTGGCAAGACGGTATTTCTCTCACGCTCGGCTAAGTCTAATAGGGCTTGTTGAAGATTCACTAAGGCTTCGTAAATTTCGTCGCCTTTTTCTTTGCACCATAGCTTGAGGTCGGTCGCAACTTGGTCGTTACGGCTGCGGCCGGTGTGAAGCTTTTTGCCGAGATCGCCGGTTTTTTCGATCAGTTTTACTTCTACCCAGCTGTGAATGTCTTCTTCGCTAGATTCGAGGATTTGTTCTGGATTTTGTTCAACCGACGTTTTTAACTCTTGCAGAGCTTCTGTCAAAGTTGCCACTTCGGCGTCAGTCAACACGCCGACACTGTTTAATGCGCCTGCCCAGGAAATCGAACCTACGATGTCTTGTACTGCCATGCGGTAGTCAACAGGCAAAGAGTCGTGGAATTTTTTAAATTGTAAAATGGCGTTGTCTTTAAACCCGCCGCCCCATAAACTCATTGTTTTTCTCCGAGTTAAAATTCTGTTGGTTGGGGCAAGGTCATTGCCCACTTCGTTTCGTTGCTACTTTTGAGTCATCGCTTTAATGCGACTGGACAAGCTGTAAAGTCGAATGAAACCTTCTGCGTGTTTTTGGTCGTAAACGTCGTCAGCACCAAAGGTCGCAAAATCTTCAGAGTATAGGCTGTTTGGCGATTGACGTTTGACCACCGAAGCTGTGCCTTTGTAAAGTTTGACAACGACGTCACCGGTGACATCTTTAGCCAGCGCTTCAGCACCTGCGACAATCGCTTCACGAAGCGGTGTAAACCAACGGCCGTCATAGACTAAGTGGGAGAAATCGTGGCCAAGTTTTTCACGGTACCTCAACGTCTCTTTGTCTAAAATGAGCGTTTCTAATCCTTTGTATGCCTTGTAAAGAATGGTGCCGCCCGGGGTTTCGTAACAACCACGAGACTTCATTCCGACAAGGCGGTTTTCGACGATATCGATACGGCCAACACCGTGCTGTGCACCTAACGCATTTAATGTGATGATTGCCTCTACGCCATTCATTGGTGCGTCATTGACCTGAGTTAATTCGCCGTTTTCAAAGCTTAACTTTACATATTCGGCAGCGTCTGGCGCTTGCTCAGGTGATTTAGTCCATGTCCATACTTGCTCAGTTGGCTCGCACCAAGGATCTTCGAGTTCACCACCTTCATGAGAAATGTGCCAAAGATTGGCATCACGGCTGTAAATCTTAGTCGCGCTGGCGGTTGTCGGAATATTTTTCTCGGCGAGGTAGTCGAGCAGATCTTCACGGCTCTCCATATCCCATTCACGCCAAGGTGCGATAACCGTTAAATGCGGAGCTAATGCTGATACCGCACTTTCAAAACGCACTTGGTCATTACCTTTGCCCGTGCAACCATGAGCAATTGCGTCAGCACCTAGTTTTAACGCAAGCTCAACCTGAGCTTTGGCAATGACTGGGCGCGCAACAGAAGTTCCAAGCAAATATTCGCTCTCATAAATTGCTCCGGTTTTTAACGTCGGGAAGATGATGTCTTCAACTAACTCTTTTTGTAAGTCGATGACGTGGCACTCGCTAGCACCAGAGGCAATAGCCTTTTCCTCAATACCATCCAGCTCGTCGTCACCTTGACCAACGTTTGCAGCAAACGCGATGACCTCAACGCTGTCGCCGTATTGGTCTTTAAGCCAAGGAATGATTGCCGATGTATCCAATCCGCCTGAGTAAGCTAATACTATTTTCTTAACGTCTTTGTTTTGTTCGATAGCCATGATAATTCTCTAATTCTGTTTAATTGCTAAATTCTTTGTTATTGACCAATTAAGGTGTAAAGCAGGGCGTTTTGAGCCCACATTCTGTTTTCCGCCTGACGCAAAATGATCGATTGTTCTGAGTCCAGCACCTCGGCACTGACTTCCTCATCCCGATGCGCTGGTTGGCAGTGCATGAAGTGTTTTGCACCAAGCTTTGTCATAAGTTCTGCGGTGATTTGATAGGGCGCAAAAGTCGGCCAGATGTCTTCCAACTTCTTGCCGTCACCCATTGAAATCCAAGTGTCGGCATATACGGCGTCGACATGTTTGACGGCATTGATGTCGGTTGTAATTAAAAGCGAAGCGTCATTTTGTTGGGCCAGTTGCGCGGCTTGAGTCGCGATCTTGTCGTCAACAGTGTGTCCCGCGGGGGTGACAACATGCAGGTTTACACCGAGCTGAGCGCCCGTTAGCATCAAAGAGTGAGTCACATTATTGCCATCGCCCACATAAGCCAAATTAAGCCCTTTTAGTTCGCCATAAAGCTCTTTAAGGCTCATGTAGTCGGCTAAAGCTTGGCAGGGGTGATATAAGTCGCACAATGAGTTCACCACTGGCACACTGGCAGCTTGCTTTAGCTCAATCAGTGTTTGGTGAGACATCACTCTCGCCACGATGGCATCACACCAGCAAGAAAGGTTTGCCGCGAAGTCGGCGACGTCCTCGCGTTTGCCCATGGCGCCATTTTGTTGGTCCAAATAGACCGCGTGACCGCCCATTTTGTGAATGCCAACATCAAAGCTCACCCGTGTTCTCAACGACGGCTTTTCATAAAGTGTTGCGACAGATTTACCTTTTAGCGCCTCCGCGTATTTATGTGGTTGGGTTTTCATGTCGATGGCCAACTGAAGTAATTGCTCTACTTGTGGGCCGTTTAAATCTAAATCTCCGAGTACGGAGTGGCTTGTATTTGTCATTTGTTTAATCCTGTTTAACTACGCAATGATTTGCGTGCCTAAATTGAGTGATCCAGTGTTGGCCAATTGGGCGAGCGCATCGGTGTCTTGCCAACTGCCAATGGAAACAGGACGTCGTAAGAAGTCAGCGGCTTGATGGGCAGCTTTCACTTTCACCACCATTCCGTCTGTAATCACTCCTTGCTGGATATAGGACTGAATGTCGTTGTCATTCAGTGTATTGATAAGTTGTTTATTTGCGTCGAGTACACCGGGCACGTTGCTGAGCAAACAAAGTTCCGCTTCAAGCAGGGCCGCGGTAGCCACTGCGGCATCGTCTGCATTGATATTTAAGCTTTGACCGTCATCGCTGCAACCAATGGAATTCAACAGAACCAGATGGCCGGTTTCCAACAGTAACTTTAAGGTCGACGGGTCTTGTGCTTTTACATTCCCCACCGCGCCGAGCTTTTGGTCTTTGAGGGTTGCTGAGAAACTAAAGCTGTCCGCCAAGCTGAGAGCAATCGTGTTGATGTTTTGACGTCTCGCTTGAACCAGAAGTTGTTGACTCGCGATGCCGGCCAAGGCGCCAATAACAAACGGCAGATCTTCAGTCGGCGTTGCTCTAACGCCCTCAACTTTGGTGGTTGTTAGCTGACATTGAGTCATCATCAACTCAACTTGTGGGCCGCCACCATGAACAATGACAACCGGTCTTTGTTGTTGAATTTGTTTTATCTGAGTAAGAAATTGGGCAATGGCCGTTTCTGACAGCAAAGCTTCTCCGCCAAGCTTGAAAACTATGGGCTGTTTCATTGCGAAGCTCCTGTAAACACTAGGCCAGTTTCCTGCGGCAGTCCCAGCACCATGTTGGCACATTGAATCGCTTGTGACGAAGCGCCTTTCAGTACGTTATCAATTGCACTGACTACAATCAGATCTTGACCGTCAAGTTGCCAATAAATGTCGCAGAATGGTGTGTAAGCAACGTCTTTAATTTCGGGTATCGCAGATTTGATTCTTACCAACGGTTGGGTTTGGTACTTTCGATTGAATACTTCGGCAATATCCGCTTCAGTCGTACCTGTCTTCACCTGCAACGTGATAGTGGCAACAATGCCGCGTTCGAATGCGGCGACATGTGGTGAAAATATGACTTTTCTGCCTACACCTTGTTCGATTTCAGGTCTGTGTCTGTGGGTGAACAGATTATATGGTTTGAGGCTTAACTCGCAAAAGCTCGTAGCGAGTGACGCTTTTCTGCCAGCACCGCTGACTCCGCTGACAGCGTTTATTACGGGCACACATTCCTCGGTCAACAGCTCGGCATCAACCAAAGGCTTGATCGCCAATTGGGAAGCGGTTGGATAACAGCCCGGCAGAGAAATCAGCTTGTGTTGTTGCAGCGATTGCGATTGATATTCAGGTAATGCATATGGAATGGAATTCAATAATTCTGAATATTTATGCTCAAAGCCGTAGTGTTTTGGATAAAGGCTTGGCTGTTGCAGTCGAAAACCGCCAGATAGGTCTAACACTGTGGTGTTTTCATTTGCTAGAGAAGGCGCTATGTCGTGGCTGAACTCATGGGGGGTCGCGAGAAATACCAGTGATTGTTGTTCAGATAGAGCATCAAACACGTCCGCAATGTTCTGCTGAGTACCAGCTTGCAGTTCGAGGTCAATTAGGTTTGCGAGTTGTGGGTATAAGGCTGACAAAGACTTCCCGGCGTCCGCGCTTGCTGATGATACAAACAACGCCTGCAGGCTAAGCGCAGGGTGGGTCTGTACCAACTTGGCTAATTCGACGCCTGCATAGCCGCTGGCGCCGAAAATAACACAGGGAGTTTGATTGTTCGTTGTCATTAATCTGTAAACCTATTTAGGTAATTTACTCTAATGACGACATCTTCTCCGATGCAGAATTAAATTGCAACAATAAATATGCTAAAAAAATGCATAAATACCCACCTTTTTAATTTTTGATGCCAAGAGCTTCCTCTAGTGGCGGTAATTTGTTTTCGAAACGTTTTGGTTTGAACTGTTCTAGTGGCTCATTAACTGCCCATTCAACTACACGTCCATTCTCCACTTTGACGTTTATCCACTGAATTAATGTGATTGGCTCTCCGGCACCAATTTTACTTCTTTGTGGGGAGGCGCTGGTATCTGAATTAATGCCGAGGCTTTGGTTGTTGAGCGCATTGATTAAAACCGGAAACGTCATTGCGTTGTGTGGGCGTTTTAGTTTTTCTTTCTCGAGCGTTGCCGCCAACGAGACATTAAAGGCCGCAAAAATGGCTTCCTTACAACTGTCGTCAGCGACCAGACAGGTTAAGGCCAACGCTGAAATCAAGCCTGTAGTCAGCGTATCAATGTCTGCCAAACGTTTGTCTAGCACAATTTGACGTTCCTCAAACACCGTGAAATGACAAATCTCATCACTGAAACATTCTTTTTCTGAGGCCGGAAATAAAGAGGTTACTTGCCCTTGTTTCATCCCTAGCTTCAGCTCACTTAGTTGCTCATCGTAACGGGCTGAGATATCGGGAATATCGTCGAGTTCCTTTATCACCAAAATCGAGGTTTTTTCGGGAGAGCTAGTGCAACCAAAAATTAAACAAATTGAAACAATTATATAAAAAGATCGGTTTATTCTTGCGGTTGTATCCTTCATCATTTTTACTGCACCCTTTGATCGCAATCTATGGTTTAAACGTAGATAAAAGCCAGTAAGAATACAAGCAAATTATAATTGGAAAAGTATGAGTAAGTTTAAGAAAACAGGATGTTTTTTGGCTGTAACAATGGCGTTGCCAAATCTGTCTTATGCCGACACCTCCGAAACTGAGACGCAAGCTGAAGAGGAAGTTGAAAAGATTCGAGTTATTGGCTCGAAAGATTCTGGACTGGAGTTGAGTTCGGAAAAAATTCTCAAGGTGCCGGGCGCCGGTAACGATCCAATTCGGGCGATTGAGAGTCTTCCCGGAGTGGTGCTGGCCAATGGTTTTGCGCCAGCGGTTCGCGGCAGTTCGCCAAATGACATGTATTACCAACGCGACGACGTTCCTATCGGTAACGTATTCCATAACGACAGTGTCAGTACTTTCCACCCCAACTTGATTAAAAGTTTCGAGCTGAAAACCGGCGCATGGGAAGCGGGCTTTAATGATGCCATCGGCGGGGTTATCGATACTCGGTTGAGAGATCCAGGCTTTACCGAGCCGACGGCCATCGTCGACCTGAGCTTTTTGCGTACGGGAGTGCTGTTTGAAAGCAAACTCAGTGATGATTCAGCGTTCTATTTGGCGTTTCGCCAAAGCTTGATTCACTTATATATTGAAAATCTGTTGGATGAGGAAGATTTTTCGTTTCAACAAGCGCCAATCAACAACGACTATCAGTTTAAGTACCTCCATCAAATCAACAGCGATAACAAAATTGTGGTTCAGGCGACTGGCTCAAATGACGAGGTAGGCCTGCTCTTTGCCGACGACTCAACTGAAGTTAAGCAAAATCCCGACCTTGCCGGTGAGATAGGAATAAAGCAGTTCTATCACAACCAAGCGGTCATATGGACCAATTACTCTGATTTTGGCGAGACTAAGTTTATCGTTAACCGTTTGGAGCGCAGCGGCGACTTGGTCATTGGACAAATCTTAGACTTGGATGCCCTTACGACTGATTATCTTGCAAAGGTGATCAACACCCGTGATACAGACTATGGTGTTTTGACGTTAGGCGCAGAGTATCGTCAGCAGCAAGTCGATTATTCGGTGACGGGAAAGCAGCAACCTTGTAATCAGGAGTTTGAGGTCTGCCCGCCAAGTTATTATGCCGACACGGCATTTGAAGAGGCGATTTTAGACATCAATTTTTACAATATCTATGCTGATTACGATTGGGATGTAGCGGAAGATTGGGTTTTACGACTTGGTGGCGTTTACACCCACAACAATTACACGGACGAAGATTTTGTCGAGCCAAGGCTGGCGCTTAAGTGGCAATTCAGCAATGACTACAAGTTAAAGCTTGCTTATGGCGAGCATCATCAATGGTTTAGACAGTATAAGTACCTGTCAGAGACCTTTGGTTCGCCTAATTTGAAATTGGCAAACGCCAAACACTATGTTTTGGGAATAGAACACGAAGGTGCTTCTGATTGGGCGTGGCGACTCGAAACTTACTACAAAGACATGGACGACCTGATTGTCAGTAACCCAGACTTGCAGGTCGAAGAAATTGGCGGTGAGGTCGTTACCAGCGGCGACAATTACCTGAACCAAGGAACGGGTGATGCCTACGGCATTGAGTTCTTATTGAACAAAGCGATTTCGAATGACTGGTATGGTTGGTTGAGTATCGCATACAGTAAAACTGAGCGCGTTAATCAACTGACAAGTGAAGAGTTTTCTTATGAGTTTGACTTGCCTTGGATTGTCAACCTAGTGGCAAACTATGAGTTCAATGAGAACTGGCAGTTAGGCATGAGGTGGCGTTTCCAAAGCGGCAGTTTGTACACACCTATTGTCGGCGCAGATCCGGTTTATCCTTTGGACGATGCGGGGGTGCCCGACAGCAGTCAAGCTCCGGTGTTTTATGATCCGGTCGAAGGTGAGTTCAACTCAGAACGACTGGAAGATTTCCACCGTTTGGATATTCGTTTAGATTACGAAACTAAGTGGTACGGTTATGAGACCAACATCTACTTTGAAATTTTGAACTTGTACGGGCAGAAGAGTGTTGCAGACTTCGACTACAACGAAGACTACACGGAGCGAGAAGAGGAATACCAATTTCCAGAATCACCGATTCCTTCCATTGGTATTCAAATGGTGTTTTAGCCGAGCTCTTGCTCAACTTTATTGACCAAGTGGTGCAGTAATGAATCCACTTGGTCAAAATCAGACAGCAGTGTGTCTGCATTGTCTTTGTAAGGCTCAATGTGATGTTTAAACATCGGCCTAACCGTCGCCAAATATTGGTCGGTAATTGAATCTAAGGTTCTTGCTCTGTCCTTGACGTCGCGATTGATTCTGCGCAACAAACAAATGTCGATAGGCGTGTCAATGAATACGCCATAGTCAAACTTTGAACGTAATTCCGCTTGGTTAAACAACATCAAACCTTCAATGATGGTCACTTGACTCGAACCGTGTTTCGCAGTTTCTGGCAGTCGAGTGTGGGTCTCGAAACAGTATTTAGGTGCTTCGATATGCTGACCATTGGCAAGCAGCGCTAGATGACTGTGCAGCAAGTGTTGGTCAAATGCCTCAGGGGTGTCGTAATTGGTTTTTTCCCGCTGATGTAAGGTCAGGTGCGCCTGATCGTTGTAATAATTGTCTTGGCTCAGAAGCAACACAGAGTATTTATCACTCAATTGCGCCTTTAACTTCTCAGCGATTGTCGTTTTACCGGAGCCACTGGCACCAGATATAGCGATAATGTAACTCATTCTTTCAGCCGTTTTTAAAAAAGGAACGGCAGTTTAACGGATTTTTGCGCAGGCTCAAGTTGTGAAACTATTTTTCTCTACGATCGCGAAATCCGTACATGTCATCAAAATTCATTTTGCGTTGTTGTTTTTGGGTTAGCAACAGACCAATGGCAAATGCGGCAGGTACAATGGCGATAAAATAAAAGCTTTGATAGATCAGAACGATAGCGGCGATAAAGCTCAAAACTGCTAGAACTTTTTGCATGATAGGTGAGGTAATTCTTTTGTTATTATTATTAAGTGCTTATTAAATAGGAAAAAAATGCCGAGGTAAAGCTCGGCATAGAAAATTTTATTAAGTTATTGACGGATGCCTTCGATCAGAAGCTCTAACTGAATCTTTCCAGCCCAAGCCGCTTTGAAGTCGTAGTCGCCAACATCAATCGTAGTTGTGCCTGCGAAACCCGCGCGGTAGCCGCCCCAAGGATCTTTGCCTTCGCCAATTTTTTCAGCGTCAATAACAATTGAGCGAGTTACGCCTCGAAGGGTAAAGTCTCCAACGACTTCAATTTTGCCATCGCCTTTATCAACGACTTTTGTGCTGACAAACTTAGATGTTGGGTATTTGTCGACATATAGAAAATCGTCATTGCGTAAATGTTTGTCACGCGCGGCGTGGTTGCTATCGATACTCGCAGGATCAATGTTTACCTCAATTTTGGTCGCTTCAATGTTGTTGGCGTCGTAACTAAACTTACCATCAAACTTGTTAAAACGACCGGTTAGCCAAGAGTAACCCAGGTGATTGGCCTTAAAGTTGATGAATGCATGCGCGCCTTTTATATCGAGCACGTATTCTGCTGCATTAGCGATATGGCTTGCACCAAGTGCCGCCACGGCGATTAAAGAAGTCATTAGTTTGTTCATAAGTAAATTCCTTAGGTTTAATTATTTGGTTTTAATCATTCGAGTAAGGGTTGAGTCTTTGTCTAAAAAGTGATGTTTCAGTGCAGTCAGCATGTGAATCGTCGCCAAGGCAATGATGCCGTAGGCTGCGTATTCATGGATGTCACCCGCAATATCTTCTTGCTGCGCGAACAATTCACCCATCGATGGCACGGTGAACCAGTTGAAAACGTCAATGCCTCTGCCGTCCGCTGTTGTGATCAAATAGCCACTTATCAATACGGTCAGCATCAATAAATACAGGGCGTGATGACCGAGCTTGGCGGCGATGACCTCGGCCTTGTTTTCGCCCAGAGCTTTCGGTGACGGGTTTACCAGTTTCCAAACAATGCGAAATAGGGTTAAAGCCAGCAATAAGATGCCCACTGATTTATGGTAGTGCGGTGCCGTTTGATACCAGTCGCTGTAATAGTTCAGATCAACCATCCAAAAGCCCACAGCAAACAGCCCTATGATCACAGCCGCAGACAGCCAGTGAAACACAATGGAGACAAGGCCATATTGGTTGTCGTTGTTTTTATACATAATGTTCTCTCAAAATCGTTAATGGCCTCATTTTAAATTCTAAAAAAGCGATGTAAATCCCACTAAAACGGATATAACGTTCTCTTAAGTAGAATCTTGATGTTGTATTAACGATTTCCTTTCATTCTCGTTTTGGTTAAATTCCTTATAAAACAATTGTTTGCATTTTATTTGTGGGTGTTTGGTTGTTAAAGTTTTATAAGTTTTGTTGATTAAGAGTCATTTGGAAATGATGGTTTTCCATAGATTCTGTGGATTTGTTTTGCTAGTCGGCTCAAATTGTGCGCTCGATTGATGGTAACCCAAATGCGGTAACGGATTTGTAGATAGGAAAGTGGGCAATATCGCTAAACCAAGCAATGAGCGTAACGACTTAGTCCAAACGGCAGGGCGTTACGCACAATTGGTAAATGGAAGTTATGCTCTTAAGAATTGCGCAAGAGCAATGAAAAAAGGGACCACAAAGACAACGTTAAAAGGAAAACTGATACCGAGTGAAGAGGTGATGGATATACCTGCGTTTGCTTCCGGTAGGCTCTCTTTCATGGCCGCGGGAACCGCAATGTAAGAGGCGCTTGCGCCAAGTACTGCCATCAATGCCAGACCACCAGCGGAAAATTGCAATACATAACCCAACCCGAGTCCTGCCATTCCGCCGACCATCGGCATAAAGACGCCGAAGCTGACTAAAAACACGCTGTCCCTTTTCAACTTTTTCAATTGTTCGCCCGCTATCAGCCCCATCTTCAATAGGAACAAAGCGAGGACTCCTGAGAACAGGTCAATAAAGAAAGGTTGTAATTTGTTGACTGACTCGCCGGCAAAGTAAGCAATGAGCAAACTTCCTAACATCAATAAGATGCTTTGATTGGCAACCAGCTCTTTTTTTACAAACTTCGCATTGATGCTTGCAAGACTGCCTCTCGCGAGGATCAGTCCAACGATAATTGCCGGCATCTCCAACAGCACGACAAACAGTGGAAAGTAAGCCTCGTATTCAATGTTCTTGGCATCGAGTAGTGATACAGCGACCGCATAAGTGGCTACGCTGACGGAACCGTAGTGCGCAGCAATTGCGCCTGCATCAATTCTGTTGAACTCGCCAACGTGACGCAAAATCGGAAATGCGATTAATGGAAGCAGCAAACCAAAGGCGATGACTGCTAAAGACATTGGTAACAGAACGGGATCGACGTGTTGCTGCAGCGCGATGCCTCCCTTTAGTCCAATGGCTATCATCAAGAACATGCTCAGGAACTTGTATAGTCCTTCAGGAAAGTTGAGTTTGGCGCCCAACAGTTGACTGATAATTCCAAGCAGGAAAAACGCGACTACGGCATCAAGCATGTTTGTTCAACTTAGTTGGAGTGATGGCAAACTCGGATGAGGACTTGGACAGCTGACGCTTGCTCAGTTTTTTCGAAACTAAAGTAAACATCGCGAGCGCCAGGGCGACACCTGCAAAACCAGAACCAGGCATTCCGATGTGGTGACCTATCAAAAAAAATAGCATTAACGTTGCACAGGTTAATGTGGCAAATAACCAAGTTCGGCGTTTCATTGTCGACTCCTCATTTAACATGGTTATTCTACAAAGCTTGATAAATAGAAAAAAATAGATATAAACTAATTTTAAAATAGGTAAAAATCTAATGGTTGGTTATGGCTTCTCGATTACACGCGCACATTGGCACCTTTCGACAGCTGGAAATATTGCTCGCAGTCTTTGATGGCGGCAGTGTGAAAGCTGCGTCTGAGTCATTGTTTTTAACTCAACCAACGGTGTCTATGCAGCTCAAAAAACTGTCAGAAGCGATTGGCATGACGCTTTATCAACAAGTCGGCAGAAAGCTAAAATTTACCGACGCAGGTCTGGCGACTGTAAATACGGCGAGAAACATTCTGGAAAACTGTGAACAACTCGACATGCACCTATCGGATCTCAGGGGACTTAAATCCGGTACATTAAGAATTGCCAGTGTGACCACCGCAAAATATTTTATTCCTCATTTGCTCGGCCCTTTCTGTCAGAGGTACCCCGGAATCGACATTCAGTTTACGGTGGCAAACCGACAACAAATAATTGACCGGTTAGAGCAAGGGTTAGACGATTTTTATGTATTCAGTCATTTACCACAAGGCTCTGAAATTGAAGTGATAGAGTTTATGGCCAATGATTTGGTTGCTATCGCTTCGAAAAATCATCGTTTTGCCAAACAAGATAAGGTATCTCTCGAAGAGTTCTGTCAGGAAGATTTTCTGATCCGGGAGGTGGGCTCAGGCACCCGATTTGCGACAGAAGAGTTTTTCAAAGGACAACCTATCAATCCCAAAGTCAAAATGACCATTGCCAGCAATGAAGCGATAATTCATTCGGTATTATCCAATTTAGGGGTTTCTATACTGTCTGCTCACACCTTGGCGTTTGGCGAAATTTATGGGGTAAAGATCATTGATGTAACATCGCTACCGATTCAATCAACCTGGTCGTTTGCTTGGATGCGGCAAACCAGTTTGTCGCCAATTGCCAAGGTGTTTTTGGACTATGTCGAAACTGAGGGCAGGGAAATGATGGCAAGGGCCGTCAATGTCTAATATCTCCCGCGACAAAGACAGCCCTTGAATTTAGTTGTCGGCGAGTAGGTCGAGTCTCGCTAGGTCAGATGATGTGCGGTTTTTCCGAAACTGAACGACAAGTTTCTTGATTCGGTTAATCAATGTCCTGTGCGCTCTGGCGATACCATGATTAAATGCTGCAGCCGCAGTGGGCTGAGATTCGACGACATAAACGTCGGCATAACCGTCTCCTACGACCATTATCTTACATTGTTTGTCTACGCCGCCTTTTTGACCGTTGATGTCTTGAGAGCTCACCACAACGGTGTGTACTTTCTCTCTAACTCGCTCAAAGGTGCGATTTATTTTGTCCTTTATTTGGCTTCTAAACTGAGTTGATACATCGATATTATTTGAATGGATTAGACATTTCATAATCAAGTCCTCACAAGTCCAATACTCTAAGAGTAAAAAGTTAAAAATCGTTCAAACACTAAATCTTCTTTGTTGGTTAAATTCTTAGTTAACCCAAGCGCCGCTTTGCGGCACTCAGGAGTGAAATGGTGTCGAGTTAACTGCCTCGATACGACTACTTTGGTTGCTCATTGCACGAAAAGTGGTCGTTTAAATAGTTCGTAAGTTCTTGGGTCAAATCGCGGCTGTTGGCTTGTTGCTGCATATGATTAACCACATCTTGTGGATTAATGTTATCTAGCAAGCAATTCGAGCGGCTGTCGCCCTGACTCGCTTTGCCAAAGCTTACTCGGCTAGCAAATGCGCGATTTGCGTATTCGCCTTTAAAGCTTGGTTGAGAAGCGCCGGCATTTTGCATACTGGCAATGTAGCCTTGCACCATACCGGCGATATAGGCCTTGCAAGCCGCGGTCGATTTGTCTTCAGAGCACGCTGTATAGGTCGCTGATGACGCTGACGCATTAAATGACAGCAACAATGTTACACTAAGCAGTAGAGCGCGATGTTTCATAACGAACCTCTTTTTCTTTTTGTTGTGAGATCTTTATTAACCAGCCACCCCAGACTGCCGCTAATAGAGAGGAAATCAGTACGCCCAGTTTTACTTGAGTGAAGTACTGTGCACTTGAGCCTTCAAACGCTAGAGAGCCGATGAACAAACTCATGGTGAAACCAATACCGCACAAGACGGAGACTGCGTATAGCTGAACCCAACTCGCACTTTTTGGCAGTTGCGCAATACCGAGCTTAACGGCTATCCAACAACAGCTGAAAATACCCACTTGTTTACCGATGAATAGGCCGGCAATGATGCCTAACGTGACCGGATGCATTAGGTCCTGCAGGGTCAGGTCACCAAGATATATACCGGCATTGGCAAATGCGAACAGCGGCAAAATAGCAAAGGCTACCCAAGGTTGAACGCCATGTTCCATGTTGAGCAACATCGGGTTGCCATCTTCGTTTTTCACTTTAAGCGGAATAAACAACGCAAGCGCAAAACCTGCAAGGGTTGCATGGACACCGGATTTGAGCACAGCAGCCCAAACGATGACCCCGACGATGATATAGGCGGCTTGATAAGGGACTCGGCAACGATTTAGCACAAATAGAATCACGAGACCGATGGCTGCTATAATCAATGACAAGGTTGATAAGTCTTGCGAATAAAAAAGAGCAATAATGATGATGGCGCCAATATCGTCAAAGATCGCTACTGACAGTAAAAATAGCTTCAGTGAAATGGGTACGTGTTTCGAAAAGACGCTGAACACACCAAGTGCAAAGGCAATATCTGTTGCTGACGGTACCGCCCAGCCCTTTAATGCTTCCGGGTTGTCCCAGGTAAACATCGCGTACAACATCGCTGGAAATACGATGCCTGCCACCGCCGCGATGGCCGGAAGCATGATTTGTTGAGGCGAAGACAAATGGCCTTCAACGATCTCTCGTTTAACCTCTAAACCCACCAAAAAGAAAAAAATAGCCATCAGCCCATCATTGATCCAGAGCAGCAGGGGTTTCGCTATCTCGAAGTCTCCGAACTTGATGGCCACAGGAAGGTTAAGGAAGTCTTGGTAAAGAAAATTGATTGGCGAGTTCGCAACAATCATTGCCAACAAGGCCGCAGCAACAAGGACAATACCGCCCAGTGCGTCTTGTTGGATCATTAATCTAAAATCCGATTTAGTCATGGTAAAACCGCCTTTAAGTTAGACAGGTCTTTTGACTCTATACCCAAATTTTATTGTTTAATATTCGAATTAAACGTATTTTTAATTCGAAAATACCTGATAAGGGGGGGTTATGAAGCAGCTCAATTACAATCATTTGTATTATTTTTATATCGTTGCGAAAGAAGGCAGTATCATTGCCGCATCAAAAATTTTGCATCTAACGCCACAGACCATCAGTGGCCAAATCGGCACTTTGGAAGATTACCTCGACACCCCCTTGTTTGAGCGGTATGGCAAGCGTTTGGTCCTTAACAATAAAGGCAATATGGTGTTTTCATACGCGGAAGACATCTTTAACTTAGGCCATGAATTGTTGCAGAACATTGAGCCCAGTCACGAAGGTCAAAAAATGCCATTTAATGTCGGCATCACAGACGTAATTCCGAAAGTGTTTTCCTACGACTTGCTTAAACAAGTGTTGGACGACGACTTAGCAGTTAAGTTGATTTGCCGCGAAGGGGAGCTTGATCAATTGCTCGGTCTATTGGCACTGAACAAATTGGATGTGATTCTATCAGATTGTCCTATCCCTCCAGGCACACAAGTAAAAGCGTTCAGCTACAAGATTTTGGACAGCGGCTTATCTTTCTACATTGCTAAAGGCCAGCAAGACAAACTCAAAGGCGACTTTCCCACGAGTTTAAACAAACAGGATATGTTGATCCCCGGCGAGCAATCATCGATTCGACTGAGTCTATTGTCTTGGTTAAACGACCGACAATTGCGACCGAATATAGTCGCGGAATTTGACGACAGCGCGTTAGCCAAATTGTTTGGCAAAGCGGGTTATGGCATTTTCTGTACACCCTCCATTGTCGAACAACACGTGTTAGATAACTACGATGTGGCGGTAATCGGCAGAACGACAGATGTGACTGAAAGTTTGTATTTAATTTGCGCCGAACGTAAGTTTAAGCACCCCGCAATGGTTGCTCTGGAGCCAAGACTGCAACTAGTGAAGTAAATAGGTGAGGGGTAAGGAGCGTCCCAATATGGGGGACCCATAAACACTTTTTAGACTTTATTGATAATCATGTTTTGGGGAACCCGTATTTGCCAGTTGTTTGCCGTGTTGAGTAGTGAACACGTCTATTTCCTTTTGCGACTTTTTATTGGGCTAGGTTTTAATAAAGTAAAGACGGTGCAGGTCTTATGAAGTTTACAGTATGGAATTTCTGTTGCTGGGCGGATTTGAACCAAACTGCGATTACACAGTTTAAAGGAACCATGGTTTATGAATGAACAAGCAGAGTATATGCAAGACTTTATGAAAATTTTTCAGCCACTCAAGCGCTGGGGGCCCGGCAGCGAAGCGGATACTTTAAGAGCATTAAGGCAATTGCCAGAATCAACCTCCTCCTTGCTTGAAATCGGCAGTGGCAACGGGTTAGCTACTAAAGTTATTGTTGAAAATACTCGCGCAAACGTGACTGCAGTTGATAGCGAAGCATCCGCACTTGAACGTCTGAACACTATGTTGACGCAAGGTGATTTTAAAGACCGGGTAACCACAGCGTGTCAAGACATGGCAGATTTAGACTTTGCCGAAGAATCGTTTCAGGCTGTTTGGTCGGAGGGCAGCGCCTATATTATTGGTGTGGAAAAAGCCTTAGCAAAGTGGCGTAAGTTTATAGTCCCAAATGGATATCTGGTCGTGAGCGACCTCGTTTGGCGAACTGATGAACCAAGTGAAGCTGCGGTGGCGTTCTGGACAACAGAATATCCGGATATGCAATCCGTTAGCCTGAGGCAACAACAAATGCAAAACGCCGGTTACCGCTTAATCGAGGACTTCCCGCACAGTCAGGCGTCTTGGGACAATTATTATGTGCCACTCACGAACCGGCTTCAGGCGTTGCACGACTCGATGCATGAAAGTGCAGCGTATCAAGATATCGCAAGAGAAGTGTCGGTGGCCACTCGCTTCGTCGAAGAGTTTGGCTATCATATGTTTGTGCTGCAAAAAATTGACTAAACATTGGTGCAAGGAACGGGCAGTTTAGTCTGAAACTGATATGTATTTTAAAGATTTTCATTTCTCCAATGAGAAACACCTTCTATTTAAAGCGGGCGAAGTCGTATCGCTTAAAACAAATCAACTTCATTTGCTTGAGTTTTTTTTAAATGACACCGAATCCGTTCACAGTAAAGACGATATTCTGTCAGCGGTGTGGGGCAATCAGGATGTATCTGAGCAGGTTGTATTTCAAACCATTAGCCAGTTGCGTTCGGTTTTAGGAAGCGATGCAATCAAAACCTATCCGAAAAGAGGTTACCGGTGGACTTTAGACGTCTCATTGCAAGATGCAGTAGTGCAAACAAAGCCAAATACCAGGATCATTGAATCTCCTACAACAAGCAGAAATAAAGCAGCGAAAAATCAAGCAGTTTGGTTAGTCAGTGTTGTATTTTTTGCGGTACTTTTTACCATTAGCTTCAAGTGGCTGACATCGTCCGACGACCGAGTTGTAATACACCATATTGAAGTCGATACTTCACCTGTTGATTGGGCATCAATCTCTTCTGAAGAGTTTGTGTTGAGACCACTGCAAGGTGAAGTGAATGCGTCGCTGCTGTTTTCGTCGCCGCAATTGGCCCATCAACAAGCTCAATTGCCATCACAAACTTGGTTGTTAGCAACCAAAGGTTATGCTTCTGATTCGCTTGAATTAATCCACTACAGCGCCTTCAATGGCCAGCAACAATGGCAAGGGTATGTCCAAGGAGCGACGGCAACAAAGGTAAGTCAGGCTCTGCAAGATAGAATCGAGCAACTGCAGGGATTTGGGATGTTTACCAAGGGCAATCAAGTGTTAACTCTGGAGTCTGTTAGAGCATTGCTCCAAGATTCTCCCGATGATCCCGAATTGTTGTTATTGGCATCCAAAAAGCATACTGCAATGGCTCAGAATGATGTAGCCTTAGCTTACTTGCAGCGTGTGGTGGCAACAGAGGGGCCCAATATTTATAAGGCTGTAGCCTATTGGAAAATGGGCCGTATCTATAAAATGCGCGGTCAAAGTGCGATGGCCCATCAAGCTCTGGAGACGATGGGAAAAGTATTGTCCTCATTACCTCTGACCCCTTTGTACTTTGAATACATAAAAACCAAAGCATGGCTTGCCTACAGCGAAACCAATCATGCGGCGATGTACCAAGCGCTAGAGCAGGGCTTTGCCCGTTTTCATCAAGAGCAAGGAAAACACCCTCTTAGCGCTTTTAAGTTACACATACTGACGTCTATTTTGTCGCAAAAGGTGGCCAATCATGAGTCGAAATATCATCACTTGACTCAGGCGCAAGCATTACTCATTGAGCATCAATTAGATGCGTCGAACTATGCGGTTGTATATTACCATTATGCGCTATTTGCCAAGGCATCAAACCCAAGTATTAAAGATAGGGCCTACATTACGTTCTTGAACAAGGTGCTAACCCTACCGAGGACATCAGACAATTTCTGGGTACATGATGAAGTGATAGAGTTGCTGGTACTGCATCACTTAGCGGTTGAAGATTTCACATCAGCGACACAAGTGCTTGATGAATACAGCGTAACGCCAAAACGCCTGTTCTTGCGGGCAAAAGTGCAGCAAGCGCAGAACCAAGCGGCCGAAGCAAGAGCGCTTTATGAACGTGCTTACCAGCAAGCAAAAATCGACTATGACACCAGAACAGCGTTGGAATCGGCGTTAATTCTATATCGCTTGTCCAGCGCGGCACCTGCAAAGCAAGCCGAGTATTTAGTGTATTTGCAATACAATGCGCAAGAGCAATGGCTTGTAGAGAGGCTCTCTCTTGTCAGTCACTGATTGTTCGTATTGAACTTGGGGCCATCAATGCCAGAACGAAAAGGTGTTGGCATTGATGTTTATTTGTTACTGCTTAACCACCAGAACAAACCTCGTAGCCTGCGGGACAAACTTTTTCTTCAAAATTGTCGGTCCAGCTTTTGAACTCGTCATATGAGAATTGTCGCCAACTGCGGACGTCAATCAGTTTGTTAACGTCTAGGTTAAGCTCGACAAGCGCGTCTGCGAACCTGACCATGTCTTTGTAAATTCTCGGTTTGCCATCGAGCAAGTTAGATTCATAGTGCTCTTCGGCAATGATGAGTCTATTGCCAGGCATGTATGCGAGTAAATAATGTTGAGAGTGCGCGGTAGCAATGTCGAACAAGGTGAGGTTGCCTACATTTAGCTGCTGGCCATCTTCGATAATGACCATCGCGTTTTGTGCGTTTGCATTTGACAGTGACGATTGCACTGACGTTTGGTGGGCTCGAGCGACAATGAGTTTTGCCCCTAACTCAACGACATCGTTTAACCCCGTGAGGTTATCTCGGTGGTGGTGAGTGACCACGAAGTAACGAAGTGGTTTGTCGCCTTTGTTAATCGGCGATAGCTCAGCAAAGTTGGCGCTGATGGCGTTAGCACCGCCAATCGCAATGAAATGATCTGCTTGTTCCACAAATACGGTTTTTGAGCGGCCTTTGCCTACTTGGAACAGTTGCTTGGAAATCTGCTTTGTTTTTAGTTGGCTACTGTCGATGGTTTCGCCCCAATGTTCAAACTTGCTAGGCTTGTAAAATGCGGTTTGAAGATCGGGTTGTCGTTCTAACCCCCGCTTTACTGACATCAACCTCAGTTCGCCATTGACAAAAAAGTTCATATCACTGGCGTAGGTTAAGCCATCTTCAACTTGATGATTTGAAAACACATAAACAAGTGTGGAACTTGGGTGGTGGCGGATGGCTTTGTTAATCAGACCCGATGCGTTGTCTATGTAGTATGTGAATTGGCCGCCGGTCAGTTTTTTAACTTGTAATTTATGATGAATCTTGCCGCGAAAATACTCGTCACCGAAATAGTCCGCAGATCCTAGGTTATCTTGCAAGTGTTTGGCATGCATAGTATCGCTTGAACGCACAATGGAACCACCCAGATTATTAAAAGAAAGCCAGTCAACATTGGCGTACTTTTGATGAAAAATGTCATATTTGATGCCCTGCTTGCCATCAAAAATCCACTTTTCCAAATCCAGCGTGGTTCGTGGAACTCGGTACGACACCAATGCTTTACGTTTGCGATCAAAATCTATGGTCAGCTCTTCATTGATCCGCCATACCTCTGGTAGTCCCGGATTTTCGCTTTCACCTGGCCACGGCCCTTTGTTGTAATCAATGAGCTTAATGCTTTGTGTTGACGTCAATACGTTACCGCCGTATGCACCAATGACCTTGTTGATCAGTTCTGACGTTGATTGCGCGGCAATAGCAGGGCTTATCGCTGACGCTAAGATTGCTGTTAAGTGGGGTATGTAGGTTGTTCTTTTCAAAATATGATCCTCGTAAAATAAATACCGGATCATTAAGTCATCTACGCTCAAGTAAGTCTTATTGGTTTTCTATTCAAGTCGCGGATAGAAAACCAATAGAAATTTTTGGACCAAAGGGAGTGCTGAGCGACAGCTTGGCTTTTGGACAGGAATCAAACTAGACCTTGGTTTGAAAAAAGCATGTTGACTCTCGCTTTCAGTATCTAAACTTGGGAAGTCATAAATTGAGTAGGATTCTATATTTAAGATCGCTTTGGCAGTTCATGTTTTACCGCACATAGGTTTTTCAATGCCGATATCCAATCAATAGTAATGATTGAAATTGCGTTTTTAAAAGGCATAAAAAAAGGGCCTTTTAGGCCCTTATAGATCAGCATAAATTTTAAACTAGGCTTTACGACGAAGCATCAAACCGCCCATAACCAAAGCGAAAACAGCTAAAGTAGAAGGTTCAGGAACATCGACTGCTTTAATTGCCGCTGTGAAAAATACGCTATTGTCACCATGTGCATCTGCCGACCAAATCCATTGAGCACTGGAGTCTACGCCTGCTATATTTCCCCAAGGGCTTGAACCGTTAGAGCCATGAACGGTTGCGTTGGTGTAATTACTCCAGCCGGTTGTACTAACCTGCCAATCGGTTGCATTAGTCAACAAGGTGTCAGTACCATTTTCAAATACATGACCCGAACCTAACGTAAACTCACCGATGAATGACGCGATGCCACCATGGTCTTGTGCTGCGATATGAATAAAGTAGTCAACGCCATCGACCAATCCATAGCTAAATGTGTCTGTAACTGGCCAATTGGCACCTGAATCAACTAATACACCTTGAACACTATCGTCCGTGCTAATGTAGGCTTGAAAGGCATTATCTACGTTTAGGTTACCAGTAATAAGTCCAGCGTTTGCACTAGAGGCAAATAACGAGACTACGAATACTGCTGCGCCAATTAAGTTAACTAATTTCATTTGTTACAACTTCCTTTGATTTAATTGTATAACTGGTATTACCATGGCAAAAAATAGGCCAAAATTAATATCTATTAAAATCAATGACTTATTTTTATGTTTTTTTTGTTTGTAAACATTTTGGACACTTAAGGGAAGAATAGCAGTTGACGGGTGTCCTTTTTGACGGTTTGTTAAATACTCACCTTTATTAGCTTGATAAGTGGCCGCTTCGTTCTACTCGTTATCTAATAAATCGGAGGTATAAGCTGTGATGATTTCTCATGTTTTTCTTTATTGAATATCAATCGGTGAATTTAGGATTTTATCGATGCTGCCGTTGTTTTTAAGTGTTTCAATGGCATCTCGAATTTGTGGTAAAAACTCCATCGCTTTGCCTTTTTTCGAAATACCAAGATATATTTCATCGGTCTTAAACGTCAGTGGATGAGCTTTCATTAGGGCTTTGAACCTGGGAACACTGCCCAATTGAACGCCTTGATAGTCGGTGATGATAGTGACATCGACACGACCTAGTCGAACGGCTTCTAAAGCCGCTTCAATACTGCCCAATTCAATAATATCCAGAGAGTCAAACTCAGATTCAAATTCTATCGGGTATTCAAAACCGCGAATGATGGCAATCGAAACGCCATTTAGATCGGCAAGTGAAGTGATGTTTTTATCAAACGTCTTGAGTGAAAAGAAGCGCTTTTTAGATTGATTACTATAGGGGATAAAGGTCATGTACTGCTCCCGTTCTTCGGAGCGGACTAAGCCTGCCATAATATCGGAGTGACCATTTTTTAACATGTGCAAACAGCGAGCAAAGGGAATGTTTGGGGTAAATGTCAAAGTTAACCCAGCTTGCTTGGCAATCGCTTTAACAATTTCGACGCTATAACCCGTAGGCTCTTCTCCTTCTACAATAATGTGCCGCGGAGGGAAATGGTCGATGCACATTTCGATGGGATGGTGTGTTTCACTGCGCGCGCCAAAGCTCAGGAAAACAAGCGCAAAGAAGTAGAATTTGTGCATGTGAGTTGACTGCAAAAGATGCCTCAAGAATACGAGCGATATCTAAAATGTACATCGAAATCGCTAGACTTCAAGCCTTACGTTTTGTTTAGAAAAGCGGCACAGCTTTATTGTTCTGTCTGATTTTTCTGAAAGCCCTTTGTTCTTCGGCCGTCTTCAGCTCACTCAGCTTGAGAGACGAATGCCACTGTGTTGACAATTTTTGAGACAACGACGTCGGGGGCGTCCGCCGTCATATTGTGTGTGGAGCCTTTGACGACAATGTGTTCAGAGTTGTCCGACAGCTTAGCAATACTTTCCTGCATTTTAGCCCAGTCATCTACCACAGCAGAAAACCGAGGGTGTCCCGCATAAGCCGCTTTGTCTTGGCTTAAGACAACCAGTTTTAAGTCACCAAAGTCATAGTTGAACTGTTCCAAAGGTGTATAAAAGCCTTTTTCATTGCGATAGGTAGACAATACGTGTGCCCACCTAAAACTGGAATAGTATTGGTCGATACGCTCAGCTGTCGGAGAGTCGTAGGATCTAAAAATTCTCATTATGTCCGAGAAACCCAATGCGGCATTAAGGTATTGGAAATTTTTCACGGTATCTGAAATCGGTTCCAGCCTTCCGCTTAAAATTGTGTGTTGATTTTCATGGGCGGAGTCCAAAAGTATCATTGCCGCTAAGTTGATTTTGCCTCTAGCCGCGGTTTTCCTAGCAATAATGCCGCCATAGGATTTGGCCACAAGAATGACGGGACGGTCGCCTGCAATGTGCTTAATCAGAGACTCTTGCAACTGTGATTTTTGCTCGGTGGTAAAGGTAGTTGGGACAGTATCGCTGCCGCCATAACCGAGCCTGTCGTAATAACACGTGGTGAAGCGGTTAGGTAACTGGCTAGTGATTGAAGACCAAGTGACTTCTGAGTCTGAGCCAAATCCGGTTTCAAGGATGACATAGGGAGCACCAGTGCCTTCACAGACATAACGAACTTGTTTGTCGTTAAAGGTGAAATAGTCTCCGGGTAGCGGTATTTCTTTGTTTTGATGCAGGGCGATCAATCGCAGAATCACATAGATAGCAATGACAAGGTAGACGCTAAGAACCAGTTTGTTTGAAGATAATCGTTTGACCGTGGCTGTCATGTTAATCCATTAATTTATAAGGAGTTATAGGCATTGTTAACACGCAGGTTAAGGGAGGTCAATTTATCCCCTTGTAGAAATTGTTATCGAATGTTTCAGGTTCGGCAAAGGTTGTTAAATGTCAGTTTAAAACGGCGGCTAAAGGTAAAATGCGGCGTGTTGTTCTAAGTCAAGGAGGTTAAACATCAGTGATGCTGTTTTTTTTGTATTCCCAATCAAGTTGGGAGTGACGGCGGGGGGGTTGCTGACGGTGTAGACAGTTTAGCATGAGCCGCAACGCAGTGCGGCTCGCGACCTATTCGAGCGTCCGAACAGAACGTACATTTGCCGCACAATTAATTAAAATAGTAGGCATGTTTATCTAAAATAGATTTGGCCACTTCTTTTAGATTTACATCGTGTCCTGCACTGTATTCGTAGGCATCTAAGTCAATATCATAGATTTGAGCTAACCAGATAAACTCAACTAAATCGAGCAGCAAGCCATTACCATGACCGTGACCTTTTTCATCGACAAAGATTGACGTATTTAGGTTGTTACCTATTAACTCAGTAACGTTTGGCAATTGACCAGCCTCAAACATATGTCTTAACTCAATAGCAGCGAAAGCATAAGGTAAACTGATAATTTCAGTGTCGGGGTAACGTATCCTAAGCTTATCAATGTCAACTTGGATAACGTTGTTTATCCCGTCAACAATGACATTTTCGTAACTCGTCGCGTCACTATAATCAGCAGGGAAGTCAAGCCAAGGTGTACCTATGACGATTTTTGTGTTCGGATTTTTTGACAACGCATAATCTATCCACAGCGTATAACCTTCAATATTTTCAGTGATTGGATTAACCGTCATTGCCAATAGCTCAACTTTTCCAGAATCAAGAACCGCTTGAATATTATTTCGGTGCTGCTCATCTTCCCATAGCGCAATAGGCGTACCTGTTTCTCCCCCAGACATTTCAACGTGTTGACTATGATCATCGATACCAAGTTGGGTCATATGAAAAGGAATTTGTCTGGCGATTGGAACAAAGAAGCTGTGCCCCATAAACAACGTATTGTGCTGCGAGGAGGGCGGAACCTCAGTTTCTTCGACTTTTATTGCAAACTCAGGAAAGTAATGCATTGTGTGCGCCTCATTACTCCAGCCACCATTGTCACTGCGAAAGTCTCCCCACATATCGACATAGCGGGTGATCTTGTCGCCGATGCCTAGTTCCTCATAACGAGCTAAAACAGGATCAACATATACAGGATTGTGACCATCATCATCGTCAAAATCAGGGCCATATACCAAATAGGTGAGAGGGCTATCAATGGTGATTTCATCTACAGGACTCCAAGTATCCACATCCTGCCACGCTGATTGCGGCAGTGCGTTATACATATAAACCCCTTTAATTGATGGATGATTACTGTGAGCTAATTGCCAGCTTATTATTGAGCCACGGGAGCGACCACCAACAACAATGTGGTTAGGGTCTAAATTGTAGGTATCGGCATTCGCTATTACCCAATCAAACATCACTTGAGCATCGGCAATGCCTATTGCGGCTTCTTCAGGGCTGCTGATTGTTGGTATAGATTCCCAACTGACGGTTGCATAACCTTCGGTGGCGATAGCGTGTAATTCATTTTCGCTCACACCATCGGCAGAGCCACCATTGCCATGAGCAAGCAGGTATATTGGCATTGGCTTAGATTGGTCGTAGGCTAAGTGAATGTTTAACCATTGGCGATTGGGGTCGTCTGTCCCATAGGGGATGTGGACATAATCCCATTGATCCGTATTTGACAGAGACGTTATTACAACTTCAACATTGGCAGTGACTTGTCCGTTTTGTCCAGAACAAGAAATTGTGTAAGCTTTAGTACCTATTTGTACCTCGGTAATTGTTTCACTGCCAGTGGTTGTTTTGTCTCCGCTCCAATCTCCTGACGCTGAGCAAGAAGTAGCGTTGGCTGTAGACCAAGTTAAGGTAAACTCTGAATTTATCTCAACGCTGTCATTAGATGTGGATAGAGTAACTGTAGGGGACGGAAGATCAGAAGAACTGTCATCATGGTCAATACTATTACCTCCGCAAGCAACTAGAAGAGAAAAAACGTTGATTAATACAAATAGTTTACTCGTGTTATACAACTTCATAAAAAACCTCAATTAAAGATGACTGCAATCACATTAATTATATTTAACACTTCAATAACGGTTTGGTTGACATTGAGTTGTAATTTTTAATAACTGGTTTTGAGGGCAATAGCACAAAAAAATAACGCTGAATGTCTAAGTTTTTTGTTTAACATCATTAGAGTTATCTATATAAAATGCGTGCACACTTTACAGTGTTAATTGATAAATTATGGATTTAAGTCGTCGTGTAAAGAAATTTAACAGGCAATAAACTAGGCTGGATTATTGCCTTGCTATAATTTTTTAACCATAAACTGAGAGTTGATTTAATCGAATTGATCGCTATTCAACTGTCAAATCTTGCCTATTAACTATAAAGTCAAATGACATTTCGAATAAGCCTTTTCCATCTACACTTGCTGCCCACGCCCCATGCCCTTCACCATACAAGGTGACGAGTTCGCTGTGCAAACCTAAAGAATCATATATTCCCTGTAACTCTAATGCTTCTTCATACGGAGTAACTGGATCATATTGGTCGCCATGCGCCATAAAGAGTTCAGGGTCATTACTATCATATCTATCGAAGCCATAGACTGACTCGAACACGTCCAACTTTAAGTTTGAACCCCAAAAATAAACCATGCTTTTAACGTTATAGGTTTGGTCTAAATTAGTGGTTGAAAGAGTAGGGTCATCTTCTGTAGAGATTTCGTCCCTAAAGTCTTTTAGCTCAGAAATACCTAATGCAACCGTTGTAATTGCTCCCGCTGAGGCACCTCCGACCGTGATGTAATCACTGTTTACATTGTAGGTATCTGAGTTGGCCACAATCCAACGCAGTGCAGCCTTGGCATCCCTTTGTGCCATATACATGGCAAGACTTTGCTCAAATTGTTTTGAAGATTCAACACCTTGCAAGGCATTCTCTATCCACTCTTGCGGGGCAATACCTCTATAAAACGTAAATAACTCTTCTTGCGACATTCCTGCTATGGTGACTAGCTCCTCTGCTGTTCTATAGTCTACAGAAACAAATACCCAACCTCGTGAGGCATAATAGTTAGCCATTTCAACAATTTCAGGTTTAGTCTTAGAGCCTCCCGTAAAACCACCCCCATGAATAAACATGAAAACGGGTCTGTTATTACTTTCATTATCTGGAAAATAAACGTCTAATTTAATTGGAGTAGCAAACGATGTTGAACTTGAAGAGCTAAGAGCGAGTCCCTCCGCATAAGTTATATCTTCATCTAGCCACACATGATAGGTTGACTCAGCTTTTACTATCGGCATGCCGTTATTTGAGTCTGATGAAAGTAAATCGTTGTTTTTGTCACTATCAACTTCACTACCGCCACACCCTGTCACTAGAAATAACAGACTAAATAATACTAGGAACTTAGTTTTTATAGACAACTTCATATAGACCTCAATTACTGACGAGTGCAAAAACATTTAATGGATCTAACACATGTATAACAGTTTGGTTGACTGCAGGTATAAACTTTCTGAAATTTTTGATGTATCGGTATGCAGAAGGACTAAGTCAGTCCGTTTTTTCCTTAAACTCGCACAAATCTTCAATGATACAGGCGCCGCATTTGGGTTTTCGTGCGGTGCAAACGTATCGGCCATGCAAAATAAACCAGTGGTGAACGTCGACTTTAAATTCTTTTGGTACGTGGGGAAGCAGCTTTTGTTCGACTTCGACAACGTCTTTGCCAGGGGCAAATTTGGTGCGATTGGACAAGCGGAATATGTGGGTGTCGACGGCAATGGTCGGCCAGCCAAAGTATCAGGAAGGTAGATTTAAGTAGGCTTCTGATAGGCAGAAAATTGCTGCCGATCAACTATCATTTCAAGTTGTATATAAAGTATGAAAACAGACTTTTAGTTACCTCGAATTTAGGGGGCGATAAACCAAAGATAGACTTGACCTTAGAGATAATAATTTTGATTATAAAGCTTCTTCTAGTCGATACAAAAATCTGTCTATTGATAGTAAATGTTACACTTTTAAAGTGTGGCAATTTAGGCAAGTAATCTAATAACACTCCGACATAAATTACTCAGATGCATTTTCAATAATTATGTGGTTCCTACTTTTTCGATACACCCACAGCTATCGCCTAATAACATTGCCTTCACTACCGCCGCTAAATGTCGGGCGAAATCTTGGTGTGCGGCTTCATCCCAGTGCACCCCATCTAATGGACTAGTCTTCACTACCTGACCTGCATTTAAGAAGTGAATACCTAACTCTTGGCAAAGCTGATAGTAAGTCGTGGCAAGTTTTCTTGAGTTTTCTAGCTCAAGTTGTTCGAACTCTTCATCGAGATCTGGTGAGTTAACCAAAGGTGCAGGAGCAACCAGCATAACTTGGGGCTTATCATAAGGGCTGTAATCAAACTCTAATGCCTGCTTACATAGCAATCTTGCTCCAGATTGTATTTCCTCTACAGAAAGTTGCAAACTCTTCTTCAAATCGTTGGTGCCTAAATTGATGATCACCAAAGATAACGGCCGACAACTTTCCAGATATAACTTTAACAACTCTGTTCCACGACGGAAATCGCGTTCAGGATCACAACTGTTAGTTGTGCGACCATTAAGTCCAGCTTCATAGAAGGAAACTTCATTTTCTAGTAACATTGGCGTAAGGGAAGTCCAGCGAGTGGACTCGTCATACCGGAGACCTGTACCAGGTTCGTAGCCCCAAGTATTTGAATCACCAAAGCATAAAACGTTTTTCATCGATTATTCCTAAACATACTAAATAATGATGTTATTATAACGTCACTTTTTGAATATTGTATACAACTCTTCCGCAAAGTCATAATTAAGACATTCAGTGTCTCTTATTCGCTCACTGCGGGCTGTACCTATTCAGTTTTTTCTTTAAATTCACATAAATCTTCAATGATACAGGCGCCGCATTTCGGTTTTCGTGCGGTGCAAACGTATCGGCCATGCAAAATAAACCAGTGATGAACGTCGACTTTAAATTCTTTTGGTACGTGGCGCAGTAGCTTTTGTTCGACTTCGACAACGTCTTTGCCCGGGGCAAATTTGGTGCGATTGGACAAGCGGAATATGTGGGTGTCGACGGCAATGGTCGGCCAGCCAAACGCGCAGTTTAGCACCACATTTGCGGTCTTGCGGCCGACGCCGGGCAGGGCTTCTAGTGCTTCGCGGTTTTCTGGCACTTCGCCGCCGTGTTTATCGACTAAAATTTTGCAGGTTTTGAAGGTGTTTTCTGCTTTTGAGTTAAATAGCCCAATGGTTTTGATGTATTCCTTAATTCCATCAACACCCAAATCCATCATCGCTTGCGGTGTTCGCGCAACTGGAAACAGTTTTGCTGTCGCTTTATTTACACCAACATCGGTGGCTTGCGCTGATAGCAAAACTGCGATCAAAAGTTCGAAAGGAGAAGTGAAGTCGAGTTCAGTGGTTGGGTGGGGGTTGTCATCTCGCAACCGGGTTAAGATTTCGAGTCGTTTTTCTTTGTTCATAATGTTTGTCGTATGACGCTGGCGGTTCTCTGTGGACTTGTATCCAATTTTTAACTGCGCTTAAGATAACGGATTTACATCCTATTAACAAAAAAGCACTTTAAAAAGTGCTTTTTGGCATAACCGATGACAGATAAGCTAACGTTTGTTTTTCTTAGCTTTTTTGTCTCGTTCCTTTAACACTTCATTGATAAAACTCTTGCGGCCATATTGGCGAGTGATAATACATTTATCTAAATCAAAGCCGCGTGCTGGGCAGTATTCCCGACCATAGTAAATGATCTGCAGATGCAAATCGTTCCATTTTTCTTTCGGAAACAGTCGCTTGGCATCTCGTTCTGTCTGTTCAACACTTTTGCCATTGGTTAAACCCCAACGGTACATCAAACGATGAATATGGGTGTCGACCGGAAAAGCGGGCACATTGAACGCTTGCGCCATCACCACAGAGGCTGTTTTGTGACCAACCCCGGGCATAGCTTCTAGTGCCTTGAAATCTTGCGGTACGACGCCGCCGTGTTGTTTGATGATCATGTCGGACAAGTGCCAGATGCCTTTGGACTTCATGGGCGACAATCCGCAAGGTTTGATGATATCTTTTATTTCATCAATCGACATCAGCACCATGTCGTACGGGTTATCAGCCTTGGCGAATAACTTCGGGGTGATCTGGTTGACACGTTCGTCGGTACACTGAGCGGATAACAACACTGCGATCAGCAGGGTGTAAGGGTCTTTGTGATCCAGTGGAATTGGGATCTCAGGATAGAGCTGCTCCAGAATTTCGATGATAGCGTCGACTTTCTGCTGCTTAGACACCGGCTTAGTTACATCTTTCATCAATACAACGTCTTATTAATTTACGGTCGTCACTCGCGCCCGAGTCACTTCTTTGCTGTTTTGCTTTTTCTGTTTTTCTTGCTGTTTGATATCAAAGTGGTTTTTCACCGCCATGATAAGACCCATGCCAATAAACGCACCAGGCGGCAAGATTGCCAGCAAAAACTGCTCATCAAACTGGAAGATTTCAATTCTTAACGAGCGAGCCCACTCACCCAAAAGCAAATGTGCGCCATCAAACAGCGTGCCTTGGCCTAAAATCTCACGACCTGCGCCAAGTATCACCAAAATGACAGCAAAACCAATACCCATCATCAAGCCGTCAAACGCCGACGCAAGTGGTGGATTCTTCGATGCGAAGGCTTCAGCGCGACCAATGATGGCGCAATTGGTCACAATCAGTGGAATAAAGATACCAAGAGACAAATACAGGCCAAAGGTATAGGCGTTCATCAGTAGTTCGACCATCGTCACAAAACTTGCAATGATCATGATAAACACAGGGATACGGATTTCTTTGGTGACCCAACGTTTTACCAATGAAATGGTCAAGTTTGATACAACCATCACCAATAACGTCGCAATCCCCAAGCCCAGTGCGTTGGTCACTGTGTTAGTGACGGCAAGCAAAGGACAAAGGCCTAACAGCTGAACCAGTGCCGGGTTGTTTTTCCAAAGCCCTTGAATACTGAGTTCTTTCCAATTCACACTTGGCGTTTCAACCGCAGTCTCAGTTGTTTCTTGTTCTGGATTGTCAACGGTATCAGCTGTTGCCATTGTTTAGCTCCTGTGAAACGGCTGCACTGCATGCATTATCAAGTTCAAACAAACGGTCGAATTCTGGTTTAAGGGCAGAAATTGACGTTCTCAATTGATTAACGATGGCGCGCGGCGTGATGGTGGCACCGGTAAATTGGTCAAAGTTACCGCCGTCTTTTTTTACGAACCAAGTGGAATCGTCCGCCGCTTTTGGCGATTTGCCATTAAACTCTAAAATCCAATCGGACTTTGCCAATTCAATCTTGTCGCCTAACCCTGGCGTTTCTTTGTGGGTTAACGTGCGCAGTCCTTGAACCTCACCATTGGTGTCGCTGGCCACTAACATCTCGATTCGACCACTGTAACCTTGCTCGGTTTTCAAAGGAAATACTAACGCGTAAGGCGCTGAATCTTTTGTCGCTCGATAAAACGTTTGCGGTGCTTCGTAGCCGGTAATATCTATGCTTTGGTATTCAAAGCAGTTTTCTAGCGGGTTATTGTCGAACTTTTCGTTGACTAACACTTCCGTCAGTTTGTTCAGTAGGTCTTGTTGTTTCTGTTGTTCAATAACCGGCGCTGTAAAGATATACGTCAACGAAACCGCCAAGGTACAAGCGGCTGCAAACGCCGTCAGTAACAAGGCGTTGGTTTTGGTCTTGAATATGGTTAGACGTCCTTTCATCGTGCTGCCTTTGTACGTTTGTGGCCGTAGGTTCGCGGTTGAGTGTAATGGTCAATCAGCGGCACACACATGTTGGCCAACAGCACTGCGAACGCTACGCCGTCAGGGTAACCGCCCCACTGGCGAATAACGAAAATCAGCACACCAATCATCGCGCCATAATACAGTCGACCCTTTGCCGTAGTGGAGGCCGATACAGGGTCAGTGGCAATGAAAAATGCAGCGAACATGGTCGCACCAGAGAACAGTGTCAATGCTGGCGTCATGGTTTGATCAGGGTTAATGGCGTAACTGACGAAGGACAAAACAGCCAGCGTGGCAATTATCGATACTGGTATATGCCAACGGATCACGCGTGCTTTTAGCAGGAATAAACCACCTAGCAAATAACCTAAGTTAACCCACTCCCAGCCTTTGCCACCGTACTCACCATAAATTGGCGATGCGGTGATTTCTGTCGCGGTTTGCGCCAGGCTGACCTGTGTTTTGAAATGATCGAGCGGGGTGGCCATGGTAGTGCCATCCACGGTCATTTTTAGTTGTGCAAGATTATACCCTTCGACGCTATATCCAGTGATTATGGTCCACACCGAATCAACGATGCCGACGTTGTGCATCATAACATCGGAGGTTGGCAGCCAGTTGGTCATAGAGACAGGGAATGAAATCAATAGAACGACATAACCCGCCATTGCAGGGTTAAATAGATTGAAACCCATGCCACCGTAGAGTTGCTTAACGATGATAATGGCAAATCCAGTGCCGATAACACCCAGCCACCAAGGAGCCAATGGCGGAATGCTCAGCGCGAGTAACACCCCAGTGAGTGCCGCTGAGCCGTCTGCTAAGGTTCGGCGCAGGGGCTTTTCACGTAGGCTCAAAACTAACGCTTCTGCAAACAGTGCGGTGGCCACGCAAATGATCAGCTGTAACAAGCTTCCCCAACCAAAAAAGTACATCTGCGCGATAAATCCAGGAATCGTCGCATAGATGACCAATCGCATCATTTGGTTAGTGGTTAAGCCCGCTTTCCCGTGTGGAGAGCTGACCAATACATCAGATATCAAACTCATTCTTTGTCTTTTCCTGCTTGCTCAGCGGCCAGTTTTTTCGCTTTTGCTTTGGCGATAGCTGCGGCGACTTTCTCTTTTCGAAGTTCGTCCGCCGATTTGCTTTCCGGTGCGGTTTCAACCGCTTCGCTCGCTGGTTGTTCTGTTGGTGTTTCTGTTTTTTCTGCTTGTTTAGCTTTTGCTTTGGCAATGGCCGCAGCCACTTTTGCTTTTCGCTCTTGTTCTGCAGACAGCTCCGGTTCAGTTGTCTCTACTTCAGCACCAGTTGTGGCTTCTGCATCTTGTTCTTGCTGTGCCTGTTGCTCGGCTTTTTTCGCTTTTGCTCTGGCAATAGCGGCGGCCACTTTGGCTTTTTTGGCGTCTTCTGCATCTTCCGCAGATTCAGCCTCTGGCGCAGCGTTTGCCTCATTCACCGCATCAGCTTGTTCTTGCTGGGCCTGTTTCTCGGCTTTTTTCGCTTTAGCTCTGGCGATAGCGGCGGCCACTTTGTCTTTTTGGGCGTCGCCACCGCTGCTAGCATCAGCTTGACTGTTTACGGTTTTTTCTTGCTCAGCCTGTTTTTCGGCCTTTTTCGCTTTTGCTCGAGCAATAGCGGCTGCAACCTTATCTTGAGGTTCGTCAGCTTGCGGCTCGGCTGGCTCTTGTTTCTTCGCCTTAGCACGAGCAAGGGCTGCAGCGATTTTATCTTTCGCTGAGTCGTCTTTCTCAAGCGCTTTTTTGCGTTTTTCAGCTGCTTCTTTGTGACGTTGTAAACGTTCTTCTTTCTCTCGCTCTAGGCGAGCTTGGCGTTCTTCAAAGCGCTTCTTGGCTTTGTCAGATTTGATTTTTTCTTCGCGTTCTTCGCGAATTTCAGCCTTGCCAATTCGGTAGTATTGCACCAATGGAATCTGGCTCGGACAAACATAAGAGCAAGCGCCACACTCGATGCAATCAAAGAGGTTGTATTCTTCCAACTTTTCGTGATCTTTGGCTTTGGCAAACCACTGCAACTGCTGTGGTAATAACTCGGCAGGACAGGCGTCGGCACACAGTCCACAGCGAATACAAGCTTGTTCGACGCCTCGTTCAGGTAATTCACTGCTGCTCGGCACTAAAATACAGTTGGTACTTTTCACCACAGGCATCAAGTCGTTCATGATGTTAAAGCCCATCATAGGACCGCCCATAATCAGTTTTTGCCGCTTCTCTGGCGCAAAACCGACGAACTCTAACAACGAACGAACCGGTGTACCAAGCGGTACCCAAAGGTTTTGTGGCGATGAAACATTGTCGCCAGTGACTGTCACCACTCTTTGGGTGAGCGGTACGCCGTCAATGATGGCCTGTTTCACGGCGAAGCAGGTCCCGGTGTTTTGCATCACAATGCCGATATCTGCAGGTATGCCACCTGTGGGCACTTCACGGTTGGTCAACACTTGAATAAGCTGTTTCTCACCACCGGACGGGTATTTGGTTGGGACCACGCGGATGTGGATATCGTCACTGTCGGCAGACGCTTTTTCCATCGCCGATATAGCTTCTGGTTTATTGTCCTCGATGCCAACTAACACGGCTTTGGCGCCAACTAAGTGTTGTAGAATCTTGATCCCCGCGACAATGTCGTCGCTGTGATAACGCATCAGGACGTCATCTGCGGTAATGTATGGTTCACATTCTACGGCGTTAATAATTAGGACATCTATGTCTTTGCTGGGTTGCATTTTGACATAGGTAGGGAAAGCCGCGCCGCCAAGGCCAGCAATACCGAATTGTTTTAGCCGGTCTGCAACTTCGGCTTTATCGAGCTGTTGCCAGTTAGACATTGGAGCAGGCGTAATAGCGGCATCAAGGCCGTCGGCTTCAATTTCAACCGTCAGTCCTTCAAGTCCAGAAGGGTGGGCGCTGACGTGATTACCAATATGTTTCACAATTCCAGAGACGGGAGCGTGCACAGGTAGGGAAAACCCTTCCAACGGTGCGGTAAGCGGTTGGCCTTTGAGCACTTGGTCGCCGACACGAACTATCACTTCGCCGACTTGACCAATATGTTGGGCAACCGGCACGTAAACGGTTTTGACTGAAATTTGGGTGATGTCCCCTTGATTCGAAAGCGACTTTTGTTCTGGTGGATGAATACCGCCGGGGAAGTCCCAGATTTTTCCAGATTTAATTTGTTCAAGTAAAGTAAGTTCTGATTGCACTGCTTTACCTTATTCGTTAACAGTTTTTACTGGAATGGCGAGTTCTTGCCATTTCCAATTTTGGCTGGTTTGAGCCACCGGAACCATGTCGATGCAGTCGACCGGGCAAGGTTCAACGCACAAGTCGCAACCTGTGCATTCGTCCACAATCACCGTGTGCATTGCCTTAGAAGCACCCACGATAGCGTCCACTGGGCAAGCTTGTATGCACTTGGTGCAACCGATGCATTCATCTTCGCGAATGTAAGCGACCTTTTTGACGTCTTCTTCGCCGTGGGCATCGTCCAATGGCACAGCATCGACGCCCATTAGATCAGCAAGGTGTCGAATGGTGGCTTCTCCGCCAGGAGGACACTTATTGATTTGATCGCCATTAGCGATAGCTTCTGCGTATGGCTTACAGCCTGGGTAACCGCACTGACCGCATTGGGTTTGCGGCAATAAATCGTTGATTTGATCAACCAATGGGTCGTCTTCAACTTTAAAACGCACCGAAGCGTAGCCTAAGATCGCACCAAATACGACGGCGAGTGCGGCAAGCGCAAGAATAGAAAATAGGATGGTCAACATTAGATTTTCACAAGTCCTGTAAATCCAAGGAAGGCCAACGACATCAGCCCTGCGGTCACCATGGCAATGGCCGAGCCTTTAAAGGCTTGAGGAACATCGGCAAATGCTAGTCGTTCGCGCATCGATGCAAACAAAATGAGCACTAAAGAAAAACCGACAGCAGCACCAAACCCGTAGATGATGGACTCAATGAAGTTATTCTGAGCGTTGACGTTCAGCAATGCCACGCCAAGTACCGCACAGTTGGTGGTTATAAGCGGTAAGAAGATGCCCAACAATCGGTATAATTTGGGGCTGGTTTTGTGCACCACCATCTCGGTGAATTGCACGACGACCGCAATGACAAGAATGAAGGAAATGGTTCTTAAAAATTCAATGCCCAGTGGCGCCAACACATACTCATTCAACAGGTAGCTCGACATAGACGCCAACGTCAAAACAAAGGTTGTCGCCATCGCCATGCCCATGGCGGTTTCTATTTTGCTGGAAACACCCATAAATGGGCACAATCCCAGAAACTTCACCAGCACGAAGTTGTTCACTAAAACAGTGCCAATCAAAAGGAGAAAATATTCTGTCATTAAGTCACTTACCGTCTAAATTCGGCGCCTATTATCCGTATTTCAAGGTGGATAAACAACACATGATTTATAGGGATATTTGATTTAAACGTCAGATTTAGACAAAAAGCGCTAAAAAAGCGCTTTTTGTTTCGAGAGAGTGTAGAGAGGGCTTTACAGTGGCGCGGGTTTCCCGAGGTAATAACCTTGGCAACCATCGATGAAAAGTTGCTCTAAGATGTGTTTTTCTTCTTGAGTTTCGACACATTCGGATAACACATTGACACCAATTCGGTGGGACAAATCGACAATCATACGGATAAAGTATTGGTTGTTCTTTTCGTCTTCTATGCCTCGTGTGTAACTGCCATCAAGTTTAATGAAATCCGGTTTAAGCTCTTGGAAAAACTTAAAGGAAGTGATGCCCACGCCGAATTTCTCAACCGTGACTCGGGCGCCTGCGCGGTGGACCATGTCGATGAAACGACGGCTGGAATTAACGTTCTGTTGCAAACCAAATTCGGTGATCTCAAACACCAGTTTAGTGGCGATATTGGCTTCTTTTAACAATCGCCGCTCGAGCCAAATCATGAACTGATCGTTGTGCACTGAGGCAGGGGTAAGATTAATGCCAAAAAACTGATCGGCCATGCTTTGGGTTTTGATGGTGTCTAACACCTTTTCAACGATCAGTTGGTCAATTTCAATCACTCGGTCTAGCTTTTCTGCCATCGCTAAAAACGAGGCGGTGGGCAGCACTTGGTCGTCGTCGGTTTTGAATCGGCTCAGCACCTCAGAGTAGGCTTTGGTGCCGCGATTGGTCGCTTGAATCGGTTGCAGTAACAAGGTCACAGCGTTTTGCTCCACCACATCGGCAATAATATTTCGCCAGTTCTGGTTGCCAAAAGCAGTGGCAGACGATTGCGAGATGTTCGACTCTTTGTGCACATGCCAAGCGTTAACGTGTTTGGTTTGCGCCAGGCTAATGGCGGTATCAGCAGAGGCAAGAAGCTCACCTAAAGGCCGGTTATTGCCATAGCTAACAATGCCCATCGCCGCCACCGCTGAGAGCTCAGCAACACGCATGTATTCATTCAGCCTTGAATGCACAGTCTGAGCAAGAGACTCCGCTTCTTTCACCGTAATATTTGGCAAGATCATGCCAAAGTCAGATCCGTTTAACCGATACAGACTGGCATTGGAATAAGTTCCCACCACATTAATCAACACTTCGGATAAGCCTTTGATGTACTTGTCGCCGTCCTGATAGCCTTTGGATTGATTAATGTGTTGCAGTTCAGTCGCGCGGATCAGAACCAAAACACCAAAGCTGCTCTGGTTGCCATCCGATGCAGCCTCTTTTTCAAAATGTTCAACAAACTGGGTTCTATTGGGCAAGTCGGTAAGGCTGTCCTTGTAGGCTTCAGATTTCAAGTCTGAAGCGGACTTTTCAAACTCCTCAATGGTGTTAGAAAAGTACGCATTGAGCTTTTTTAGGGCAATTGAAATTGCGGTAAATTGACTTGGCAGGGCTTTGAGCTCTTCACTGGTTTCAAAGGTTTTTGATTTGATGAACTTGTTGATTGTGCTAGCGACCTCAGTCGAGAGTTGCAAGAATATTTGATTCATTGAACTGCGGAACAACAAAAAGCTGATGATGACAATCAACAGTGGAACAAACACCAGTGCAACAAGAATGGGCAATAGTGGTTTGAGAATGTCTTCGTAGGAAGAGTGAAACTCAACAATGATCTCACCTTCTGGGCTGGCTAATATCTGCGGCTCTGTGAGCAGATTGGCCTGACGCAATACTGAGGTTAGCAGTGGCATATTGGCGCGATTCATTTTGTAGCTGTATAAGATGTTGCCCTGAGGATCTTTGATTGTTAAAAACTCAAAGTCGATGGAGGCGCGAATCTGCTTGGAGAGTAATTTAGGATCGTCAATCAAGTTGCTGTAGGAGAACTGTTTGATCAATTCCTTGTGATAAAGTTGTTCACTTTCAATAAGTTTAGAGGTGGTGACTAGCCCGGCTATCGCCAGCAGCAGGCCAATTAGAAATCCTGTTAGCAATTGAATAAACAGCAAATTGCGCAACTTATTCATACTTTCTCCGTATAAAACAACTGGGCCTGAAACTGCATGAGCCGGAAGTAAGAGCGAGATTGAGCTCTTAATAATTCGAATTCGTTCATTACGTAATGTGCATGGAACCACCCGTACTTTGACTCCTTTCAGTATTGTGGGAAATCAAAAAAATGCAAATAAAAGAGTGATTTGGCAAACGCTTTTGGTTTTGTTGG
>CAXRBI010000075.1:0-51170 GCA_964229075.1 Alteromonadaceae bacterium | reverse complement strand
GAGCACAAACCGACATATCGCGCTGTGGCATTGCGCAAAGATCAAACGCTTATCACAGTGACGAGCCCGGAGATGTTGCACGCCACAGGTTTCTTAGCGCGTGTGTTTGCGATATTGGCAAAACACAAGTTGTCGATTGATTTGATCACCACCTCTGAAATCTCGGTTGCTCTTACTATAGATAATCCGCCAAACACTCCAGTTGCGGCACTCACGGAAGCTTGCATTCACGATCTAAACGATTTTTGCGATGTTCAAGTAGAATCCGGTTTGTCTTTAGTTGCGGTTATTGGCAATCACATCCATAGTTCAGAAGCGCAAAATGGTGGCGTGGCCAGCTTGTTCAGCTCGGTTGCGAATGATCAACTGCGAATGATTTGTCATGGTGCCAGTCAACACAACGTGTGTTTCTTAGTTCAACAAGAAAGTGCCGAAAATGTTGTGCGTCAAATCCACGATGATCTTTTCGCGGCGTAATGGAATCTATGATTAAAATTGAAAAAGATCTCCTGACGTTAAATCAGGACATCGCCGGACAAGCCATCGGTATTCCCGTGTACCGAATAGCCGATTCAAACAACGCTTTGGATGTACCGACTGTGTATATTCAAAGCGCCGTGCATGCCGCAGAAATGCAGGGCAGTGCGGTAATTTTGAAACTGATAGAACAGCTCAAGAATTTGCGTCTATGTGCGCAATTTGTGTTGGTACCCAATTGCAACCCGTTTGGCCGTACACAAAGGGCGGGGGAATATCTGCAAGGTCGCTATGACGCGACTACGGGAAACAACTGGAATCGGTTCTACCACTATTCGCCGCAAGACGTTGAAGCGTTTGTTGAGCAAATCACGACTGAACAAATGTTGCAATTGTCGATGGGTGATGAAGAAGAAGTGGTGGCGGATTTCAAAGTCTTTCTCAATACTAAGCTCAATGAAAAACTGAATTCCAAATGGGGCATAAATACCGCTCAATACCTAAATACGACGTTACAAACCCTGGCGGTTGACGCTGACCTCGTATTGGATTTGCACACTGGGCCATCGTCGACCCGGCATATTTATGCGCCGGAGTTTTTGGCAGAGTCCGCGCAAAAATTTAATATTGAAAACATCATATCAATACCTACGACCTTTGCCGGCGCACTGGATGAAGCCAGTTTTACGCCTTGGGTCTATCTCGCAGAGTGTTTGGCGAAAAAGCAAGTGTCGTTCAATTATCGAGTCAAAGCTTTTACCGTTGAATTGGGCTCGCAAGAGAATATTTGTTTGCGAGAAGCGGAAGATGATACCGCAGGGATATTAAACTACCTTGAAGATGCAGGGTATGTTGAAGGTTTTAGCCCAATAACACTAAATGACATTACCACCACCAGACTGGCCGATTATCGTACCTTGTACTCGCAAGCCGCGGGTATGGTTGAGTACATTGCTCGCGCAGGCGATAAGGTGGAAGAAGGGCAAGTGTTGGCGCGAGTATTAAACTCTTTAGAGTTTGAAAATGGCGGGGCAGTGAAAGAAGTGCTGTCGCCCGCCAAAGGAACTGTGATATTGCATTACCCGTCAGCGGCGGTGCAAGTTGGTACCCAGCTTTACAAGATTGCCGTCGATCGCAGCTAAATCAAAGCTCATTGTCGCAGTCTTTATTGGCCGCAAACGCCATTAAGTTACTGTGGCTGGTGTTGGCAATTTGCTCCAGGGCTTCTTGAGTAAAGAATCCCTGATGGCCGCTGATCAAAACGTTTGGAAACGTTAACAAGCGCTGAAATACATCGTCTTGGACAATTGTGGTGCTGTGATCTTCAAAAAACAGCTCGCTTTCTTGTTCGTAAACATCCAGTGCCAAGTGACCGATTTTACCGGTTTTGAGATGTTGGATTAAACATTGGCTGTCAATCAGTCCACCGCGACTGGTGTTCACCAGCATCACGCCGTCTTGCATTGTGTTAAGTGCTTTCTGATCAATCATATGAAAAGTGTCCTCGTTGAGCGGGCAATGCAAGGAGATAATGTCCGATTGTTTAAAGAGGGCCTCTTTTTCAACGTACTTGCCTCCAAGCTTTGTAAATTCGCCGGCTTGGTTTGGGTCAAAAGCTAACAATCGGCAACCAAATCCGTTTAAAATTCGAGCCGTTGCAAGGCCAATTTTACCTGTGCCAATAATCCCGACCGTTTTCTTGTGTAAGTTAAACCCAAGCAATCCGTCTAGGCTGAAGTTGTCTTCCTTAGTGCGGTTATAGGCTTTGTGGAGTTTTCTATTCAGGGTCAAAATCAGCGCAATGGCATGTTCGGCGACGGCCTCTGGGCTGTAGCTAGGAACCCGCGCGACTCGAATGTTATTGGCCTTGGCCGCATTCAGATCCAGATTATTAAAACCTGCACAGCGCAGGGTAATCGCCTGTACACCAAAGGTTTTTAACTGTCGCAACACATCAGCACTTAAGTCGTCGTTTACAAAAGCGCAAATGGCATCAAAACCTTGTGCCATGGCAACGCTCGTTGCATTCAAACGGCAATCAAAATATTGATATTGAATTCCTTCAGGTTTGTTTCGTTCGAAACTGGTTTTGTCGTAAGCTTTGGCACTAAAAACAGCTACTTGGTACATAATTGGTCGTCAATTTTTGGGCTAATACTTTGTAGTTTAGAGCGAGTTTTCAATTTGGCTTAGATTTAAATCAAATCAACATGTTATATTGAGCCGAAATTTTGCAAATGAGATTAATATGAAAGTTAGTTTTATCGGTTTAGGTGTCATGGGATATCCGATGGCTGGGCACTTAATGGCAAATGGCCACGATGTTACTGTGTACAATCGCACTTCGGCGAAAGCAAGCGCGTGGGTTGCACAGCATAAAGGCGAAATGCAAGAAACTCCGAACAAAGCCGCTGCAGGCAGTGAAATAGTGTTCATCTGCGTCGGTAACGATGATGACTTACGCAGTGTGGTTTATGGCGAACATGGTGTATTGGCGTCGATGCAACCGGGCAGCTTGATCGTTGATCACACTACGACTTCTGCTGAAGTTGCCCGAGAGATTGCCGAACAGGCGAAAAAGCAAGGCGTTGGCTTCATTGACGCACCAGTTTCTGGCGGTCAAGCTGGAGCAGAAAATGGCGTATTGACCGTTATGGTTGGTGGTGCGAAAAACGACTTTGAAAAAGCGCAGCCGGTCATGGCGGCATTTGCGCGATTTAGCAAACGTTTGGGTGAAGTTGGCGCTGGCCAATTAACTAAAATGGTTAATCAGATATGCATCGCCGGTGTCGTTCAGGGCGTTGCAGAGGGAGTGCACTTTGAACGAAACGCTGGATTGAATGGTCCTGACGTTGTTGAAGCAATATCAAAAGGCGCCGCGGGTAGCTGGCAGATGGACAACCGTCATCAAACCATGTGGGATGGCGAGTACGATTTTGGTTTTGCCGTGGACTGGATGCGAAAAGACCTTGGCTTCGCATTGGATGAAGCGAGAAAAAACGGTTCTCACTTGCCGTTGACGTCCTTGGTTGATCAATTCTACTCGGAAGTCCAAGCACTGGGGGGCAACCGTTGGGATACCTCGAGTTTGTTCGCCCGGATGGAACATCTTCGTAAAAAATAATCGCTCTAAAGACCATCGAGCAAAAATTATTCTGATAATCGGACAGCGGAATATTCTTTACGCAGCCTTTATTGGCTGCGTTTTACATTATCTAGAATGATGCCGGTGGCAATTGCCACATTCAGCGATTCCGCTCCACCAAAACTCGGTATAGTGACTTTATCGGTGATAAAACTTTCAGCCTCTGCGCTGATGCCGTGGGACTCACTGCCCATTACTAACGCACCCAAGTCTCCAAATTCTGTTTTGTGGACATTTTCACCCTGTAAAAACGCACCATACTTTGGATGAGGAAATGCCGCCAAAAACTCGACTAAGTTAGTTTGAATACACTCCACCCGGGTAAAACTGCCCATGGTTGCGCTGATGGTTTTTGGATTGTAAGGGTCCGCACAATTTGCGCTGAGCACGACTTGCTTAATGCCATACCAATCGGCCAATCGAACGATCGTACCTAGGTTACCTGGATCTGACACCTGATCTAGGGCGATTAAGAACCGGTCGGGATTAATTTCTTGTGCCTTGGGCATTTTGACAATGGCGATGGCGGCGTTGTTACTGACCAAAGTGCTGGCTTTCGCTAAATCTGCTTCATCGGCAATAGTGTGTTCGATGTTTGTTAGGGCTTTTGCGTGAGTCTCAGCAAAATCGGCCGTTACAAACAGAGCTCTTGTGATCATGTCTGAAGCAAGCAACTCTAGAACGTTTTTTTCACCTTGTACGAGGAAGGCTTGTTCGGCTTTGCGTTGTTTTTTCTGACCTAACGCACGAATTTGTTTGAGTTGGTTTTTAGAGATCATATTGCCACTGGATTGTCATTCAAGCCGCGAGTATATCAGTGTGTCCTGCCGCAGAAAACGCAAATTTTTAACAACACTCTGTCAATTATCCCGCACAGTGCAGGGATCAAATTGGTGGATTGAAATCGACGATTTTCGCGACTTATCGGTTTAAATAGTTTATAAAATTCAAGCGAGTCAAAAATAATAAGAATAGTTATGTATCGTGAATTTGATAAAAACCAACTAGAGACGCAATATTCGCCTAGCAGTTGCGTCGATGACATCATGGTATACATCAACCAGTATATCCACAGCAGTGCGAATAACCTTGACGTTGCCAAAGTTCAAGACGCGGTGCTTGAAAACATTGCCTATGGCGAGGACGAAGAGGAACGAATAGATTTGTTTTTGCCGTTTGCTGACACCCGTTGGCAAAAGAAACTGCAAGTTTATATTCATGGCGGCTATTGGCAGGAATTGAGTAAAAACGAATCGAGTTTTGCGGCCAACAATTTTCAGAGTCATGGCTGCCATTTTGCGGTTGTAAATTATTCTCTGGCTCCGAAAGCCAATATGTCCGAAATTGTAGAGCAGAATCGTCAAGCCTTGGTCTTTCTGTATCGCAACGCTGAACGGTTAGGATACAACAAAGAAGAGATCTACCTCTCTGGCAGCTCAGCTGGCGGCCATTTGTGTTTAATGATGGCATTAACCGATTGGCGTCAATACGGCGAGGACTTGCCCGCGGATTTGGTGAAAGGCGTTTGTGCCGTCAGTGGGGTCTACGACCTAGAACCCATCGCGTTGACTTACGTTAATGATCCATTAAACCTCAGTGCAAATGAAATCCGACAATTTAGCCCTTTACGTCATATCACACAGCCGCTTTGTAGGATGATTTTGGCCTTCGGCGACAATGAAACATCAGAGTTCAAACGTCATAGTCTCGAGATGTTAGAGGCGATTGAGAAAGTGCAAGGGGAGACTCCATTTGCCGAGATCCATGGCCGCAATCACTTCAATGTGATTTTGGACCTGGGAGATAAAGACACTTGGCTGTTTAAACAGGTCGCGGTGCAGATGGGGTTGTTCTAATTTGGAAAACGAACTAGAAAAGGAAGCATGAAGCTTCCTTTTTTATTGCTCTTGATAATCAAAGTATTTGAAAAAGGCAGGGTGCTGTTGCCCGGTAAGATCCTGACACGCCATACCGACAAATGCCCCGGTGAAGTTGGCATCACCGCCGCCTTCGCCGACCTCGTCACTGAGCACGCTGTAATCTAATGGAAACGGGATCTTTTGCCACGGTTCGCCAACAAGCGACCAATGGAACCACAACAAATCGTGGTCGATTTCCGCTTTTAAGCGTATTTCACCTTCGTTCGGTATATCAATCATTTCGGTCATTGGATAGAGGGCGTGCCAATCATTACAGCACATGGAAAAATCCAACACTCTGCCGAGTTTTTCATCGTGGGTCAGGTGCAAGTAATAGTATTTCTGTGCGTTGTAATAACACACCAATCCTGCCATTTGCTGGAATGATTGGGGCGAGAAATCTAATTGAGTTTCGGCGGTAAACTTAAACGCTTGTTGACGCCGGGCAAGCAGCGATTGTTCAAACAAGGCGCCCAGACTTTGTTGACCGGCGAGTTTGAGGTAACCATTACGCTCTGTTTGATTCATAATCGATTGTGGAAGCGGATAGCGTAACGACTGAAAATCCAATGGCAATTCACCGCCATCAAAAATGAGGTGTTGGTGTGTTGCTCGTGGCTCGGATGCAGGCGGCAAGTTCACCTCAAAGCGCTCCAGCGGTGATTGACCACCAGAGGCGAGTCGAGGCCAGCCCGCTTTATTCCAAGTCACAGGTTGAATGGCGGTTTCTCTGCCCATGACAGAGCGTCCGCGATTCACCAAAGGGCGCGAGCATAAATGCACGAAGTACCACTGACCGTCGTCTGTTTCAACTAAGTCACCATGTCCAGAGCGGCGCAACCTTACACTGGGGGTATGCGCGGAGGTGACCAATGGACCGTCGGGATCGACCTCATAGGGACCCCAAATGCTCTTGCTGCGAGCGAATGTGGCCGCATGGTCTTTGCCCGTTCCACCCTCCGCAACGACCATATAGTAATAGCCGTTTCTTTTGTAAATGTGTGGGCCTTCAGATAGGCCAATATCACTGCCTGGGAACACGTTTTTCGCCGGACCCACCAGCTTGCCTGTCTCTACGTCTAACTCTTGTACCATTATGCCGCCAAAGTATTTATGTGGCAGCCAGTTGTTGCGACCGCGGACTTTTCGGTGATCCCAAACCATGTTGGTAATGTATTTGCGGCCGTCGTCGTCATGGAACAACGAAGGGTCAAAACCACTTGAATTGAGATAAATTGGATCAGACCACTGCCCGCGAATGTCTGTGGTGGTAACGTAATAATTAGGGGTGTCTTTAAAATCGCCAGCAAACCGTTTGGTATCGGTGTACACCAAATAAAACACGCCTTTGTCGTAACTCAAACAAGGCGCCCAAACGCCGCAAGAATCTGGATTCCCGCGCATGTCCAGTTGATTGAGTCGGTTTAATGGCCGGGCGATCAGTTGCCAATTGACCAAGTCTTTCGAATGGTGAATGGAAACGCCCGGATACCACTCAAATGTAGAACAAGCGATGTAATAGTCATCGCCGACGCGCAAAATGGATGGGTCAGGATTAAAACCGGGTAGTATTGGGTTTTGAACTTCAGCCATTGGTAATCTCTCAAATAATTAGCTTGGCGCTAAGATCCTTCAATCAGACTGCGGACACCAATTACAAACTTCGCCATTGGAATAACAAAATTTTGTATATTGCCCAGCCGCTCTAGCCAAGGTTAACTCGAATTGATATTGATCTAAATACACGAATAAGAATGAATAAAGGTTTGCAATGGCAACACGGATCTTCACACTGTTGGCGGCTCTGACATTAGCGGCATGTACCGGCTCGAATCAGCCTGCCTCTAACTAAGAGCTGGTCAGCTCCGACACCAACCCAAATATCAAGATCGTCTCTGGGAAGTTTGTGCCGCCGTCGGGTAAAAGCATTATGTTTGTTGGTCAAGACAGCGAAACCATTTCTGATTACATTCGAGATGTGCCTGAGGACAACCTTGAAGGGGCAACGCTATACTATATGCTGAAGTCATCCTAACTTTAGAGGACCTATAGCTGTGTATACTCACTCGTCTATTGGGAGTGATTGATGAATATTGACCAGTGATCTTATAACGCGCAGTGGTTGAAGCGGGTCAATGATGGGGTAAAGTGGACGCAAAACTCAGACTATTAAGCTTCTTTTAATTCGATAATCGGGCATAATGTTGTGATTGGTAGCGCTTACATTTGTTTGCTCTATGTGGTCAGTACAATGAGAATAATAAAATGAAAATATCACGGGTTCTTCTTTACACTATCATAGTGTCGCTGGGCGGTTTTATATTTGGCTTTGACGCTATTGTTATATCCGGCACGACGAGTTTCTTAACCAATGAGTTTGGCTTGACCGATATCGAATTGGGGTTTGTGGTCAGTGCGCCAACTTTAGGTGCCATCATAGCGACGTTAAGCGCAGGGGTAATAAGCGATGCCATAGGACGCAGAAATTTGCTGATAATTATCGCGTTTTTGTATCTGTTGTCGGCGATTGCATCGGCGCTTGCAAGCGGCTACTTGATGTTAGTGGTAGCACGTTTTATCGGCGGTCTGGCGTTTTGTTCGCTGATGATTGCACCTATGTACATTGCAGAAATTGCGCAACCGGAAAAACGTGGCCGGCTCGTGTCGATTAATCAACTGAACATCGTTATTGGTTTATCCGTGGCGTTTTTCAGCAATTATTACCTGTTGCAACTGAGCCAAAGCACTGCCGATTGGGCCCAACAATTTGGGATCACTGAAAACGTCTGGCGCTGGATGCTAGGAATGGAAACCCTGCCAGCGCTTTTGTGGTTCATTGCCCTGTTTTTTATCCCTAAGAGCCCGCGTTGGTTGATGACCAAGCAGCGTGAAGAGGAGGCGAAAGCGGTTCTCAATCAACTGCATGGCGACAAAGGCGTAGAGACGGAGTTATGCCGCACTGAATTACAGAACATTCGAGCTACATTGACCGTTAATGAGCCACCAATTAAACAGCGCCTGCGTTCATTGTTCGACAAAAAAATGCACTTTGCGCTAATGATAGGTGTGATAGTTGGTATCGCTCAGCAGGCCACGGGTGTAAACGCGATTTACTTTTACGCACCGAGTATTTTCGAGCAAAGCGGAATCGGCACCAATGCTGCGTTTGCTCAAGCCATTTGGTTAGGGCTGACTAATGTCGTCTTTACCATTGTCGCTATGTTGTTGATTGACAAACTTGGCCGTAAGCCACTGTTAATCGGCGGCTTGTCAGGGGTGGTGTTAAGCATGGCGGTGTGCGCTTATGGATTTGGATCGGCGACTTATCAATTGGATGCGAATAACCTCGATATACTCAAACAATCGATGGATGTCAGTGCTCTGAAGGAAATACAAGATGTTGAGTTTCTATCAGATGTTGAATACAAAAATGCTGTCATTGAACGTGTGGGCTTAGCACAGTTTAATTTGCATCAAGGCGAGCTCTTAAAACAAGCGGCAGATCTGAATTCGACCTTGATTCTGCTTGGCATTTTAGGGTTCGTCGCTTCTTTCGCAGTGTCGCTTGGGCCGGTCATGTGGGTTATGTTTTCGGAAATATTTCCTAACGCGATTCGCGGAATTGCAATCTCGTTTGTTGGCGTAATCAATAGCGCGACTAGTTGGTTTGTTCAGTTTATGTTTCCGTGGGAGTTGGCGAATTTAGGGGCGGCCACCACATTTGCTATTTTTGGGATATTCGCCGTCATTGGTTTATTCCTTGTCGCTAAACTGTTCCCTGAAACCAAAGGCAAGACGTTGGAGCAACTGGAAGTTGAGTTCAGTCAGCGTAGCTCATCTCAAAAACGCAGAGCGGAGGCGGTAGCGTAGAATGGATATGGTTCGCTGGGGTGTGGTTAGTGCCGGGCGTATTTCACATACGTTTGTTAAGGACATGAGTTATGTGTCAACTGGTGTTGTTACTGCCGTGGCAGCTCGTGATTTAGACAAGGCTAAGGCTTTTGCCCAACAATACAAGATTGAAAAAGCCTATCAGGGTTATGATGCCTTGTTTAATGACGCGGATATCGATGCGGTGTATATATCGACACCACACACCCTGCATTTTGAGCATGCCAAACAGGCTTTGCTAGCGGGCAAACACGTACTTTGTGAAAAGCCTTTTACCGTTACCCCGGAGCAAACCAGAGAACTTACTGAATTGGCGAAACGCCAGGGTTTGTTTTTGATGGAAGCTATGTGGACCTATTTTTTACCGGCCATTAAAAAAGCCAAAACTTGGGTCGAGCAAGGAAGAATAGGGCAGTTGCGCCACATTAAAGCCGACTTCGGTTACCCCTTGCCTTACGATCCGGACAGAAGGGAATGGGATGCATCTCTTGGGGGCGGCTGTCTTTTGGAAATGGGCATATACCCTTTGTCTTTGAACTATCTATTTAACCCATCCTGCCAATTTGATATTGCAGTGGTTGGACGCAGGGCAGCAAACGGTGCCGACAGAGACGTCAGCCTGGTGTTTGATTACGGCGATAGTGTCTCAACGCTAAACACCACATTTGACTGTCGATTGCCAAACTGGGCGTTTATTGTTGGTACTGAAGGTTATATTGCCATACCGGATTTTTTCAGGGCCAGTGAGTGCAGTTTGTTTAAGATTGACGAGTTGATTGATCACTTTAACGATGAGCGCATGGGTAGCGGTTTGGAGTTTGAAATAGCGGCGGCCAACAAGGCAATTCAAGCAGGTGAACTGATAAGTGACGACATGCCGCTGAAAACTAGCCTATATCTGCAAACCTTGATGTCAGATATTTTAAAGCGGTTTTGAGTTTGGCACAGTGCGTGTTTCGTATCTAAGCTAAAAAGGGCGCTTCGGCGCTTTTTTTATTGGCAGATTCGATAAGAGCGGAAGATGGCATTTGATAGAGGATTGGCGGAAAGAATTGAACGCTATTTTGACGGAGTAGCCGAAACTTCGACACGTCACATGTTTGGCGGATTGTGTTTTCTGAAGCGTGGGAATATGTGTTGTGGCATCGTTGCCGATAAATTAATGGCGCGAGTTGGGCCACAACAATACGACCAATGTTTGGAAATGCCACATGCTGTGCAAATGGACTTTACAGGCAAGCCACTTAAAGGCATGGTATATGTTCTGCCAGAGGGAATCGTTGACAATTCTGATCTAAAGTTCTGGCTTGAAACTTGCGAAGCATTTGTTGATTTGTTACCAGCCAAATAAAAGGACGTTGTATGCGGATAGTTGCCGTACTTCTGTGGTTTAATGTAATTGTTTTTAGTTTGTATGGCGTGGCATTTATGCTGTTCCCCAAAGAGTTGGCGTGGATGGTTGTGGCCGCCACACCCACAAGCGATGCAGCATTGATTGATATGCGTGCAACCTATGGCGGCACCAATTTGGGCATTGGATTGCTTATTGGCTACTTGTCCTTGTCCAAGCTGACGTTTCGACACGCACTGCAGGCCGTATTCTTAATCAACTCAGTGATGGCGTTAGCCCGCGGTTATGGCCTGTTTTTATCTGAAACACAAAGTAATGTCATGTTTATTTACCTCGGTTTGGAAATTGGCGCTGCGCTCCTTAGTTATTATTTGTTAAAAAGACATAAGCGCGATTTCTATCACCCATACTATTGACACTCGTCAACATAGATTAACTCACGACTGATACTTGAGGAGCGATTACATGGAAGTCATATGGATATTGGCTGGCGCCGCCTCGGTTGTTATTATCATGTTAACGGTGATTTTCACTAAAACGCGTAAATCGACGATAGATAAAGCATTGAAAGCGTACGCGTTTCCAGCTTGGTTGCCAGCAAAAATACAACAAAAACACCCACACCTTACGGAACAAGAAAGGCATGAGGTGGTTGAGGGATTGCGGGACTATTTTCATTTGATTAATGAGGCAAATGGCAAAAAGGTCGTTTCTATGCCTTCTCAAGTAGTCGATGATGCATGGCATGAATTCATATTATCTACCAAAGAATATGAACGGTTCTGCAAGCAGGTGTTTGGCCGATTTATTCATCATCATCCGTTAGAGGCTATGGCCACACCAACTAAAGCAGACAATGGCATTAAGCTCGCTTGGACGTTAGCTTGCGTCAGGCAATCAATTAACCCCAATAGGCCGACTCGCCTTCCGAGGTTATTCGCACTTGATCAAAGTTTAAAGATCACAGACGGTTTTCATTATCAACTGGACTGCAAACGCAAACGTCCTGATGTACAGGGGGCGGCTGCAGGAGTTGTGATTTATTGCGCCAGTCATATCGGTGCGACCGAGGGTAGTGCGGCAGGATGCTCTGGCGCCGCTGGTGATTCCGCCGATGGTGGTGGCTGCGGTGGTGGCGGCTGCGGTGGCAGTTAATGCTCGTTTGCATTCTGATTTTTAATTTAAAAATCTAAAAGCGGCAGTTGAGATGACTTTTCAATTTGCGTTGCAATTTACAAATTAAAATTTTTGCGAAATACAATGAATTTGTAGCTCATTGTTTTTACATATAATTTTTCACATCTAAAATTGGATTGTTATTTGCTCAGGTATTGATGTCACTGTAGGAGGAGACACAATGAGTAAAGATACAAATGATCCGTTTACGTTACACATTATGGGAAATATTGACGCTGATGTGTTTAAAACGTTAAACATCTTGCAAATCGAGGCTATTAAACAAGCGGTGGCCGCCGCCAAGCCCTATAAAAAGCACCCCGTTGACCTCAGACTCACGTTACCATTGTTTTTCGTTAAATTGTACATGGTGCTGCTGATCGGTCGTGACAAACGATGTGCAACTCGAAACAAAGAAGACGCTCGGAAGAAAAAAGCCGGTGCAATGAGCGTTGCCCTTGGCATTTACCTGACCTTGTGTGCCGCGGTTCCCGTCATATTCTTAGGTTTGTATGTGGTGAAATCGCTATTGGGCATTGACCTGATGCCAGACAAACACCTTTCCGATTTGTTTTAGGTTTGTTTATGCCAGTTTGAGCACTTGTTTCACCTGATTGATCTGGTACTCAAATATTTGGTTTAGCGAGTCCATTGCCGCAGTGGCTAAATTGAAATAGACCGTCTGGTCAATGTTAACCACTTGGCCGCCAATAAGCTCATTGCTGATGGTCTCCGATAACAGGCTGACTTTCTGCTTTGCGGCGAGCGTCAGTTGCTGATAGTCGTTGCTGCTTCTGTCGAGTAGGGGTAACTGGTGCAAGACGGACTCCGCCGTATTGGCGATATCTTGTTGTAAATAGGCTAAGCGAATTTTGTCTACTTGGCTGCACTTTTTACTGGTTGCGGCTCCAGTGCCAATGGCGCGGGATTGTCCGATGTTCTCGGTGGCTAATACCAACTCTCTCCAAACCAGACCTATCTCTGGCAGCGGTTTTAGTTGACTGCCATTGAGATCGTGAAACTCGGCAACGTCTTCCAACATGTAAATCAAGTTTGCGATAAGCTTTGTATGCTGCTGAAAGTTATCAAGCGCTGAGGTTTTGTTTTGGGTGTTCTGAAGTCGTTGCCAATGATCGTCAAATGCCTCCCAGCGACTTTTTACAGAAGCTGATATTTGGCTTGCGGTGGCGTTTTTTAACAGTGATATCTGTTTTTTTAACTGTGTCAGGTTCGCTTGTTTGCTTTCATCACCGTTCAACCAAGCGGAACTTAACCCCCGGTGCTGCTGAATATAGGAGATGAGTTGCTTGATGGCAACAACCTGTTGGATCCCTCGTTTTTGAGTGAGGTTAATCTGTATCGTACGACGATAATGAAGAGCGACAAAGACGATAGTGAAACCAATGGTTAATGCTGTGAAAACTATCATAGTGGTGTTCTCCAGACGTTAAATTGTTAAACTTTTTAGGTGGCTAGCGACGGTTTCCGACTGCTTGGCGATGTCTGCATTGGCCTTTGCACCCAAGGCCACTTGTTCGATGTGTTGGGAAATTTCATTGGTGGCAATACTTTGTTGCTCCGCATTAGTGGAAACTATCTCCATCCGGTGCTGCACGTCTTTAGTTGCGGACTCGATGTCACTAAGTGACTGCTTGACCTTGTCGGCACGGTCGGAACAATTTGCGGTTTTTTCGACCACATTCGCCATGTCATCGACGATGTCATTGCACTGTTGTAGAACAGAAAGTGCCGCCGTGACAATTTCTTCCGCCGAATGGTGAGAGCGACTGGCGAGCTCTCTAACTTCCTCAGCAACTACCGCAAAACCGGCGCCAAATTGTCCAGCTCTGGCGGCTTCTATCGATGCATTTAGGGCCAATAAGTTGGTTTGTTGGGCAATGTTTTGAATCGAATGAGAGGAATCTTCTACCTGTGCAGCAAGACCTTTTAATTGTTGCATTCGGCCTTGAGTTTGCTTGGCCTGCACATTGACTTCATAGATGCTGTTACCTAAAGCATCTAGGTTGCATTTGCCATCTTGTGCAACTGTCGCGGCTCTGCGAGACGATTCGTGTACGTCGCTTATCTTGTCACTGACCTCCTGTAACGAATGGGTCATTTCAACGATTGCAGAAGCGGTCGATGAGGTTGCATCCGACTGGTATTGCACATTTTTACTGACGGCGTTGGCGGTTTCGATGACTTGCCCAGCCGAGTAAGCGACTTCTTTCAATTTTGCTACATGCAGGTCATTAATTCGGGCCAATTCTCGAAGTGGCGCAACTAGCTTATTTGCGGTGTCATGTGGAATGGCATCTATCATTTTTATTTGTCTAGGATCAAAGCGCTCGGGTGAGACACTAGTGATGGCATCGAGAATGGCGTTGACATAGAACAAGCTTATCCAAGTCACCCCAGCGATAAAATAAAGAGCCACAACATTGAACAGGGTGAATACAGCAATATTACCCTGGGCGTATTCTGGATTCAGTAATGGAAAAAACAAAGCGACGGCAGCAATCAGTAGAGCCAGACTAAAGCTCTGTTTGACGCCGATGTAATTGATTAGGGTAAACTGAGGTTTGAATAAGGTTTCCACTTTGGTTCCTTCCGTGTTTGCAACCAATGATGTAACGATTAACAAGGAATTCGCAAAAATTGTTCCAACCAATAACTCTATGAATTTATTAGTAATACCTAAAATAGGTTCGGCCCCAAATGAGCAAAACTGGTGAAAATCTCAGCGTTTGCCCAAAAATGGGGCGATGTTGTTAAATGTGCTCAAAAGTAAGTAAGCGGGACGGAACTAACCTCTTTCTTCTATCGCGTGGCGTTTGAGAATTAAATGGCACATAATGTGTTTAGAGCCTCGTTTTTATGGTCTAAAAGTTTAAGTTTTTGAGGATTGTTTGGTGAGGTTGTTCGCGGATAAGAAAAAAAAGCGGATGAGACATCCGCTTTTTTGGTTTAGTTTGCTTTGAGCCATTTGTCGGTGACTTTTCCACTTCGCTTCATCATGCGTTGGGTACGATCTCTGAGTTTCAACAACAGTACGTAAGCGAGGGGCACCAAGTATAAGCTGGTGGCGGTCGAGAAAATCAATCCGCCCATAATGGCAATGGCCATTGGTGAATACTCTGGGCTACCTGCGCCGCCGATATTAGCATTGCCGATTGCAAGCGGAACTAACCCTAATACGGTGGTAGAAACCGTCATTAGAATAGGGCGGATACGATTTCGACTGCCTTCCAAAACGGCGTCTTTAATACCCATACCTTGTTCGCGCAACTGGTTTATTCGGTCAACCAATACGATGCCGTTGTTCACCACAATACCCATTAAGATCAAGATACCAATCATAACCATGATCGACATGTTAGTGCCGGTAATGAGCAGTGACCAGAAAACACCTGAAATTGAAAACAACAGCGAGGTTATTACAGCCGTCGGAAGTACCAGACTTTCAAACAACGCCGCCATGACAATGTAAATCATACACAGTGCCAATAGCATGTTGATTTGCATGATATTTTCAGCTTCACGTTGGCGCTGGAAGCTGCCGTTCAAGCTCCAGCTGTAGCCGCTCGGTAATTCAATTTGGCTCAGCGTCTTCTCGATTCTTTCTTTGGCCTGTTCTAGGGTCGTGCCTTCGGCCAGGTTAGCACCAATATCCAAGCTGGTTTGACGTTCAAAACGACTGATCTCGTTTAACCTAGGAATAATGCGAATTTCAGCTAGTTGATCAAGGCGATAATCTTTTCCGCCATCGCTGTGCACGACTAAAGACTTGAAGCGCTCTAACGATTTTTCAACGTCGTCAGCAAAACTCAAGCGCACCTGAATTTCGCCTGAATTGCGATCGCGATAAGTTCTTAAGTTCATGCCTCGCAATGCTGTTGCGGCGGCGGTTGCGATGTCACGGCTACTTAAACCTAAATTTTGCGCACGTTCACGATTAATAATGATCTGCACTTCTTTTTGTTCACCTGTGACTTCAGAATTAACGTCGTCTAGTCCCGGCGTATTTTCCAGAATAGGGATAATTTGCTTGGCGATTTCCATCAATACTTCAGTGGCGTTGCCATTTAGTGTGACCCTTACGCCGCCACCATTACCGCTGCTCCAGCCAAATTGTGGCTTGGCACGAACAAACTCTGGCCAACCAGACTCTACCTCTGACTTGATCTCTTTGACCGTTTTAGTCAGCTCTTTTTTCATGTTAATCACAGTGTTGGCGTAGCCATTCGTGTAATAACTGTAGACAGACTCAAATTCAAACTGCTCTTGGTTGGCATACAAGTAGTCTTCCATTTTGTTCACTACTTGTTCGACTTCGTCTTTGTTGTAATTGCCTTGAATCTGGTAGTTAATGAACATTCGAGTTGCGCTGACACCATCACTTTCGTCGCTGCTGACCATTCCCATTGGGACCGCCATTGAAGCAAACAGTAAGAAGCCAATGAAGAATGACTTTTTCTGATGGTTCATCACCCAAGACAAAGAGCTTTGATAAAAACGCATCATCTTGCCGTCTTCTGTGTTTTCTTTGACCGGGATTTCCTTGATTTTGCTGGTTAACAGTGGAATTAGCGTTTGTGCAATCAATAGAGAAGCGAACAAGGAGATACAAATGGCAATTGCAACGTGCTCTAGGAAGATGGTGACATCAATTTTCTTACCAACAATGTTTGGCAAAAACACAATGGCGGTAGTACATGTACCGGCAATGACGGCCAAGGATACATTGCGAACACCTTTGTTCGTTGCTTTGATTTGATCTTTCATTTGTTGTCGTTCGTGGAAAATGGATTCCGTCACAACAACTGCATTATCCACCAACATACCAACGGCCAACATTAAGCCCATCAATGACAAGATGTTCAAACTGTAACCGAGCAAATACATAGCGCCCAGGGTAATGAAGATTGCAAATGGCACCGACAAAACAACGATGGCTGTGGTCGTTATGTGGCGTAAGAACATATACAAAACGATAACCGAGAGTAGGGCACCAATCATCCCGGCTTCTGTTAGGTTAGCCAGAGAATTGGTAACGTCTTCGGCGGTATTTTGCATAACAAACAAGTTAATGCCATTGAACTGCGGGCTATTGCCCACTTCATTAACAACGTCCATGACACGGCTTGCGACTTCAACCAGATTGGCAGAGGACTCTTTCATGATGTCCATGCCTATGGCATAGGTTTGGTGCAAGTGACGGCCGTCCTCACGTTCGGGCAGTTCCAATTGAATAGAGGCAATGTCGCCAAGCTTGATGTACTGGGTGATATAAATATCTTCTACCTCGGCAATCGACTCAAACTTACCATTTGGGTTGATCATCACTTTACCTTCCGAGGTGTTTAAGAAACCGGCCGATTGGCTGAAGTTCATGCGACGCAAGATCTGCACAACTTCAGGCAACTTCAGTCGATATGACGCAATTTTTGTCTCATCTAAACGGATGGTGATTTGACGTTTGTCGACACCGTACAGGTTGACTTGAGAAACGCCAGGAACGCGTTCAATTGGGCGTTTCAAATTACGGTCAAGCAGGTCATAGGCTAATGATAAGTCTCGGTCAGACGAAATTCTCAAATTAAACACTGGCATGTCGTTCGTGTTAAATTGGAACACTAAAACCCGTTCAACATCGTCTGGCAGCAAATCTCGAATCGCATCGATCTTTTCTCTGGCTTCGATAGATTTGGCGTTGATGTTGTCGTCCCACTTAAACTGAATACTGATGTCGGCGCCAGTTTCTTTTGACCAACTTCTGAAGCGTTGGATTCCAGAGATTGTCGCAAGGGCTTCTTCAACCGGCTTTGTGATCAAACGCTCTACTTCGGCAGGCGTTGAATTCGGATAAGGAATGTTGATGTATAGCTCAGGGATATCAATGCCTGGCCATTTCTCTAGTGGCAGGAAGCGACTTGCTACCATGCCAAGCAACAACAATGAGATAAAGAAGATGACCGTAGTCACCGGGCGTTTAATCGCCCAGTGCGCTAAGGTGAAGCCATTTGATTGTGTATTTTCGCTCATAACAGTCTCCTAACCTTTATCAGCATTGCTGCTGAATTCAGCCACGTTAGCGGCTTGTTCGAACTTCTTATTGTCGAACAACCAGTACATGGAAGGGATAAAAACTAAGGTCAGAATGGTCGAGAAAATCAAACCAAAGATAACGGTCAGTGCCATAGGCGCTCGAAGTTCTGCGCCTTCACCTAAGCCCATTGCTAAAGGCAATAGTCCAAGCGTGGTAGTCATGGTCGTCATTACGATTGGGCGCAGACGACTGTTAGCAGACTGTTTTATAGCGGCCATTTTTTCCATACCGCTTTCACGCAACTGGTTGATTCGGTCGATTAATACGATGGCGTTGTTGACGACGATACCTGCGAGCATGATAAAGCCTATAAATACTACGACACTTAAGTTGCTGCCCGTTAGGTATAAGCCAAAGATTGAACCAGCACCTGCAAGCGGTACCGTGAACAAAATAATGAATGGGTGCAGTAGCGATTCAAATTGCGATGCCATCACGATATAGACCATAAATACAGCGAGCATTAGAGCAACGGTCAAAGAGTCAAACGATACCTGCATGTCTTCGTTTTGACCTTGTACAGACCAAGTGATCGACAAAGGTAACCCCGCGTTTGCTAGGGTTTCTGTCACCGTATCTACCGCCGATTGCAGATCGCCAGTGGCGACATTGATATCAATCAAGGCCACACGCTGTTGTTGCAAGCGATTTATTTCACTCGGGCCTGTAGTCACGGTCACATCCGCAACCGACTCAAGTGTGATCGGTTGGTTCGCTTGAGTGTTGACGATGAGTTGACGTAAATCGGTAATCGAATTTCGCGCCGCTTCCTCGGTTCTAACCAAAATATCGACTTTGCGGTCACCAACAGACAATTTAGTCGCGACTTTACCACCGACTTGCGCTGCCACTACATCAGATACTTGCGCTGCGGTTAAACCAAGTTGTGCGAGTTTCGGATGATTAAAGTTTAATTTAATTTCAGGGTGACCTTTTTTAAGACTCGGGTTGATATCAGCTAGAGCTGGCGTGTTTTCAAATTCTGCGACAAGTTTATCGCTGAATCGCTGTAAATCACCTAAGTCATAGCCGGCAAGCACGACTTGAATTGGTGCTTTGAAGGTTAATAGGCGAGGGCGTTCAATCGTGCCATTTGCACCTGGAATCGTAGTCAATTGGCTACGAACATGCTCCATAACTTGTTTTTCAACGTCTTGGCTGGTACCCGGGGTTAATACGATGTTAACGCGGCCCCAGTTGTCGCCAGATTGACCAGGTGATGCATTCATTAAGCTACCGGTACCAATAACGGCATAGGTGCTTTTCACTGCATCGTGTTGTTCTGCAAACTTAGCCAATTGTGATAAACGGCGTTCTGTTTCTTCGAGTTTAGTTCCTGTTGGCATCAAAACGTCAACATAAAACTCGCCTTGTGCCATCGGCGGCAACAACTCTGCACCTAACTTATTGACTAACGGAATACTAGATAATGATAACAGCACGATACCGACAACTGTCACCGCTGGTGCTTTTAACGCCGTGTTGAGCGCCTTTTCATAGGCAAATGCAAATCCATTGTAGATTTTATTAAATACCGCGGCACATGGAACGAATATCAGCGCCAGTAGCTTGGTCAAAAGACGAATAATGGACTTACCTACGATAGTCAATGCCATTGGAATGTAATAAACCAGGACCATAGTCAACTGACGTACAGGCCAGGTCAGATACCAAAGGCCAAGTTTAAATTTGCCAGTAGGTTTTGACTTTTCGGTAGGTTGGATATACTCATCAGCCTCGACATTAGCTTGGCGTTTTTCTCTTGAGGCCAACATTGGAATTAAGGTAATAGCGACAATCAGTGATACGAGCAAGGCGAAGGTAATCGCCAAAGCTTGATCACTGAATAGCTGGCCGGCAATACCTTCTACAAACGCCAACGGAAAGAACACCGCCATGGTGGTTAGAGTAGAAGCGGTCACCGCCGTAGCGACCTCTTTGGTACCTTTCGCTGAGGCCTGTTTTGGATTTAGTCCTTGTTCTTTGTAGCGAGCGATGTTTTCCAAAACCACGATTGCGGAGTCCACCAATAGGCCAATGGCTAACGCAATACCACCTAAACTCATTATGTTGAGCGAGATGTCATTGGCGTTCATAAAGTTGAAGGTTGCGATAACAGACACGGGTATCGACAACGAAATAATAAACGTAGTCCAGCTGTTGCGTAAAAACAGATACAGAACCAACATCGCAAGTAAACCGCCAATAATCGCAGCTTGTTGAACTTCATCTACCGCAGACTCGACAAACTTAGCTTGGTTGTAAACAGGTTCTAAGGTTAAGTTGGCAGGAAGACTCTTTTTAACAAAGTCCAACTGCGACATAACAGAGTCCGCGACTTTAACAACGTTGGCATCACCTTCTTTGTAGATAGCAATTTCGATGGATTCCTCACCATTGATTTGAGTTATTGAATCCCGTTCTTTATGACTGTCGGTGACATCGGCGATGTCTCGCAAGCGAATAATACGATTACCGTCATGTTTAATGATCAGTTCACGTATATCATTTAAATCTTTGAATTGATTAATAGTTCTTACTAAGTAATCTTGGCTTTTGTCTTTAACACGCCCCCCCGATAGATTGACATTTTCGTCGCGTAAGCGATTAATGACATGAGCGATATCCAAATCGTGGTGAGCGAGTTGATGCTGATCAATTGCAACGTGTATCTCTTGTTCAAGACCACCACCTAATTTTACTGACGCCACGCCGTTGACCGCCTCTAACTTACGTTTTACTTCTTCTTCGGCATAATTGCGGATGGTTTTGAGATTAGCCGTTGGTTCAGTCGGCTTGAGCGCGAATCGCATGATAGGGTCAAGCGACGGGTTAAAGCGCAATAAAACCGGCTTTTTTACATCCAATGGCAGCTGCAAAATGTCCAATTTTTCACGAACATTTAGGCTGGCCATATCCATGTCAGAACCCCATTCAAATTCGAGCACGACATCGGATTGACCGGCTTTTGATACTGAATGCACCATACGTACATTTTTTACCGTACCAATGGCTTCTTCAATCGGTTTACTAACCAATTGCTCAACTTCTGCAGGCGCCGCGCCGTCATAGTCGGCGCGAATAGTCAGGGTTGGATAGGAGAGGTCGGGTAGTAAGTTGATGGCAAGTCTCGACAACGAAACCATACCAAACAACATTATCGCTAAAACAAACATCCATATGGTGACAGGACGTTTAATTGCTACATCAACGATTTTCATAGCACTCGTCCTTAAATTGCGTTAATTACGTTTACGTCAGCATCGTCTTTCAGGTTGTTGTGACCTGCGGTGATCAATTGCGCACCGTCTTGCAAACCCGATACAATTTCAACGACTCCATCTTGACGATAGCCAATGATTACCTCAGTTTTCTGCGCTTTACCTTCTTTGATTTGATAGGCAATGGAGCGGTTATCCATAGTTAATACTGAATTTGCTGGAGCAAGTAGGGTATCTTTGTGAATACCAAATTCGATGTTTACTTCGGCAAACATACCCGCTTTTAATTTTTGCGCGCTGTTGTCCATCGTAATGACGACTTTAAACGTGCCGCTTTGCGCATCAATGACTGGGCTTACTCGTTCCACTTTCGCTACAAAGTTTTGATTCTCGACGGCGGGTACTGAAAGGTTTACGTTTTGGCCGATTTTAACTTTTGAAAATTGGCCTTCTGGTAAATGAAGAACCCCTTGCAATTCGTCTTGGGCAACAATATGGAACAAGTTTTTGTTTTGGTACTGTTGGACTAAGTTGCCTTCTTTGACGTAGCGTGCTGAGATGTATCCTGAGATAGGTGCAACCACCTTTGCCTCTTTTACATCTAAGGCGGCGAGGTTAGTTGACGCTTCCAGCGACTTGTATTGCCATTCCAGTTTTTCTAATTGGTCCGCGGAAACTAATGCTTTGTTGTTTGCAGCAGATAAACGGTCAAACTCACTCTTTACGCGTTTTAACTCTGCACGGCGTTGCTCTAACATCAATTGGTATCGTGTCGCGTCGATTTCAGCTAGTACTTGGCCTTTCTCAACAAAATCACCTTCTTCTACGTGAACTTTTTCGATTAAGCCGTGAACTTTAGCAATAACATCGGCTTCATTAACCGACTCCAAAATCGCGTTGGCCGAATAATAATTAGCAATGTCGCCACGAGTAATAAGTTGTGCTTCCACTGGCACCTTAATCACTTCTTCCTGTTTAGCCTCTTCTGGCTTGTTGACTGAAGCCGATGCTTCGCCACAGCCCGAGAGAATTACAGGTGCAGACAGAGCCAAAGTTAGGGCGAAAAGGCTTGGTTTGATACGTGTTGTTAGAGTTTTCATGATCAGCAAATCCATTGATTGTTGTTATCCCTTATTGGCATTACTCGTGCCAAGTAATAAATCCAATAAATACATAGGGTTAGAGTATTGCTTAGTTTTTTGAGTAGTGAATTGAACTACTGCGTTAAGCAATATAGCCAATAGGTGGCGAAATTTGCTAATTTGAAATTGTTACCAAATTTGTCTTTGAATTGGGGAAATTAGGGCAAAAAAAAGAGCGGCCTTAGCCGCTCTTTTCGAAAAGTCGTGTTGCGAATTAACGCTTGTCTGCCGACACGTAGTCGCGCATTTCTGCACCAGTGTACAACTGACGTGGACGACCGATTTTCTGGCCAGGTTCGCTTAACATTTCGTCCCAGTGGCTGATCCAACCAACAGTACGAGACATAGCGAAAATCACTGTGAACATGCTTGTTGGAATACCGATCGCTTTTAAGATGATACCAGAGTAGAAATCTACATTCGGGTACAACTTCTTCTCAACGAAATATGGGTCTTCAAGAGCAATACGCTCAAGTTCCATCGCAACGTCTAATAGAGGATCTTTAATGTTTAACGCTTCTAATACGTCGTGACAAGTTTGACGCATAACCTTCGCACGTGGGTCGAAGTTTTTGTATACACGGTGACCGAAGCCCATTAGGCGGAACGGATCAGATTTGTCTTTTGCTTTGGCAACGTATTCTTCAATACGGTCAACACTTCCAATCTCTTCAAGCATAGTCAAACATGCTTCGTTAGCGCCACCGTGCGCAGGACCCCATAGAGATGCGATACCTGCAGCAATACCTGCAGAAGGGTTAGCACCTGAAGAGCCGGCAAGACGCACTGTAGAAGTAGATGCGTTTTGCTCGTGGTCAGCGTGAAGCATGAAGATTTTGTCCATTGCGTCTGCTAGAACAGGGTTCACTTCGTAATCTTCAGCTGGCACAGAGAACATCATGTTTAAGAAGTTTTCTGAGTACGAAAGATTGTTACGAGGATATACAAACGGTTGGCCGATTGAGTATTTGTATGCCATCGCTGCGATAGTTGGCAACTTAGCAACAAGACGGTAAGCGCTGCGCTTACGTTGCTCTGGATCAGTGATATCCAAATCGTCGTGGTAAAAGCTAGACATTGCGCCAACAACACCACAAAGCATTGCCATTGGGTGTGCGTCAACTACAAAACCTTGGAAAAAGTTAGCAATTTTTTCGTGAACCATTGTGTGGTTTGTAATGGTTTTTTCGAATTCTGCTAATACTTCTGCACTCGGCAATTCGCCGTGTAATAAAAGGTAACAAAGTTCTAAATAGTTAGAACCTTCTGCTAATTGCTCAATTGGGTAACCGCGGTGTAATAAAATACCTTTGCCACCATCGATGAAGGTGATCTTTGATTGACATGATGCAGTCGCTAAAAAACCAGGGTCGTATGTAAAAACACCTTGCGCACCTAAAGTTCTAACGTCGATAACGTCGTTACCAGCAGTGCCAGACATAATTGGTAATTCGAACGCTTCTTGTCCAGTGACTTGAACTGTGGCCTTTTTATCCGCCATCTATGTTCTCCTCGTAATAGTTGTTTTAATTAATTATTACCCTTTTATACGCGAAACACCCGAAAGTGCTCAAAAAGTGTGCAAATTAAAGTAGGTCATTTTCAAAATCGCAACATTGTAACTATAAAATAGAGTAAAAAGTCAATTTTATTGCACATATGTTTAATAAATATTCATTATTAGTCATTATTTAACCAAACAAACGGGAATTAAGGCGTTAAATTTAAACAGAAATTGATATATCCCCATTCGCTATATATACTCCCTGTGCTGCTATTTGGCAGTGGGCATTTTGCAACATCGACAAAATCGTCGTAATAGAACTTTAGTCGAATTGTAAAATTTTAGACGTACTGATTAAGTACGCACTCTCAAAAAAACAAAAACAAACAGCTCGGATAGGCAAGTAACCGTGAAAAAACAAAGACCTGTAAATCTAGATCTGACAACAATCTCCATGCCAGCGACGGCAAATGCTTCCATTCTCCACCGTATAACAGGCGTTGCGATGTTCTTCGCATTGATCTTCGTTATCGTAGTTTGGGCCATTTCCCTGCAAGGGCCAGAAGGTTTCGAAACTGCTAAAGGTTTAATCCAAGGCGTATTCGGTAAAATCATCGCCATCGGCACACTGGCAATGCTTTCATACCACATCATTGGCGGTATCCGTCACTTGATTATGGATATGGGCTATTGGGAAGAGCTGGAGTCAGGTAACACAAGCGCTAAAGTTGCAATCGCACTTTGGTTAGTCACTGTAGTATTAGCTGGAGTATGGATATGGTAATCAATCAAGCATCTTTAAAACGAGACGGTGTACAAGATTATGTGTCTTTACGTGCTACCGCTTTGTTCATGACTGCCTACACAATTTTCATTTTAGGCTTTTTCTTAACCACTCCTACAGTAACGTACGAAGCTTGGTCAGGTCTTTTCTCAAACGTCGCGGTAAAAGTATTTACCTTCATGACTTTGTTGTGCATTTGGGTTCACGCTCGCATCGGACTTTGGCAGGTTTTAACTGACTATGTTAAAGCGCCTGGACTTCGCTCAGTTCTTTCTTTTGTATTGAACGTTATCGGTCTTGCATACGTAGTGACTGGTCTATTTGTATTGTGGGGTGTGTAAGTGAGCATTCAAGTATTAGAATTTGACGCCGTTGTAATCGGCGCAGGCGGCGCGGGTATGCGTGCGGCTTTGCAAATCTCTGAGTCAGGCCAATCTTGTGCCTTGATTTCAAAAGTTTTCCCAACTCGTTCTCACACTGTGTCTGCACAGGGTGGTATTACCGTAGCGTTAGGTAACTCGCACGAAGATAACTGGGAATTCCACATGTACGATACTGTTAAAGGTTCTGATTATATCGGTGACCAAGACGCAATCGAGTACATGTGTAAAACAGGTCCAGAAGCGATTTTAGAAATGGAAAACAAAGGTCTTCCTTTCTCTCGCTTCGAAAACGGTAAAATCTACCAACGTCCTTTTGGTGGCCAATCGAAAAATTTTGGTGGCGAGCAAGCGGCGCGTACTGCAGCAGCTGCTGACCGTACAGGTCACGCGTTGTTACACTTGCTTTATCAACAAAACGTTAAAAACAAAACAACCGTATACAGCGAATGGTATGCGCTTGATTTAGTTAAAAACCAAGATGGTGCGGTTGTTGGTTGTACAGCAATCGATATTGAATCTGGTGAAGTTGTATTCTTCAAAGCACGCGCAACGGTTCTTGCAACCGGTGGTGCAGGCCGAATTTATGCGTCGACTACGAACGCTCACATTAACACTGGTGACGGTGTTGGTATGGCAACTCGTGCAGGTGTAGCGCTTCAAGACATGGAAATGTGGCAGTTCCACCCAACCGGTATCGCAGGTGCAGGTACGCTTGTAACTGAAGGTTGTCGTGGTGAAGGTGGTTACCTTCTTAATAAAGATGGCGAACGTTTCATGGAACGTTACGCACCAAACGCGAAAGACCTTGCTGGTCGTGACGTTGTTGCCCGTTCAATGATGACTGAAATCCGTGAAGGTCGTGGTTGTGACCGCCCTCAATACGGTAAACACATCAAGCTTAAATTGGACCACTTGGGCCGTGAAACACTGGAGCTTCGTCTACCAGGTGTTTGTGAACTTTCTCAAACGTTTGCACACGTTCACCCTGCGGATGAGCCAATTCCAGTTATCCCAACATGTCACTACATGATGGGTGGTGTACCGACCAACGTTAATGGTCAAGCACTGACAAAAGGCCAAGACGGTTCTTATCAAGAAGTTGAAGGTCTGTTTGCAGTAGGTGAAATTGCATGTGTATCTGTACACGGTGCAAACCGCTTAGGTGGTAACTCACTTCTGGACTTAGTTGTATTTGGTCGTGCGGCTGGCTTGTACCTAGAGAAGTATCTAGGCGAGGGCGGTGGTGCTTCTGAGTACTCGATGGAAGACGTTGATGCCAGCCTTGGTCGTTACAACCGTTGGGAGAGCACCAAGCAAGGTGAAGACCCTGTACAGATTAGAAAAGACCTTCAGCAATGTATGCAGCTAAACTTCTCGGTATTCCGTGAAGGTGAAGCAATGGCTCAAGGCTTATCAGAGTTAAAAGAGATTCGCGAACGATTAAAACATGCGAAACTAACTGATAACTCAAAAGAATTTAACACACAGCGCATTGAGTGTTTAGAATTAGACAACTTGATGGAAACAGCCTATGCAACGGCTGTAGCAGCGAATTATCGAACTGAATCTCGTGGAGCTCACTCTCGTGAAGACTTCCTAGAGCGTGATGACGAAAATTGGTTGTGTCACACCATCTATGATCCAAACACTGAAACAATGCACAAGCGCGACGTCAACATGGAACCTAAGTTCCGTGAAGCGTTCCCGCCTAAAGCACGTACCTACTAATAGGGGAGATTGTAAAGATGAAAACATTAAACTTTTCGATTTATCGCTACAACCCTGATGTAGACGATACGCCTTACATGAAAGATTACACACTCGAAGTGGAAGAAGGCACAGACATGATGGTTCTTGACGCATTAATGATGCTGAAAGAACAAGATCCTGAGTTGGTATTCCGTCGTTCTTGTCGTGAAGGTGTATGTGGTTCAGACGGTTTGAACATGAATGGTAAAAACGGCTTAGCATGTATCACGCCTTTATCGGCGCTTGGTAACGGCAAAATCGTTTTACGTCCATTGCCAGGTTTACCAGTTATTCGTGACTTAGTTATCGATATGGGCCAGTTCTACACCCAATACGAGAAAGTTAAGCCATTCTTAATCAACGACGACAAACAACCGCCCGCGCGTGAGCACCTTCAGTCAATTGAAGAGCGTGACAAGCTAGACGGTTTGTACGAGTGTATCTTGTGTGCATGTTGTTCTACTTCATGTCCGTCTTTCTGGTGGAACCCAGACAAATTCATTGGTCCTGCGGGGCTGTTACACGCTTATCGTTTCCTAATCGATAGCCGTGACACAGCGACTGATGAGCGATTAGCTGACTTAGATGACGCGTTCAGCGTATTCCGTTGTCACGGGATCATGAACTGTGTCAACGTTTGTCCTAAGGGCCTAAACCCAACAAAGGCAATTGGTCACATTAAATCAATGTTATTACAAAGGTCGGTATAATCTTGATAACCGAACCCGTTTTAACGAACTAACATAAGAGAGTCTTTCCATTAACTTGGAAGGGCTCTTTTTTATTTATAACAAGAGAAAAACTAGTCAACATTTAGACTAACAAGGATATATATCTAATGCACGAAGGTGTTATGCAACAGTGGTTAGACAGTTCGCACCTGTCAGCCAACAGCATGGTATATGTTGAGCAGATGTATGAGTTGTATTTAGACGATGCAACATCTGTGTCTGACGAGTGGCGCGAAATTTTCGACCATCTACCAAAAGTAGAAGGTGTTTCTGTCGAAACCAAACACTCTGAAGTTCGCGACTTATTTGCCCAACTAGCCAAAACCAAAGACCGCATGGTGGTATCTGGTGCCGATCAAGCAGACGCAAAGCAGGTTAAAGTCCTGCAGTTAATAAATGCGTTCCGCTTTCGTGGCCATCAGCACGCTAATTTGGACCCACTAGGTTTATGGCAACGTGAGAAAGTGAGAGAGCTAACGCTTGCTCATCACGAGTTGGAAGACGAAGATAAGAGCCGAGAGTTTAATGTCGGTTCATTCGCCGTCGGCAAAGACAAAATGCCATTGGGTGAAATCTACGAAGCGCTTAAAAAAACCTATTGTGGTTCGATTGGTGCTGAGTATATGCACATTACAGATACAGAAGAAAAACGTTGGATTCAGAAACGTTTAGAATCTGTTCAAAGCACTCCTTCGTTCTCGCAGGACGTTAAGAAGCGCGTATTAAAAGGGCTTATTGCCGCAGATGGTTTAGAAAAATACCTAGGCGCAAAATTCCCTGGTGCGAAGCGTTTCTCATTGGAAGGCGGCGACGCTTTGGTTCCGATGATCAAAGAGATTATTCACCGCGCAGGTGAACAGGGACAAAAAGAAGTGGTTGTGGGCATGGCTCACCGTGGTCGCTTGAACGTTCTTGTAAACGTGCTTGGTAAAAAGTCCGGCGAATTGTTCGAAGAATTCGGCGGTAAAGTGGATGAGTCACTTTCTGCAGGTGATGTAAAATACCACCAAGGTTTCTCTTCAGATTTCGCGACAGCGGGCGGAAATGTTCATTTGGCTTTGGCATTTAACCCGTCTCACTTAGAAATTGTTAATCCGGTTGTAATGGGCTCAGTAAGAGCGCGTTTGGACCGTCGTGATTGTGATACGGGAACTAAAGCGCTACCGATCACTGTTCACGGTGATTCGGCGATTGCCGGTCAAGGTGTCGTACAAGAAACCTTTAATATGTCGCAAACTCGCGCATATCAAGTTGGTGGTTCTGTTCGCATCGTTGTAAATAACCAAGTTGGTTTTACAACATCAAAGCAGGAAGATGCGCGTTCGACTCAGTACTGTACTGATATTGCGAAGATGGTTCAGGCTCCAATTTTCCACGTCAACTCTGACGATCCAGAAGCCGTTGCATTTGTCGCACAATTAGCCGTTGATTACCGAAATACATTCCGCCGCGACGTAATGATTGATTTAGTTTGTTACCGTCGTCACGGCCACAACGAGTCTGATGAGCCAAATGCAACTCAGCCGTTGATGTATCAAAAAATCAAAAAACACCCTGTACCTCGTAACCTTTATGTTGACCGTTTGGTAGCTGAAGGTTCAATTAACGCGGACGAAGTTAAGACATTAACTGACGAATACCGTGGCATTTTGGACAAAGGCGAGTGCACGGTAGAAGAGTGGCGTCCAATGGAAGAGCACTCAGTTGATTGGTCCCCATATATTGGCCATGACTGGGACATCGACTACGACAAGCCTATCCCTGTTGAGAAAATTAAAGAATTAGGTGAGAAGATCACTTACTACCCAGAGTCGCACAAATTGCACTCTCGCGTTAAGAAACAATACGACATCCGTAAGAAGATGTTGGCTGGTGAGCAACTGGTAGATTGGGGCTTCGCTGAGACACTGGCTTACGCAGCACTTTGTGACCAAGGTTCGGATATCCGTATCACGGGTCAGGACTCAGGTCGTGGTACGTTCTTCCACCGCCATGCGGTTCTTCACAATCAAGAAGACGCATCAACTTATATTCCATTGCAAAACATCCACGATAAACAGGGTAAGTTCGAAATTTACGACGCCGTGTTATCAGAAGTGGGTGTATTGGCTTTTGAATACGGTTATGCGACAGCAGAACCAGAATCATTAGTTATTTGGGAAGCGCAGTTTGGTGACTTCGCTAACGTAGCGCAGGTCGTAATTGACCAATTCATTTCATCTGGTGAACAGAAGTGGGGCCGTTTGTGCGGTTTGACAATGTTACTGCCACACGGATACGAAGGTCAGGGTCCTGAGCACAGTTCAGCACGTTTAGAGCGCTTCTTGCAACTTTGTGCCGATCACAACATGCAAGTTTGTGTTCCGACTACGCCAGCTCAGGTTTTCAATATGATCCGTCGCCAACAAATCCGTCCGATGCGTCGTCCTTTAATCGTGATGTCGCCTAAGTCATTGTTACGTCATCCTCTTGCTGTTTCTACTATGGAAGAAATGGCTGATGGCGAATACCACAATATGATTGACGAAATTGATGATATCAATGCAAAAGACGTTAAACGCGTGGTGTTCTGTTCAGGTAAAGTTTACTACGACCTGTTAGAACAACGCCGTAAGAACGAGCAAACTGATGTCGCTATTGTGCGAGTAGAGCAATTGTATCCATTCCCACATGCAGAAATGGACGCGATTGTAGAAAAATATAAACACGTGACAGACTTTGTCTGGTGTCAAGAAGAACCACAGAACCAAGGTGCTTGGTACTGTAGTCAACACCACTTCTGGAATTCGATTCCAAAAGGCGCAACATTAACTTACGCTGGCCGCAAAGCATCGGCTTCTCCAGCAGTAGGTTACGCCTCTGTCCACGCTAAAGAACAACAAGCGTTAGTAAATGACGCATTAACGATTAAATAATCTCAAGGATTAATCATGACTACTGAAATTAAAGTTCCAGTATTACCAGAATCAGTTGCCGACGCACAGGTTGCTACGTGGCACGTAAAAGTAGGTGACACGGTTTCTCGTGACCAAAACCTAGTAGACATTGAAACAGACAAGGTTGTCCTTGAGGTTGTAGCTCCTGAAGACGGCGTGATCACTGAGATCTTGCACGAAGAAGGCGCAACGGTTTTAGGCGAGCAACTTATCGCAGTTATCGGCGCAGCAGGTGAATCTGCAGCACCGGCAGCGCCAGCGGCTGAAGCTCCGGCAGCGGCGCCATCGGGTGAAACTAAGACAATCGAAATCAAAGTTCCGGTATTACCAGAGTCTGTTGCTGACGCGACAATCGCGACTTGGCACGTACAAGAAGGTCAAGCAGTTAGCCGTGACGAAAACTTAGTTGACGTTGAAACCGACAAAGTGGTTCTTGAAGTTGTTGCACCTGAAGACGGTGTTGTAACTAAGATCATCAGCCCTGAGGGTGAAACGGTTCTTGGCGAGCAACTTATTGCTGAAATCGCGGTAGGTGCATCTGCAGCGGCGCCAGCGCCTGCAGCGACAGAAGAAGCGTCAACTGGCGGTGACGAAGTGCTTTCGCCATCTGTACGTCGTTTAATTGCTGAAAAAGGCTTAGACGCTTCTAAGATTACCGGTACTGGTAAAAACGGTCGCGTTACAAAAGAAGACGTAGATAGCTTCATCAAAGCGCAAGCATCTGCGCCTAAGGCAGCAGCGCCAGCAGCGACGCCTCCAGCACAAGTATTAGGTGACCGCACTCAGAAGCGTGTTCCTATGACTCGTCTTCGTAAGACTATTGCTAATCGTCTACTTGAAGCGAAAAACTCAACTGCAATGTTAACGACGTTTAACGAAGTGAACATGAAGCCAGTTATGGACCTTCGCAAGCAATATAAAGATGTATTTGAAGAGCGCCACGGTGCGCGTTTAGGTTTCATGTCTTTCTATGTGAAAGCGGTTGTTGAAGCTCTTAAACGTTTCCCTGCGGTTAACGCTTCAATCGACGGTGATGACATTGTTTATCACAACTACTTTGACGTAAGTATTGCGGTATCGACTCCTCGAGGTCTAGTAACGCCAGTACTTCGTGACGCTGACAAGCTAAGCTTTGCAGAAATTGAAGCGGGCATTCGCGAGTTAGCAATCAAAGGCCGTGACGGCAAACTGACTGTTGATGAAATGCAAGGCGGTAATTTCACAGTCACCAACGGTGGTGTATTCGGTTCGTTGTTATCTACGCCAATCATCAATCTACCGCAAACGGCTATCTTGGGTATGCATAAGATTCAAGAGCGTCCAATGGCGGTAAATGGTCAGGTAGAAATCCTACCTATGATGTACCTAGCGTTGTCATACGACCACAGATTGATCGACGGCAAAGAGTCAGTTGGTTTCCTAGTAACCATTAAAGAATTACTAGAAGATCCAACGCGTTTATTGTTAGACGTCTAACATAAATAATTCTTATGCAAATAATTAGTGTAATTATTCGAAATTCGACTTTCGTGGCATTGCACTAATTTTGGGGTTGCCTATAATAACCCCGCATGTTAATTCGGGCAGCAAACTCTTTTGCTGCCTTTAACTTATCAAAAGAGATGGACAGAACATCATGAACTTGCATGAATATCAGGGTAAACAATTGTGTGCTCAATACGGGCTTCCTGTATCAAAAGGTATCGCTGCTGAAACTCCTGCAGAAGCTGCGGCTGCTGCGGATCAAATCGGCGGTGATGAGTTTGTAGTAAAAGCACAGGTACACGCGGGCGGCCGTGGTAAAGCTGGCGGTGTTAAGCTAGTTAAGACTAAAGACGAAATCAAAGCTTTCGCTGAAAAGTGGTTAGGCGAGCGTTTGGTAACTTACCAAACAGACGAAAATGGCCAACCAGTAAGCCGTATCTTAGTTGAAACTTGTACTGACATCGACCAAGAGTTATACCTAGGCGCAGTTGTTGACCGTTCTAGCCGTCGTATCGTTTTCATGGCATCTACTGAAGGTGGTGTTGAAATCGAGACTGTAGCTGAAGAAACGCCTGAAAAAATTCTTAAAGCGGAAATCGACCCACTAGTTGGCGCACAGCCAAACCAAGGTCGTGAATTAGCATTCAAACTTGGCCTAGAAGGCAAGCAAGTTAGTCAATTCGTTAAAATCTTCCTTGGTCTAGCTAAGCTATTCAAAGAGAAAGACGTTGAACTAATTGAAATCAACCCTCTAGTTATCACTCCAGCTGGTGATCTTCACTGTCTAGACGCAAAAGTTGCTATCGACAGCAACGCTGTATACCGTCACCCAGATGTGAAAGAAATGCACGATCCTTCGCAAGAAGACGCGCGTGAAGCAGACGCAGCTAAGTGGGAATTAAACTACGTAGCACTAGACGGTAACGTTGGCTGTATGGTTAACGGTGCAGGTCTTGCTATGGGTACAATGGACATCGTTAACTTAAACGGTGGCAGCCCAGCTAACTTCCTAGACGTAGGTGGCGGCGCGACTAAAGAGCGTGTTGCAGAAGCGTTTAAGATCATCCTATCTGATGACAACGTAAAAGCAGTTTTAGTAAACATCTTCGGTGGTATCGTTCGTTGTGACATGATCGCTGAAGGTATCATTGCTGCTGTTAAAGAAGTAGGCGTTGAAGTTCCTGTTGTTGTACGTTTAGAAGGTACAAATGCAGAAGCGGGTCGCGAAGTTCTAAGTAACTCAGACGTTGACATCATTGCAGCTCCAAGCTTACAAGAAGCTGCTGAATTAGTAGTTAAAGCTGCGGAGGGCAAATAATGTCTGTATTAATTAACAAAGACACAAAAGTAATCTGTCAAGGTTTCACTGGCTCTCAAGGTACTTTCCACTCAGAGCAAGCGATTGCATACGGCACTAACATGGTTGGTGGTGTGACTCCTGGTAAAGGCGGTCAAGTTCACCTTGGTCTTCCTGTATTCAACACTGTAAAAGACGCAGTTGCTGAAACAGGTGCTGACGCTTCTGTTATCTACGTACCAGCTCCATTTGTTAAGGATTCAATCCTTGAAGCGGCTAACGCAGGTATCAAGCTAATCGTTTGTATCACTGAAGGCGTACCTACGCTTGATATGCTTGACTGTAAAGTTAAGTGTGACGAGTTAGGTGTTCGTTTAATTGGTCCTAACTGTCCAGGAGTTATCACTCCTGGAGAGTGTAAGATTGGTATCATGCCTGGTCACATCCACAAGCCTGGTAAAGTAGGTATCGTTTCTCGTTCAGGTACTTTGACATACGAAGCAGTTAAGCAAACGACTGACGCTGGTTTCGGTCAATCTACTTGTGTTGGTATCGGTGGTGACCCAATCCCAGGTACTAACTTCATCGACGTTCTAGAAATGTTCGAAAACGATCCACAAACTGAAGCGATCGTGATGATCGGTGAGATCGGTGGTACAGCGGAAGAAGAAGCGGCTGCATACATTAAAGAAAATGTAACTAAGCCTGTTGTTTCTTACATCGCGGGTGTTACTGCTCCTCCAGGTAAGCGTATGGGTCACGCAGGTGCTATCATCTCTGGTGGTAAAGGTACTGCAGACGACAAATTCGCAGCACTAGAAGCCGCTGGCGTTAAGACAGTTCGCTCTCTTGCTGAAATCGGTAAAGCACTAGCTGAGAAAACTGGCTGGTAATCTCCGATAGAGAATAATTAAAGGCGCTTCTTAGCGCCTTTTTTATTGCCTAAAATTAATCCCGCTTGGCCAATATTGTATCAGTCTGCAAATCTGATAGGATTTAGGTTCTTTAAAAAAACAAAAAGATAAGGTACACGGGTGAAGGTTAAGTTGAATAGCGCCATGCTAATGCTCGCCATTGCGGCGGGTCCATTGGCCGCAGCAGAAAACTGCAGCACATTGACAGATAAGACTGCGGTTTTGGCAGCCGATTTGGCCGCGGACAATCATGCAGTAATTCCTGCGGGTGAAGTATAGCCAATCTCAGAGTTAACAATTGGTTCAGGTCAAAAGATTTCTGGAGAAGGGGCAATTTGTAAACCCAGTACTGCAAAATATGCTTTGTTAGTGGATGGCGAAGACATAACGATTCAAGACCTTCGGTTTACTCCTCAAACTGTGTCTGGCCAACCAAATTGCGACATTAAACTCGCGGAAGGCAGCCAAGACGTCAGAATCAGCAATAATCACTTTTCTGGCAATAGTTATAGCGCAGCTTGCGCAGCAGATGATACTGCGGTTGGAGGCTCGGCTTACTCGGTTCCAGCACAGGGTATCATGCTCAACGATAACTCGTTCAGCGGTTACGTTCGCCCGGTTTATTTGCACTCTGTCGATAATATTACAATAGAAAACAACGTTTTAAGAGACTCAAAGCGAGACGCAATTCGATTGCGAGAAAATGACGGTTTCGCGCTAATTATTGGTAATCAATTCTTCAACATTGGCGATGGTGCGATAGCAACGGAGACTCAAGATGCGATTGACACTTATTGGGGCGGCAATAGGCTGGTGATCAGTAACAACGTCATTCGTACGACCCAAAGTATGGGACTGGACATTAAGGGCGTCTCACCATCTGGTGGTGACGTTGGCTCGCGTTCTGTGATCATTTCAAATAACCATATCAGTGACACTCTTTATAGCGGTATCGTTTTGCATGGCAATTTAGATACGGGGGAGGTGAACCATACGATTTTGGTCGAGGGCAATATTATTGAGGGGGCGACGCGAAATCAAAGTTACGCCGACGCCGCCATTTGGGTTAAGGGAATGCTTAAATACCTGACGATTGCAGACAACCAACTTAGGTCAAACTACGCGCGTGGGATCACCATTCAAACTCGTTCCCGTCAAAACGATGGAACGGTTGCCGGCGTTCATGTGATAGGAAATCAGTTGATTAACAATGGTGTGGCATCGGCCGCGAGTTCGATTGGGTTGTATATGAATGGTGTGCAAGGTGCGATTGTAAGCAACAATACGGTGGGTAACGACAGTAGTTTAGACAACCCGACGACGCGTTATGGAATCTATGCGACGAACATTCAAGATGGGATTTTTAAAGACAACATCTTACGGTGTAACGCAAATAATCAAATAACAGTCTCTGGTTCAAATATCATAAACAGCGACAATCTGATATCAACCGTGACCTGTAATTAGACGAAAAAGCCAGCTTAAACGCTGGCTTTTCTTATAGGTTTTGGGCGTAGAGAAAAAGCTCTCTTAGAATTGCTTTTGCTCTATCGTCGTCTTTGTGCCGTTCTAAGTTGTTTTCCAAGGCTATCTGAAAACCTTCGGCAGTCAGGTTTGGATTCCCCACACCATGCATTAATTTTTCGGTTCTATGGTTTTGCCACCAAGCCAATTCCTCCGGTGACAACATGTTGGTGAAATAGCGGGATTTGTAGAGTTTCCAAAGACCAGTTAGACGCTCGTCGTGAAATTCTGGGTTAAGCTTCCATTGTTCACTGATGTCAAATTGGTGAATATTAGCCATCTGCTGTTTATCGGCATCATTTAAGAAACTTTCGTACAACCGAAACTCAGCGTTTAACTCTGGTTCAAATGTCTGTTCGTGTTCAAACACCTCAGCCAATGTCACCTTTAGTTCCGGATTGTTTTGGATAAAGGCCAAGTGTTTTAAACACGCCTCACGATCGATACCTAATCGTTCTGCATTTTCTGGCAGGAGAGTCTTTGCCGGAGCTAGGACGGGGCATTTGTTCAAATGAACAAGCTTTAATCCCAATCGTTCTTCACCATTTAGATCTTCTGTTTTTGTGTATAGCTTTTCCGCCAATTGTTCGGAGGTCAAACCTAAAAGCGGCTCTGGATCTTTGGTTAAATCGTAGATAACGACCGCATTTTTGTTTTTTGGATGAAAGCCAATTGGCGCAACCCACGAAGTACATCCTTGCCAAGGCGAAAACATTCCCGTTGTGTGCACTAACGGTGTGGAACGATAGACGTCGATCAGCTCATTTAATTTATTCTTATTTCTGTGCTCCAACAAAAACTGATACAACTTAGGCTGTTTAGTTTTGACCAGTTTAACCAATTCAATGGTAGCGATAACGTCGGACAGGGCATCGTGCGCGTTGCCGTGACTTATACCATTGGCCGCAGTCAGTTTTTCAAGCCTAAAGCTCGGCTTACCCTCGTCGTCGACGGGCCACTCGATGCCTTCTGGCCTAAGCGCATAACACGCCCGCATCATATCCAATACGTCCCAACGAGAGTTGCCATTTTGCCAACTGTAGGCGTAGGGGTCATAGAAGTTACGATATAGCGTGTAGCGGATCATTTCGTCGTCGAAGCGAACGTTGTTATATCCCACACAAATGGTATTGGGCGCACTGATTTCACGATGAATTCGCTTTATGAATTCAGGTTCAATCAAACCTTTTTGTAAGGTCATTTGTGGTGTAATACCGGTAACTAATGCAGCTTCAGGATGCGGTAGGTAATCATTCGGTATTTGACAATATTCGACCAGCGGTTCGCCTATGACATTTAAATCGAGGTCGGTGCGGATGCCGGCAAATTGCGAAGGTTTGTCTTTTTTAGGGCTGGTTCCCCAGGATTCAAAATCGTACCAGTAAAACGTTTGATTCATGCTTAACTTGAGAATAGTGCGGCATTGACCGCGATTAAAATAAAAATAATGCCTTGAGTCTTAGCAATTATGCTGGCCTTTTCTTTACTGAGTGATACCCGGCTTTTGAGGCGAATCAAAGACTCTACAACCACTAAATACCACAACATATCAATAATAAGAACTGTGCCTACCAAGATAAGGGTTAATTCTAGCCCTGCACCTTGAGCAGGAATGAACTGACTGAACAGGGCTAGGAAGAAGACGGCCAATTTCGGATTCAAAAATGCGATCAAAAACGCTTGTTTAACCCCTTCAAAATTCACTGGGCTCCTTTCGATGGACGCGCTTGGTGACGGTTGGTTATCGTTTGCCGAACGTGCGGTTAAGATCTTAAATCCTAAATACGCGAGGTAGAGCGCACCAGCGTAAACAAATGCTTTGCCAATGAGAGGGTAAAGTTTAAACACTGCGGCTAAACCGAGAACCGCCATCAGGGCATAAAGTCCAACAGCAACAGCGTGGCTTACACTGGCCAATCTGCCCGTAGACGCGCCACTTTTGAGTGTGTGATTAACGATTATTGCGAGAGAAGGACCGGGCGTCGCCGCGCCAAGAAAACAAACTAACGCTAATGACAACCATTCGACCAAGGTCATAAGAAAAATTCATCGTTGTTATTTTTCTTTATTGTCGCACGATTCGCAGAGGGTTTGAAATGGGTTTTGACGCAATCGATCGTCTTCAATAGGCGCGCCGCATTCAACACAGCGACCAAATTGGTTTTCTTCAATCTTCGACATTGCTTTCTTGACGTTCGCCAACTCGAGTTTGGTATCGTGAGCGATAGTAAACAATATGTCGTCGATGACTTGCTGTTCGGCAAAATCTTGCTTGATCTTGTTGAGTCGCACGGAAAGCTCTTCCTTGCGATATTTGAGCAACTGATAAATTTCGTTGTAATTCATTCACGACGTTCTTTTAATACGGTGGAGGTTGAGCTTATTGATTTACCGCCGGAATTGATTTGATCTAAAACAAGCTTAATGTAAAAGTGATGTAAAATTCTTCGGGGCAGTAAAAAATGAAAATAATAAAACTCGTATTGACTCTGGGCCTTGTCCTCACAGTAGCACCTGCAAAAGCGTTACAGGATTTTGGTATCGCTATCCATGGCGGCGCAGGCACCATCTTGAAAAAGAACATGACAGCAGAAAAAGAAAAAGCGTATCTGGCTAAGCTTACAGAGGCTAGAGAAGCGGGATATCAAATACTGGCGAGTGGCGGCAGCAGTCAAAAGGCGGTCATAGCAGCGATTAAAATACTTGAAGATTCACCTCTGTTTAACGCGGGAGTAGGCGCGGTCTATACCTACGATGGTGACCACGAACTGGATGCGTCGGTGATGGACGGGCGTACTCGTAACGCCGGTGCTGTGTCAGGCGTCAAAACAGTCAAGAATCCAATCGAACTTGCCTCCGCAGTCATGAATGAGTCGGTACACGTGATGTTAAGTGGCGAGGGAGCCGAAGCGTTTGCCTTTGCTCAAGGCATCCCTGTCGCTGACAATACTATGTTTAACACTAAGCGCCGGTACGAATCCTTGCAACGGGCAAAGGCAAAAATGGACAAGTCTACGGCTTGGTTACAACAGGAGGACTTTCGTTACGGTACGGTAGGCGCGGTTGCCGTTGATAAACAAGGCAACTTGTTTGCTGGCACATCGACTGGAGGCATGACTGCAAAACGATGGGGCAGGGTTGGTGACTCACCTATTATCGGCGCCGGCACTTTTGCTGACAATGACTCCTGTGCTGTGTCCGCTACTGGTCATGGAGAGTATTTTATCCGCTATAACGTCGCAGCAGACATTTGCGCTCGAGTAAAATACCAAAACAAAGACATTAAAACCGCTGGAAAAGAAGTGATTGTTGATGTGCTAAAACCTGTCGGTGGCACTGGCGGTGTCATCATCATGGATCGCGACGCCAATTATTTCTTGCCGTTTAATACGGCAGGAATGTATCGAGCGGCAAAAACCTCAAAAGGGCAAGAAGTCGTCGCCATCTATCAGTAATAAATGTTTGAAAAATTTTAAGAAAAACAAGGCAAAATTCTAAATTCGTTCTAAATTATTAGTAACAACTAAAACAGAATTGAGGTATCGGATGGAATCAATCAAAGTCGGCGATCATATGAATCATCGTCCTGTTGCGTTCAGTGGCACTGAGACAATTGTTGAGGCGGTTGAGAAATTACTGCAGTCGAACAGCTCTGGTGGTCCAGTGGTCACCGAGACTAGAGAAGTTATTGGCTTTATTTCCGAACAAGATTGTTTAAAAGCGATGTTGAGTTCGACTTACCACAGCGGCGAGGCGTCAGTTTCCGTGGCAGAAGTCATGAAAGCCGACGTTTTGACGGTAAAACCATATGATAGCGTGTTGAGATTAGCCGAGGAAATGTCATCCGCAAAGCCACGTGTTTATCCGGTGGTGGATGATGACAATCACTTAGTCGGTACCATTAATCGCACCAACATTATCAAAGCGCTCGACCTCAATTTGCATTCGATCTATGAGCATGGGCATAGATTCGTCTAGTCACATCTCACTATAAAGCCCCGTTAATCGGGGCTTTTTTGTTTCGACCTAAAAATGTTAGAATCGGCTCAGTTCAAAACGTTATAGTAGTCCTGAGAGCCCAGTGTCATTAAAGCCCACCAACGAATTATCGAAAGTACTCAAACAAGATTTTCACCGCATAAATGCGCGCTTACGTGGGGCGGCGAAAGTCAGTGATGCAGATAAACAAGCAAAGATCTTAAAAAGCATCAATGATGATATTGACCGCTCGATATTACTGCGGGAACAGCGCCTGGGCCTAAATCCCAAAGTTGAATATCCTCAGCAACTTCCGGTCAGCCAACGAGCAGACGAGATTAAAGCCGCGATTGAAAAACACCAAGTGGTGATCATTGCCGGTGAAACAGGCTCTGGTAAAACAACTCAGATCCCAAAGATGTGTTTAGAACTGGGGCGCGGTATTGAGGGAACAATTGGTCACACTCAACCTCGCAGATTAGCCGCGAGAAGCGTTGCGGCTCGGCTTTGTGAAGAATTGGAAACGGAAATGGGCGCCGCGGTCGGCTACAAAGTTCGTTTTAACGATCAAGTTGAAGATCACACCTTAGTTAAATTGATGACGGACGGTGTTTTACTCGCTGAGATGCAACACGATCGTTATCTTAATCAATACGATACCATCATTATTGATGAAGCCCATGAACGCTCATTGAACATCGACTTTTTGCTGGGTTATTTGAAAGAGTTGTTGCCAAAGCGCCCTGATCTTAAAGTCATCATCACTTCAGCGACCATCGACCCTGAAAGTTTCTCTAAACACTTTTACGATGCACCAATTATTGAAGTCAGTGGGCGGACGTATCCGGTTGAAGTGCGCTACAGACCGGTTGAAGAAACGCCGCTCGATATGGCCAGTGGTGGTCACGACAATGAACAAATAAATGCAATTTTTGCAGCAGTTGACGAACTTGGCAGAGAGTCACGCGGCGATATCCTGTTATTCATGAATGGTGAGCGGGAGATCCGGGACACAGCAGAAGCGCTGCAACGTCGAAACATGAAAGGCACTGAAGTACTGCCTTTGTTCGCGCGTTTATCAGCGGCTGAGCAAAACCGAATATTTGCACCTCACTCCGGACGACGAATTGTTCTTGCTACCAACGTCGCAGAAACGTCGCTAACCGTCCCGGGGATCAAATACGTTATCGATACAGGTACCGCACGTATATCCCGTTACAGCCATAAAACCAAAGTACAACGTTTGCCAATTGAGCCGATCTCACAGGCAAGCGCAAATCAGCGGAAAGGCCGCTGTGGTCGTACCGAGGCGGGTATATGTATACGTTTGTACAGCGAAGAAGACTTTTTATCGCGCCCAGAATTTACGGCACCAGAAATTCTCAGAACCAACCTTGCATCGGTTATTTTGCAGATGTTGGCGCTTAACCTTGGAGATTTAGAATCGTTTCCGTTTATTCAGAAACCCGACAGTCGTTTTATTAGCGATGGCGTGCGGCTCCTAGAAGAGCTAGAAGCGATTAGAGGTGGTAACCAAAAACGCAAACAACAGAGGGGAAAATATCAATTGACGGACAGTGGTCGTCAATTAAGTCGTGTGCCTGTTGATCCTCGCTTAGCAAAAATGGTGCTCAGTGCTTCAAAAACGCAACTATTGCACGAAGTCATTGTGATCGTGGCTGCACTGTCAATTCAGGATCCGCGTGAGAGACCAATCGAGTTTCAACAAAAGTCGGATGAGTCACACAGTCGCTTTAAAGACAAACAATCGGATTTTGTTTCTTACCTGAACCTTTGGGATTATTTGATTGCTGCGCAAAAACAGCACTCTCGAAGTCAGTTTAGGAAATTGTGTAAGTCGGAGTTTATCAATTATTTGAGAGTGAGAGAGTGGCAAGATCTGGTTTACCAGATTGAGCAAAGTGTGTCCGAGCTTGGTTTTAAGGTCAAACATAAAATTCCTGAGAACAACGCCCAGTCTCACGACGCAGAGTTGGAAGACATCCCAACGGTCGAACGCGATTATGAAGGGCTACACAAGTGTTTATTGCCTGGGCTACTGAGCCATTTGGGTTACAAACCGGATAAAGATAAACAACAGAAACAGAGTAAACAGGGCTCAATTGGCTATCAAGGGGCCAGGAACAGCCAGTTCCATATCTTCCCTGGCAGCGGTTTGTTCAAGACTTCGGCGAAGTGGGTGATGGCGGCCGAACTGGTTGAAACCGCCAAATTATACGCTCGTTATGCGGCAAAAATCGAACCTCAGTGGGTTGAACCGCTCGCTCAGCACTTAGTTTCTAAGTCTTATTCAGAACCTCACTGGGACGAAAAGCAAGGCGCTGTCGTCGCATTTGAAAAACAGACTTTGTACGGATTGGTCATTGTCGCAAAACGCAAGGTTCAATTTGGCAAAATTGATCCTGTTATGAGCCAAGAGATTTTTATTCGAGAAGCGTTAGTCAACGACCGATTGGGGCGAAATGTTGAATTTTTGAAGCACAATCAGTCATTAGTTGAACAGATACAGAGGTTAGAAAACAAGATCAGGCGCCGAGACATTTTGGTTGATGAAGATGAGCTCATGTCGTTTTATCAGGCTAAATTACCACCGCAGGTGGTAAACCGTGCAGAGTTGCTCAAATGGTTGAAGCAACATGGAGACGATAAGTTACGCGCAACTAAATCAGACTTTATGCTCTCAGAACAAGCGGAAGAAAAAGCGGTTATTTATCCCGATATATGGAAACAAGGAAACCTAATCTTACCTCTTGATTATGACTTCGAACCGGGGCAGGAGCACCTCGATGGAGTTGCGGTAAAAATCCCTCTAGCGCTGTTAAATCAAGTGCAGTCGTTTGGCTTTGATTGGCAGATTGCTCCTTACCGTCATGAATTAATCGTTGCTATGATCAAAGCGTTGCCAAAGTCGATACGGCGCAATTTTGTGCCGGCGCCAAACTACGCAGATGCGGTGCTGCAACGGTTGAAAGAGAAAGACATTGATCAGTCTTTGCCGTTTCATGAAGTGGTGGCAGATTGTCTTTTCAGAATGACTGGAACTCGAACACAAGCTGAGGATTGGCAATCGCTCGATATTCCGGTTCACTTAAAGGTCTCATTTCGAGTGGTAGATGAGAACGAAAACGTGGTTGCTCAAGGATATGACCTTGCTGCGTTGCAACAACAACTGCAGGGCCAAGTCAAAAAGACCATCCAAGCGGTGGCCGATGACAGTATTGAGCAAAAAAATGTTGATAGCTGGAGTTTCGGGGAGTTGCCAGTTAGTTACGTGCGAAAGCAGGGCAACTATCAAGTCAAAGCTTACCCTGCGTTGGTTAAAAGTGGCAACAAAGTTAACGTCGAACTATTGGATAACGAAGAAATTGCCCAATTCCAGCACCGCCAAGGGTTGATCGAATTGGTTGTTAAAAACTTACCTTCACCGATTAAGCATTTGCAACAAAAGTTACCAAACAAATCCAAGTTGGTGTTGTATTTCAATCCGTTCGGCAAGATTGAGCATTTGATTGATGATTGTATACGTGCAGTGATCGACCACGAACTTGGTGATGCGCCGGTACGCGATCAGTTAGGTTTTGAGCAGTTTTGTGAATCATTGCGCGCGGATCTGAACGACAAGGTACTCGATGTTGCTCTGAAGGTTGAAAAAGTATTATTGATTGGACATTCAATCTCCAAACAGCTTAAAGGCAAAGTGTCCCTCGATATGATCCAATCACATGCCTATATAAAAGCGCATTTAGAATCTATCGTATTTAAGGGATTTGTTAGCGAATGTGGTGTTGCGAGACTAGACGATTTGGTGCGTTATGCAAAAGCATTGGAGAAACGTTTAGAAAAGCTCAAGGTCGACGCGACGAAAGATCGCATGAACCAGATTGAACTCGACAAGGTATATGAGCTTTATGACAAAGCCAGCGACAAGTTACCAAAAGGCGCGCCAATTCCTAAGGACTTGCGTGAAATATTCTGGATGATTGAAGAGCTGCGAGTGTCGCTGTTTGCGCAACAACTTGGAACTAAATTTCCGATCAGTAGCAAGCGCATCAAACAAGCTCTTGCTGACTATAACAAATAAAAAAGGGAGCTATTAAAGCTCCCTTTTTGTCAACGAATGTAATTATAGGTGGAAAGACACACCTAAGAAAACACCTGACATATCGATATCTGAATTCAGGTCGTTCTCGTCACCGTCAAAATCAGTTGGGTCAATGTTCAACTGGAATGAACGATAGCCAGCTTCTAAGTTAACATCTAGAAGTGGAATCATAGGTAACGTATAGCGAAGAACAAGTTGATAATCCATGTGGTTAGTATCACCCACACCAATGTAGTTCGCTTCGCCCATCACCGCTAAACCAGTGAATGGCAACTCGGCACCAACACGAGCAAACAACATAGGAACAGGTGCGTCTAGCACTGAAGTGGTATCGCTGATCATCAACTCACCGTCGAATACACGAACATTAAGACCAAAATCAACCGTAACTACTGGAAGAGGTAAGCCGTAATACAAAGTGAAGTCTGTGTGGTCTAGGTTAAGGCTTGATTCTACACTTTGGCTCGCATCAATGGTTTCACCAGCAAATGTGTATGACTGCGATAACGCACCAACACCAGCGGTTTGTAGTTCCGTTTGCTTGACTTGGATGTTTGGAATAATTGGAACTGGGTGCTCAAATGCGGCCCAAATTACGTTGTTGGTCTCGTCTTGAAGGTTTAGGTCACCTTGCAAATCGATTTCAATGGGTGAAGCATTTACAGTACCTTCATAGGTTGTGTCCCAGCTGTAAGCGCCAGCCCAAAAATCAACAAGTGGTGCAGCTTGTGCGCCTGTCGAAGCTGCAACTAAGCTTAATGCGGCTACTAATTTTTTCATGTCATCTTCCTAGATTACTACTTAAGTTGTTGTTAAACGCAATTTCAAAGGGTTCTGGCCCTAATGTCAAACAGTTTGCTGTTTTTATTCCGAATTTACTTTGAAACACGAAATTTTTATTATTTAGAACGGCTTATATTTGACTTGCTTAAACTATAGACCAATTATTTCAATAGATTTAATAAAAGCCGTGGCAATTGCCATAGCATTTGGTTATCTTTTAGCTAGTTTACGGAATCGTTATGTTGAAGGTCAGTGGATGAATAACATAAAAGTACTCCTAGTCGATGATGAATACTTTAACTATGAAATGTTAACCCTCGCATTGGGGGAGCGTTTCGAAGTTTGTTATGTTGGCTCGGGCCAAGAAGCCCTTGCAAAGACTGTTGAAAGCCAGCCTGATGTGCTTCTGCTTGATGTATGCATGCCAGGTATCGATGGTTACGACACGTGTCGCTTGATAAAAAATACGCCTGAAACAAAAAATATTCCCGTCATTATGGTCACTGGGCTTGAGTCTCAGTCAGAAAAGGACGAGGCGTATCGGGCAGGTTGCGATGATTACATAACTAAGCCGTTTGATATGTCGGAATTAAAAGAAAAAATAGAACATTATTCTGCGCAAAACAAATCATAAGGGGTAGTGGGCGATGATCAAATACAATGATAATCGAAACTTTTTTCGGATGATGGTTAACACCAGCATTGAGGTCGAAATAGCCGATGCGGATGCCGGAAGGAAACTTGATGCCATTTGTCGCGATTTAAGTGCGACGGGGTTAGCGATTGAAACCGATGAGCCAATTGAGGTTGGAACAAAAGTTATCTGTCGTGTCGAGGGGACAAGTCCAGAACTGCCAGCTTTGCATGCATCTGCCACGATTGTCAGATGTAAGCAAGAGGAATCGGGAAACTACACTTTAGGCGTAGAAATCATCGAGCAAATGTAATCCGCACAAGCGAATGTGTGAAAACAGAATAGCAGAAAGCAAAAAGCACCCATAAGGGTGCTTTTTAATGAATTCTATTTTTCGCCAAGTTTAATGTTTGTGGCGTGTAGGCCTTTTGGACCTTCGCTGAGTTCAAACTCAACTTCTTGTCCTGCCTTTAAGGTCTTATATCCGTCCATTGTGATTGTTGAAAAATGAGCGAAAATATCCTCGTCTTTACCATCTTCTCTGATAAAGCCGAAACCCTTTGCGTTATTGAACCACTTAACTTTACCCACAGCCATACTTCTACTTCCTTAGTCAGTTTTAAACCTAATTATTGGATTGCTCGTATAAAAATACAACAATCAATAAAAGACTGTAGATAAATTAGTCAATTAGTCAAGTTTTGACAAGTACGAATTGTTAAATGTCGAAATTCTTTTTATATATACTTATATGAATAAAAAAATTTGAGTGTATGGAAGTGAAATGCCTAAGTTAGGTGAGAATGATCAAGGTACTGGTTTAGTAAAGGAGGCATCAAAAGCTAAACTAAAAAGACCACCAATGTACAAGGTGATATTGAATAACGACGATTACACCCCCATGGACTTTGTAGTGGAAGTTTTAATTAAGTTTTTTGCTATGGATTTGGAGCGTGCCAACCACATCATGTTTAAGGTTCATAAAGAAGGTAAAGCTGTTGTCGGAACATATTCAGCTGAAATAGCAGAAACCAAAGTCGCTCAGGTGAATCAATATTCTAGAAGTAACGAACACCCGTTGTTGTGCACCATGGAACAAGAGTAGGGTAACGTTTAAGTGATTAGAGGAAGGTGTGTATGTTAAATAAAGCATTAGAAGTGACTCTCAATGAAGCGTTTCGATACGCTAAGTCTCATCGTCACGAGTTTATGACGGTTGAACACCTTTTAATGGCGTTGCTAGACAACGCAGACGCGCAGAAAGCACTACGTGCCTGTTCTGCAGATTTCGAAAAAATCCGAGCGGAATTGACCGAGTTTATTAGTCAAACCACGCCCTATCTACCTGACGATGTCGATGAGGCTGAGCAAGATACGCAACCGACTTTAGGTTTCCAACGAGTGCTTCAACGCGCTGTATTCCACGTTCAAAGTTCAGGTCAGCAAGAAGTAACAGGTGCAAACGTATTAGTTGCCATTTTCTCAGAGCAAGAATCTCATGCTGTATATGTGCTTAAAACATCTGATATTTCTAGACTTGATGTGGTGAATTATATTTCTCATGGCGTTGAGCGCGAAGATGAAGGTGAATCCATTGAAGAAGAATCTGAAGGTGCTGAAGTCGAGAGCGAGAATAGCCTAGGTAACCTTTGCACAAACTTAAATGAGCAAGCGCAAGCCGGTCAGATTGATCCGATTATTGGCCGTGATTCTGAACTTGAGCGATGCGTTCAGATTTTATGTCGCAGAAAGAAAAACAATCCGTTGTTGATTGGTGAGGCTGGCGTCGGTAAAACCGCGATTGCAGAAGGTTTGGCGTACCAAATTGTTCACGGAAATGTGCCAGAGGTGATATCTGAAGCTACGGTCTATTCGCTGGATATGGGCAGTCTTTTGGCCGGAACTAAGTACCGAGGTGACTTTGAAAAACGTTTGAAGTCGTTGTTGAAGCAATTGCAGCAGAAAGAACAAGCCATTTTATTCATCGATGAAATCCATACCATCATTGGTGCTGGTGCGGCCTCTGGTGGCGTTATGGACGCTTCTAATCTGTTGAAGCCTCTGCTGTCTTCCGGTCAGCTACGATGCATAGGTTCAACGACATACGGTGAATTCAGAAACATTTTTGAGAAAGATAAGGCGTTAGTTCGCCGATTCCAAAAAATCGATGTAACTGAGCCGAGTGTTGATGACACCACTAAAATCTTAGTTGGCTTAAAAGAGAAGTACGAAACTCACCATGGAGTTAGGTATACCAACGCGGCACTTAGAGCGGCAGCGGAACTTTCAGACAGATACATTAACGAGCGGCATTTGCCGGATAAAGCGATTGACGTTATTGATGAAGCTGGCGCCAATCAAAAGATATTGCCGAAATCTAAGCGTAAAAAACAAATCAATGTTGCTGTCATAGAGCAAATTATTGCCAAGATTGCGAGGATTCCAGAGAAGTCTGTGTCGCAGTCAGACAAAGACGTGTTAAAGAACGTTGATCGCAACTTGAAGCTGTCAGTCTTTGGTCAAGATGAAGCGATAGATGCGCTTAGTTCAGCTATCCGCCTATCCCGCAGTGGTTTAGGGGCAGAGGACAAGCCTGTCGGAAGTTTTATGTTTGCTGGGCCAACTGGTGTCGGTAAGACAGAAGTTACGAAACAATTGGCTAAGGTGTTAGGTATAGAGTTAGTGCGCTTCGATATGTCGGAGTACATGGAGCCCCATGCTGTCAGCCGATTGATTGGTGCACCTCCTGGCTATGTTGGCTTTGATCAAGGCGGTCTGTTAACGGATGCAGTTTTGAAACACCCACACAGTGTGGTTCTCTTAGATGAAATTGAAAAAGCACATCCTGATGTGTTCAATGTCCTATTGCAGGTCATGGACCACGGTACATTAACTGACAATAACGGCCGCAAAGCGGATTTTAGAAATGTTATTCTGGTAATGACGACAAACGCTGGTGTTGCTCAGACGACAAGAAAATCAATAGGTTTTGCAGAGCAAGACAACAGCACGGATGCAATGGAAGAAATCAAGCGAACGTTTACGCCAGAGTTCCGCAACCGTTTAGATAACATCGTTTGGTTTAATCACTTAGATAAAAACGTCATTCTTCAAGTGGTTGACAAGTTTATTGTCGAGTTGCAAATGCAGCTAGATAAGAAACAGGTTGAACTTGATATTTCGACGTCTGCCAGAGATTGGTTGGCTGAAAAAGGATACGACAAAGCTATGGGGGCAAGACCAATGTCTCGTGTGATTCAAGATAACTTGAAAAAGCCGCTGGCCAACGAGGTGTTGTTTGGTTCATTAGCGGAGGGCGGCAAAGTGACGATCGACTCTGTTGATGGCGAGCTTAAGTTTGAATATCCCGAACGGGAATTAGCAGAAGCATAAAAAAAGCCGAGACATTGTCTCGGCTTTTTTTATTTATCTTGCACGGAAAGTGATTCGGCCTTTTGTCAGATCATAAGGCGTCATCTCTACAGTCACTTTATCACCCGTTAAAATACGAATGTAATGCTTGCGCATTTTACCTGAAATGTGCGCGGTAACTACGTGACCGTTCTCTAATTCAACACGGAACATGGTGTTTGGCAAGGTCTCAAGGATTGTACCTTGCATTTCAATTACGTCTTCTTTCGCCATTAAGCGTTAAACCTCTGGGTGTCGTTGTCTATGCGTAAAAAAATAAGCGCAGATTTTGCCCAAAATTGACTGCTATGTAAAGTTAATACTCGAAATTTATTGTTTCGGTTTATTTGCGCTGCCTTCAGATCGTGAGGAGTTGATTTGAAGCCACTTTCCATCTTGTAAAATTTGATGCGGGAAGAACCGCGTTTTGTAGTTCATTTTGTCGCACTGTTTTATGTAGTAACCCAAGTACAACCAAGATTTTTGCAGGTGTTTAGCGAGTTCAACTTGTTTTAGCACCATATAAGTTCCAAGCGAATAGTCGAGGTAGTCGGGATCGTAAAAGGTATACACCGCCGATACACTGTCTGGTGACAGGTCGCATATGGCTACTGCAATCAATTTTTCTTTGTCATACAGTTCAACAAATAATTGCTGCATCCAGTCACAATTGGTAAAGCTGTCCAGTTGAGAACTATTGGCTGGATACATGACTCCACCCAGGTGCTTTTCGTTAACGTAGCGCTCGTAAAGCGGGTAGTAGTCCTCGGACACGGTTGCTGAAACAACGCTGTGAAAATTACGATTTTTATTCTGAATTCTTTTCTGGCTGCGCGATGGTGCGAATTTATGGACCGGAACTCGAATCGATTGACAGGCCTGACAATTTTCACAATACGGACGATATACGTAGCTTTCAGAGCGTCGAAACCCTTGGCTTTGAAGCGCTGAATACAGAATAGGCGATAAGGGCTGTTCGTCTAAGTAAACTAGAAGCCTTTCATTTTCGTCGTCTAAATAGCCACAGGGGAAGGTTGTGGACAGACCAAATTTTACCGTTGTCATCATGTCTCAAACAATGAACGCCATGATATAAATTTAGGAGAGAAAACTGAAATTGGCAGGACTATTTCTCTTGCACTGTGTAATTTTTCTAAAAATATATCTCTTGATGTCAGCACAGCGCCCATAGACATTAAGTAGGTGTTCTGCAGTTGGCAGTCGATGAAACTGTTCGGAAGGCCTTTCAGTAACATTTCCAAATTTATCAGTGCCAGTTTCGAGGCATTTGGAGCTTTAGAAAACATCGATTCACCGCAAAAACAGCTACCAACGAGCACTCCATATAAACCACCGACCAGTTCTCCATTTTGCCAAACCTCAATGGAATGGGCCTTACCTGTACGATGGAGTTGCAAGTAGGTTTCGATCATTTCAGGGAGAATCCAAGTACCATCCGCATTAGCCCTCGGTTCTGCACATTGGGTGATTACATCATGGAATGCATGATTGACAGATACTTCGTAGTCACACTTTTTTAAGAACTTTCGGAGTGATTTATTGATTCGGACGTCGCCGATGTCAATGATTGCTCGCGGGTCTGGACACCACCAAAGAATTGGTTCGTCTTCATTGAACCATGGGAAAATGCCGTTTTGATAGGCATGGAATACTCGCTCAGGACTCAGATCTCCGCCGATGGCAAGCAAACCTGAAGGGTGTTCCAGAGCCGAGCGGGGCTCTGGAAACCAGTGTGGATCATCGGTTAAGTAATATAACTTCTGCGTCACTCGATAAATTCAGTCTATTTTGAATCCAAATAACGTTCTGCATCTAGCGCAGCCATACAGCCCGTGCCGGCAGATGTAATAGCTTGACGATAAACATGATCACATACGTCACCTGCAGCAAACACGCCTTCTTTGCTCGTTGCTGTTGCATTGCCTTCCAAACCGCTTTGGATTTTAATGTAACCATTGTTCATTTCTAATTGGCCTTCAAACATGCCAGTGTTTGGCTTGTGGCCGATTGCGATGAACACGCCCATTACGTCCAATTGCTCTTTATTGTCCGATTTTGTATCTGCAATCTGAATGCCAGTAACACCCATGTCGTCACCAAGCACTTCGTCTAGCGTACGATCTAAGTGTAAGACAATATTGCCACTTTCGACCTTATCCATCAGACGTTTAACTAGTATTTTTTCCGCGCGGAAGGTATCGCGACGGTGAACCAAGTGGACTTCAGAGGCAATGTTTGACAAGTATAGCGCTTCTTCAACTGCGGTGTTACCACCACCTACGACTGCAACCTTTTGATTACGGTAGAAAAAGCCATCACATGTCGCACATGCACTAACGCCTTTGCCCATGAAAGCTTGCTCAGATTCTAAGCCTAAGTACTGGGCTGACGCGCCAGTACAAATGATCAAGGCATCACACGTGTATTCACTGCTATCACCTTTTAGTTTGTATGGCTTTGCGCTGAAATCAACTTCATTAAT
>CAXRBI010000074.1:0-23469 GCA_964229075.1 Alteromonadaceae bacterium | reverse complement strand
GTAGTAAAGCGCGAAGCCACTATCACGGCGTTCGTCTTCGCTTTTGTACAACTGACCAACCAAAGCGGTAATGTTTGGTTTTAATAGGCCCGTACCTAAAACAACTAAGATAAGTCCGATAAAGAAGGTCGCATCGCTAGGAATCGCAAGTACGATGTGACCACACATGATGATGATACCGCCGTACCAAACTGCTTTTTGACTGCCTAATAAGCGGTCAGAAATCCAACCACCAGGCAATCCCATGAAGTAAACTGCACCAGTATACAAACCGTAAATTGCGGTTGCTGTTGCAACAGTGATACCTAAACCACCGTCTTGCAAGGTAGCGGTCATGAACAATACCAGCATCATTCTCATGCCGTAATAACTCATGCGCTCCCACATCTCAGTGAAGAATAAGGTTTTCAAACCTTGAGGGTGACCGAAAAAGCCCTCAGATGAAGGGGAATTACTCATTTTGTGCCCTTTATTTCTAATAGTTATTTTTAAAGTACTGCTTGCCACTTTTTATAGTAAGGTGATGTCGGCATACAGCCCATATTCAGATAAACCTTGGATTTATACCGTTATCGACTAACGGTTGCAACTCCGATGCCGCCCAACGATTGGTAATTTCGGATGAAAAATTTTTATTAATGGAATGATTTATTAACGGTCCAATAAGCTCGATTCCTGCTGTTTCAGGCGATTGAGGCCCGAATAGTCATAATTTTCATTCACTTGTTTCATATCTTCGACATGATAACTAGAAGTGGTCAAACCGGTCGCATAAATCATGTCATTGATCAAATACGCTTTGTCTTTGTAACTTGCCGAGATAATACCTGCGCGATTTTCCGGCAAGTTTAATAAATCTTGTCCTGTGCTGTAGTCCTCAGTTGGATTTGTGCAACCTAATACATTTCGCAATACCGTCGGCACTAGGTCGACGTGTGCTGAGAGCTTATCCACCGCCTCACCAGCGTTTTCGAACTGGTTCGGATACTGGATAAACATTGGCACCGCAATTTGCGATTTGGTGAAGTTACTGCCGTGCCCCCAGTACCCCAGACCGTTATCATTAAATTCCTCGCCGTGATCTGAAGTCACTACTATCATGGCATTGTCCAACACTTTTGACTGCTCCCCGGCTTGCAAAATGTCGCCAAACAAGCCATCGATGTAGTGCACCGAGTTTTTATAACGGTTAAACAATGGTTGGGGATCCATGTCCTTATGAAACAAAAACTTTTCCGGATTCTTTTCAACCGGGCTAAATCGAGCGTATTGCTCTGGGTACTGGTAATTGTGATGTGATGAACTCAAAAACACGAACTTAAACCAAGGTTTATCAATGGCTTGCTTTAAGTCATTTATTAGCTCTGACACCGCTTTGAAGTCATCATCCTTCATCGAGTCATTCATCGGATTAACATAGTGTTCGTCTTCAATCGCTCCAAAGAACAAGGGCTTGAGTGAAAAGCGGTCTAAATTTGAAGAGGTATATACATCAATATCATACCCCTGCTCTGCCAGAACTTTTGTAAGCAAAGTCTGATTCTTTAGCGGTTGGGACGTCATGTAATCACGATATGTTGGGTGTAATCCAAACATTAATGTGAATAAACCATTAACCGTCACGCTGCCACCGCTGTAATGGTTCTGGTAGTTCACTGCCTGTTGCGAAAACGCATAGATATTTGGGGTAACTTGGTCGTCAAACACATCCTGTCGCCAACTTTCCGCAACAAAGAACAAGATGTTTGGTTTTTTAGCCGTTGGCTGGACAACACACTGCATCGGCGATTTCGGATAGGCCAATAACCCTTGCTGTCGTTGCGACAAGATATCACTCACGTTCTCTGCGCTAGATACGTCAACTTTAGGAAAAGTCTCTGGAAAGCGTTGTTTTAACTTGGCCATTAAACTGTTGGAAGTCAGCGGAGCGTAGTATGGGAAGTAAGGCGTATATTTAGTGATATTTACCTGTCGGTACTCATAACCAACCGCATGAATCATTTGTCCCGTGAGAAAAACGACAAATATTGCTAAGTTAACTTTTATCAAAGGCAACGAGCGCCAATTTACACAAGCACGGTAGATCCAAACATTGATAGTAACTACAACCACGGTAACCAAGACAGAAAGCCCAACTAACCAAAGCGAAATACCAATGCCCTTAAAGTCATAAATCAACATGTTGATAAACATCATGTCGACATGAAAACGAAAAACGCCGAATAAGAAGTAGTCGCCAATCAATACCACATCAAACAGTATTTTCGGGACCAAAATAAGAAACCTAAATCGGGTAAACCATAACAATGGCAAGCAAATCAGGACTAAAAACGAAAACAACAAATAGTAGTACAGCGGAATGGTCAATGAGTAAAACATACTCTTGATTTCCCCTGCACTACCGGCATTAAATAGAAACGCTAATAGCAGGCAAAACGTAAACAAAAAGCTGTAAGCGATAAAACGAAAGCTGTGCTCTGTGTTACCGCTAAGATTTAACGAATCAATAAAACGCTTTATCATTAATTTTACCAGTTGGCGACAAACGCCAGTCCGACACCGTCACCAAAGGCATAAGGTTGGAAACTGAACCAAGACGAATCGTCACCGGTGTCATGAACTGCATCGACAGACTCCCAAGCCATATACCAGCCTAACATCGCCTGCGACAAGAAGTGCTTATCGTCATTGATACGCGACCAAGCCGACAAGGTCGAACCAAAATAAGCCAGACCTTTTTGCCAGTCATTTAAATTTGGATCTCTTGCCAAGGTTAAGAAAGGAACTGCACCAACAAATGCGTGGCCACTAACGCCATTATCATCGTTAAATGGTCGCCATTTGGCATCTTCATATTTGTCACTCGGACGTGAGCCTCCAGTCAACAACTGCACCGAAAACATTGCCGGACCACCTACAAGATAAGAGCGCATTGTAGTCTCGCCCCATCGACCTAGACGAGAATTCTCATCAAACCATTGCGCTGACGATGCCATCAATGAAAGTGGCACCAGAATCACTTTTTCACCAAACAGTTTGGCGACTTTGGCGATGTCATCTGACGTTTGAGAATGCACCTCGTCCTGATGCCAGCTTTGGAATTCTGTGTCTATGTTGGTATGTGCCATAACAGCACCAGCAGCATAAAATTTAGCCGCTCTCCAAAGTCGCTCACTTTGATAAAAGTTTTCATAGTCTTTTTTGATGTTTGCCCACGCAGCATCTGAGTTAAATTTAAACTCGCGGTCTTTTGCCATAGAGCAGAATGAACCAAACGCTAAAACCAGCGACAACAAAACATTGATTTTCAACGCCTTACTCCTTTTGTAACTTTGAATAAATGAGGTTATCTAGTAAAAAAATCGACCAAGTGTGCAAACCAAACTAAGCCGGCAATTAAGAGAGCTAAAGTGACAGCGGCACTGCCTAAATCTTTTGCTCTGCCTGAAAGCTCGTGACGCTCTAACCCAATCCTGTCTACCACTGCTTCAACCGCAGAGTTGAGTAACTCAACAATAAGCACGACTAACATGGCGACCATAAGGCTGACGAAACCAAATAAGGTGTCGGAAATGAAAAATGCTAACGGTGTAAGAATTGCGACTAAACCAAGCTCCTGCCTAAAGGCCGCTTCGTGCTTAAAGGCGGCTTTAAAGCCTAAAATAGAACACTTTGTTGCCTTAATAATTCGGGCAATCCCAGTTCCGTTTGGTTTGTTTTTAATACTTTCTTGTGAAGAGTCCATTTAAGCGATGAATCCGATCAGTTATTGTTTTCCAATTGGTTGCTTAAAATATCATAGTTTCGTAAAAGTGGGATCTGGTTTTGCAATCTGGCTTCGGTTTTATCCAGTTGCTCAAAGCGCTCACAAAACGCTCTGGCTTTTTCCGCTATTCGGTCGCCGTTCAATTTCAACGACTTCTCTACTTCTTTGCTCAGCAAATCGACCCGTTCGCCAACGTCTAAGTTTTGCCCTTCTAGGCCAAACTCATTCTGACGCAGTGTTTCTCCCATCGCGCTGAGCATTATCTTTAAAGAATCGGTAACTACAGTATTGACTTGAGCGATAAGTTCTTCGGTAAAGAAATCGTCCAGTTCATTGAGTGCCTGTGGCGCGATATAGAAATTTTCACCATTGCGCGCAAACTTTTTTAGCACGCCGTATTTCAACTCACCAAAGTGCTCTTCAATACCCATTGCCGCGTCAGTACCCGCGATGCCCTTTACGATCTTATCGAGTGCGTCGAAACCAAGCTCCATACTGTCCATTGCAATGGTAACGATTTCGGGAAGTTCTTTTCGAAGACCGCGGCTAAATTCTTTGACCATGAATTGCTCTTGGTCGGTCAACGTTATTAGGTCACCTCGGATAAATAGCTGAGAATCATTATTGATTTGTACCTGAGTGCGGCCGCGCTCCATAATGCGAATGTGATCTGGCGCTATCAACAGCCCCATTTTAAGCTGAATGTGACATTCTCCCGCTGCTAAAACAGACGGAAAAATCATACAAATCGTCAACAAAAATCGTGTTAAACGCACTATCACCAAACCAAATTACTAAAACTAATCCTCACTTTACAGTGTCTTAGAAATTGGCGAAAGCTACCATGTCATTCAGCGTATCTAACCATTCGTACATAGAAATCACTGGTCTTTTCGCTTGTGTCAATTCGGCCATTGTAAAAAGCCACGGCCCAAGCTGTGGTTGTACTGTCGGAGCCGGTGTAGGGCGTTGAACTCCAATAACGATCGTCAGGAGCTGCAGGAAACAAATCAAGATTCGCGGCAGGTTCAACGCATTGACGTTCAACCACAGACACCAGTTCTTTCACATTCGGCAGTCGCCAATCGGTGTGATTGCCGGCGCGATAAGTCGTCGCTTGTTGCAGCGCCTCTTGCCAGGTTAATCGCAGTGGCTCACCTGTGCACGATTGCAAAGTAGAATCCCAAGATTGACCAACAACACATCTCGCCCACGCTAGGCCGGTGGTGTTGTCAACCACATATTCCGTTGCCTCAGATATTACGGTAAAGTTCTCACTCGGCGTAGTTTGTGTGTCCCCGTCGCATAACTGTTGAGCCGAGACCATGCTCGGCACTAACAATAACGGTAGAAAACGTTTTTTCATTTACTGCTCCTATGGGGTTCTGACCAAGCGAATATAAGCACCACGCGATTCAACGATTGCAGCGTCATCACCTGTAGCCATATCAATCACCCAGTGGAAGTCATCAGCCCCCCCCTCAGCGCTACTATCTGAAATCCAATAAAACTTGTGCCCTAACGTCGCGTTGTTCGGTGAATACGGAAAAAACTCTTCGGGCAATAGAGAGTCCTGATCCAAATCGCCATAATCCATTATCGACATTAGCTCTAGGTAAGTCGGCAAGCGCCAATTAGCGCCACCGCAAAATGCCGCTTCGTTGACCGCTTCAACGTATTGGTCTGCGGTACATCCGGTATCATCAGAACAGGTACCGGAATTCTCCAGTGATTCGTCCATAGAATAGTAGTTTTCAACGCCTCTTAAATCGCTGAACGCTGGCACCCCAGTGGGCTGTTTTACTTCCCATATCAGGCCAGTAAAGTTGTCACGTACACAACTGAACACTAGGGCATCGTTTGAAATTTCGTCGCCGTTACTGTCAAATTTTGTGTAGTCAAATGACTCCGGCCCTGATCCACTCTTATCAAGAAACTCCGACACAGCATCGCGGCCAGCGTCACCATCTTGCATCGGAAAACTGCTGTCACCACAATCTATCTGTTGACTGTCATCAAAACAGAGGGTCACGCCCGTATCGTGTAATTTGCCTAAATTCAGCGGTTCAACCGTTACAAGTACTGAATCGGAAGCCGTGTTTCCGGAACCATCTGCAACATCCAGTTGGAAAGTTAAACTGTCCTGCGAGTCAACATCGGGGGCAACAAATTGCACAACACAGTCCGTCGTCGAGCTCAAATCCACTGCAGTGCCTGACGTTTGAGTCCACAAACAAGTCACTGCCGACACCGTCGACACACTCTCTGAGCCGTCTAGGACCACTAAAGTAAACTCATCAACAGTTTGGTCGATACCACTATTGGCCGCGATTGTATCTTGCGATGACGCGATTTGAACATCGATGATGTTACTTGCTGACTCGCCAAAGTTATCGGTAACCGTTAATTCGATTTGATAATTGGTGATCTCAGAAACAAACGGCGCTTCAAATTCAACCGTGCTTGAGGTTAAGCCAGAGGTAAACTCCAATGCACCGTTAGAGTCTGCTTGGCGCCAACTGTAACTTCGAATCTCACCATCCGGGTCGTAGCTGTTTGCGCCGCTAACTGTGATAATTTCATAGGTTGGAAACGGAGGTAACGTCTCTTCCGCCAATTCAAGCACTGCAACAGGTGCCATATTTACATTGGTAACCGAAACCGTCACCTGGTCGCGGACCACTTGCCCCTCCGCCGTTGTGTAGGTTGCCTCAAATACAAGATCGGTGTCGACATTGACAGCAGGCGTCTGCAATATGAGAGTTAGCCCGGGATTCTCTGGAAAGTCGGTAACGGCAGGTCCTTGGGTTTGCGTCCAAACCAGTGCCCCGCCTTCAGGGTAGACAGAGGCAACCAAAGTGAATGTGAGGCCTTCGACAACGGCAATATCTTGCCCCGCATTAACGCTGGCAATCGCACTCGGGTCTGGATCGTCTGAACCGGAGTCGCTGCAAGAAGCTAATATAAACAAGCTTAAAAATAAGGTCAGTATTCTCATAAACGCCATAGGTACGGAGTAATAACTTCAATTTGAAAAGTGACGTACCAAACCGCTTTAAGCTATGCGATTGCTCGTCACTTTTGTAACATTATAACCATAGCTAGCAAACATTGAGCCACAAAGCTTGAAATACCGAGTGACAGATTCAACTCCTCGCCAACCGGGCAAAAAAAAGCCCCGATTATAATCGAGGCTTTAAGCAATTGAGTTCGCTTATGCTTGTTCTTCGTCTTCTTTGAACTTAGCGGCTGTTTCAGCGATTAGAGGTTGTAATTCACCTTTTTGGAACATTTCTAAAATAATGTCACAACCACCAATCAGCTCACCTTCAACCCACAGTTGAGGAAAAGTTGGCCACTCTGCGTAAGCAGGTAATTCCGCGCGAATGTCAGGGTTTTGTAGGATATCTACGTACGCGAATGGTTCGCCACACTGCATTAACGCTTGAGACGCCTGCGAAGAAAAACCACACGATGGTAATTTAGGGCTACCCTTCATGTAGATTAGAATTGGATTTTCAGCGATCTGCTGTTTGATTTTTTCAATGGTTTCCATTGTGAACCTCAAATAATTGTTGCTTTAAATGCAACCAAAACGGCTAAACGATTAAAAGTAATGATAATAAATCACTACATGGGGGCTTGAATCTGGCATTCAAGGCCTTATTTAGCCAGAAACTATATTCTAACTTACCGTTATAAAACTAATACTTGAGTAAAATAGTCAAGTTTTATAATCTTAACAGTAAACATAAACAAAGCCAACGGAGATAACCATCATGGCATTCGAATTACCAGCTCTACCTTATGCAAAAGATGCATTAGAACCACATATTTCAGCTGAGACATTAGACTTTCACCACGGTAAACACCACAACACTTATGTTGTTAAATTAAACGGTCTAATCGGTGGTACTGAGTTTGAAGGTAAATCACTAGAAGAAATCGTTAAGACTTCTGAAGGCGGCGTATTCAATAACGCAGCACAAATCTGGAACCACACTTTCTACTGGAACTCATTGAGCCCGAACGGTGGTGGCGAAGCAACAGGTGCAGTGGCAGACGCAATCAACGCTAAATGGGGTTCTTTTGAAGCATTCCAAGCGGCATTCAATGACAAAGCAGTTAACAACTTTGGTTCAAGCTGGACTTGGTTAGTTAAGCTAGCTGACGGTTCTTTAGACATCGTTAACACCTCTAACGCTGGTACACCTATCACTGAAGAAGGCGTAACTCCGCTAATGACTGTTGACCTATGGGAACACGCTTATTACATCGATTACCGTAACGTTCGTCCTGACTACTTAAACGGTTTCTGGGCGCTTGTTAACTGGGAATTCGCGAACGCAAACTTCGCAGCTTAATTAGCAAAAGCATCGCAAAAACCGAGGTCACCCGCCTCGGTTTTTTTGTATCTAACGTTTTTCTCCTGTGCAGTATCTTCTGCCGAAGTTATCCTTTGCTTTTAGCTACCAAATCTCTATCATTCACGCCATCAACTCAGCAAACTCTAAAAACACGATGAAAGATATTCTTCTTGCTTCAGGTAACAAAGGCAAAGTAAACGAACTTAAAGAAATGTTGGCACCATTTGGCTTAAATGTGGTTCCTCAAAGTGAGTATAACGTCGACGAAGTGCCAGAGACCGGCACAACCTTTGTTGAAAACGCAATTATAAAAGCGCGTCATGCAGCACAAGTCACAGGATTACCTTGCATCGCCGATGACTCAGGACTTGAAGTGGCGGCACTCAACGGCGCACCTGGCATTTACTCAGCACGCTTCGCGGGTGAAGACGCGACTGACGGTACGAATATAGATAAGTTACTGGATTTATTGAAAGACGTTCCGGCTGAGCAACGCCAAGCTCGTTTCGTTTGTGTTTTGGTCTTCATGCGTCATGCAGACGACCCTACGCCAATTATTTGTCAGGGCTTTTGGGATGGCGTAATTCAAATGGAGCGCAGCGGTGATAGCGGCTTCGGATATGACCCCGTCTTCTTTCAACCTCAGCTAGACAAAACTGCAGCGCAGCTTGCGCCGGAACAAAAACACAGTCTGAGTCATCGCGGTCAAGCCCTTCGCCAGCTGTTAGAACAGATTCAAAACCAAGGTTTCTAGACTTGTCGTTGTTTGAATTACCACCGTTGAGCCTTTATGTACACATCCCCTGGTGTGTGCAAAAGTGTCCGTATTGCGACTTCAACTCGCACGGTTTAAAAGGTGGTATTCCGGAAACAGAATACATTGCACATTTAATTGCCGATTTAGAGCAAGACCTAAAATGGGTGCAAGGCCGCAAATTACACTCCATCTTCTTTGGCGGGGGTACGCCCTCTTTGCTCTCGGAAGAAGGTGTTGCAAAAATTATTGCTGAAATTAGAAACCGAATTGACTTCGAAAGCGACATAGAAATTACGTTGGAAGCGAACCCTGGAACCCTTGAGTACAATAAATTCGAAGGTTTCCACCAAGGCGGTGTTAATCGCATCTCCATCGGCATACAGAGCTTTCAAGAAGATAAGCTCAAAGCGTTAGGCCGAATTCACAATGGTCAAAATGCACTAGACGCCGCTCGCTTTGCAAAAAACACAGTACCGAGATTCAATTTGGATCTTATGCATGGGTTGCCTAATCAGTCGCTAGAGGACGCCCTGTCTGATTTAAAACAAGCAGTGACGTTGGGCTCAGATCACCTTTCCTGGTATCAACTCACTATAGAGCCAAATACCTTGTTTCATTCTCGACCACCAACACTGCCAGAAGATGAAGTGCTTTGGCATATTCAAGAACAAGGACAGAAGCTCATCGCCGAAGCGGGTTTTGAGCAATATGAAATCTCAGCCTACAGTAAAAATGGCTCGCAAAGTCGCCATAACCTAAATTACTGGCGCTTTGGTGATTACTTAGGCATAGGCTGTGGCGCTCATGGTAAGGTAACAGATATTGCCAATGGCCAGATTATTCGCACAGAAAAGGTTAAACACCCGAAAGGGTATATGGATTTAACCAAACCTTACCTATACAAAAGTTGGCAAGTAGAAGAAGAAGACAGGCCGTTCGAATTTTTCATGAACCAATTGCGCTTGGTAGAGCCTTTCGATTTGCGTCGCTATGAAAAAACCACGGGATTATCCGCCCTGCCGCTTCTTCCTATCATCGATTCAGCGGTAGCCAAAGGGTATCTGAACCAAAACGGTTTTACCCTGCAAACGACAGCAAAAGGCAAGTTGTTCTACAACGACCTAGTGGACTTATTCCTGTAATTCAACCCGAAATACATCGAACAGCCCGCATCTTGTTACAAACGGTTACGCTTTGCACTCGCCATTTTAATTTCCGATGTTAAACTAACTTTGACCTGCCTCGCCTGAGGCATGAATAAATATTATAAAGCGCACATGACTAATAGGTTGGTGTGCGCGACTAACACCCTCACAAAAACGACAATTAGGGAACAACAATGAAGTTGAAATACTCTGTATTGGCTGTTGCATTGAGCTTAGGTCTTACGGCCTGTGGCGGCAGCGAAACGACGACCACTCAAGCCGAAACCAAACCGTCACAGTCAGAACAAGCGGTAGTATCTGAGTCTGAAAAAGCCAATAAGATGTTCCAAGACATCTTTATGGAAGGCGTGATGCGCTCTCCTATTTATCAAACGTATATGGCCATCAAACAAGACTATGGCAAATGGGACGACATTTCTGAAGCTCGCAGTGAAGAAGATCTAGAACTTACTAAGAAAAACTTAGCCAAAGTAAAAACCTTAGACGTTTCAAAGATGGACGCGCAAACTGCTCTAAGTACTAAGTTGATGATTCAGCAACTTGAAGACCAAATTGCTGATTACAAATGGCGTTACCACAACTATCCGGTAAACCAAATGTTCGGTTTACACTCAATGGTACCTTCACTGTTGATTAACCAACACCAAATTACAGATGTGTCTGACGCCGAAGCGTATATCAGCCGTGTCAATGGTGTTAAAGAGCTATTCTCTGAATTAGAAAAAGGCCTAAACAAACGTGCGGACATGGGCATTATCGCACCTAAGTTCGTTTATCCGTACGTTATTTCTGACAGCAAAAACTTATTAAACGGTGCTCCGTTTAACGACGACGGCGAAAGCACGCTATTAGCTGACTTCAAACGCAAGTTGGAAGGTCTAGAACTAGAACAGGCGAAAAAAGACGAGTTAGTTTCGCTACTAAATGAAGCGTTAAAATCTAGCTTCAAAGATGCTTACACTAGCTTAATTGCAAACCTTGAGGCGCTAGAGGCTCGAGCAGACACAAAAGATGGCGCTTGGAAATTCCCAGAGGGTGAAGCGTTCTTTAATAATGCTCTTAAAAACACAACAACAACTGACCTAACCGCTCACGAAATCCATGAGATTGGTTTATCGGAAGTTGCCCGCATCCACGATGATATGCGCGAAATCATGAAAAAGGTTAAGTTTGACGGCGACCTTTCTGAATTTTTCGAATTTATGCGTGTCGACAAACAGTTCTACTACCCAGAAACCGAAGAAGGCAAACAGCGTTACTTAGATGAAGCAGTTGCGCTTATCGACAACATGAAATCTCGCCTTGACGAATTATTCATTGTTAAGCCAAAAGCAGACATGATTGTTAAACAAGTAGAAGCCTTCCGTGAAAAGTCGGCAGGTAACGCGTTTTATCAGCAACCGGCTCCAGACGGTTCGCGTCCAGGTATCTACTACGCCAACTTGTACCGCATGAGTGACATGCCAACATACCAAATGGAAGCCTTGGCCTATCACGAAGGTATTCCTGGTCACCACATGCAAATTGCAATTGCACAGGAACTTGAAGGAATTCCAATGTTCCGTAAGTTCGGCGGCTACACAGCCTATGTTGAAGGCTGGGGACTTTACTCTGAGATGATCCCGAAAGAAATCGGTCTGTATGAAGATCCGTATTCTGACTTTGGTCGACTTGCAATGGAATTATGGCGCGCATGTCGTCTTGTTGTAGACACGGGTATTCATGCGAAAAAATGGACTCGCGAACAAGGCATTGATTATTACGTTACAAACACGCCAAATCCAAAACCAGATGCAGTCAAGATGGTAGAACGCCACGTGGTTATGCCTTCACAAGCAACCGCCTACAAAATTGGTATGATCAAGATTGTAGAGCTTAGAGAAGCAGCGAAAGCAAAACTTGGCAACAAGTTCAGCCTACCTGAATTCCACGACGTTGTGCTTAAAAACGGCGCGGTGCCATTGAATGTGCTTGAAGACTTAGTCAATCAATGGGTTGCGTCTAAAGCGTAATTTGCCGATTTGAGATAAAAAAAGGAGCCAATTGGCTCCTTTTTTATTACATAATAATTAACAGCGTTTAATGAATTACGCCAGTTTGTCCGACGCCACGTGGTAGCGCGGATCTTCGTTGATGTTCATTTCAACATACTTTTGTGCGTTCTCTAATAGATCACGGCACTCTGGACTGATGTGGCGAATATGCAGCTTCTTACCCGCAGCTTCGTATTTACTCGCCAAGCCATCAATCGCATCGATGCCTGAGCTATCCCAAATACGAGAGTTTATAAACTCAATCACAACGTCTTGCGGATCATTTTCAATGTCGAATAAGTCTTTGAAATGCGTAATTGAGCCAAAGAACAAAGGCCCATCTAAGTCGTACACCTTCCAACCTTCGTCATCAACATGAGTTCGAGCATGAATGTGAGAGGCGTGTTTCCAAGCGAAAACCAACGCCGAAACAATAACACCAACAACAACTGCAACAGCCAGGTCAGCAGCAACTGTAACACCGGTCACTAAGATAAGGACAAACGCGTCTTCTTTGTTAGCGCCGCGTAAGATCTTAAATGATGCCCACTCAAACGTGCCTAGTACCACCATAAACATAACGCCGACCAGTGCCGCCAATGGGATCATTTCGATAAACTTGGCTGCAAAAAGAATGAAGCCTAACAATACAAGTGCAGCTGTAATACCCGATAAACGACCACGACCACCTGAGTTGATGTTAATCATAGATTGACCAATCATGGCACAACCGCCCATACCACCGAAGAAACCGTTAACTGTGTTTGCAACACCTTGACCAACACACTCTTTGTTACCTCGGCCACGAGTATTCGTTAACTCGTCAATGAGTGATAAGGTCAAAAGAGACTCAATTAAACCAATCATCATGATGATAACGGCCGTTGGTAGGATGATGTACAGAGTTTCTAAAGTGAAAGGCACCATTGGAATCGCAAAACTTGGTAATTCACCGGCAAGGGTTACCGTCGCTTTTTCCGCTTCAGGCACCATATCACGAACGAAATCAATAACCGTGCGCGCTTCTAAATCAAGACCCACAACCAAACCGGTTACTGTCAAAATAGCAACCAGTGACGCTGGAACAGCGGTCGTCAGTTTAGGCAAGAAATGAATAATACCCATTGTTAAAGCAACTAAGCCTAACATTAAGTACATTTGCTGACCTTCCATCCAAACGTGTAGGCCCGAGCTGTCTAAGATTTTGAACTGACCAAGCTGCGCTAAGAAAATAACAATCGCCAAGCCATTGACGAAACCTAACATAACTGGATATGGCACCAGTCTGATGAATTTCCCGAGCTTCAAAATACCCGCGAGGATCTGCAGAATACCGGCGAGAATGACCGCCGCAAATAGATACTGAACACCGTACTGCGCGACCAACGCCACCATAACGACTGCCGTTGCACCCGTTGCGCCGGAAATCATGCCCGGACGCCCACCAATTGCAGAGGTGATTAGACCCATCATGAACGCGGCGTACAAACCAATCATAGGCTCAACACCCGCGACAAACGCAAAGGCCACGGCTTCTGGCACTAACGCTAACGCGACTGTGATACCAGATAAAACGTCATTTTTGACATTCGAATCACTGTTCGTGATCAAATTAAACATGACAACTCCAAATATAAAATTTGAGTAATTGCACTACTCAAGACAAGAAAGCGCAAGAGTCTACCAAAAGCAGCTTCTTACTGCATTAAATAAGTGTTTAATTTTAGGCCAATTTAGGAGAATGGATAGATCGGATTGACACATTGGTCATTTTCGAGTCGCGGACATGTAAATCACTCAAGCTAAATTTTATAGTCGATAGAACTCGACTTTTTTTAGCTACAGGCTGCCGCCATTCAAGAAATGGCAGACAATAAAAAAGCCAGCATACGCTGGCTTTTTTGAAAAAAACTTAAGTTATCGTAACTGCAGAATCGCCTGAGTAATCGTTGAGTTAACTTCCAGTGCACGAGAGTTTGCCTGGTAGTTACGCTGCGCCGTGATAAGGTCAACAAGCTCTGTAGTCAAGTTGGTGTTTGATTGCTCTAGCGTACCAGAACGAATCTGACCAAATGTACCAGAATCAGCTTCACCAGCCAGAGGTTGACCTGATGTCTGACTCTCGGTCCAAGATGTGTTACCAATCTGAGTTAGACCTTGTTCGTTGGCAAAACGCGCCAATGTAATTTTCGTTACAGGTACAGAATCACCATTTGAATACTTAGCTTCGATAAGGCCATCAGTACCGATAGTCACACCCGTTAATCGACCAACCGTTTTACCATCTTGGCTCAATGCCGATACTTCAAACGGTGAGCTAAATTGAGACAAGTTAGACATGTTTATATTAAAGGTTTGGTCAGGATCTGCACCGTTAGTGATGGCATCCGCACCGTCATAAGGGGCGACTGGTACTGGCACAATTGCAGTTGCCGAGGTTGTTAAACCCAAGCGTTCTGACACCGGGTTAGGGAATGTTTCTGCAACCGCCGCACCTGAGTTGTCAAACTGTAACATCATGCCACGCTGGCCTGCACGACTTTCAAACGTGACACCATTGACACCCAGTGCCGTATCTTGCTGCAAATCAACCGGCAAGGTATTGCCCGACTCATCTGTCACCGTCGCGTAAATCATCCAAGTATTTGCGTTGTTTTGCTGCGCTGCCGGAACCGCGGCTAAACCACCAACAAAACCATCAGTCGCAGAGGTGCCATCAAGCACAGCGTTCGCATCGGCAACCGCTGGAGAGTCCATTTTTACAAAGTAGACAGATGAAATGCGGCTGTTACCCAATGAGTCATAAATAACCGTTGAAGTTGAAGACGTGTAAGTAGTTGTGTCCGAAGGGTCAAATTGAGTTGCATCCAGTGCAGTGGCATTTGAGTCCAAGTTGAACTGCATATCGATTGCGGCAGTCTGTTGCGGTGCACCCGCAGTATCAGGGATCTGAATCGGATTTGTAGTACTCAAACTCACCGACTTAACCGAGCCATCGTCATTGACCGGAAAACCCTGCAAATAGTTGCCGTTTGAGTTAACGATGTAGTTTTCCGAGTCTAACTTAAATGCGCCTGAACGAGTGTATGTGATATCTCGACTTAACAAATCGTTCGTCATAGCGAAGAAACCGCCACCTGATACCGCTAAGTCTAGCGAGTTTGATGTAAACAACAAACTGCCCTGAGTAAACTGCTGCGCTACGTCATTGGTTAAAACACCCTCACCATTAGCCGTTCGCGAGTTTGCAAAAATAGATGACGAGAATACATCAGCAAATTCAGCTCTCGACTCTTTAAAGCCGTAGGTATTAACGTTTGCGATGTTGTTTGCGGTGACATCTAGGTCTTTCTGAGCGGCACTCAGACCACTTAACGCAATATTAAAAGACATAGGACTCTCCTGTTATACAATCGTCTTGGTTGACGCTTAATTTAATTCTGTTCGATTTGGACACTGTGTTAATCACCTACCGCCAAGATGTCGGCGAGGGTAATGGCCCCTAATCCTTGTATGTTCAATTCAAGACCTGTGCCATTTTGGCCAAGTGTGACTGAACTAACGCTGCCATAAGACAATACAGTAAGGCTTTCAGCTTCTTCCGCACCCGCTGGTAACCCCGTAACACTGATTTCGTAACGACCAGGCGGCAGAGGATTGCCGTTGCCGTCAGTACCATCCCAGTTGAAGTCCATCATGCCAGAGGGTTGATTGCCGTAAGGGATGACGACGGAAGTACCGTTGTCGCCCTTCACTTCAACTAACACATTTTGCGTGTCTTTTGGCAAAGGAACCTGGCCGGTAATGCCACTGCCATCTGAATAGGCAGACGGACTATTAAGCAACACATTGCGCCCGACTAAAGAAGATGCTTCGAGTGCTTGGTTCGACGTCATTGACGCCGTCAATTGATCCATTTTGTCGCCAAGCGCAGTGATACCATCAGCCATTGTAAACTGCGTCATTTGAGCAATCATATCTTCGTTCGACGTAGGGTTCAGTGGATCTTGCATTGACAGCTGTTTGGTCAATAAGGTAAAGAAATCCTCTTGCCCTAATGAACCGTTGACTTCGTTGGTGACAATGTCTTCTTCTTGCCAGCGAAGGTTATCAACGGATGGATTTGAAATCGTGTTATCTATCATGTTGGTTTACCTTAACGTTGACCCATTAGAAGTGTCTTAGAAAGCATTTGTTTTGCTGCATCTGCGACCTGTACGTTAGTCTCGTAGGAACGAGAAGCAGAAATCATGTTGGCCATCTCTTCAACCACATTTACGTTTGGTTTGTAGACATAACCATTACTATCCGCCATTGGATGATTTGGATTAAATTCGATGTTGAGCGGCGCGTCACTCTCGACGATGCCAAGCACGCTGACGCCTTGAGCCTGACCTGGCGACTGAGACGACAATGCCTTCGACATTTCTGCGGCAAAAACTGGGTGGCGTGCGCGGTAAGTTTCTTCCACACTACTTGAGACTGAGTTTGCATTGGCGATGTTACTCGCAGTGGTGTTTAGACGTACCGATTGAGCACTCATGCCCGTACCGGACACGTCAAATACGTTATATAAGCTCATTAAGCTTGCCCTCCACTAAGTGCCTTCTTCATCGATTTAATTTTTCCGTTTAGAAATTGCAGGCTGGCCTGATACTCCATCGAGTTCTGCATGAAAATGTTTCGTTCTACTTGAACATCAACACTGTTGCCGTCTCCGGTATCAGGTTGCATAGGGTTGCGGAATTTTTCTGCCGAGTTGACCTCAACCGACAAATCAAAATGTTTTTCGTGAGTTTTAGACATGTTGTAGCCTTGACTCTTGCGGGCATTGTTTAATGCATCAGCAAAATCCAAGTCTTTCGCCTTATATCCCGGTGTGTCGGCGTTAGCAATGTTGCTCGCCAGTACCTCGGCGCGCTCGGAACGCACTAAGAGAGCGTGTTGGTGAATACCAAATGCTTTATCTAAACTAATGGCCATAGATGCTCCAATCTCAGATCGGTCTTAAAACTCAATGTCAGAACAAATGCAAAATGGAGGCCAAATTCATTGACAATTTTTTAACGGTGGGAAATTAGCTGTGCAATTTGCGTCATAAATGGGAGTTTATAACGGGCTGCACAGCAGAAAGTTATTTCTTTTGGTAAACAATACCGGGACTGCAGCGGACCATGTCAAACTTGTCGCTTAAACCTGACATCGACTCTGACGCGCCTAATACTAAGTAGCCTTTTGGATTTAGTTGCTGCGCAAACTTGTTGATGATCTGAGACTTAATCTCCGCCGAGAAGTAAATAAGTACATTGCGGCAAAAGATAATGTCAAACTTACCCAACAACTGATAGCTATCTAACAAGTTCAAATGCCTGAAATTTACTAAGCGACGAGTATCGCCTTTCACTTTCATCATGCCGTTGCCGCTGTCTTCAAAAAACATCCGTTTGCGTTGATCAGATAACCCTCTTGAAAGAGCCAAACTGTCGTATTCGGCGTTTTTACAGATATCTAACATGGTGTTTGAAATATCAGTACCTAACACTGAAAACATACTTCGGCTATTGACTGACGGTTGGCTTTTGTATTCTTGAATCGACATCGCAATCGAATATGGCTCTTGCCCTGAGGAGCTTGCCGCCGACCAGATCTTTACCGGTCGTCCGGCATCTAATTCAGGTAACAATCGATTTTTCAGCAATTCATACGGATAGGTATCTCGAAACCACAAGGTTTCGTTGGTCGTCATTGCGTCAATAACGGCAGAACGCAATTGACGCTCGGTTGGTTTTAATGTCCGATTCACTAGCTCTGGTAACGACTCAACGCCAAATCGAGCCATTAGAGGAGAAAGTCGGCTCTTCACCAAATACATTTTACTGTCGCCAAGAACAATACCGCACTGCTGTTCTAAGAACTGGCAAAATGTGCGGTATTCGCGATCAGCGAGATTACTTTTAGTCACTCAATTATCTCAAAGCTTTATTTACTATTCGTGCAACCACTTCTGCACAGACCCAGCTAATTCATCCGGATTAAATTTAGCTATGAAATCATCGGCGCCAACTTTCTCAACCATCGCATGATTGAAAACACCTGAAAGCGATGTATGTAAAATGACATGCAGATCTGCCAATTTCGGTCGCGATTTCACCTCTGCAGTCAAGGTGTAACCATCCATTTCTGGCATTTCCACATCTGAAATCAACAAACCAATTTTCTCAGTCACTGAATGTTCGCATTCTTCAGCAAGCTCAACCAAATAATCAAGCGCCTCTTTACCATTTTTCTTAGCTTCGATTGGCAACCCGACACCTTCTAATGCGCGCTTAACCTGGTTTCGAGCGACAGAGGAGTCATCAGCGATTAGGATTATACGTTCACCCAGGTCTTCTTTTATGCCGTCGTCAGAAACAACGCCTTCGGAAACACGGGTACTTGAAGGCGCAATTTCTTCTAAGATTTTTTCGACGTCTAAAATCTCAACCAACTCTTTTTCGATTTCTGTCACCGCTGTTAAATAGTTATAACGGCCAGAGCCTTTTGGCGGTGGCATGATCGATTCCCAGTTTAAGTTGACGATACGTTCAACTGAATCAACTAGAAAGCCTTGAATTGTGCGGTTGTACTCGGTAATGATGATGAAACAGTCGTCCAAGTTTTTGATAGGACGTCCGCCAGTTGCCAAACTCATGTCAATGACTGAGATTGTCTGGCCACGTATGTGGGCGATACCTTTTACAAACGGGTTGAGTTTCGGCATGGCTGTTAATGGAGGGCATTGCAATACTTCGCGCACTTTAAAGACATTGATTCCGTATCTCTGTCTTCCGTTTAACTTAAAAAGCAGAAGTTCTAGTCGGTTTTGTCCAACTAATTGGGTTCTTTGGTTGACCGAGTCAAGAATACCCGCCATATACTTTCTCCATTAAATTGGGAACGATATTTGCTGTACACCATGTATGAGAACAACAATCGTACTGATTAGCGGCTTTACGCTAATCAAATAACTAAAATTCGTCGGAAATTTGACGGCTTTAAGCCTTAGTTCCGAGCATACATAACTATATGATAAAGCATAGTAAAAAGGCGATGAATATGTGGAAAAAATTGTTATTTGTTTATTTAACCGTCATTTCGTGCATTTTCATTGCTACTGGCGTATCGGCACAAAGCGTCAATTCTTTAGCGCAGAAGAAGCTGCTTGAGCAGGTAACAACGCATGTAATTCAACAAGTTAATCCTGATAATAGTCCAGATATAGCTGTACGGGCGGTGCCCTTGGACAGTCGCGTTCGAGTAAACTATTGCCCTATTCCCTTGCGTATCGAGGTTAAGCAAAGAAGTCGATACACTCGCCAGTTTCCAGTAAAAGTGTCGTGCGAAACGGACCAAGATTTTTGGAAGCTTTTTGTTCAGGTAGTTGTCACAGAATATATAGAAACTTTGGTCAGTAACCAGCAGATTGCTAAGGGAGACGTGATCAGTGCCGATATGGTTCGCATGGCGAAAATCGAAAAACATAGAATAAAGGCGCGCTCGGAAAACATCATCGACAAATTGGTTGGCGGCAGAGCGATGCGAAACATCCCGAACGGCTATCAGGTTTCAGCTCAAGATGTTTGTTTGGTTTGCAAAGGGGACGAAGTTTCAATTGTCGCAAAATCTGAAAATCTCGTGATAAAAACCACTGGCACAGCCATTGAGAACGGCTCCTTTGGCCAATCTATTCGAGTCAAAAACAACAACTCGGAGCGGATTGTAAAAGGCGTCATTGGTGATTTGAGAGAAATATACGTAAAAATTTAAAAAAATGTTAAAGTTTGATTATTCACGGCCGATACGTATGCTGAGAAAATATTTTTGGTGGATGTAAAAATGGTTAACAACGTAAACAATAGTGGTATTCAAGGCAACAATGCCGCCGCTTATCAAACAAACAAGCAGCAGTTAGAACAAGTTAAACAGGATACCGTGGTACGCAACCAGGTAGACAATAACGCGGTGAAAGGCGCAGAAAAAGATTCCGTTGCTTTAACTCCGCAAGCTAAGCAGCTTAAAGAGCTCAATAAAAAGGTTTCAGAAATAGAAGGTTTCGACAAGCAGAAGGTGGAAGAAATCAAAAAAGCGATCGCGGAAGGCGAATACAAAGTCAATTACGAACGACTTGCCTCGAAGCTCGCGGCTTTTGAATTCGAATTATAATATGACGAATCAACCAGAAATATTTAACTCACTCAACCAAATATTGTTGCAGCAACGAGCCAATATGGAGAACATGTTGGTTATGTTGGAGCGAGAACTAAACGCAATTAAAGATCGCGATGGCGTTGCACTAACGGAAGTTGCAACAGACAAAGAGGCTCTATTACAGGCCATCGTGAATGTAGATAATCAAATCAATAGTCCGCAGTTTACTGAACTCCTCAAGCAAGACGAAAAACTCAGCGCCTTAAAAGACGAAATCGTTGAAATGCTGAATACCTGCCAGCAAAAAAATGAAGTCATTTATTTAGCCGCAACACAAAATCAAGTCGCAGTTGACCAAGTAAGACGCATGTTAGTTGGGGGCAGTAAAAACACCACTTACGACTCCTACGGCCAAAAACAATCTGGCTCGATAATGAGCAAAGGTATCAAGGCATAAAAAAAGCAACCATTCGGTTACTTTTTTTGTTCTGCTTTTAGTTCTGGAATTTACGAATCTTCTCGACGTAACTTCTCACAATGGCAACATCAAGTGGTTGACGATTGCCATCTAAGACAACCGCATCAAATTCATCTGCTATCTTCTTGGCTGCATTGTGCATCATGTTAAATGTTTGCAGAGGTTCTGCCGCATTCGGTAGAGTCATAAACATCGTCAAGCCACGGGTACTAATTTGTTCCATCTTGTCGATGTCAAATGTACCTGGGTTGTACATATTGGCTAAACTAAACAGCACCTCTCCCTTGCCAGCGTTATCTTCATGGCGATGGAAAAAGTCCATTTCACCAAATTTAAAGCCCAGTGTTAGTAAAATAGGCAACAGTTTCGCACCGTCAATTTCCTCACCGTCTTTCTTGTCGATGAACAACATCAGTACTTCTTGTGGTTGAGATTCCTCTACGTCAGCTTGTTGTGTCGATTGTTCATCACTGGCAGTTTCGATTGAAATGTCTTCAACTTCGACATGTTCATCATCTACGGCAGTAAACCCGCTGAACTCTGGTTCACGCTCATCTTCAAAGATGTCCTGATTGACATCAATGGATACTTCTTCCTGATTGGGTTCAGCGTCAACCTTCTGTTCCGCTTCAGCAACCTCATTGCTTTGATAAATTGAATCAACATCAATATCGACAACCGGCAGACCTTCACCGCCTTTGGCTTGTTCAAGCTGGGTAAAGTCCATTTCCATTTGATGTAAATTTGCCGCCTTTTCCTCTTCGTCAATTGCCTCAACTTCTGTCTCTTGGGGCTCTTGCTTTGCTTTTGCTAGCTTTTTTTCCTCATTGACCGTCTTTCTCACTGTCCAGATGCCATGAAGAATCACAGCGCCAATTGCCAATGTTCCTAATAAGATGAGTGCTAACCTTAACTCGTCCGCCATGTTTTACCTTTACTTAAATTAAGACGCTTCCGCCATTTTAACAGCCTCTTGGATATCAACAGCCACTAGCCGCGAAACTCCCGGCTCTTGCATTGTTACACCCGTCAGATGTGTGGCCATTTCCATTGCGACTTTATTGTGACTGATATAGATAAACTGTACCGTTTCTGACATTTCTTTAACTAACTTACAAAAACGGCCCACGTTAGCATCGTCCAATGGCGCATCTACTTCATCCAGCATACAAAAAGGTGCTGGATTTAACCTGAAAATTGAAAACACCAATGATAATGCGGTCAAAGCTTTTTCGCCACCACTAAGAAGATGAATTGTCGAGTTTTTCTTTCCAGGTGGACGCGCCATGATGGTGACACCAGTTTCGAGTAAATCGTCCGCAGTAAGTTCCAAATACGCGGAACCTCCGCCAAATACTTTAGGGAAAAGATGTTGAAGATCGGCGTTAACTTGCTCGTACGTTGCCTTAAACTTCGCTTTTGATTCTCGGTCGATTTTTCTGATCGCCGATTCTAGCGTCTCCAATGCAGCAACAAGATCCATATATTGTTCATCAAGATAAGCCTTGCGTTGGCCTTGCACTTCGTACTCGTCGATCGCAGCGAGGTTAATCGCGCCGAGTCTAGAAATTGAGTTAGACGTTTTCTCCAGCCTTTGTGTCCACTCCATTTCTTCTGCTTCCGCAGGCATACTTTCAAGCACAGGTTTAAGCGGCTGATCCATGTCGTTTAAGGTATCGAGCATGTTTTGTGCTCGCACTCTAGCGCCTTCACTGTCGAGCTTGATAGCGGCAATTTCATTGCGCATGTTTTCTAACTTGCTCATGACGCCAGATTGCCCTTGTTCAAGCTCTGCTATTTGTTGGGCAACTTCAGCTAGAGCCGTCTGAAACTCTTGTAAAAACTCTTCTTGCTCTAGTTTTTCGTGTAACAAAGATTCGAGTTCCGCCTTTAACAACGCGACTGGATCTTCATCCGAGTTTAGCTCTTGTTGCAATTGCGATTGCCGTTGTTCCAATGTCGATAAATGCTGCTTTCCTCGCTGAACATTTTGATTCAAGGCGTCCTTTTGAACATGGAAGTTTTGAATCTTGAGCGCTATTTGATGCGCTTGATTCTTCAACGCCTCGAGGTTTTGTCGACTTTGGTTTAAATTGTCTTGCAATCCCCTCTTCTCTGCTTCGAGGGTTTCAAGGTGCTCAGAAACCTCATGTTGTTGCTCTACGGCAAAACTTAGCTCTTCCTCTAATAAAAGCTCAGTTTCTTGCTCCTGCTCAAGTTGTTCCTGTAATGAACCTATTTCAACGTTTAGCTTCGACACCAAGACATCGTGCTGTTGCTGTTGTTGAGTCAACAATTTTAGTTCAACTTTGGTCTCGCTCAGGTTTTGCGTGACTTGTCGAAGCTCAACCTCCGCAGCCTGGCAATCTTCATGGGCTTCACGTTTTTTGTTCTCGCACATCTCCAATTCGCGAGATGCTTGCTCTAATTCGAGAGCGCAGCGCTCCTGTTCTAGTCCGAGTTCGTCAATTCTAGCGATTCTTTGCAGCACTTGATTTGAGTTTGAACCCGCAAGTCCACCTATCGATATCCAGCCATCACCTCGAATTACCCCGTCTACGTCGACCCAAGCCAGCCAACGGCTCTGGCCAAAATCGTTTATTGGCTCAATTGCGATGTTATGAAACCAGCCAGGAATACTCCCCGACTTTACCACCGAGGCCAAACTGTTATTGTCTGCTGGTCGCGAAGAGCTTGTATGCAATTGCGCCTGTG
>CAXRBI010000073.1:0-36447 GCA_964229075.1 Alteromonadaceae bacterium | reverse complement strand
TACTCATCGAATTCTGTTCAAAATAAATCTTTTGGTTAGACACTCGATGGTAGTTTACAAGTTGTCCCGAAGGACTTGTTTGTTACTACTCTACGGAGTGCCCACACAGATAATTAATTACAATTTGTTAAAGAACGTTTCTAGCCTAGTTGGCTATGGGTGAGAGCCTTGCCTCAACCGGGACGCGCATTCTACATCGTCCGTATTTCGTGTCAACGTTTTTTTTTTGAAATCTTTTTAAAAGTTTTTAATAAGTTTTCAAAACCGTTTTGGGACCAAATCAACTTAGAAGATTGTTTCTTTTAAGTGTTTGATGTCTCCCTGACAACGAGGCGGCATTATAGAGATCATTTCTTAGTGCGCAACTACTTTTTAATAAAAACTTAACGTTTGTTGATTATATGTACAATTCTCGCTAGATCGCTTAATTAAAGGGCTGCAACTAGACAGAAAACAAACAAATCAGATCTTGCATCTGTAAATTCGGAGACAGTGACAGTACGAGAATAAAAATAACTATATATATAGGAAGATTATTTGAGGAGATAAATGAGGTTTTTGGGGTGCTCAATCTAAAAACAATATTAACGATCTGAAAGTTTATGTTTTATAGAAGATCAAACTGAGATCTTATAAAAGAAAAAGCCGGGATAAACCCGGCTTTTATAGTCTTTATTCTTCAGTTGCTTCAACTACTTCTTCAGTAGTTTCAACTTCAGGACGATCAACTAGTTCAATGTACGCCATTGGTGCTTTATCACCAGTACGGTAACCACACTTGATAATACGAGTGTAACCACCAGGACGTTCACTGTAACGCTGACCTAAGTCACTGAATAGCTTACCAACTACTTCTGCGTCGCGAGTACGAGCAAAAGCTAAGCGACGGTTAGCTACGCTGTCAGATTTAGCCATTGTGATCAATGGTTCAATAACACGACGTAACTCTTTCGCTTTAGGCAAAGTAGTTTTGATAATTTCATGCTTAACCAAAGAACCCGCCATGTTACGGAACATCGCTTGACGATGACTGCTATTGCGGTTTAATTGACGACCACTCTTACGATGGCGCATGAGCTTTTCCTTCTAACTAATTCGTTACAGACTTAATCGTTTTCTAACAGACTAGCCGGTGGCCAGTTTTCTAAGCGCATGCCTAGAGATAAACCGCGAGACGCCAAAACGTCTTTGATTTCTGTTAGAGACTTCTTACCAAGGTTTGGAGTTTTAAGTAACTCAACCTCAGTACGTTGTACAAGATCACCGATGTACTGAACTTGTTCCGCTTTCAAACAGTTTGCAGAGCGAACTGTTAATTCTAAATCGTCTACTGGACGAAGTAGAATTGGGTCAAATTCAGGCTTCTCTTCTTCTTGCTGCACTTCAGTAACGTCACGTAAGTCTACGAACGCTTCTAGTTGTTCAGCTAAAATAGTAGATGCACGACGAATAGCTTCTTCAGGATCTAAAGTGCCATTTGTCTCCATGTCGATGATCAGCTTGTCTAAGTCTGTACGCTGTTCAACACGAGCACTCTCAACATTGTAGGCGATACGGTCTACAGGGCTGAAAGATGCGTCTAATAATAAACGACCGATTGGACGATCTTCTTCGTCAGAGGACACACGCGCAGAAGCAGGAACATAGCCACGGCCACGCTGCACGTTTACACGCATTGAAATCTCAGAGCTATCGCTCGTAAGGTTACAAATAACGTGCTCAGGGTTGATGATTTCTACGTCACCATCGTGCTGAAAATCAGCAGCTGTAACAGGGCCAATACCTGACTTGTTTAAAGTCAGAGTAACTTCGTCCTTACCCTCTACGCTTACTGCTAAACCTTTTAGGTTCAACAGAATTTCAATTACATCTTCCTGTACACCTTCTTTTGCACTGTATTCATGCTGTACACCGTCGATTTCTACTTCGGTAACGGCACAACCAGGCATAGATGACAACAAGATTCTGCGCAACGCATTACCTAAAGTGTGACCAAAACCACGTTCAAGCGGCTCAAGTGTTACTTTAGCTCGAGTTGGACTAACTTGTTCAATGTCTACAAGCCTTGGCTTAAGGAATTCAGTTACAGACCCCTGCATTTTATATCCTCTTATGTTTCAACTTTACTTAGAGTAAAGTTCAACGATTAACTGTTCGTTAATTTCTGCAGATAAATCAGAACGCTCTGGGTTTGATTTGTAAACACCAGACATTTCTTTGTTATCTACTTCGATCCAAGTCGGTTTTTCACGCTGTTCAGCTAACTCTAGTGCAGCGATGATACGACCTTGTTTTTTCGCTTTTTCGCGAATAGCAACAACGTCTTCAGCTGACACTTTGTAGGAAGGAATGTTCACTACTTGACCGTTAACAACAATAGCTTTGTGGCTAACTAGCTGACGAGCTTCCGCACGAGTACTTGCGTAACCCATACGATAAACAACGTTATCTAAGCGGCTTTCTAAAAGCTGTAACAAGTTTTCACCTGTGTTGCCTTTAAGACGAGCTGCTTCTTTGTAGTAGTTACGGAATTGTTTTTCTAAAACACCGTAAATACGACGAACTTTTTGTTTTTCACGAAGCTGTAAACCGTAGTCAGACAAACGCGGCTTACGCGCGCCATGCTGACCAGGAGCAGTTTCGATTTTACATTTAGAATCAATTGCACGTACGCCGCTCTTAAGGAACAAATCCGTTCCTTCACGACGACTAAGCTTTAGCTTTGGACCTAAATATCTTGCCATGATCTTTCTCCACTAACAGCCGTTATACACGACGTTTCTTAGGCGGACGACAACCGTTATGAGGAATCGGAGTAACGTCAGTAATGTTAGTGATTTTGTAACCCACTGCGTTTAACGCGCGGATTGCAGATTCACGACCTGGACCTGGGCCCTTAACGAATACTTCGATATTCTTCAAACCGTACTCTTTTGCAGCTTCACCTGCACGCTCTGCAGCAACCTGCGCAGCGAATGGTGTAGATTTACGTGAACCACGGAAACCTGAACCACCGGCAGTTGCCCATGCTAGAGCATTGCCTTGACGATCTGATAACGTAACGATTGTGTTGTTGAAAGATGCATGAATATGAGCCATGCCATCAGCAACTTGCTTTTTTACCTTTTTACGTGAACGAGTTGGAGCTTTTGCCATTTCTAACTACCTCCGCCTTATTTCGAAATAGGTTTACGTGGACCTTTACGGGTACGCGCATTAGTCTTAGTGCGCTGACCGCGTAGAGGAAGACTGCGACGGTGGCGTAAACCACGGAAACAACCTAAATCCATTAAACGCTTAATGTTCAATTGTACTTCACGGCGAAGATCACCTTCTACGGTGTACTTGCCAACTTCTTCACGTAATTTATCTAAATTCTCTTCAGATAAAGTTCCGATTTTCGTATCTTCTGCGATACCTGTAGCTGCACAAATAGCTTTTGCGCGAGTCTTACCGATACCGTAAATCGCTGTTAAAGCGATAACAGAATGTTTACGATCGGAAATGTTAATGCCAGCGATACGGGCCACTAACACATCTCCTATAGTTTTGGGTCAGTCGAAAAGCCCGTTAGGATACTCGACCTATGACCATTTGTAAATGTGGGTGAGATTATAATCAATCTCACCCGCCTTATTATGTCGTATTAACCTTGACGCTGTTTATGCTTAGGGTCAGTACAGATCACGCGAACAACACCTGAACGCTTGATTACTTTACAGTTACGACAAATCTTCTTAACGGAAGCACGTACTTTCATTGCTTTAACTCCGCAATTTAGCGGCTGTAACCTTTCAGGTTAGCTTTATCTAAAGTTTTACCTGCTAGGTTTGCCTTCTTAAGAACAGATTCATATTGATGAGACATCAATAACGTCTGAACCTGAGCCATAAAATCCATGACAACAACAACGATGATTAACAACGATGTGCCGCCAAAATAAAACTGAACGTTCCAAGCGATCATCATAAATTCTGGAACAAGACATACAAACGTAATGTATGCTGCACCAGCAAGTGTCAAACGTGTCATAACCTTATCGATATACTTCGACGTTTGCTCACCTGGTCTGATACCTGGAATGAACGCACCTGAGCGCTTTAAGTTATCAGCTGTTTCGCGAGGGTTGAAAACCAACGCAGTATAGAAGAAACAGAAGAATATTATAGCAGCCGCATACAACATAACATATAGGGGTTGCCCTGGTGATAAAGTAAGCGACATTTGCTGTAAAAATTCAGCGAATGCGCCTTCACCTGTGCCGAACCATGCCGCGATTGAACCCGGGAACATGATAATACTTCCAGCAAAGATTGGTGGTATAACACCTGCCATATTTACCTTAAGAGGTAAATGAGAGCTCTGAGCTTGGAACACCTGACGCCCCTGTTGACGTTTCGCGTAATTAACGACGATACGGCGTTGACCACGTTCAACAAACACAACAAAGTAAGTCACGACAGCAACAATTGCAGCAATTAGGAACAATAACAACATTGGCAACTCACCTTGACGAGCCTGCTCAGCTGTTTGACCTATTGCTGATGGTAACCCTGCAACGATACCAGTGAAAATGATAATTGAAATACCATTACCGATACCACGCTCAGTAATTTGCTCACCTAACCACATTAAGAACATGGTACCGGTAACCAAACTCACTACCGCTGTAAAGTAAAACGCTGGGCCTGGGTTAATAACCAAACCTGGCATCATACTTGGCAAGCTAGTAGCAATACCGAACGACTGGAATGTCGCCAGCACTAGCGTAAAGTAGCGCGTGTATTGACTGATTTTCTTACGACCAGCCTCACCCTCTTTCTTTAGCTCAGCTAAAGTTGGGTGCATAACCGTCAATAACTGCATAATGATTGATGCGGTAATATACGGCATGATACCTAACGCTAATACCGAAGCACGCTCAAGTGCACCACCGGAGAACATGTTAAACATTTCTACGATGGTACCCTTTTGCTGCTCGAATAATTGAGCTAGGACTGCGGCATCTATCCCAGGAATTGGAACAAAAGAACCCAATCTAAATACAACGATTGCGCCCAATACAAACCATAAGCGGCGTTTCAGTTCAGCAAAGCCGTTCTGTCCGCTTTGTAGGTCTAATCCTGGTTTAGCCATAATATATTTATCCTTATTCTACTTTTCCGCCAGCTGCTTCGATTGCTTCTAGTGCACCTTTAGTAACACGTAGACCAGCTACAGTTACTGAACGGCTGATAGAACCAGACTTAACAACTTTAACGAAAAGCATATCTTTCTTCACTAGGCCTGCAGCTTTCAACGTCTCAAGAGAAACGATGTCGCCTTCAACTTTTGCGATTTCAGACAATGTTACTTCGTCAGTTACCAACGATTTACGAGAAGTGAAACCGAACTTAGGTAAGCGACGTTGCAAAGGCATTTGACCACCTTCGAAACCTGGCTTAACACTTCCGCCTGAACGTGATTTCTGACCTTTGTGACCGCGACCACCAGTCTTACCTAAACCAGAACCGATACCGCGACCTACGCGCTTACCAGATGGCTTAGAACCAGCCGCTGGAGATAGAGTATTCAAACGCATCGATTACCCCTCCACTTTAACCATGTATTGAACTTGGTTGATCATACCACGTACACATGCAGTGTCTTCTAACTCTACAGTGTGGTTGATACGACGTAAACCCAAGCCACGTAACGTAGCTTTATGCTTCGGTAAACGACCGATTGAGCTACGAGTTTGTGTTACTTTAATCGTTTTCTTAGCCATGGTTTATTACCCCACAATCTCTTCAACGTTAAGACCACGTTTAGCAGCGATTTGCTCAGGCGACTTCATAGCTGCCAAAGCGTCAACTGTTGCACGTACAACGTTGATTGGGTTAGTAGAACCGTAACACTTAGAAAGTACGTTCTGTACACCAGCTACTTCTAAAACTGCACGCATTGCACCACCGGCGATGATACCAGTACCTTCTGATGCTGGCTGCATGTAAACTTTAGAACCTGAGTGACGACCCTTGATAGGGTGCTGTAACGTACCGTTAGCTAGCTCTACGCTAACCATGTTACGACGCGCTTTTTCCATTGCTTTTTGAATAGCAGCTGGAACTTCACGCGCTTTACCATAACCAAAACCAACACGGCCATTCTTGTCACCAACAACAGTTAAAGCTGTGAACGAGAAAATACGACCACCCTTAACTACTTTAGAAACACGATTTACCGCGATTAGCTTTTCTTCGAATTCAGTTTGAGTCTGTTTTGCTTCTACATTAGACATGAGCTACTCCTAGAACTGAAGACCGGCTTCGCGTGCAGCGTCTGCTAACGCTTTCACACGGCCGTGATATTTAAAACCGCTACGGTCAAAAGTGACTTTTTCAACGCCAGCTTTTACCGCACGTTCTGCAACTGCCTTACCAACCGCTGCTGCCGCTTCAACGTTACCTGTAGACGAAACCGCACCGCGGATGTCTTTTTCTACAGTTGACGCCGCCGCTAACACTTTACCTTCAGGAGAAATCACCTGAGCGTAAGCGTGACGAGGCGTACGGTGCATTACTAAACGAGTAACACCGTTTTCGATAAACGTTCTGCGAGCGCGCTTGGCACGACGTAAACGAGCTGTTTTCTTATCCATCGTCTTACCTTACTTCTTCTTAGCCTCTTTGCGGCGAATGATTTCATCGCTGTAACGAATACCTTTACCTTTGTAAGGCTCAGGTTGACGCCACTTGCGGATGTTCGCAGCAACTTGACCAACTAGTTGTTTGTCAGCGCCCTTAACCACGATCTCAGTCTGGCTAGGAGCTTCGATAGTAACGCCAGCAGGCACTTCAAAATCAACTGGGTGAGAGAAACCTAGTGATAGGTTAAGTGTGCTGCCTTTAACAGCTGCACGGTAACCAACACCGTTTAAAATTAGTTTCTTCTCGAAGCCTGCGTCTACACCAACAACCATGTTGTTAATGTTAGCGCGTGCAGTACCAGCTTGAGCCCATGCGTCAGAAAAACCGTCGCGTGGGTTTGTGCTTACTACGTTGTCAGCTACAACTACTTCAACAGCAGGGTTAACGTTATAAGATAACTCGCCTACTTTACCTTTAACTTTTACGTCCTGACCTGAAACGGTGATTTCAACACCGGCAGGAACATTAATAGGTGCTTTTGCTACACGAGACATTATGACTCTCCTATTATGCTACGTAGCCGATGATTTCGCCGCCGATGCCCGCTTTGCGTGCAGCACGGTCGCTCATCAAACCTTTTGAGGTAGAAACGATAGCTACGCCCAAACCACCCATTACTTTAGGTAGTTCATCAGTCTTCTTATAAATACGAAGACCTGGACGGCTAACGCGTTTGATAGTTTCGATTACTGGCTTACCTTCGAAGTACTTAAGAGTAACGTTTAGTTCTTTCTTAACGTCACCAGAAACTTCGTAGTCAGCAATGAAACCTTCGCTCTTCAACAATTCAGCAATAGCTGCTTTAACTTTTGATGAAGGCATTGTAACAGCAACTTTGTTAGACATTTGGCCGTTACGTACGCGGGTGAACATATCCGCGATAGGATCTTGCATGCTCATCTTTCAATACTCCCGTATTCTTACCAAGAAGCCTTTTTAAGGCCTGGAACTTCACCACGCATGGCAGCTTCACGTAATTTGATACGGCTAAGGCCGAATTTACGTAAATAACCATGAGGACGACCAGTCACGTTACAACGGTTACGTTGACGACTAGGGCTAGAATCACGAGGAAGTTCTTGAAGCTTAAGCACAGCTGCCCAACGATCTTCATCAGACGTGTTAACATCTTTGATGGTAGCCTTTAATTCGGCACGTTTTGCAGCGTATTTAGCAACTAACTTCGCGCGTTTTACGTCACGCGCTTTCATCGATTGTTTTGCCATAACTCTACACCTTATCCTTTGAATGGGAAGTTGAAAGCAGCTAACAGAGCGTGACCTTCCTCGTTCGAGTTAGCAGAAGTAGTGATAACGATATCCATACCACGTACTTTGTCTACTTTATCGAAGTCGATTTCAGGGAAGATAATTTGCTCGCGTACGCCCATGCTGTAGTTACCGCGACCGTCGAATGACTTAGGATTTAAGCCACGGAAGTCACGAACACGAGGAAGAGCGATTGTAATTAAACGCTCTAAAAAGTCCCACATACGCTCGCCACGTAGAGTTACCTTAGCACCGATTGGGTAGCCTTCACGGATTTTGAAACCAGCAACTGATTTACGAGCACGTGTAACTACTGGCTTTTGACCAGCAATCTTTTCCATGTCCGCAGTTGCAGCTTCAAGAACTTTCTTATCCGCTAACGCTTCACCCAAACCCATGTTTAGGGTAATTTTCTCAAGTCGAGGGACTTGCATGACAGATGTGTAGCCGAATTTTTTCATTAATTCAGGCACTACGCTGTCTTTATAAGTATCATGCAGTTTCGCCACGTTTTACTCCAAGATTAGATAGTTTTACCATTAGATTTGAAGATACGAACTTTTTTGCCGTCTTCAAATTTAAAACCTACACGATCCGCTTTTCCTGTTTCAGGATTAACGATCGCAACATTTGATACGTTGATAGAGGCTTCTTTTTCAACAATGCCGCCAGGTTGCTGTAACTGAGGTACAGGCTTCTGGTGTTTCTTAACAAGGTTGATACCTTCAACGATTACTCGTTCTGTGCCGGTGATAACTTTTAAAACTTTGCCAGTTTTACCTTTATCTTTACCAGCGATAACGATGACTTCATCATCACGACGAATTTTGCTTGCCATTTTTCAGCTCCTTAAATTACTTCAGGTGCCAAAGACACAATCTTCATGAACTGTTCACTACGTAATTCACGAGTAACAGGGCCGAAGATACGAGTACCGATTGGCTGCAAGTTTGCGTTTAAAATTACAGCTGCATTGCTGTCGAAACGGATGGCTTGACCATCTGGACGACGAACAGCTGATTTAGTGCGAACTACCACCGCGTTTAGCACATCACCTTTCTTAACTTTACCGCGAGGAATTGCTTCCTTAACAGTAACTTTAATGATGTCGCCGATACGGGCGTAACGTCGGTGAGAGCCACCTAGAACCTTAATACACTGTACGCGACGTGCACCTGAGTTATCAGCTACATCTAACGTAGTTTGCATTTGGATCATTTTGAGTGCTCCACTATTAAAGTTTACTTCAATGTCCTTTCGGACTAGCTGCTTTCAAGTCGTTTTTAATTAGAAACAAACGACTCCCCTCAAAAAAGGGCGCGCAAGTGTAACTGAACGAGGTTACGAATTCAACCAAAGATTACATTTTGTACAATATAAGTTCATATATTGTTTGGAGACTAGCTGCCACCGTTCTTTACTGCTGTGAAAGCAATCGGGGCGAGAGGTTATTTTTCAATACTCAAAACGAAAAATACTGGTAGTGATAAGAAAGAGGCATAAAAAAACCGGAGCACATGCTCCGGTTTTTCATTTATGACTTACGTCTTCGATTAAAGCTCTTTAGCTTTCTCGATAACGTCAACCAAAGTCCAAGATTTTTTCTTAGAAATTGGTGCACATTCACGGATAGTAACCGTGTCACCGATACCACATTGGTTAGATTCGTCGTGTGCGTGCAACTTAGTTGTGCGCTTAACGAATTTACCGTAGATAGGGTGTTTAACCTTACGTTCGATAGCAACAACGATTGACTTATCAGCCTTGTCGCTAACTACGCGGCCTTGCAATGTACGGATAGTCTCGCTCATTACGCACCTGCCTTAGTTTGTGCAATTACAGTCTTAACACGTGCAATATTGCGACGTACTTCTTTTAGTAAGTGAGTCTGAGCTAGTTGACCTGCAGAGTGTTGCATGCGCAAGTTGAATTGCTCACGTAACAAACCTAGTAGTTCAGCTTGTAGCTCTTCTACACTTTTACCTTTTAGTTCGCTAGCTTTCATTACATCACCGTTCTAGTTACAAAAGTGGTTTTGAATGGAAGTTTACGAGACGCTAGACGGAATGCTTCACGTGCTAGTTCTTCTTCAACGCCATCCATTTCATATAACATTTTGCCAGGTTGAATTTCTGCAACCCAGTACTCAACGTTACCTTTACCTTTACCTTGACGAACTTCTAACGGCTTAGCAGTGATTGGCTTGTCTGGGAACACACGGATCCAGATTTGGCCTTGACGTTTGATGTGACGTGTCATTGCACGACGCGCTGCTTCGATTTGACGAGCAGTCATACGACCACGACCAGTTGCCTTAAGACCGAAAGTACCAAAGCTAACCTTGTTACCGTTTTGCGCTAGACCGCGGTTGCGACCTTTGTGCTGTTTACGGAATTTTGTACGTTTTGGTTGTAACATCGTCTACTCCTACTTAGCTTTTTGGCTACGACGTTTCTTAGCCGGCTTAGGTTGCTTTGGCTCTTCCGCTTGGATTGAACCGAAACCACCAAGTACTTCACCTTTGAAGATCCATACTTTTACGCCGATGATGCCGTAAGTAGTTAATGCTTCAGAAGTAGCGTAATCGATGTCAGCACGTAAAGTGTGTAGAGGTACACGACCTTCACGATACCACTCTGAACGAGCGATTTCCGCGCCGCCTAAACGACCGCTTACTTCAACCTTGATACCTTTAGCACCAACACGCATTGCGTTTTGTACTGCACGCTTCATAGCGCGACGGAACATAACCCGACGCTCAAGCTGGCTTGATATGCTGTCAGCTACTAGCTGCGCGTCAAGCTCAGGCTTGCGGATTTCTGCGATGTTGATTTGCGCAGGTACACCTGTCAATTTCGCAACTACGTTACGTAGTTTCTCAACGTCAGCGCCTTTCTTACCAATTACAACACCTGGACGAGCCGTGTGAATTGTAACTTTGATAGATTTAGCAGGACGCTCAATTGTGATTTTAGAAACTGAGGCGTTCTTTAATTCTTTAGTCAAGTATTGACGAACTTTGATGTCGCCATCTAGTTGACCAGCGTATTCTTTTGTATTCGCGTACCAGGTTGCAACCCATGGTTTAGTGATACCTAGGCGAATACCCGTAGGATGTACTTTTTGACCCATTAGTTTACTCCTAGTCCGCTACTACAACTGTGATATGAGAAGAGCGCTTTAAGATGCGATCTGCACGACCTTTCGCACGAGTTTTGATGCGTTTCATTGTCGGACCTTCGTCAATGAAAACTTTTGCAACAGTTAACTCGTCGATGTCAGCGCCGTCATTGTGCTCGGCGTTTGCAATCGCTGATTCTAAAACTTTCTTCACTAAAACAGCAGCTTTTTTGTTGCTGAAAGTTAATACGTCAAGTGCCTTGTCTACTGGTAGACCACGAATCTGGTCAGCTACCAAGCGAGCCTTCTGAGGAGAAGTGCGGGCAAAACGATGTTTAGCTAATGCTTCCATTTTCTACTCCTTACTTCTTCTTAGCTTTCTTGTCAGCCGCGTGACCGCGGTATGTACGAGTAGGTGCAAACTCACCTAATTTATGGCCAACCATTTCGTCAGATACATATACTGGAACGTGTTGACGACCATTATGAACAGCGATGGTCAATCCAATCATATCTGGAATGATCATTGAGCGACGAGACCAAGTTTTAATAGGTTTCTTGTTCCCGCTTTCCAAAGCTGCTTCAACCTTCTTCAGCAAGTGTAGGTCAATAAAAGGACCTTTCTTGAGAGAGCGTGGCATGGTATTACCTCACTAATTATTTGTTACGACGACGAACAATGTACTTGTCCGTTGACTTGTTCTTACGAGTCTTAGCACCCTTAGTCGGTTTACCCCAAGGAGTAACCGGGTGACGACCACCAGAAGTACGACCTTCACCACCACCGTGCGGGTGATCAACCGGGTTCATTACAACACCACGGACAGTCGGGCGAACACCGCGCCAGCGGCTTGCACCAGCTTTACCAAGCTTGCGAAGCATGTGCTCAGCGTTGCCTACTTCACCTAGAGTCGCACGACAGTCAGCTAGAACTTTACGCATTTCGCCAGAGCGAAGACGTAGAGTTACGTATTGACCTTCTTGTGCCAAGATTTGTACATATGCACCCGCAGAACGAGCCATCTGTGCACCTTTACCAGGCTTAAGTTCAACGTTATGTACAGTTGAACCTACTGGCATGTTACGCATAGGCATTGAGTTACCAGCCTTGATTGGTGCATCAACACCAGACATGATTTGGTCACCCGCTTTTAGACCTTTAGGCGCAATGATGTAGCGACGCTCACCATCTGCGTAAAGTACTAAAGCAATGTTTGCGCTACGGTTTGGATCGTATTCTAAACGCTCAACAGTAGCTGGAATGCCATCTTTGGTGCGTTTAAAGTCGATAACACGATAGTGATGCTTGTGACCACCACCAATGTGACGAACTGTAATGCGACCATTGTTGTTACGACCACCAGTTTTAGATTTCTTTTCTAAAAGCGGTGCGTAAGGAGCGCCTTTGTGTAGGTCAGCGTTAACAACTTTTGTTACGTGACGACGACCCGGAGAAGTTGGTTTACATTTTACTAAAGCCATTACTTAATTCTCCAATTACTCAGCTGCTGCTTCTTCAACGTCAATAGACTGGCCTTCAGCTAGAGTTACGTAAGCCTTTTTCCAGTTCTTACGACGACCCATACGCATACCAGTGCGCTTAGCCTTGCCTTTAACGTTTAGAGAGTTAACTTTCTTAACTTCAACTTCGAAAAGTTTCTCAACAGCTGCTTTGATTTCTGCTTTAGTTGCATCAACAGCAACTTTGAAAACCAAAGTGTTGCTAGCTTCTTGAGCCAAAGTACTCTTTTCAGAGATATGTGGCGCTAACAATACTTTTAACAAACGTTCTTCGCTTATCATGCTAGCATCTCCTCGATTTGCTTAACTGCACCAGCAGTTACTAATACTTTGTCAAAAGCGATTAAGCTAACTGGGTCGATAGTTGCTGCGTCACGTACGTCAACTTTGTACAAGTTGCGTGCTGACAAGAACAAGTTCTCAGACACTTCTTCAGTTACGATTAATACGTCTTTTAATTCCATCTCGTTTAACTTAGCCGCTAGAGCTTTAGTTTTAGGAGTTTCCAACTCAAAGTTTTCAACTACAACGAAACGTTCTTGGCGAACAAGCTCAGAAAGGATGCTTTTGATCGCACCGCTGTACATCTTCTTGTTCACTTTTTGTGAGTGGTCTTGTGGCTTTGCTGCGAAAGTTACGCCACCAGAACGCCAGATAGGAGAACGGATTGTACCAGCACGGGCACGACCTGTTCCTTTTTGACGCCATGGCTTCTTACCACCACCGCTAACTTCTGAGCGAGTCTTTTGAGCTTTAGAACCTTGACGTGCGCCTGCAGCGTATGCAGTAACAACTTGGTGAACTAATGCTTCGTTGAACTCACGACCGAAAGTAGCTTCTGAAACTTCAACAGCGCCTGTCGCGCCTGCAAATTCTAATTTCATCACTATTCTCCGGATTACGCTTTAACTGCTGGTTTAACTACGACGTTACCGCCGATTGCACCAGGTACAGCGCCTTTAACTAGAAGTAAGTTACGCTCTGCGTCTACACGTACAACCTCAAGGTTTTGAGTTGTAGTGCGAACGTTACCCATTTGGCCGGCCATCTTCTTACCTTTAAATACACGACCTGGAGTTTGGTTTTGACCAATTGAGCCAGGAGCTCGGTGCGAGATTGAGTTACCGTGAGTAGCGTCTTGCATCGAGAAATTATGACGCTTAACACCACCTTGGAAACCTTTACCTTTAGATGTGCCTGTAACGTCAACTAATTTAGTGTCGTTAAATACTTCTACAGTAATTTCGTTACCAACTTCGATACCGTCGCCTTCGTCTGCAGCTAAGCGGAATTCCCATAAACCACGACCAGCTTCAACACCTGCTTTCGCAAAGTGACCAGCTTCTGCCTTGTTTACGCGGCTCGCTTTTTTATCGCCTGCAGTTACCTGTAATGCGCGGTAACCGTCGGTTTCTTCGTTACGGATTTGAGTAACACGGTTAGGTGTCGCTTCGATAACCGTAACTGGTACAGAAACGCCATCTTCATTGAAGATACGAGTCATGCCCACTTTACGTCCGACTAGACCTATAGTCATTTTGAAACCCCCGATTAACCCAGACTGATCTGAACATCTACACCAGCAGCAAGATCTAAACGCATAAGAGCGTCAACAGTTTTTTCTGTTGGCTCTACGATGTCGATTAGACGCTTGTGCGTGCGAATTTCGTATTGATCACGTGCATCTTTGTTCACGTGTGGAGAGATCAATACAGTGAAACGTTCTTTGCGAGTAGGTAGTGGGATTGGACCACGAACCTGCGCGCCAGTACGCTTAGCCGTTTCAACGATTTCTTGTGTTGACGAATCGATTAATCGATGGTCGAACGCTTTCAATCGAATACGAATACGTTGACTGTTCATTTTAAACCTCAAAAAAAGAGCATTTTAGAAAGAGCATAAAAAAACACGCATTACCCTCCATAACTTTGGAAAATAAGCGTTATTCTTTTATCTATTTATTGGACTACATATCGCAGCCCCTGTACTACGCCGGCTTATTGCCAGCTTTCAAACCAAATAAAGAGCATCTTAACGTTTGGTTTGCCCATCATCATTGTGCTCTAGGCACAAATTGGGAGTGCGCATTCTATAGATATTGTTTATAAATGCAACAAATAAATGCGTTATCCCCAAAAAAAACTGCCTACCCGCATTTTATGACCCAAGCAGATAGATTTGGATTACCTTTTCTAGAGAATTGACATCCCTTACCGATATAATTGAACTACCCTTACTTCCTAGATAACGCTTTCTAATATAAGGAAATTACATGTCTCGCTTTAAACTACTGTTAATATCGACGCTCATCACTTCAAGCGCATTTGCCGCTGACACTGATCCATTCTCCGGTGCCGCTTACGTAAAAGGTGGCGCTGTTGCACATTTGTTTGACGACGATAGAGGGGTCGATAATAGTGCAACCTTGTATTTCGGTGGCGGCTACTACTTCAACCGACACTGGGCGGTTGATGTCGAATATTTAAGTGGCAATGTTGATTTTGACAATTCCAACGCCGATGTTGACTACAGCATGTTTTCGGTAATGGGACAATATCGATATAACCCTCTATTTAAAGACAGTTGGTTTGCGAGAACAGGCTTTGGCAACTACGAATTTGGCTCTTCCGAAGTCGCCCTCAGAGCTGGCGCTGGTTATGAAAAGTTTATCCAATCAAACTTGTCTTACACCATCACTGCTGACCTCATTAAAACATTTGATGACTCTGACACTGACCTTATCGCGGGTATTGGCCTAGTCTATTACTTCGAGGCCCCATCGAAGCCTCAAAAATCATTTCCTAAACCTGAACCAAGACTGCCAACGGATGCCGATAGAGATGGTGTCATTGATGCCTCGGACAATTGCCCAAATTCCTTTAAAGGCGCTCAGGTCGATGCCAGTGGCTGTGAATTAGACTCTGACAATGATGGTGTTATCAACCGTTTAGACCAGTGCCCTCGAACACCATCTGGCTACAAAGTTGATAAACAAGGGTGCTCAATAGACAACGATCAAGACGGTGTTTTAAATACTGCGGACCAATGCCCAAGAACGCCATTGGGAGCGAAAGTAGACGCCAAAGGCTGTGAAGAAAAGCTCGCTAAAGAAGTCACCTTTGACCTCAACGTTCAATTTGCCAACAACAGTATGGAGATTCAGTCCGCTTATGTTGACAAAATCCAAGCGTTAGCAGAATTCATGAAACAGTATCCATCCGCCAAAGTTGTAATAGAAGGCCATACAGATTCTCGCGGCTCAGCAAGCTACAACCAAAGACTATCGCAGCAGCGTGCTGAAGCGGTGCAGAAGTATCTTGAAGCTGAATTCAAAATTGATGGTGCCCGTTTAAGTGCCTTAGGCCGCGGTGAAGAAGCGCCTATTGCTGATAACGCAACCGCTGAAGGCAGACAGTTAAATCGACGCGTCGTCGCAGTAGTGAAAGCAACGACTTATCAGTAGGGAGCCATTTACCGGTGTTTGTACTGAGTCGGGCAATACCCCCGGCTCACGCCCTCCGGCCTCAGTTGCAGATGTTTGGTATTACGCCCGCTCACTCTCGCCCGCCAACGTTTAAAGCTCGCTGGCTTCAGCTCTGTCCGCATCAGTTGGATGGTTTGCTTTTCTGACAAACCATAGCTATCTCTAATCGCCTCAAACGGCGTTCGATCTTCCCATGCCATTTCAATAATTCGTGATGTGTCGGCAGCGTTCATAATGTCTCTCACAAATGTTAATCGCAGAGCATTACGTTTAAATCATCTATAACGATTAACTTGGGGCAAAAACAACCTTGTTTCGACCCGTTTCTTTCGCCGAATAAAGCGCCTCATCGGCTTTTTTGAGAAGTTGTTCTAAACAGAAAGATGACTGGTCCAATTCCGCTACGCCAATACTTATGGTGACGTCAATTTCGCCTTTTTCAGTAACAATAGGCTCATCATCAACGACATGCCTTAGCCTCTCTGCGATAACTTCTGCCTGTTCTCTTGTCGTATTTGGGCAAAGTACAACAAATTCCTCACCACCAAAACGGCCAAACAAATCATCTACTTTAATGGCGTTCAAAACTCTTGTGCAAGATTCAACCAGAACTTTGTCACCCGCCGCATGGCCATAGGTGTCGTTAATCCGCTTAAACTTATCGATGTCCCAATACAACAAATAAGCCGGTTGATTCTTAACGCTCAAGCTATCAATCAAGTTTTTGGCCTTTTCGTAAAACCCGCGCCGGTTTAAGCAAGGCGTTAATGAATCCGTCGTGGCTAACTCTTTCATTTCTTCAGCCATATCCGACGCCAGAATAAAGACGACAAAAAGCCCCATTGCAATAAAAGATGCGGGCAAGGTGGTAAAGTTAATGACAGCGTACCATTGCAACAACGAGTCGTCCGGTTGCGCCCCTTGCATCAACGCCACGATGGCAGCGACTAATTGGAAAACCGCCAAAGACAAATAAGAAACAGACGCGCCCCACTCAGCCAATAACGGACGTCGCCGGAAACGCACAACCAACCATGCAACATAAAATAGAAACACTACATTGTGGAACAAGTAAATGGACATTCTCAAGCCGGTATGCGGCTGAATATAGGTAAACCAAAACGTTGCCAGCACAGTTAAAAGGCCGCTGCCATACAACAAAGGTTTGGATACATTAGCTCCAACTCGTTGAACGTGTCCTTGCGTGCCAAAGGAGACCGTCAAGATGGATAGGATGCAGACTACCATCCAATACAAGTCGTAAGAGGGGAAGTTGTCCTTGAAAATATTCCCTAATCTCTGAACCGCTGCAATAGCGAACGTAATCGCCCATAATAGAACAAAGGTTTTTCGGCCCATTTGAGACCAGGCCATATAGAAGATCACCGAAAGTGTGGCGGACGTGAAAAACAGGGTTAGTAGGATATAAAAAACGAAATCCATATTGCTCTCTTAAGTTAAATGGCCGCAATCCTTGAATATTCCCAACTCCTAGGTATAAAGAATATATCGAAAGCTCAATATGGCCAGTACAGTGTCGACACAATCTTTTACAGCGACTCTCATGCAAGGACACCGTGTGGCATCCGGTCAAAATGGCGATGAACGATTCCCGGTCGGCACAATCGCCGCACAAAAACCGAAGTTTAAACAGCTCGGTCTAGATCTCTCTGCCTGCCATAACGGCACCTTAAATCTATGCACATTGCCTATCAAATTAAGCATACGTAAGGCTGACTTTCACTTTGAAAATGTTACCTGGACCACTCACTTACCACAGGAGACATTTTCATTTGTTTCGTTCACGTTAGTCTATAAAAAACAGCGTTACCATGCCTACTGGTACTTACCTCACCCAGAAACAAAAGTGGAACACTTCCAACACGAGTACACCATTGAAGTAGTTTGCCCATTCATTGTAGATATCAAATATGGAAACAAAGTGGAGCTCATATTCGACTCAAACAAGATACAAATTTGTACCTAATTTCTCGCATACGTATGTTGTTAAACTTTCAACGAGTTATCTTATAGTCTCAATCTCCACATCCTCTCTTTCACAAGGAATAGGGCCATGAGAATAGCTTTTAAAGGAACGCTGTGGGTAGCGATACTATCCATATTGATGGTATGCAGCCTCAATGCAAAAAACGCCAATTCATTCACCCCTAATGTTATGGGGCCGCTTTGGCTAGAAACAGAGTCGCAATGGCAAACCTTCACTGCGGATCTTAAAGCCGCCAAAGCCATAGGCGTACGAGCAGTCACGATAGATGTTTGGTGGGGCACCGTAGAGCAAGCTGGCGATCAGCTGTTTGATTGGAGCTACTACGACAGAATCTTTGAAACCATTCTCGAACATGAGCTTCGCATCATACCAATTATGTCTTTTCATCAATGCGGAGGTAACGTTAATGACGACTGCAATGTATCACTGCCTCGTTGGATCTGGAATCAATACAAAAACCTGCCAAGCAATGCATTGAAGTACAAAAGCGAGCAAGGTAACTTTTCAAACGAGTACCTATCTTTGTGGGCGAATGAATATGCAGTCCCACAATACATAGAATTTATGCAAGCATTTGAAAAACAATATGCAGATATAGCGGATCATATTGATGAGCTAAACATCAGCATGGGACCAGCAGGGGAACTGCGTCTGCCTTCATATAATCAACACGACTCTGGCACTCATTACCCGACGCGAGGCGGCTGGCAAGTGTATGGTTCACTCGCAGTTGCTGATTTCCGAAATTACCTGCATCAGAAATACGGCAATATTGGCCAACTAAATCGACATTGGCAGACCAAATTTCGGTCATTTGACGACATCGAGCCTGCAAAACCTGAGCTCTGCGCGGAACAGCATTGCCTCGAAACAATCGATTGGTTCCACTCCGCATTAATAAATCACGGCGAAACGCTGTTGAAGGCTAGCAATCAAGCATTTATAAGTGCGTTTCGAACGATACCTCTCGGTTACAAAATTCCCGGTATTCATTGGTTGATGGCAAAGACTGGAAAATGGCACCGAGCTGCAGAGATTGCCACTGGACTCCTCCCCGCCACAATAGAGCAAGGCAGCGGGTATGCCAACGTCATTAAGCTGGCAAAAACGCCCCTAGATGGAAGACAAATCATCCTCCATTTCACCACCTTAGAAATGGCCGACAGCCCTGGCGAGCCTGCGTATTCGCTTGCAAACACTTTAGTACAATCATTTACCCAAGAAGCTGAAGCGATGCGGGTTAATGTCAAAGGTGAAAACTCACTGGCTGCGGGTATTACCAACAGCTTTGGTTGGAAGAACATAGATCAGCAATTCGCTCAAGGTCGATTTACTGGTATCACAGTTTTGCGCTTAAATACCCTTGTGAACAGCAAAGGCAAAGAATTTTATCAATCTTTCATCGAAAAGTATTCCAGCGCTTTAGTACAATAAAAAGCAAATAAAAAGGCGCAGGAGTTTACTCTGCGCCTTTGCTCGGTTGGGATTGTTCTCTATTATCAGAACTCTTCTACATCGAACTCATACAGATTGTCTGCGCCCGATTGAATTTGTAATTTTAGGCTTTCTACTTTAGGTAAGACTCGGCTGAAATAGTACTTACCAGTCTTTAATTTAGACGCTACAAATGACGCGTCTTGATGCGCAGACGCCGCTACCATCATTCTTGCCCACATATAGCCGTACATGACGTAACCAAACATATGCAAGTAATCAACCGCTGCCGCCCCAAGTTCGTTTGGATTGTTAGCAGCCTTTGCTAGCACTTCGCCTGTCACTTCAACCAGTGAATCTACAGCCCGTGACAACTGCTCAAACTCTTGTTCAAATCCTGCTTGGTTTTCGGCAACGAAGGTTTTAATCTCTTCAACAAACAGCTTAGCTGTTTCAGCCTTGTTAAAAGCAATCTTTCGCCCAATGAGATCCATCGCTTGAATACCATTGGTGCCCTCGTAAATTTGAGTAATACGAGTGTCCCTTACCAATTGTTCCTGTCCCCATTCGCGGACATAGCCGTGGCCACCAAACACTTGTTGGCCAGTGATACACATATCTAAACTGATATCTGTCACAAATGCCTTTGCAATTGGAGTCAACAATTGGGCTTTGGCATCTGCCACTTTGGCCTGTTCAGGATCGGCGCCGTATTTAGCCGCATCTAGTTGAGTGGATACATAGGTTGTAAACGCCCGACCACCTTCATTTAGTGCTTTCATGTTCAGTAACATACGGCGAACATCAGCGTGAACGATGATTGGATCCGTCGCACCATCGCTCATACGTGGTAGACCTTTGCCTTGACCGCGATCCAACGCGTAGGCCAGTGCGTTCTGATATGAACGTTCAGCAGCGCCTAAGCCTTGCAAACCAACCAAAAGACGTTCGTAGTTCATCATGGTAAACATGCAGGCCAAACCTTTGTTGACTTCGCCTACAAGGTAACCTTTGGAACCATCAAAATTCATCACACAGGTCGCACTGCCGTGTATTCCCATTTTGTGTTCGATTGAGCCGCAACTTACGTGGTTGAAGTCACCACTAGTGCCATCGGTATTGACTAGGAACTTAGGGACGATGAACAAAGAAATACCGCGAGACCCTTCTGGCGCATCAGGTAACTTTGCCAAAACAAGGTGTATGATGTTTTCAGTCAAGTCTTGCTCACCACCCGAGATGAAAATCTTACTGCCTGTAATATCGTAAGAGCCATCGCCGTTATCCACCGCTTTGGTTTTAATGATGCCTAAATCAGAACCGGCATGAGATTCCGTCAAGCACATGCTGCCAGCCCAAACGCCTGCATACATGTTGGGCAAGTAAGTTTCTTTTAGCTCGTCTGAAGCATGGGCGCGAATTGCAAGACACGCCCCCGCCGTCAAACCTGGATACAGGGCAAATGCTAAGTCGGCACTGCACATCATTTCTTCATGCATTCCTGCTAATGTTTTTGGCATGCCCATACCGCCAAACTCAGGATCGCCTGCAAGGCCTATCCAACCGCCCTCAGCTACGACATTGAAAGCGTTTTTGTAAGCTTCGGGAGTGGTCACTTTGCCATCGTCCCAACTGACACCGGTTTCATCGGCATCTCGTGAGAACGGCGCAATCGCGCTTTCAGTGACCTTGGCACTTTCTTCAATGATGGCTTTTGCAGTTTCAGGCTCGATAGCTTCACTAAGTTGTGGGCTTTGCTGCCAGAATTCATGCGCTTTGAATACGTCAAACAACAAGAAATTCATGTCGTTAACTGGGGCTTTATACTGACTCATGTTCTATCTCTTTCGTTTTTATATTTGTTTTCTAACTGGTCATACTACTTAAACTAAAAATTAAAACAAACGTTTGAATTAGTTTATTTAGACCTTGATGTAATAAAAGATAGTTGTTGTCTTTAATTTAGGATCTATAAATGTTGTAAATTTTTGAAATTAGTGGAAATCACGGGAGTTAAGCTCTATTTGCTCTAACTCTGAGGTAAGATCGATCAACTTGCCGGCAATAACATGGGTGACTTCTTGCTCTTTTTCCAAGATACCTTTCACTTTTAACACCTTGGAGGTTAAAAAACTCTGTTTTTGCGCTCGTGCCGTTGCGACCCACACCACAACATTTGTATTGCCAGTATCGTCCTCTAACGTCACAAAGGTGACTCCTGAAGCCGTTCCCGGACTTTGCCTGCCAGTCACTAGGCCAACAACAGTAACCGGAGTTTGATGTTTTACATGCACCAGTTGTGACGCAGCCGTGTAACGCCCCAAACAGTTCGCTTCTCGCAATAACCGAATTGGATGGCGTGTCACACTGAGCCCGGTCGAGGCATAATCCTCAATTAACTCTTCAAATTCAGTCGGTTGGTATTGGTATTCGTGCGCAGGCTCAGAGGCTTGCAAGTGCTCTTGATTGAACAATGGCATCTCATGCTCCAGGTCCATCATTTGCCATCGACTGGAATAGCGGTCTCCGGCAATGTTTTTTAACGCATCACTGCTGGCCAAAGCCTGTAATTCATTGGCGGCAATATGTAGGTGTTTAAGCTGGGCAATATGAGTAAATGGCCTCTGTTGGCGATAATCAACTAACTTGCTCACTGTAGCCTGCCGAATCCCCTTCACTAATCGAAAGCCCAAGCGCAACGCCAGTTGTTGTCCCTTTTGCTCTAATTGATGATCCCACGATGAGTGATTAATACAAATCGGGCGGACCTCGATGTTATGCCTTTGTGCATCTTGGAGCAGTTGCGAAGGCGAATAAAACCCCATAGGCAAACTGTTCATCAAGCCACAATAAAATACTTCTGGATAGTAATACTTGAGCCAAGCAGAAACATACGCCAGTACCGCAAAGCTGGCGGAATGCGATTCGGGAAAGCCGTACTCACCAAACCCACAAATCTGTTGGAACACGCGTTCTGCGAACTCTTGTTCATAACCTCGTTCCAACATGCCATTAATCAATTTGCGCTGAAACTTAGTTAGCTCGCCGTTTCGCTTCCATTTTGCCATCGCCCTTCGCAATTGATCTGCTTCGCCCCCGGTAAAACCGGCGGCGACCATAGCCAATTTAATCACTTGTTCCTGAAAAATAGGCACGCCCATCGTTCGCCCCAACACACCTTTCACCGCTTCTGAGGGATATGTGATGGCTTCAATGCCCATACGTCTCTTTAAATATGGGTGCACCATGCCGCCTTGAATTGGGCCCGGGCGGACAATCGCTATTTGGATAACCAAGTCATAGTAACAAGCAGGCTTTAATCGAGGTAACATGCTCATTTGAGCACGAGATTCAATCTGAAACACACCAATGGTGTCAGCTTTGGAAATCATTTCATACACCGCCGAGTCATCACCGGTAGCCGTAATCTCTGCGATCGACAAAGTGCGTTGGTAAAACGTTTCCACGAGATCAAAACTTTTACGGATGGCAGTTAACATACCCAAAGCCAATACATCGACTTTGAGTAACTCTAATGTTTCAAGATCATCTTTGTCCCACTGAATGACCGTACGCCCCTCCATTGCCGCATTTTCGACAGGAACTAACTCGTACAAAGGACCAGAAGAAATTATAAAGCCACCCACATGTTGTGATAAATGCCTTGGGAACCCGCGTATTTGATCCACCAATTGAATGAATTGTTGCCCTTTCAAAGATTGCGGGTTGAGACCCAACTCCGTCACTTGCTCAGACCAATTGGCGTGCTTATCTCGACGGTTAATATTCCTAATAAAAAATTCCAACTGCACTTCATTAAAACCAAGCGCTTTACCGACCTCTCGAATCGCACTCTTTAGCCTATAGGTCACAACTGTTGCGGCGATTGCGGCGTGGTTTCTGCCGTACTTTTGGTAAATGTACTGGAAGACTTCCTCACGCCGCTGATGTTCAAAATCAACATCAATGTCAGGTGGCTCGTTGCGTTCTTTAGAAATAAAACGCTCAAATAGAACATTAATCTGAGACGGATCTACCGCGGTAATTTCTAAGCAGTAACACACCACAGAGTTAGCCGCTGAACCTCTTCCCTGGTATAAGATCTGTTCTTTTTTGGCGAATTGAACGATGTCATAAATGGTAATGAAAAAGTGCTCATAACCCATCTCGGCAATCAGTATGAGTTCCTTTTCTATAATATCTTCAATCTTATCGGGCACCCCATCAGGAAACCTCAGCGTTTTGCCTTTCTCGACCAATACTCTTAGATATTCAGTGGGGGTGGAACCTTTCGGGATCAGTTCTGATGGATACTCATACTTGAGCTCAGCCATATCAAACTGACAGCGCTGAGTGATCAGTAAGGTTTCAAATATCCATTCTGGCTTATACAATTTGGCCAGTTTTGAAATCGGTCGTAGTGTTGCTTCCGCGTTACTACTAGCATCTCGTCCCAATCTTTCTACTTGAGTGCCTAAGCGAGTGGCTGTTAAAACATGCTGCAGCGGCAATCGCTCTGGGTTATGCATTAACACTTGACCACAAGCCACCAGCGGTAATTGAAACTGCTGAGATAACAGTTCACAATGCTCTAAATAATGATGCTCGTCAGCGACTAAATGACGAGTGATGCCGAGCCAAATTCGATGTTTAATCTCCTCATTGAGTCCAATTAAAAATGCTCCCCAAGTCTTATCGTCGCTTTCTTCTCCTGTCGGGTGCCAGATCACTAAACAGTGTTTCAGTGACTTTAAATCCCATTCTGAAAGTTCATATTCGCCCTTAATGCAGCGTCGACGAGCATTGGTAATAATACGGCATAACTCACCATAAGCGGCTCTGGTCGGACACAACAGAGTAAACTTTAATGTCTGCTGAAACTGAAAGTAGGCTCCAACAATTAACTTTATCGGAAGCTCATCCTTTTTTATTTGAGAGTAAGCACGCACTACCCCTGAAACTGAACACTCATCAGTTATTGCTATTGCATTGTAGCCAAACAGTGTCGCTTGTAAGACTAACTCTTCGGGGTGAGATGCGCCTTTCAAAAAAGAAAAATTTGAAAAACAACTGAGCTCGCTATAACTCACTTTGGTATGACCTTAGAGCGCTAGCTTTATCTTTGTTGCGAGTCATCAGGCGAAATACCCCTGTATGAACCACTGCTTTTGTGGTGTCTTAAAAATCCAACAAAGTTTACCGTCATGACTTCGAGCAACATAATAATCTCGCTGAATCATCGCCTGTTGCCACCAAGCCGTTTGCAAACGCTCAGGGCCTTGTAGAATGGTCACCTTGTCTTTAAGCAAAATCGGTTCGGCTAACTGCAGGCTTGGTCGAGGTTTAATATGCTCTTTGCTCAAGAGGTTACTGCTATTTGAGCTAACATGCTCCGCTGACTGATATGCGGTTACCCAAGCTGGGTTATGTTGATCATTTGCTAATAGAGAGAACACCTTTTGTTCACCAACTTTTGCCTGCAACATACTTATCAGCTCTTCTTGACTGATGTTAGGTTGTTTTTGCCCAAATAAAGATTGCGACCCTGTTGTCATAGGTTGCAATACTTTGGCTTGTAACTGGACAGATACAACCGGCTCCGTTAATTTCACAGACTCCAGTTTTAACTGCAGCAACGCTAGCCACTTCTCTTGTTTATATTCACCGCTGGCACGACTCAATGACACGGTAATCGACTCTTGATGTCGGTAAAACAAATGCACATTGATCTGCTGAGTGACCAAGTTACGCATCTGTAAAAACGTTTCTAATTGAGCCAGTAATTTTTTAAGGGGATGTTGTAACACTTGCGTGTTGCTGATCTCAAACATCAACTCCAAATCCGCAGAAAAATAAGGCGGAGGCGTATAAAACTGCAACCCATGTTTTAGTTCACCGAGCATTTTTCCTATGTAGTTCAACACCTGAATATCAAACCGTCGGGCCAGTTCCTTCATGGGCAGCTGTATCAACTGCTGCAATTTTTTAATCCCAACTCGGTTCAAGGTCTCTGCGGTTTTCTGGTCGATCTCCAGTTGCTCAATATGCAACTGAGCCAATGCCTGCTTGAGTTGTTTTGGTTGATCAAGTAATTGATTAAACCCCTGCTGAGCCAATAGTTTGGACATTAGCGGTGTTGTTCCAGTGGCATAGCGAAAACGATAGCCTAACGAACTGAGGGTGTTAGATAGACTTTGCCAATAGTTCTCTAAGCCACCATAGAGCCGAAACATATTATCAATTCGCAAATGCAAACCTTGCGGTGGTGCCAATGCAATATCAGCAGTGTAATCGTAGAGCAACTGCGCAATTTGCTTTAGCTTGTCACGCTCCCGCTCTGGTTGGTATTCCATAACTTGCACATCGTGGTGCAGCGACACCGCTGTTGCGATCCCCATACCGGTTTTTAAGCCATGTTTTAAAGCGACATCATTAAGCTGCACCACACGATTGGTTTTGGCATTAACTAACACCAAAACGTCAGGCTCTGAATCTTCATGGCGAACTTTGGCGTCTTGAGTCAATAACAAGGCATCAAGCTGCAACGCATAAAAATCAATGTATAACCATAACATCAGAGACTAACTCAATTAATGATTTGCAGACTTTGGAAACGGCAACACATTACGATGGCAAACTGGCTTAGTACTTAAATCTGGCCACTTTTGCCACATATTAATCACCAAGTCGTCGCTTGCTTGTCCGCCTCTTTGTTTATCTACTTTCAGTGACAGGCCTAAGTCACTGGCCTTGAGTGACATGCTTAATGTCGAAGGAATTGAAAATTGACTGGCCGTTTGCACTGCGCGATACAAACACACTGTGCTTTCTCCTTGCTCAGATGCCAACAATAGACGTCTCGCCTGCTTCACGCTCAATTGATTAAGCCACAGCATAACCGTACTGCAACAGCCACTTTTTAAACATTGTTCGGCAGCCCATAATGCCTGTTCAGGCTCATAAATAGGCAATACCAATACACGGTTCAAATCAATGTCATTGGCCAGTAAAAACTCAGCGTTCAATAACGTTGGCGAACCAATAAATACCAATAAGCCAAGACTTTGTTTGTGCTGTAGATACGGCAAAACGAGGCGTATTTCGCCTATACCAACCGGCGTTTTGAATTCAAACAAGCCTTGCTTAGGCCAACCACCAGACAACACTTTGTCTAGTTCCGGGTAGCCGCAAGGGATTCGACCTTCTAATTTGTCATTACGGTTGCCATACCAAATGAGTCCCTGATGTTGATACTTATCTAGCTCTAACATAATCACCACCAAACTGTATATATATACAGTATAATTACTGGATAAAATTATGCAAAGGATCAAAGTAAGTTTTTTAGAAAAGAAAAGGAGGCAACAGCCTCCTTAGCAGAAAATACATAGGTACTAATAGGCAAACCCAATTCTTTGGTTCAGATATTTACCTTCAACCACCTCATCCACCAGCGCATAGGCAAAATCCGCCACGGAAATCCAACTGCGCCCTTCTGCGTCTGACAACAACTGATCAGTTGTCGTACGATACTGGCTCTGCTTTTCGCCCGGGACTAACTCAGCCGCAGGACTCACAAATGTCCACTCCAACTCACCTGTAAACGCTCGGAATACCTCCAGCGCTTGGCTCTGCCCAAGTGCTTCGTCTTTATACTCTTCGGGAAAATCAGGCACTGAAACCAAAGGCACTCCTGGAGCAACCTCTAAAGAGCCGGCGCCTCCAACCCATATCAAACGTCTAACCTGTGTACTTGGCAACACAGCTAACAATCGATTTGCGGCTTCAGCGAAAATCTCGTGGTTATTTTCAGCACGTGCTGCAACGGCACTGATCACGATATCCACATCCGCCAATAAGGTCTCGTAGTCAACCGACGCATCCATCACATCCAATACCCGAACCTCGCCTTTTATGCTATCCGTCGGCTGACGAACTAAGCCAACGGTTTCAAGTTGACGCTGCTGTAACTCTGCTAATACGTGGCTGCCAACCCAACCACTGGCGCCTAACACTGCAACTTTCATTTTCATACTCCTATTTAATTAATGGTTGCAGTTTAAAATCACAGCAAAATGAAATAAATTAATCATTAAAAACATATTTATTTCAACTTTTGATAACAATGGACAAGATCACACTTATCAGAACCTATGTAGAGGTTGCCACTCACCGCAGCTTTACTCAGGCAGCAGAGCAGCTAGACACCTCTCGCCTACAAGTCACTCGGCATGTGCAACAAATGGAAGCATGGTTAAAGCAGCGTTTACTGAACCGAACGACACGTAAAGTCAGTCTTACCCCGGCAGGTGAAGAAGCACTGATCTTTTGCCAAAAAATCCTCAACGAAACCATCGCAATGGAGTTAAACGCTGAAGCTCAGCAGCGCACATTTAAGGGCAAAATCCGCATCGCTTCCCCGATAGGTTTGGCACAAAATCTACTGATTGAGGTAATAGATGAGTTTACCGAATTGCATCCAGAAGTGACGCTCGATGTCGTCGCCTCAGATAGCTATAGCGAACTCGTTAATGAACGTGTTGACCTTGCCCTGAGATACATAGAACAGCCAGAAGATCACCTGATCGCTCGACGCTTGATGAATATCGAATCTGTATTATTAGCCTCCCCCGAATACATAGCGAGACACGGGCTGCCCAAGTCACCATCCGATTTGAGCGAACACAATTGCCTTGTGCATTTTAGTAATCCAGAGTGGACATTTAGCAAAGACAACCGAGTCGAACGCCATGTGCCTGAGTCAAACGTACAAGCCAACGCTTTAGAGATGCTCATAACCCTTGCTGAGAGAGGTAAAGGCATTGTTTGGAGCCCTTGTGACTTGGCCAATCCGAAAATCACCGAGGGCAGATTAATACCGATATTAACCGACTATCAAACTCACAAAAGCCCGCTTTGGGCAGTCTATCTTTCACGAAGTTATCAAACACCAAGAGTAAGAGGCCTAATCGATTTTATCGCCGCGAAGTGGACAACCGACATCTGTCGAGTTGATGCACCATGAGAAAACGATAAATCCATTTGGCATACTTCCCCGCAGAGGTTAAAGTAAAGACACCAAGATTGCACTGAACTCAACATATATGGACATCAAACAATACATCGATTACTTCGATGAACTTGCCCACCTAGAACGCAGCGAGCAGTTCAATCTATTAGATCAAGCCTGTAACAAATTGCCCTATTTAAAGTTCATCTCGATTGTTATTCGACTGCTGTCGATTAGCATCATTTGTGGTGGAGTATATTTGCTCTTTGGTTATTCACTGTGGTTATTGCTCGGGTCATTACTGGCGAGCCTTATCGTCGCTAAAGTCATCGCCACAGAAATCAGTGACAAACTGATTGTCAAACAGCTCAACCAACTCCTTGCAACCCAGGACTCAAACTGAACAGACAAAGTAATATTTACCATTAACAATACGGAAATAAAACGCAAACAATTACGGCCAAACTTGCGTAAAAAAGCGGCAAACTTGGAACAAAGACGGCAATTATTGCCAACCGCTAAACATTGATGTTCATCAAAAAAGTACACCTTAATCCCGCAGCACTCCAACATGCTTCCTAGAATAAAGAAACAAAGGGACTTACTTAAAGAGCGGAATAATGGCTGTGATACAAGTATTTTGCATATTCATTTTGCTTGCCGGCGTGACAGTTGTCTATCAACCCTCGGCGGTCATTGACGCAATTCATAAACATAGAAACTCCAAGGTTGTATATGCTGCAGCCATAATCGCAAGAATGCTATTTGGCGCAGTGTTTTTAGCGGTTGCAAGCGACGCACGCCAGCCGATGATATTTCAAATTATCGGTGTCTTGTTTGTGTTGGCCGCGCTTGTCTTTGCCATAATCGGCCAACAACGATTTATTGCCTTACTGAATTGGGCATGCAGTTTGACGACGACAATTGCCCGATTTATGGGGATTTTTGCTATCGCCTTCGCGCTTGCACTCTACTCTTTTACATGACAACCCAACGCAAATTTTTTGCAACGACTAATCCAGTTTTACGTTCCAACAAACGCCAATACTCTGTTGGTTCACAGTGGCTTATTTTTTGAATGGTCATATACCATCATTAGGCTATAATGGTGATATGCCATCATTACGCTATAATGGTGATATACCATCATTACGCTATGGGGGATAACACTATGCGCAGTTTTAGTCTTTGTTTGTTACTTGCTTTTGCCCTAACCGGCAACGCCAATGCAGGCATAATTTTTGGCAGCATGAACGTTGATAACAAACACTCGACCTTCATTAGTACCGATGACTCTGAACAAGGCATCAAAGTGGCGTCTGGAGAAGATTGGCAACAAACTGACACGTTTGAGTATGAACTCGACGCCGGTGTTGATTATTTTCTGCACGTCTTCGCACAAGATTTAGGTGGCATTGCTGGTTTTCTTGGGGAGTTTTCTTTAACGGGTAACAGCCACGAATTTGTCAACGGCAGTAACCACATACTTACTAATGCTGACGATTGGACGCTTGGCCTTAACGGCTGGGGAAGTGTATCTGAAGTCAGTGTCATTAACGGCAGTAACGGCGTTGCTCCGTGGGGCGAAATCGCTGGTATCGATGCAGCCGCCCAATGGATCTGGCATGAAAATGCACACAACCAAGAGCAAGTTTACTTCTCTCTGGCCATCAAAGCCTTGCCAGTCAATGAGCCTTACTCTATTGCTGTTCTAGCACTCGTTGCTCTGCTATTAAACTCTAGAAGAACCTCATAAACTGCCATTAAAAAAGCCGCTTTGAGCGGCTTTTTTGTTTCTGCTATTCGGCTTGTTCCGATTCGACACTTTCATCATTTGTCGTTTTATCGTTCTTGGTTTCCTTACCAATTGCTACAAGCGCTTTTTTCTGCTCTTTGCTGAGTTTATGAATTGTCTTTATGTGACAACGAACTGGAAGTGCTCCCGGGATGGCTTCTGGTACCGTGATGTAATCAAACTTAGCATACAAGGTGCTACCGCTATTGTTTACTCCAATTTGCATGGTGTAATCCAAGTCTGGGCAATTGCGCTGCAGTGTAATCAAGTACGGCTCGTTAAAACGTCGATAGAGAATCAGGTGTTGTTTACCCAACGAAGTCCAAGAATCAAACTTAAACGAAACGATCTTATCGACCTGCTCAAGCTTTTCAACGACAGTGAACTGTTCATAAGCCTCGGTTTTTTCCTTTGATGTCATCGTCGTTGACGAGCAAGCCACTAGGGCTAAAGACAATGCAGTAACAAAAAACTGTTTCATTCGAATCTCCTATTCATTTCGACGTATTAAGTATAGCGGGTCTACAGCTTACAAATGTAATCAATTGTACGAATAACCATCAGGTTACGGCCAAAAAAAAGGAAATGCAATTGTCGCATTTCCTTCTTTCTTCGGCTTAATTACATCTCGTAACTGACACCAATATAGGCAGTGCGCCCCTGTGCGTTATAGTTGTTAGCCGTACTATATTCTTTATCCAGTGCGTTACTGACCCTCACTTTTACAGTGAAGTTATCGTTCAGAGGATAAGCAACTGTAGCGCTTAATAGACCGTAACTTGGCAACGTAATACGTACTTGATTAAAGTTTTCGTCGTAACCAATGTCATAAGCATCGCCTTTGTACGCGTATTCGACATACACATCCGCCCCAGCAACTTGAGCCGCGGCCGTGTAATTGAAATGATGTTTCGAACGACGGATCAACTGCTCATTTGTAGTTGCATTAACCGCTTCAACATACGCGTAATTGACATTGTGAGTGACGTATTGGCCAGTGTAAGTCAACGCAATCTCGCCACCTTTAATGTCGGCAGCACTGACATTTCTTGGCTGATAGAAAAAGTTCTGATCGGGTGCCCACTCAATTAAGTTTTCAATTTCAGACTCGTAAACGCTAAGCGCCAACTTGCCGAATTCAAATCCCTGTTCATAAACCAATTCCGTTGTCGTAGAACGTTCTGATTTAAGATCTGGGTTACCTGCAGAATATGCATCAGCCGGGAAATACAAATCATTAAATGTCGGCGTTTTAAATCCTGTACCATGGGTTAGAACCACTCTCGATTGCTCAGTTACTTCGTAACCCGCTCCAAAGTTGTAGCTAGTTTCTGAATCAACCCCTTCAACATCGTCAAATCGCAATGCAGCCTCTAGGTTTACATTACCTAGCTCAGCGCCAACCTGCGCGAATAAGCCAAACACGTTACGCTCAGCATCAACGTATTCAGTTGTGCTTTCGATCTCTTCCGCGGCAAAATCTACCCCAGTCACCACTGACAATGATTCATCTAAGCGAGTCGTGTTAACTACGCTTAATTGATTACGGTTAGTTTCAAATACAGTTTCCGCCGTCGCACCATCAGCTCGAAAGTTGCGGTTAGAGTCCTGGTTTTGCCCCGCTGTGATAGTCGTTAGATGTTCGTATCCAGCAAAGTTGTGCGCAACATTAGCGCCCAAAGACCAAACGTAATTGTCTGACTCTGCCTGATTATTGCCGCCCCAAGCGTTGTCGTACTCAGTATTGTTTTTGTTTTTCGCAAACTGCCAGTTTAGCTCTAACGATTCTGACAGAGTTTGTTCGCCACGAAGGCTAAAAGAGGCATAGTCATATCCGTCTTTGTCGTCTTCCGCGGTAGCCAATACGTCGAAGCCGTCGGCCTCTTGTTTGTTAAATGAAATCGTCGTGCCGCCGTTACCATGGGTAAAACCGAAGGCAGCTTGAATTTGTCTGTGGCCTTCCGTACCTGCAATGATCTCTGCGGTTATCTCATTACCTTCCAGTTTGCGGGTAAAAATTTGAATCACACCACCTATTGCGTCCGACCCCCAAAGCGCAGCTCTTGGACCTTTAACGATTTCGATTTTTTCGATCATTGCTGGCGAAATACTTTGCAGCTCCGTTGTGCCCAACGTTGCACTGCCCACACGCAGACCATCGACTAACACTAAGGTGTGGTTGGCGTTTGCACCACGGATAAACACCGAAGATTGCTGACCAAAACCGCCTTGTTGAGTAAAGTCGAACCCCGCTACTGTGCGCAATAAATCTAAAGTAGAGTCCGGTTGAATTTGTTCTATCTGCTCTCGGTCAATTACGACTTGTGAAGCCAGCACTTCAAATGCATCTTGTGCACTGCGATTTGCGGTGACGGTGATTTTTTCTATCTCTTGATTTGCCGTTGCTTGACCGCTGATTCCAAGTACGAATGCCGCTTGAACTGCGACTGCTAGTTTAGATTGTTTATTTACTTTCATTTTCCTCATCCTGTGGTGCCCGCCGCGCCACATAAACCATGCTGAGATGGTGATTTAAATTAAAACCCAACTAGGTACTCGGACTGAAAAGCGACGCTTTATCACCGTTGCGGGGGCAGTGTCGTAATTGCAACGACTTCCCCTAGTTGAATTTACGTTTTTTTATAAACAGACACTGATAAGCAGATGTTAAGAGTGCTGTTCAACAAAGATAGGTTTATTGGTTGTTTAGCTGGTCTTTGGCTTTTTCAACCGCTGAGTAATCCAACCCAAGTTCATCCACTGCTTGTTTGATTAAATCTGGATTCATCATGACTTGAGTCATCACAGGCTGCAGTTTTTCTGGCGCGATACCTAATTGACCAATGGTCGCCATCGCCATCAAAGGGTTCGTTGTTAATTCTTCAAAAATAGAGCGTATCTGCTCATCGCTGATGTTGGCTTCTTTTAGAAGTTGTAGAATTGGATTCATCGTTTACTTTCCCGTTACATCAAATAGGCAGCGATTGTACCACTATTTGCTAATCGAACTTTTATCTAAATTGGTTTAACTTGCCGCACATGTCTTCGACGCCCAACAACATACGTCGGCTATACCGATGGACGAGATCTGCATCTATCTCTACAAACTGCTTTTTCGCAACCGCGGGAATCGCTTGCCACGGTTGCCAATCAATTTTAGGTTGTGGTTTGTCAGACTTTTCTTGTGGTCGAATGATGACCTCCGGCCTACTCACTAAAACATTTTCAAGCCCAATCTGGGGATAGCCTGTGGTACTGTCAGCAAACACATTTTCCGCGCCGCATATCTGTAGAATCTGATGGATCCAGGTTGTCTTATTTACTGTCATCAATGGATTTGACCAAAGCTGATAGAATGTTCGAATTGGCGGTAACGCAGAATAGGCTTGCCTCAACTGAGCCAAATCACGTTCAAACTCAAGCGCAACCTGTTCTGCTTGCTGTTGATGTCCGCTAAGTTGGCCAAAATAACGAATTTCTTCTGGTAACTTATCAATCGACTTCGCATCACTGTATGCAAGTGGCAGCTTTAACTGCTCCATTTTGGCGATATCTGCGGCTTTATTGCCCGACTTCCAGACGATAATTAAATCGGGTTTCAACGCCAGTAACTTTTCTAGCTGAACGCCGTGATAACCGCCAACTCGCGGCAAATCTAGGGCCGCCTGCGGGTAATCTGAATATTCAACCGCGGCAATGACTTGCGCTCCGGCGCCAATGTCAAACAGCGTTTCAACAATGTGTGGAGCGAGCGCCACAATGCGCTGTGCGGGCGGGTTTTGCGCCTGCGTTTGCAAACAAACGAACAGGATACACCCTAATACCAATAGACGCGCGAGTTTCACTAGTAGTCAAATCCCTTTTGTGCTTTGACGCCAGCATCAAATGCATGTTTAACGTTTCGGACTTCACTCACGGTATCCGCGAGTTCAGTTAAATCGCGATGCGCACCCCGGCCCGTCAGAATCACACATTGCATCTGTGGGCGGTTTTTGATTGCTTCTAGAACTTCGTCTAACGGCACATAGTCGTAGGCGACCATGTATGTAAGCTCATCAAGTAGCACTAAATCAATGGATTCGTCAGCTAAATATTGCTTTGCCACAGACCAAGTTTCCATCGCAGCTTGGGTATCCGACTCGCGATTCTGAGTTTCCCAAGTAAATCCGGTTTCCATATAGGTGAAAGGTACACCAACTTGTTGAAGAAGATTGCGTTCACCACACTCCCAACCGCCCTTGATAAATTGCACAACCGCGGCTTTTTTTCCATGACCGACACAACGAGCAACTGTGCCAAACCCAGATGTTGATTTACCTTTGCCATTGCCTGTTATGACTTGAAAAACACCTTTTTCGGTCTGCGCCGCAGCAATTTTAGCGTCGACCTTTTCTTTCAACTTCTGTTGGCGCTCTTTGTGCTTTTGGTCTTTATCTAACTTATTCTCATCACTCATTTTATTGCCCTAAAATCTGTTTAATCTTGTTCATGTCGAGGTGTTTACGACAAACGTCCGCCAATTGATCTAATTGTTGCTCTCTGTGGCTGGATAAGTCCAATGCCTGGGTAATCCCGTGATTGGGCTTTACCCAATCAAATACTGCCTGTGTTAACTCTGCATCATCAAACAGCCCATGCACATAAGTGCCCATAAGTTGTTGATCATCTGAGATAAAACCATCGGGCACGCTTGTCCCGTCTTTGTCTAGCAAAAACGCAGGGTTATCAAGAGCCGAGCCTTGGCTCACGCCACAGTGAATTTCGTAACCTGTCACCTTTGCATCTGCAAAACAGGCTTTACCCGTTACTTGATGCAGAGCCTTAGACGCCGTTAATTCCGTCGCAAATTCTGCCAAAGCTAATCCTTGTTGATTTGCAGTCGAAGATTCAACGCCTAATGGATCCGATATTTCTTGTCCCATCAATTGATAACCGCCGCAAATACCGAGGACTTTGCCCCCGTAACGCAAGTGTCGCTTAATTTTGTTTGGCCAAGCGTGTTCGATCAGATGACCAAGATCACCAATTACGTTTTTACTGCCAGGTAAAATCAGCAGATCGCAATTCGGCAGCGGTTCAAAGATACTTACATACTCTAAGTTGATGTTGGGGTGCAGCCTCAAAACATCAAAATCCGTGTGGTTGGAGATGTGGGGTAACACCAAAACCGCCATGTTAATTTGCGCATCAGTCACCTGATTTTTTACGCTGATCGCATCTTCTGCGTCGAGCGCTAAATCGTGTAAATACGGTAAAACGCCCAAAACCGGCTTGCCTGTTTCTTGTTCAAGCCAATCAAGTCCAGACTGCAGCAAACCAATATCACCACGGAACCGATTGATAACAAAACCATTAACTCTCGCTTGCTCGGACTCAGACAGTAATGCCAACGTGCCAACTAAGTGGGCAAACACGCCGCCCTTATCAATATCCGCGATCAATATCACGGGACAGTCTACGGCTTCGGCGTAACCCATGTTCGCAATGTCGTTTTCGCGCAGATTGATCTCTGCTGGACTACCAGCCCCTTCAACAATCAGGGCGTCATACGACTTGGCTAACCTTTGGTGGGATGTCAGCACTGCCTCCATCGCCACTTTTTTGTAATCGTGGTAACTGCCAGCTTCCATATTGGTCAATGCACGACCGTGCACTATCACTTGAGCACCGGTATCGGAATTGGGTTTTAACAATATCGGATTAAAATCAACAATGGGTCGTTGTCGCGCTGCCACTGCTTGCAGCGCTTGAGCTCGTCCAATTTCACCGCCGTCGTCAGTAACGGCGCTGTTTAACGCCATGTTCTGCGGTTTAAAAGGAGCGACACTCATGTGTTCATCCGCCAACACCCGACAGAGCCCGGCAACTAAGGTACTTTTGCCTGCATCAGAGGTGGTGCCTTGCACCATTAACACCTTCATACAGCGCGCCCCTTAGGCCTTAATGGCATGGCTAACCCCGCCATAACAAAATCGACTTTGTCTGCGATCGCTGCAATGTCCTGATGTAACCAACCTGATTCATCAACGAACTGTCGCGATAATTCGCCCATTGGAACGATGCCATAACCCACTTCATTACTAACCAAAATAATATCGCAGCCCACTTCCCTTTTATT